>CAWEQZ010000012.1:0-28676 GCA_963811295.1 uncultured Rubrobacteraceae bacterium | reverse complement strand
GACGCGGGGCCAGGTGCAGCAATATAGATGGTAGGATGCCTATATGCCACAGTTGCATTGCACGGTCAAGCGCGTAGGCGACCACGAGAGCCGCACGGAGGAGTATGAAGTCGCCTACGCGCTAGGGCGGGCGACCCCACGCGTGTTGCTCATCAAGTACCAGGCCGCCAGGGCCTACGAGATAAACGCCGCCCTCGACGCCGCGGTGGAGGTGGCCAGGGAAGCCATCGCCGAGGCAGACCCCCACCAGAGGGGGCCCACAGACGAAGCCCTCGCCAAATTCTCGTGGCGTACGATCCAATCCGCCAAATACGAACAGGGCGAGCCCCGTTCATCCAGTCTCGAGTGCTGAGAGCGGCACAGGAAGGCCAGGGCCCTCCTGTGCCGGGTATCAGGATTAGTCTCTCTGATAGCTCTTTCTCATCCGTAACTGCTCAGCTCTTGTGCCGGCGCTACCAGATGCCTGGACGCTTGCTATCAGGTCTCGGAGCGTGGTCTTGCCCTCGTAGAGCGCGGTGCCGACCACCACACCGGTAACACCGGGTGTACTGGAGAGCGTGGCCACGTCCTCGGGACCGCACACGCCCCCGCTGGCGACGGTGGGGATTATCTTTGCAACGGCAGCGGTTCCGTCGAGCGCTGCCCCCGCGCTCATGCCGTCACGCGCGACATCGGTGTAGAGGACCGAGGCGACACCTTCGGCGACCAGCTCTTTCGAGAGATCCAGAACCGATACCCCGCTCGACTTCAGCCAACCGTGCGTCGCTATGACTCCATCGCGCGCGTCGACGGCCACGAGCAGAGAATCGCCGGCCTCCTCGACCGCCCTCAGCCGCAGATCCCTGTCTTCGACCGCCGCCGTCCCCATCACGACGCGCCGGGCGCCGGCACTCCGCACGGCGCGCAGGTCGTCGATGGAGCGGATGCCCCCTCCCACCTGCAGTGGGACGCCAACCGCCCTCGCGATACGGCGGATGAGCTCGAGCTGGACGGGCCTGCCCTCCTCGGCGCCGTCAAGGTCGACGACGTGGATCGCCTCAGCCCCCTGACTCTCCCAATCTCTCGCTCGCTCGACAGGATCGGCATCATACTCCCTGGCCCGTCCGAAATCCCCCTGTTTGAGACGCACGCATCGCCCGCCGCGCAGGTCGATAGCAGGATAGACGGTGAAGCCACTCAAACCGATCCCGCCCAGGCCAGGAAATTCTCGTACAGCTTCAGGCCCGCCCTGCTGCTCTTCTCGGGATGGAACTGCACGGCCACGAGGTTCTCCCTTCCGGCCACGGCACAAAAGCGCGCCCCGTAGTCCGTCTCGCCGATCAGGTCACCTGAATCCTCGGGCACGGGGTAGTAGGAGTGGACGAAGTAGAAAGCCTCACCGTCGAGGCCGTCGAGAACGGGATGATCCCGCACCACAGAGATCTCGTTCCACCCGATGTGCGGGACCTTGAGCCCGTCTCCCCCCAAGCGCACCACCTCTCCCGGCAAGAGCCCAAGCCCCTCCACTCCTGGCGACTCTTCGGAGCCCTCGAAGATCACCTGCAGCGCGACGCAGACCCCGAGAAAGGGTTTGCCTGACCGGAACGCCTCACCGCACGCTTGATCCATCCCGCGTTCCCGCAACTTCCACATGCAGTCTCCGAAGGCCCCTACACCCGGTAGAACCACGGCATCAGCCGCGCCCACCCGCTCCGGATCGGACGTGAGATCCACCTTCGCACCGACCTTCTCCAGCGCCCGCGTGACGGAGAGCGTATTCCCCGCACCGTAGTCCACAATCGCTACGCTCAAGGCTTCAGGCATCAAGTTTCAGGTTTGGTGTGCTAGTACCGCATCCGCCGTTCGCTGGACGCAACGCCTTGCGACGACTTCTTGTCGACTCCATCAAGCGTCGCTTCCTACTCATTACCAGATGCCTGTAACCTAATCGACAACTCCTTTTGTCGAGGCGCTACCCGATGCGCGCGGGGCGATGCCATCCCTCAGGGCAACGGCCAGGGCCTTGACACCGGACTCTATCTTGTGGTGAGCGTTTTCGCCGTAGTGGCAGTTGAGGTGGAGCGTAAAGCGTCCGTACTGGGTGAAGGCGCGCAGGAATTCGGGGAAGAGCTCTACGTCAAAGGCCCCTATCTTTTCCGGCATCGGGCCGAGGTTGCACGTGAGGTGGCTCCTGGCCCCGAGGTCGACGACGGCCGTCGAGAGCGCCTCGATGAGGGGCGCGCTCGCGTCGGCGAAGCGCGTGATGGAGCCCCTCTCGCCGAGCGCCTCGTCGAAGGCGCGTCCGAGCACTAGCCCTGTGTCCTCGACCGTGTGGTGGTCATCCACCCACGTATCGCCCTTGGCCTCTACCGAGAGGTCCATGCCGGAGTGGTGGGCGAGCAGGTGCAGGAGATGGTCCAGAAATCCCACCCCCGTCGCGACCTCGGCCTCCCCCCCGCCGTCGAGCTCCAGGCTCACCCTGACGAACGTCTCCGCCGTCTCTCGCTCAGCTTCACCTTTACGCGCCATCTTCCTCCGGATCTCTGGCCCAAGCATTCTAGCGGACAACGTCTACCCCATCCTGGTCTTGACGCTCGCGGCGTGGTTGCCAAAGCCTTCCAGGCGGGCCAAGCGTTCCACGTGGGGCCCGAGGTCTCGCAGGGCGTCCCGACTGAAGTGGATGTAGTTCGTCCTGGCGAGAAAGTCGTGGGTACCGAGGGCGGAGGCCCAGGTTGCGGTCCCGCCGGAGGGCAGAGCGTGGGAAGGACCGGCCGCGTAGTCGCCGAGCGCGACGGGGCTGAAGTCTCCCACGGCGACCATGCCGACGGCGTCGAGATCCCGCACGACGGCCTTGTGGTCGGCCGAGATCACGTGCGCGTGCTCGGGGGCGTAGCGGTTGGAGATCTCTACGGCCTGCGCCAGATCCTCGACGCGCACCAGGCAGATGTATTCTGCCGGCCCTCCGGAGAGGAGCGGCTCGACGCAGGAGATCAATCGCTCGCTCGGGGTGAGCAGCACGGCCGACGCCCCGGAGAGATGCTCGGCCTGGGCCATCAGGTCGGTGGCGACGCGCTCCGGTACGGCGCCGGCATCGGCGATGACCAGCACCTCGCTCGGTCCCTGCGGCGCGTCGATGCCGACGACTCCGAAAACGTCGAGCTTCGCCGCCGTGACGTAGTCGTTACCCGGACCGACGACCTTGTCCACAGCTGCCACGCTCTGTGTGCCGTAGGCGAGTGCGGCAATGGCCTGGGCGCCCCCGACGGCGTAGACTTCTTCGAGACCGAGCCGGCCCGCGACGGCGAGCACGTTGTGTTCGGGCAATCCGTCGGGCCCCGGCGGGGTGCAGATCCTGATCTGCTGCACCCCCGCTACCTGGGCCGGCACCGCCGACATAACGAGCGTGCTCGGGTACGCGGCGTGTCCTCCCGGGATGTAGAGTCCTGCCCGGCGGATGGGCCTCACGCGCTGCCCCGTCGTGGCCCCGTCGTGGCTCCGCTCCCACGGGCGGTCCATCTCGTCCTCGTG
This sequence comes from uncultured Rubrobacteraceae bacterium, assembly GCA_963811295.1. Taxonomy (GTDB): domain Bacteria; phylum Actinomycetota; class Rubrobacteria; order Rubrobacterales; family Rubrobacteraceae; genus Rubrobacter_D. The sequence goes on along the minus strand of CAWEQZ010000012.1, from coordinate 25,169 downwards.
GAAGGCGCGTACGTTCTCTATCGCTACGCCGAAGCTCTCCTCGAGCTCAGGGGAGAGAGATGCGCGGGCTCTGTCTATCTCGCTCCCTGGAACCCGGATCTCCCGTGGCCGGACACCGTCGAAGCGTTCGGTGTATTCCAGGAGAGCCGCGTCTCCCCTATCGCGCACGTCCTCGACGATCTGGCGTGCTGCGTCGCGGACCGCCTGCGAGAGAAAGCCGCCGGGACGCCGCAACTCACCGACGATCTCATCTGGCCCCCTCCCCCTGGCGTCTGTCCTGCTAACCACGTGGCTCTTGGCTCTCCTGCATCGCCTCGGCCAGGGCGACGACCTCGTTGTGGCGCAGGCGGTAGGAGCCGCGGTTGGAGATCAGACGCACCGTCGAGGTGGAGATCTCATCGAGAACCACGAGGTCGTTCTCGCGCAGGGTCGTGCCTGTGGCGGTGAGGTCGATGATGCACTCCGCGAGGCCGACCAGGGGTGCGAGCTCTATGGAACCGTGCAGCTCTATGATCTCGGCCTGGCGGCCCATGCGCTCGAAGTAGCGCCTTGCGGTGTCGGGAAATTTCGTCGCAACCCTGACGACCTCGGCGTGGCGGATGGCCCGTCGTACGTCTTCTGCCCTGCCCTCTGGGGCGGCCAGGATCATGCGGCATCTCCCCGTCCCAAGGTCCCTCAGCTCGACCACGTTGGGCTGCTGCTCATCGAGCACATCCTTACCGACGATCCCGATGTCCGCGGCCCCGTACTCGACGAAGACGGGCACGTCGGAGGGCCGGCTGACGATAAACTCGGTACCTTCGGCCCTGTAGACGAGCCTGCGCCCGTTCTCGCGGAGAACGCCAGCCGGGAGGCCGGCCCTTTCCAGCGCCGCTAGTGCATCAACGAAGATGGCGCCCTTGGGCACGGCGACGCGCAACCCACTCATGGGAGCACCAACCTCGCCACGGACTCGAAACTCATTGAAACGAACTCTCCGGCGGGGTCGGCGGTGGCGAGCTTGACGCCGCCTGCTGTCGGGTAGGAGATCCAGGCCGCCTCCACGCTCCTTGCGTACTCCAGCGCGGGCTCGGGTGGAAGGTCTTCTGAAAGATGCAACACGGGCACGCCTAGCCTCCGCAGCCCATCCGCTGCCTCTATGCCGCCAACGTCTCCGCCGACGAGGACGAGCAGGGGCTGCGGACCCTCCTCGGGCAGAACAGAGAGCAGCCTCTCCAGGTAGATGGCGAAGCCCGTCGCCGGCAGTTCCTTCCCGAAGCGCCTGAGGAGATTATCATAGCGCCCGCCGTTGGCGACGGTGAACCCGAGGCCGGCGGCGTAGGCCTCGTAGACCGCGCCCGTGTAATACTCGTGGCGCCCGGAGAGACCGAGATCCAGGATAACCGCCCCTAGCACCCCGTGCGCCTCGAGGTGGCGCAGTATCTCCCGCAGGTTCTCGAGGGCCTCCCTCGCCGCGTTTCCCACCGCGAAACGGCCGGCCTCCTCGATGAGGGATTCATCTGTAGCCGGCCCAACGATACGAGGGATGCCACGGACCCCCGCGGCGGCGTCCTCCGGCAACTCCCCCGCAAGGTCGTCGACGGCGACGAGGTCCTTCGCGGCCAGGGCGCCGGTTACGGCCGTTGCCGCGTCGGGGACGACGTGCCGCAGGTAACCTGAGTAGAAGGTCGACTGGCCGAGCACGACGGCGAAGTCCGAGGGGGCGCTGAGGCCGAGGCTCTGCAACACGTCGACGAGGAGCGCGATGGTGGCGGCGTCCTCCCTGGGGCTCGCCGAACCGACGACCTCGACTCCGGCCTGGTAGAGCTCCGCGCTCTGCCCGCGGCCCACGCTCGCGCGGCGGTAAGCAGGGAGGACGTAGGAGAGCTTGTGCGGCGGCGGGCTGCCCGCCAGGCGCTGGGAGATGACGCGGGCTATGGGGGTGGTCATCTCCGGCCTGAGGAGGAGCATCTGGTTGTCCTGGTCGAAGAGCTTGTAGGAGACGTCCCTTAGGCCGTGTTCCTCGATCACCTCGGCGTACTCCAGCGCGGGCGTGAGGACCTCCCTGAACCCGAACAGGGCGAACCGGTCCCTGATCCTTCCCTGCACATCGAGTAACCGCGTGGATTCGGGGGGCAGCACGTCGCGCGTGCCGGGCGTGGTGGCGAACTTCCTGGGCGTCTCGCGATCCATAAGAGACGCTATCTTAACCGATGGACACTACCTTGGCGGCCCTGGCAACTAGATCGCTACTACTGCCCGCCCTCGGCTTCCCGGCAACCGGCAGCATTACAACCCACCAGCTTTTTCAGGCGCTTTGCCAGGGTGACGGGTGGGTCTTTGGGATTGTAAGAGTCGCGGAGCTCGTAGGCGTCGCGGCCGAGGTGGTACAACTCCTTCCCACCGCCCGTGTACTCCACGTACTTGCGACCGTCGCTCGTACGGATGCCTCTGTAGGCCGGTGAGTATCGGCCTGTAGCTTCGAGCAGGATGGCGCTCCTCCAGGCGGTGGTTTCCCCTTCGAGCACAGGCTGCAGGGAGCGTCCATCGACGTAGTCGGGCGTCTTCGTGTCCGCCAGGTCGGTGAAGGTGGGCAAGTAGTCGGTGTCGAGGACCAGCTTGTGAGCCTGGCGACCCGCCTCCACGCCAGGGCCGCGCACCAGGAGCGGCATGTGGACGTCCTCCTCGTAAGGGCGCCACTTGTCCTTCGCTATGCGGTGCTCGCCTCCATGCCATCCGTTGTCGGAGGTGAAAAAGATGTAGGTGTTGGAGAGCACACGCCTGTCATTCAGCCTACCCACGATCCCGGCCACCAGATCATCGAGCGCCTGCAGCGTTTCGGCCCGCTTTTCGGCGCGGTTGTCTATCTTCGCCTTTCTGGCATCGCTGAGCCCCGGCAGCTTCCGTATCCAGGGGGGTTTATCTGAGACATCCTTCTCGTTGAAGGACGGCAGGCGCTGGGACTTGAGGCCGTCGTGGACGTGCCTGTCGCGCTTTGCTGGCGTCGCCGGACTGTGAGGGGCCCTTGGCGCCACGAAGGCGAAGAAGGGTACCCTCGCCATCGCGGAGGCGCCGACGAAGTTCATTGCGTGCTTCGCTATCACGTCCGTTTCATAGTCTGCAGCGGTCGAGCCGTAGTGGATGATTCTGCCATCGTCGTTGATCTTGTAGTCGTAGTAATTGGAGCCTTCCGTGTGCGCAAACCACCTATCCCAGCCTGGCGGTTCGTCCGAGGCGCCGGGGTATTCATTGAGGTACTTGCCGAAGAGGCCTGTCCTGTAGCCAGCCGCATCCAGACGCGTCGCCATATTGTCCTTCTCGTTGCCGTTGTTCCTGTAGGCCTTCCAGCCCCCTCTCGAACCCCGGTTGGTCCAGACCCCGGTATTGTGGGCGTACTGGCCCCTCATGATGGTGGCCCGGCTGGGACAACAAAGCGCGTTCGAGACGAAGGCATTCGAGAAGTACATGCCCTTGTCCCTCAATATAGAGAGCGTCTTCGGCATGTACTTGAGGTCATCTTTGCGCATGTCATCAGCCAGGATGAAGACGATATTGGGTTTGGCGGTAGCCCCCACGGCCTCCCGAGCGGCGCTGCCCCAGACGCCCGACACGAGCAGTACGGCTAAGGCCACCGCAACCGACAGTACGACAGACCTTCTCATGCCGAACACCCCCCTCATGTCGAGACGGAAGAGTGAAATGGTGTCAAACCGCCGTCCCGGATACACTCCCAGAATAGCAGCATAGCATGTTCGCGGACGAAAGCATATCCCCCCAAATGTAATGCCTGGGCCATTCTCGGTGCGTTCGTCGGCGCGCCAGGCTAAGTTCCCAGGACTTGCGGTCGAAGACGCGGCCATTCTACCGGGTCGATAGTGCCCGGACTAACCCTCCTCGGTCCCGAGATTACCTGCATACACCGCAGCGTACTCGATTTCGTAGGCGCGGGCAGTGACGATCTCCCTGACCCGCTCCTCCCCAACAGGCGCGACGGGATGGTATCGTCTCAGGTGCTCGAGGGCCACAGCCACCAGACGTTCGTCGTCGTCGGCCCTAAGGGCGTGGCAGCAGTTGCACAGCAGGACACATAACACGGCCCGCATCCAAGCTCCTCCTTTCCCAACCAGGGAAGCCTTTTTACCAGAGAGCCGTGGAACGTTATGTATATAATGATACAATCGAGCGACCCACCTGAGACCAGGATTTCGGGAAGGAGTTGTTTTCTGTGGAGCAGCTTCTGTGACTGGTACGTCCCCCGAAGAGCTGGCGCGGCACTTGGCGAAGGTTGAGGTGTTCGGAGCGCTCTCAGAGGAGGAGATCCTGTGGCTCGCGCGGCGGGTCCCGGAGATGCGGTTGGGGCGGGGCCAGATCCTCTACGGGCCGACGCAGGAGTCCAGGAGCTTCTTCGTGATGATCGAGGGGCGCCTACGCCTGTACAAGATGCTCGGTGGAGCGGAGCTCATCGTCGAGTCCGGGCACCTGTTCGGGGACGTGCCTGCGTTGGCCGGACGGCAGCGGGGCACGTACGCCGAGACCATCGATCCCTCGCGCGTGGCCATACTGTCCATCTCCCTGCTCCACCACCTCGTGCAAGAGAATCCCGAGGTCGGTCTGAGGTTGGACGAACGGCTCGCCGGGCGCCTCTACGAATCCCGAGAGTGGATAGCCGACACCGCCCTCAAGAAGGTCTCGGCCCGCCTGGCGAGCTTCCTGATTCGCCTTCTGGAGAAGGAGGTGATGGTGGACCGCGAGTGCGTCGGGATAAGCACCCGCTACACCCACGAGCAGTTCGCCGCCATGATCGGTGCCAGGCGTGTCGCCGTTAGCAGGGCGATGGGCGAGCTACGGAGACTGGGGGCGGTGGAGGTCAAGGGGCGGCGGGAGTATATGAGGGATGAAAACACCTTGCGGAGGGCCGCTGAGATTATCCCTCGGAAGCCTTAGTACCCGCTGTGGTCGGCCAGCGCGGCGCACACGGCTAGCGCCGAATCTGGGTGACGGGCGGGTCGTAGAAGATATCCAGGAGCCAGTCTGCGGCGATCCTGGCCCTGCTCTCTGGGCTCTCTAGCTTGAAGAGGTATGTCAGGCGCCAGAAGATGGCCGCTAACTGGCCGCTGAACTTTACGCCAAGGACGTCGTTGACGGCGAACTCGCTCCCTAGCTCGACGAGTTGTCCGAGCGACTTGTAGCGGAAGGGCTTCGGGTCCTCGCCGTCTATAACGGCGAGTATGTTCCTGGCTACGGCCTCGCCCTCCTGCACGGCGGCCTGGGCGTTTGGGGGCACGGGCGAGCCGTCTTCGTCCAGGACCGCAGCGCAGTCGCCGATCCCCCACAAGTTGTCGTGGCCCACGACCCGCATAGAGCGATCCACCGTAAGGCCCCTGCGCTCGTCGTGAGGAAGGTCGATCTCGTCGAGCTTTACGCTCGCCCTGGAGCCCGCCGTCCAGATTACGTTCTCGACCATGATCTCGCGTCCGTCGCCGAGGATCACCAGGTCTGCCGTGACCTTCTTCGCTTTGACGTTGTTGATCACCTCAATCTGGAGGTCGGCCAGCTTTTTGCGCGCGACCCTCCGCAGGGCGGGGTCGAGCTCCTTGAGGATCTCCTTGTTCGCATCGACGAGGATTATCTTGACGCGGTGCGGATTGATATTGGGGTAGTCGGGCACGAGCAAGTCTCTGACGAGGCTGTGCAGTTCCGAGGCCACCTCGGCCCCGGTCGCCCCGCCCCCGATGACCATGAAGGTCAGCTTGGAGTCGGGGATCTCGCCCCCCGCCAGCGTCGCCTCCTCGTAGCGCTCGATGACCCTGTCCACGATGGCCTCGCCGGCTCCGATCCCCCTTATGCTTATGCAGTGCTCCTCCACGCCGGGTATGCCGAAGTAGGCAGGCTCGGCCCCCAGCGAGAGCACGAGATGCTCGTAGGGGAACTCCCTGCCACCTGCCACCACGCACCGCTTTTCCAGATCGATGCTGTCCAGGGGAGCCCTCCTGAAGCTGGCGCCGAGCCGGATCAGGGTCCGGCGCAAAGGCTGCGCGACGTTCTGGGTCGCCACGTCGCCGCCGATAACGCTGGCCAGCATCGGCCAGAACGTAAAGTAGTTCTCCCGCGAGATGAGCATGACCCCTACATCGTCGCGGTCCCTGGTGAGCTTGCAGAGGGTCTGGGCCGCCTTGTAGCCGGCGAAGCCTCCACCGACGATGAGAACCCTGTTCGGGAAGTCCTTATAGGGCGACCTCTCCCAAGGCTCGTACCTCCGTCGCGCCCCCGAGAACAATGCCCGCCGCAACAGCTCGAACCCGACCGCCCCGCCACCCGCGGCGAGCGCCCCCTTGAGCAAACCGTTCATCGCACTCTCCCCATTCTGTAAGGTACTCTAGCCATTCATTCTGATGTACCCGTCCCTCCGATGCTGTAAGCCAGACCGTCCTCTACGGGCGATGCCAGGTTCCTTCGCGCTTCCACAATAGAGTACGCCGCACGGGCCAATTACGACCCGGAGGCGCAAGATCTTATGCCCGGCGACAGCCCTGTTTGGCCATCAGGGAAGCACGTGGGGGTCGGGCTACTCCCCGCCCTGCGGAGATGCGTGGTCCAGGCTACGCTTCACCAGTACGTTCACGCCGTAGAGGACGAGGCCAATCCCCAGCAACAGACCGGCCAGTCCGAAGACCGCCAAGTCGCTTATCGCGGTGTATATCAGGAGTGACGCCGAGACTACGATGCCGAGGATGGGGAACACGCTCGGCGTGCGAAAGTGTTCGTGATCCACCTCGTCGCCCCGTAGGACGAGGACCGAGATGTTCACCATTATGAACGCCAAGAGAAGGAGCACCACCGTGGTGCTGGAGAGGGTGTCGAGCGCGTCGGAGCTGCGGCCGACCGTAGAGATCAGCGTCAAGACCACGAGGGTTGCGAATAGGATGGCGACCCAGGGAGTACGGCGTCCAGGGTGGACCCTGGAGAAGACCTCAGGCAAGACATCCTGGTCTCCCATGCCATAGATGACCCTGGAGGCCATGATCAGGTTGATGAGCGCCCCGTTGGAGACCGCTATTAGCGCGATGAGCGCGAACAGTCTGGGCGGGATCGCCAGTGGCGATCTCTCCACTACCTCGAGCAGGGGTCCGCTGGACGCGGCGAGCTGGGCCGTGGGCACCACCATGGAGGCGGTGAAAGTGACGAGCAGATAGATGACACCGGCGGCGAGCAACCCGCCGAAGATCGCGCGGGGGTAGATCCTGCTCGGATGGCGCACTTCCTCGGCCACGTTGACCGAGTCGTCGAAACCGATCAGGGCGTAGAACGAAAGGACCGTGCCTGCCAGGATGGCCGGAAGTATGCTCGTGCCTTCCTTGAACTCGAAGGCCCTGGCCGGCTCGCCTGTGCCGGCCCCGAGCGCCACGAATCCTATCACCACTATGAGCACCAGGCCGGTGATCTCGACACACGTGAAGACCAGGTTGAGCCTGACCGACTCGGAGATGCCGTAGAAGTTGATAAACCCGATCACCACCACGAAAACGAGCGCGGCGAGAACGCTCGACACGTTAATGAACTGCAAGAGGTAGTCTCCCGAGAAAGCCAGGCTCAGAACGCTCGCCGAAGTGAGGCTGGCCGCCGCCACGGCGAAGGCCACCATAAAGCTAATGAAGGGGTTCCGAAAGGCGTTGTTGACGTAGGTGGCAGACCCACCGGCCCGTGGATACTTGGTGACCAGCTCGGCGTAGGAGGCCGCGGTGAAGATCGCGAGAATGAATGCACACAGAAACGCGGTCCAGATCGCGCCGCCCACAGTGGCCCCGACCTCGCCTACGAGCGCGTAGATCCCGGCCCCCACGATGTCACCGAGGACGAAGAAAAACAGCAACCAGGGGCCGATGCCACGCTTTAGATCCGCATGCTCGGTCGCGTGAGATACACGTTCGTCCATCCGCCCTACCTCCCCTGTCCGCCGGCCGAAACCATGGGACCTCCCTTTACCATTACGGCTTCCATGTTACATGAACGACGTGCGCTCTTCACGGGCCAAGGAGTAGATCTTCTCGTGCGGCGCCGGCTCCGGATCGCCCGTTGGTAAGGTGCCTATTGTCATGTACGCTCAGCAGGACCGACAAGGAGGAATGGATGGATCTACGACTGGACGTCGTCGGAATCGTCGTACGCGATATGAGGACTTCGCTCGAGTTCTACCGCCGTCTCGGCCTTGACATCCCGGAGGGCGCCGAGAACGAGTCGCACGCCGAGGCGACGACACCCTCGGGCCTACGCGTGGCGTGGGATACCGCCGAGCTCATACAACAGATCGACCCAGAATGGACCGAGCCCTCAGGGGGACACCGCGTGGCGCTCGCCTTCCTCTGCCCCGACCCCGCGGGTGTCGACGCGAAGTACGAAGAACTCGCCGCCCTCGGCTTCGGGCACAAAGACCCCTGGGACGCGTTCTGGGGACAGCGGTACGCTACGGTCAAAGACCCTGACGGCAACCACATCGACTTCTTCGCACCGCAATAAGCACTTCAGCAAGTCAGCACGGCGCTTCGCGCCTTGTCAGCACGCTCAGGCCTTAAGGCCTTCGCTGGTCAGCACTTCAGCCAGGACTCGCGCACGCGAAAGCTGACTAGCTGAAGTGCTGGCAAGGCGCCAAAGGCGGCGTGCTGACTAGCGCGGTTTTGGAAGGTTTCCCTTCCAAAACCGCTATCAGAGCAGGCTCGCCAGACGCCTCACTCCCTCTTCTATCTGTTCTGGCGTTACGGCACAGAAGGGCAGGCGCACGAACCTGCCGCCGTCCGCCTCTTCACCTTCCTCAGGATCTGCGAAGAACGCCGCGCCTGGCGTGAGCACGAGCCCGATGTCCTCTGCCCGGCCTACCAGGTTCTCGGTATTTGCCTCCTCGGGTAGCATCACGCTCACGAAGAACCCGCCCGATGGGATGAACGCCTGGGCGCCGGGCAACTCGCGGCGTACCGCCCCGACCATTGACTTCCACCGGGGTGTGTACAGATCTTTCAGTCGCTCTACATTCGGACCTAGGAGCCTACGGCTCAGGTACTCGGCGACGGCAGCTTGTGTGGGGAGGACTGGCGAGAGGTAGGTGTCTTCCCCGAGCGCCGTCACTTCTCTTATTAGATCCTCTGGTGAGATCATGAACCCAACCCTCATGCCAGGGCTGAGAAGCTTGCTGAACGAGCTCATCGTGATGACGCGCGAGGGGTCGATCTGGCGCAGCAACGGAACATCATCACCCTCGTAGCGCAGCTTGCGGTAAGGGATGTCTTCGATCACCCAGAAACCATAGCGGTCTGCTAGTTCCACGACCCTCTGCCGCTTCTCCAGCGAGAGCGTCGCGCCTGCGGGATTCTGGAAGTCAGGCACGAGGTACAGGAAGGCAGGGACCTCGCGTCTGAGGGCCGCCTCGAGCCGTTCGATGCTTATGCCGTCCTCTTCGAGGGGGATTCCCTCGGTGCGCGCTCCGCGGCGTCTGAAGGTCTTGATCGCCCGGTCGTAGCTAGGCTGCTCCGTATAGACTGCGGCACCGGGCTCGACGAGACAGGAAGAGACGAGATCCTGCAACTGCAACGAACCGTTGCCGATCAGGATCTCCTTTGGTGAGACCCCATATTCGCTGGCCAGTTCCTCGCGCAGCGGCGCGTAGCCCGGCTGTTGACCGTACTGCAGCACGACGCCGGGATTCTCCCTGACCGCCGCGTCCAGGCACGCCCCCAGGTCTTCGGTCGGGAACGCCTCCGGCGGTGGGACGCCACGCGTAAATACTATCTTGTCTGCCACGTTCACAGGCCTCCGCTTCTAGATCAGGAAGCCTGCATCATCGCCCGGCTCGCGCCCCAGCGCAACCCCCTGCTTCCGCGTACGTTGCGCCCTGGTACTGATGATCTCCAGGTCAGTGGCCACAGAAACCCTGAAGTCGGAGAGAACCGCGACGCGACCGTCCTAAGAGACCTGCTCCATCTGCGGCTCGGCGGGAGACGTGTAGGAGAGGCATCTTGGTCCGAGGAGTCGTTTCAGTTCGGCGTGCAGGTCGGAGGAATCCGCGATGTTCCCGATATTCTCTTCCAGCATCTCCTCGCCGGAGACGAGAAAGATGGGACTCTCCCCAGGATGTTGCATCAAGAGCTCGAACGCCTCTCTGGCCACATTCTGTGGGTGGCCGACGAACGTGAGGGCGTCGAGGTACACGGGGTCTGCACCGGGTTCGAGGTGAAGCTCCTCCATCTCCAGCGCCACGATGCGAGGGATGCCTTCTTTCATCTCGACCTTACCTTTGACCTTGAGGACCGCGTCCTCGCGTACGCACGCTGAACATTTGGCGTAGACGCGTGGGAAGACCATTACCTCGGCGAAGCCCCGCGTGTCGTCGAGCTGCAGCATGGCCATCATGTCACCCTTGCGCGTCGTGTTGGTCCGCACCGAGGTCGCTAGCCCTCCGACCCACACGATGGCCCCGTCCTTGTAACGTTCGAGATCCGAGACCGTCGTATCCGTATGCTTCTTGAGTTTGTGCAGAACGGGACGCAAGGGGTGATCTGAGACGTAGAGGCCAAGTGCCTCTTTCTCCCACTCCAGGCTCTCGCGCTGGTCATCCTCGACGTCAGGAAACTCTGGCCTCGGCGGCGCAAGCTCGGACACATCGAACATCGAGAACTGGTCCTCGTGGGCACCTTTCAGGCCCCTGGTGGACCGTTCTACAGCCTTGGCGTGTACCGCGACCATGGCGGCCCGCGAGGGCCCGACGTTGTCGAAGGCACCGCATTTTATGAGGGATTCCAGAGTTCGTTTGTTGTACGTCTTCGGATCGACGCGCTCGCAGAAGTCGAAGATATCCTGGAAGGGACCGTCCTCCCTGGCGGCGAGGATCGAATCGACGCAAGAGTCCCCCACGTTCTTGACGGCAGAGAGCCCGAAACGGATCGTCTCACCGACCACCGTAAAGCGGCGCCCGCTCTCGTTGACGTCGGGCGGAAGTACCCGTATCTTCATCGCCCTGGCCTCGGCGACATACTGGGGCACCCTATCTTTGGTATTCATCACGCTGCTCATCAGGGCCGCCATGTACGCCTCGGGATAGTGGGTTTTTAGGTACGCGGTCTGGAAGGCCAGGAACGAGTAGCACGCGCTATGACTCTTGTTGAAGGAGTATCCTCCCGCCTTCTCCATCCAGTTCCACAGCTCCTCGGCGCCGTCCGTAGAGACCCCGTTCGCGGCGCAACCGGCCATGAACTTGTCCCTGAGCGTGGCGAGCATCGCGGCGTTCTTCTTGCCTATGGCCTTTCGCAGCGTGTCGGCCTCGCCTGGAGTAAATCCCCCCAGAGACTTGGAGATCTCCATCAACTGCTCCTGGTAGGCGGCGACGCCGTAGGTAGGCTCCAGGATCGGCTTCAGTCGCTCATCGAGGTACTCGACGCTCTCCGGGTCGTGCTTGCCGCGCTTGAAGTTGGGGATGTAGTCCATCGGGCCCGGTCGGTAGAGCGCGTTCAACGCGACGAGGTCATCGAAGCGGTCAGGCCTGACCTCCTGGAGCATCCGCTGCATCCCGCTCGACTCGAACTGGAAGACCCCGAAAGTGTCTCCCCTCGCGAAGAGCCTCAAAGTCTTCTCGTCGTCCAGGGGGATCGAACGTATGTCGGGCTCTTCGCCCCCGCCACGCCGGATCGTCTCGAGGGTCTCTTCGATCACATCGAGGTTCCTCAAGCCGAGGAAATCCACCTTGAGCAAGCCCAACGCCTCCACGTCGGACATGGGATGCTGGACCATGACAGACCCTTCGTCCCTTGCGACGCGCTGCAGCGGCACTATGTCGGTGAGCGGCTCCTCAGAGATGACGACGCCTGCGGCGTGGGTCCCCGCGTGGCGGGCGAAACCCTCTATCTCGAAGGCGGTGTCGAGGACCTGCTTGGCAGCCTCGTCCTGCCCCACGAACTTCATGATCTCGCGCGCAGGACCAGGGTGTTTGTCCCCGGCGACGTATGAGCCGCTCTCGGGACGCAACACGTCGCGGAGTGTGGTCCCGACCGGCTTGTCGGGGATAAACTTGGCGAGCTTGTCCGTGTCCGAGTAGGGATACTGGTAGATCCGTCCTGAGTCCCTGATGGCCGCCTTCGCGCCTATTGTCCCGAACGTAATGATCTGGGCTACGTGCTCGTGGCCGCCGTACTTGCCCGTGACGTAACGCATCACCTCGGAGCGCCCCGAAACCGAGAAGTCTATGTCCACATCGGGCATGTTGATGCGGTCGGGGTTCAAGAAGCGCTCGAAGAGCAGAGAGTACTCCAGGGGATCCAGGTCCGTTATCTCCAGCGCGTAAGCGACGATGGAGCCGGCCGCGGACCCACGCCCTGGCCCGACCGCGATCTTCCTGTCCTTCGCGTACTTGACGAAATCCCAGACGATCAGGAAGTAGTCAGCGAAGCCCATCTTCTCGATGGTCTGCAGCTCGAACTCGAGCCTGCCGAGCACCTCCCGGCTCTTCGCCCGCCCACCGTAACGCCTCACCAGCCCCCTCTGACACTGCTCCCTGAGGTACTGGTCGGCGCTGTAGCCCTCGGGCTTCGGGAAGTTAGGCAGGCGCGTCTTGCCCAGCTCGATCCCCACATCCTCGACGCTCTCGACGATTCTGATCGTGTTCTCGAGCGCCTCGGGATGGTCGGGGAAGATCCTGGCCATCTCTTCTGCGGTCTTGACGTAGAACTCCTGGCCCGAGAACTTCATCCTGTTGGGGTCGTCGTAGAACTTGCCCGTCCCGATGCACAGCAACACGTCGTGCATCCTGGCGTCGTTCCGCGTTGTGTAGTGCGAATCATTGGCCGCAACGAGCGGAATGCCGGTCTCTTTGTGGAGCCTGTAGAGACCCTCATTTACGCGCCGCTGCTGCTCGATGCCATGGTCCTGCAGCTCCAGATACACATCGTCGAAGATCTCTGCATACTCCAGCAGAAGCCTTCGCGCCTCATCGGGACGCCCCTCAAGTACCCTGGTAGGCACCTCGGCCGAGAGGCAGCCGGAGAGGCAGATGATCCCTCGCCCATACTTCCTCAGCATCTCCAGGTCGACCCGCGGCTTGTAGTAGAAGCCCTCCAGAAACCCACACGTCGAGAGCTTCATGAGGTTCCTGTAGCCCTCGGCGGTCCTGGCGATCAACGTAAGATGATAGTAAGGGGCGCGACTCCGGTCGTTCCGATCGGCCGTTACGTAGACCTCGCAACCCACCAGGGGCTTTATCCCGGCCGCCCTGGCCTCCTTGTAAAACTTGACCGCACCGTACATCACGCCGTGGTCGGTGAGCGCGAGCCCCGGCATCCCCTGGTCCTTCGCAAACGAGATGAGGTCCCCTATTCGGCTCGCCCCATCCAGCATCGAATACTCAGAGTGACAGTGCAAATGCGCGAAAGCGCCGCCCGACGAAACCGCCAACCTTCCTCCCTCTGCTCCCGGGTTTCGGCGACGCCCCAAAGTGAGCGCCGCCGGTCGCCTGTTCTCCCCGTCGATACCCGATGCGGGCTACTATAAGGTACGGACCTACACGTTGTCCAGAGTACCTCGACCACAAGTTGAGGCATGTTTTGCAGGACTTTTCAGGCCGGCCTCCGGCCGGCCAGCATTTAGCAGCGCGCGCGTCTATCAGCACGGCGTTGGGGGCGTCTGTCAGCCTGCCAGCAAGAGCTATTTTGCACACAGAAGCCGAAGTGCGACAAGCGACAGCTGAAGGCTGGAGCGGGCTGAAATGCTGAAAGGCGCCAACGGCGCCGTGCTGGCACGCGAAGCGTGCCTATTCCTCGTCGTCTTTCCACAGAAACCAGTTAAGGGCTATCTGGGCGCTGAGGACGGCGAAGAGTAGGGCGAAGATGCCGTGGCTGAGATCGTGGTCCCAGGCTGTGTAGACGACGAGGGCGCAGGAGACGGCGAGGGCTGAGACGACGAAGAGGAGCGTGATCCCGAGTACCGCCGCACGGAGTGCCCTTCTGAGAATACCTTCCCGGCGGTCTCGGCTCTGGGGCAGGCCGGCGCTGCGCGCCATGGTTTCAGTCCTTTTTCCCTGAGCTGCTGGAGGACTCGGCCGGCTTCTCCTTGCTCTTCTCTTCCGAGCGTGACCCGTTGGTGGACTTGGAAGGTTCTTTCTGTGTGGCCTCTTTTGGACCCTTCTTGCTGTAATCTGTGGAGTAGAAGCCCGAGCCCTTGAACGAAATACCGACGGGATGGAGGACTTTCCTGACAGGGGCGCCGCATTCGATGCAGGACGAGAGAGGGTCTTCGGACAGCTTCTGCATCACGTCGAAGACGTGTCCGTTCTCACACTTGTATTCGTAGATCGGCATCCAGCCTCCATTTTAGGTGCTCGCGAATAGAGATTATACAGGCTGGATAGACTTCTGGTCCCGTTCGGGCGGCTATCGTGGGCGCTTGCCGGGGTCGAGTTCCCCCGAGTCGAAATCCTGCCTCAGGTGCTGGCGCGCGGCTTCGACGAGCCGGGGATCGGCGCAGATCTCCTCTATCTCCAGGGGCGAAGCGTTGCGCCGCACGTACTCCTCCTTTACCACATCGCCCAGGTGTGCCCCTTCGCCCAGGCGGTGGATGATGTACTCGACCACCCTCTCCTCACGCGCGGAAGGCTGATTGCGGCCAAACAGCCTGTCCCAGAACGATTTCTTTTCGCCTTGTGCCATGCCTCTCTCCTCACCGCGGGTATCTTCCCACATCGAAGTTTAACGAGTTGCAGATCCTCCGTACAGTGCGGCACGAACCGCGCCTCGAGAGAACGGTCTCTACGCCCGCGCGCGTACGCCGACGAGCGATTCGGCGATCTGGACGGCGTTCGTCGCCGCGCCCTTCAGGAGGTTGTCGGCGACGCACCAGTACTGGATCACCCGCCCCTCCACGCGCACCCGCCCGACGTAGGTACCATCCACTCCGGCGACCTCGAGTGGCGTCGGGAAGCCGTCGGAGACCTCGACGCCCGGCGCCGCCCCCAACGCTTCGAGCACAGCGGCGAGATCCGCCTCCCGCTCGGTCTCGGCGTAGATGCTTTCGGCGTGGCCTGTGTGGACCGGGATCCTGACGGCGGTAGCGAAGACCGGAAGGTCTGGTAGAGAGAGGATCTTGCGTGTTTCCTCCCTCATCTTGATCTCCTCGGTCGTGTATCCGTCGTCGCCGAAGCCCCCGATCTGGGGTATGGCGTTCCCGACTATGGGCCTTGGGAACGCGTCCTCCCTGCCGTTCTCCAACGCCTCGACGCCGCTGCGTCCCGCGCCCGAGACGGCCTGGTAGGTCGAGACGACGACCTTCCTCAAGCCGAACTCTCGCGCGAGCGGCGCGAGCGTGACGACCATCTGGATGGTGGAGCAGTTGGCGTTGGCGATAAGACCTTCGTGGCCCTCGAGCGCACCCACATTCACCTCGGGGACGACGAGGGGCACCATCGGGTCGAGCCTGAAGTCGCTGCCGTTGTCGATGACGACGGCGCCGCGCGAGATGGCCTCATCGGCGAGCTGGACGGCGGCCCCTTTCTCGCCCTCCGTACCGGCGAAGAAGGCGATATCCACGCCCTCGAAAGCCTCCGGCTCGGCCACGCCGACCTCGAACGTCTCCCCCGCGAGAACCGCTGTCCGCTCGCTCCTGGCCAGGATGCGCAACTCTCTGAGTGGGAAGTCCCTGCGCCTGAGCTCGGCGACCAACCTGTCCCCTACGAGCCCGGCTCCTACGACCGCTACCCTATACCCATCACCCATAAGATCCTCCAATAGAGACTTCCTGATACCCGAAGCCTGACACCTACAAAGCTTTGTGCGCAATATCGAGCAGGTCCCACACCACGCCGCTCGCTGTGCGTTGCGGTCCCGCGCCCGGTCCGCGCACGGTGAGGGTAACATCCGAGTAGCGGCGCGTGCGGAAATCGAAGACGTTTTCGGGGCCGCTGATGGGTCCGAAGGGGCTCTCCACGGGCGTATCCTGCAGCCCGACTGTTACGGGCCCACGCTTCGGGATACGGACCAGGTAGCGAAGCATGTGGTGTACTTCGACGGCGAGGAGGCGCGCGGCGAAAGCCTCGTCATGTTCAGGGAGTCGCTCCATGAATTGCGCCAGCGGGACATCTTCTAGGCCTCGAGGGACGAGTGACTCGTAGGGGATCTCGTGTGGTTCGATCTCCCTCCCCATCATACGTGCCAGGATGATGGCTTTGCGGGCCACGTCGAGTCCCGAGAGGTCGTCGCGAGGATCCGGCTCGGCGTAGTGGAGATCCACCGCCTCCCTCACCGCCTCGGAGAAGGACCGGCCTCCCTCGACCGCACTCATGACGAAGCCGAGGGTGCCGCTCGGGCTCGCCTGTATCTCCAGTATCTCGTCCCCCGTCTCCAGCAGGCCGTCTATGGTCGAGATGATGGGCATGCCGGCACCAACCGTGGCCTCGTGCCAGAGACGGTCCGGGATCATGCGCATGAGCTGGCGGTACTGGGCCGTGCTGCCCGAGAGCGGTCCTTTGTTGGAGAGCACGAGATAAGCGCCGCCCCTTATGCCCAGCAGATCCAGGTCGAAAGTACCCCCGTGCACGGCCACGTCTACGACTACCCGGGTGAAGCCGGGTTCCGGCTCCGAGCCGAGCACGCCTTCCAGTGGCTCGACGCCAAGCTCGGCTAGAGTACCGCCTTCCTCCTTAAGGCGTATCGCCTGCGGAAGCAACTCCTCGCCGACCAGCGCGCCCGAAGTATCCGAGACGGCGCGGTACCTCACCTCGATACCGTGGCGCTCCAGCCAGCGTTTGCGCTCTTCCAGGACGATCTGGGCGACCGCCCGGCCGACGTGCCCCAGGCCGAGCTGGACTATCTCCAGCCGCCTCACGCTACCTCTTCGCCGGCGAAGTCTCCTGCTGGTGGGATCAGACACGCGTGCAGCGCGCGCAGCGCCTCGAGGCCCACGTCGGCGGATACGAGGAACACGAGCCCGGCGGCCGCGATGCCGAAGTGCTGCACGGGGATGCCCGCCTCGCGCAGGCAACGCCGGCCGCGGGCGAGATCCTCTTCATCCGGCGAGCCGATGCAGACGACCATCGCGGCCCTTCCCTCGCGGCCGTCCGTACACGGGATCTCCATGGCCACGTTCTGCCTGAGCGCCACGCAGCGGACGCCGGCCCCAGGATCGAAGCCCGTAACGTGGGTGCCAGCGCCATCGGGCGCGAACGTGTTGCGGACGAAGACCTCGATGCCGGCCTCAGAGGCGGGCTCCATGGTCCTGGGATGCAGCACCTTCGCGCCGAGCCCGGCGAAGATGGTGGCCTCCCGGTAAGAGAGGCGCGGCATCAGGGCGGCGTCGGGGACGAGACGCGGGTCTGCGTCGAGCACGCCGTCTACGTCGGACATGATCCAGACCTCTCCGGAGTCGAGCGCACGTCCGAGGACCGTCGCCGAGAGGTCAGAGCCCCCCCTGCCTAGCGTCGTAGGCAAACCCCGCGGCGAACGTCCTACGTAGCCTGGCACGACCGCGACGAGTCCCCTCTCGAAGCAGTGGCGAGACGTGGCGCACCGAGCGCTCGCGCGTGGCCGCCGGGTCCACCTCGGCCTCCCCGAAGCGTGTATCTGTGGCTATGGGGTCGGCGGCCACGATATCGGCAGGAATACCCTGGCTACTGATCGCGCCCGCCAGGATCTCTGCCGACAGGCGCTCTCCGTAGACGGCGATCTCATCCCGGCGCGCCTTCACGTTGTCGGAAGGAGACCCGATGACCTCTTCGAGCTGGCCGAGAAGGTCGACCACGCGTCCCTCTACCCCGGGCAGATGGTCGGCGGCCACGGCCTCGCGGGCGGCGCACAGGTGCCGCTCTGCCAGCATCCGGCGAAGCTCGGCTATGGAGGCCTCGTGCGTCTCGTCCTTTCTGGTCTGCCTTACCCAAGGCGAGCTCATCCTCGCGTAGCCGAGCAGGGTGTCTGTCGTGCCGCCCATCGCCGAGACGACCACGGCCACGGGATTATCCCCGGCAGCTTCGGCGGCGATGCCGGCGGCGCGGGCGAACTGCGCGCCGCCTCCCACTGAGGTCCCCCCGAACTTTATGACCAGAGGTCTCGCCAAAAAGGTCACGCTGCGTTCAGCGCTGTATCGAGATCGTACAGTATGTCGTCGATGGACTCGAGGCCCACGGAGAGCCTGACGTAGTCGTCCGTGACGCCGGTAGACTTCTGCTCGTCCACCGAGAGCTGCGAGTGGGTCGTGGAGGCCGGGTGTATGACGAGGCTCTTCGCGTCGCCCACGTTCGCGAGGAGGCTGTGCAGCTCGAGCCCGTTTATGAAGCGCTTGCCCGCCTCGAGGCCGCCTTCGATACCGAAACCGAGGATCGCACCGAATAGGCCTTCCCTGTGGTACTTCGCCGCCAACTCGTGCGAAGGATGGTCTTCGAGGCCCGGATAGTTGACCCAGTTGACCTTGGGGTGGACCTGCAGGAACTCGGCGACGGCCTGCGCGTTCGTCGAGTGGCGCTCCATCCGCAAGGGCAGCGTCTCGAGGCCCTGCAGGAAGAGGAAGCTGTTGAACGGGCTGAGGGCGGGACCCCAGTCCCTGAGCATCTGGACGCGGGTCTTCAAGATAAACGAGAGCTCGCCAAGGGTGGGGTAGATCTCCAGTCCGTGGTAGGAGGGGTCCGGTTCGGTGAAGCCGGGGAACTTCCCGTTGTCCCAGGGGAAGGTGCCGCCGTCCACTATGACGCCGCCGATCGACGTGCCGTGCCCGCCGATGAACTTGGTCGCAGAGTGGACGACGATGTCTGCCCCGTGCTCCAGGGGGTTGACCAGGTAGGGAGAGGGCAGAGTGTTGTCGATAATGAGCGGGACGCCGGCATCGTGGGCCACCGCCGCAGCCCCCTCGATATCCAGGGTGTTGAGCGCGGGGTTCCCTACGGTCTCGGCATAAACGGCCTTCGTCCGCTCCGTGATCGCCGCGCGTATGGCGTCGAGATCCGTCGAGTCGGCGAACTTCACGTCGATACCGACCTTGGGCAGCGTGTAATGGAACTGGTTGTAGGTTCCGCCGTAGAGCTCTGCCGCGGAGACGAGCTCATCGCCCGCTCCCATGATGTTCAGGATCGTAAGCCCCTGGGCGGCCTGCCCCGAGGCCGTCGCGAGGGCGCCCACGCCCTTCTCCAGCGCGGCCACCCGTTTCTCGAAGACGTCGGTCGTGGGGTTCATGATCCTGGTGTAGATGTTGCCCTCTTCGGCGAGCGAGAACAGGTCCGCCGCGTGGTCGGTGTCGTGGAAGACATATGAGGTCGACTGGTAGATGGGCACCGCCCGCGCCGTCGTGGCCGAGTCCACCTCCTGCCCGGCGTGCAAAGCCAGGGTGTCGAACCCGTAATCGCGCTCCTGGATCTTCTGGTCGGTCATTTTCGCTCCCTTCGGTCGCTCAGGTTTCAGGTTTCGTTCTTCTGTGAACGGTTGTATCGCTTCTTTGAGCTCTTTCCAGTCCTTCAGGAAGGCGTCGTGGCCGCTTAGTCTGTCTATCTCGGCGTAGCTTGCCTTCGCGCCGGCTTGGTTCGCCTTCTCGGCGGCGGCTTGTACTTCGGCGGCCGGGAAGAGCCAGTCGCTCGTGATGCCGACGAAGAGCACTTCGGCTTCGATGCGCGAGTGGGCCTCCTCTTCGGACTCGTAGCCGCTCGCCACGTCGTAGAGGTCCATGGCCCTGGAGAGGTAGAGGTAGGAGTTGGCATCGAAGCGGCCGGTGAGCTCCCTGCCCTGGTAGTGCAGGTAGCTTTCGATCTCGAACCTCCCACCGAACTCGGGGTAGAGCGCGGGACGCCCGGCGGGCCTCCGGCCGAACCTCTCCCACTGCCCGGCGGCGCTCTGGTAGGTCATCATCCCCGCCATCCTGGCGATGGCGAGCCCCCTATCGGGCCTCCTTTCCGTGCCGTAGTAGTCGCCCCCTTGCCAATCGGGGTCGGCCATGATAGCGCGGCGTCCGATCTCGCTCATCCCGATCCCCTGCGGCCCGAGCGCCCCAGTGGCCGCTACGGGTAAGGCCTTCTCCACAAAGTCGGGGTACTCCACGGCCCACTCCAGCGCCTGCTGCCCTCCGATGGAACCGCCGGCGACGAGGGCCAGCCGCTGTACGCCAAGGGCGTCGAGCAAGCACCTCTGCGCCCTGACCATGTCCCTGATCGTGACGACAGGAAAGCGCATCCCGTAGGGTCGCCGCGTGCCCGGTTCTAAAGAGGCCGGACCGGTGCTGCCCGAGCAGCCTCCTATGACGTTAGAGCAGACGACGAAGTATTTTTCGGTGTCTAGAGGCAGCCCCGGCCCGACCATCGGGTCCCACCAACCGCCGCGCCTGTACGCTTCGGATGGGCCTCCCGCGGCGTGCGAGTCTCCGGTCAGGGCGTGGACGAGCAGTACGACGTTATCGGCAGTGGCGTCGAGCTCACCCCAAGTCTCGTAGACCAGGGTGACATCGCGCAGGCTTCCGCCGAGTTCGGGCTCGAAGGCGCCTATGCGGTGGGATCGTAGGGCCGGGGCGTCGCTAGCGCCGGCCCCCGGCTCTAGTGTCATACTCGGTAGTCATGCGGCCTCCTTCTATGGATCGGGTTCTACGCCTCTCGCGCAACCCGCTCGTAGAAGAGGCTGCCCACCTCTCCCCACATCTTCCAGAACGGTAATGACCGTCCTGCTGGACTTGGCACCTTGCGGGAGTAGCTCACAGCTCCCCGTGGGTTGCCGCGGTTTCTCGGGGCCAGTTCCCTCCGCCGCTCTCGATGCGGGTTCGCGCTAGGCGTTGATGCTAAAACACCAGGGTGTGCCCCGTCAAGCAAGTCGCGCCTTCCGGAGAAAGGGTCCTTCCTACCGGTGGACCCAGGGGAAGCGTACCCACACCCAGGCGTTCTGGTATTTCTCCAGGCCCATGCTACGGGCGACGTCCGGTGTCAGGTCGACTCCGGCGGGGTTGAGGACTTCCCTACCGAACTCGTCCTCGCCCTTGTTGAAGTTCTGGTAGTAGGCGACCTGCGCCTGTGGCTTGCAACGCGGAACGCGTTTGTACATCGTACGATCCTTCTCCCGCACCCAATAATTATCGTAGGTGTTCCAAGGCCCTACCTCCTTGACCCTCGGCCCCACGCTGGGCCCGCCGTTGACGCGCCAGATGCGAACCCTCGGCTGGCGGCCGGACTTGAGGTTGCGATGTGGCAGGGCAACCTCGCGATCGGTGTACCCGATGAACTGCGTCGCGAAGACTTTGCACCGTATGCCTTTCCTGTTACTGGAGACCATGTAGGTCTCGGAGGCGGCCGTGTAGTTTTCTTCGGAAGCGGCCCGAACCTCCTGGTTCCACTGCTCGTCCACCCAACTCTCGAGGTCGGCGCTATGATCCTCGGGCACTATGGCCCCGATTCTCTCTTTCGTTCCTGCCACAGCCGCGGCTACCTTCTCGTCATAGTCGGAGGCGGCGATCTTCTTCACTATCACTTTCTTAGGGAGATCTTTGTTCGCGGCGAGCACGCGCTCACTCTCGCCAAACTCCTGTGCCAGAACCCGGTTCTCGTGGCGGGTTGCGGCGAGGACGGCATCGACCTGCCCGTCGCTGAGACCGAAGTGGGCCTCGAACTCCTCAACGTTCTGCTGCTCGGAGAGGATGACAGCGATGACAGGCTTCTTGGGATCCGAGTACGCAGAGTACTCCTTGGCCTTGATAGCAACATGATCTCCCACCAGCAGGATCAAGACAGGCACCGGCGCGAGAAACCTAAGAGATGCTAGCCAGCCACATCCGTCCCGGACAGACGACAGACACCATCTCGCAGCGTATAGTACGGAAGACCACACGGAGACCCCCTCCAGGCAGGCGCTAGAGCCTGGCGCCCACGTTATATGTTACTTAACGCGCAAATGCTAACCGTTCTAGATCCTGGAGTCAACGTGTCGCCGTGCGCAAGGCTCAAGAGCCTTGCGCACGGCGAGAATTCAGCATTTCAGCACGCTCAGGCTTCGCCTCCGCTTGTCAGCATTTCAGGTCTTGTTGCCGAAAGCAAACTCTAAGTGAGTAGGTGCTCCTCTGACATACGCTCAGGCGCACGAGCGTCACGCCACACCACACACATAGCTGACTGGCTGATAAGTCGCGGAGCGAGGCGGCGGGCTGAAATGCTCTCAGTATGCACGGGCGAAGATGGCGGTACGGCCAGGCCTTCCCGAGACGAGGTCCTTCCCCTCCTCCCGCTCGAAGGGCAGGAGCCGGATCGTAGCCCTCGTATCTTCCTTGATCTGCTGCTCGGTCTCCTCCGTGCCGTCCCAGGGGGCGACGACGAAACCACGCTCTCTGGCGATGATCTCCTCGAACTCCTCGTAGCTTTCGGCCCTGCGGGTGTTCGCCTCGCGGAACTCCGTCGCCTGACGCAACATATTCTCCTGGATCTCGACCATTAGTGTCTCTAGCCGCCCGGGCAATCCCTTTCTGCCCACGAACTCCTTCTCCCCAGTATCGCGCCGGACGAGGACGGCCTGCTCCTTCTCGATGTCCCTGGGCCCGAGTTCCACCCGCACGGGCACGCCCCTGAGCTCGTGCTCGTTGAACTTCCAACCCGGCGAGTGCTCTTCGTCGAGGTCGACCTCCATCCTGATGCCGGAGTCTGTAAGTTCCGTATGGAGAGCTTCGGCCTCGCGGCGCACCTCTCCCTTGTTCTTGCCGCGCCAGATCGGGACGATGACGGCCTGAGTCGGTGCGATCCTCGGCGGCAACCTGAGGCCCCTGTCGTCGCCATGGACCAGGATCAAACCCCCTATCGTACGCGTGGAAAACCCCCACGAGGTCTGGTACGGATAGACCCTGTCCTGGTTCTCGTCGAGGAAGGTGATGTCGAAGGCGCGGGCGAAATTCTGCCCGAGGTCGTGGCTGGTCGCGGCCTGCAGTGCGCGTCCGTCACCCATCAAACCCTCGCAGGTGTAGGTCTCCACGGCCCCGGCAAAGCGCTCGGAGGGGCTCTTGGCACCCGTGAGTACGGGGATGGCCATGGCCTCGTAGAAGCAGTCGCGGTAGACGCCGAGCATCCGCAAGGTCTCCTCGCGCGCCTCCTCCGCCGTCGCGTGGACCGTGTGGCCCTCCTGCCAGAGGAACTCCGCGGTCCTGAGGAACGGTCGGGTGACCTTCTCCCAGCGCAAGACGTTGCACCACTGGTTTATGAGGATGGGCAGGTCGCGGTAGCTCTGCACCCAATTCTTGTAGAAGTCGCAGATGATGCTCTCTGATGTTGGCCGGATCGCAAGCCGCTCCTCCAGCTCTTCTCTACCCCCTATGGTTACCCACGCGAGCTCGGGGTCAAAGCCCTCGACGTGCTCGGCTTCCTTCTTGAGGTAGCTCTCGGGGATGAGCAGCGGGAAGTAGGCGTTCCTGTGACCCGTCGCCTTGAAGCGGTCGTCGAGGTCGCGCTGGACGCGCTCCCAGATCTCGAACCCGTAGGGCCGTATCGCGAACGTCCCCCGCACGGGCCCGTAATCGGCGAGCTTGGCCATGCGCACGAGCTGCAGGTACCACCTGCTCGGGTCCTCGCTCTTCTTGACCAGCTTCTCGACCGCTTCTGTCATCCCGACCTTCCTCTCTGTAAGCATTTCAGCGTGTCAGCACGCTCAGCCCTTCGGGCTTCGCTTGTCAGCAGTTCAGCTTATCAGCTTGTTGTTTTCCCCCGAAGCCGAATTGGCGATCCGGGGCGGGGCGATTTCCTGTGGGAATCGCTCTCTAGCGGTGGGTGAAGTTTTCGCGAAAGGCGTCTCCCACGAGCGTTGACCAGGAGCAAAACGCTAACTGCGGCGACCGGGAGGTTCGACAAGTTCAGCTTGAGCCTGACGGTACTTACGAGCGTCCCTGCTTCTCTTTTACGTCCAACCGCACGACAGCATAGATGTTAAGCGCCAGCGCGAGACACAACCCGCCGAGGAAAACGAAGGGCGAGACCGCGTTGAATACCGCTCGCCGCCCGGCGACGGAAGAAAAGTCTCCAGCGGATCAAACAAGAACCCAACCCCGAGCCCGAACTCTCAACAACGACGCCGACACGAAGTACAGCGGGGCAAGAATGAGTACGAAACCAACGACGGCCAGCTTACGATCGTACACTGCTACCTCCTCATGGTCCCCGGCTGATCCTCTGCGCCACCGCCGTTCATCGCCAGGTCGTGATCGTCGGGCCCACATCAGCGCGATCGCACGCCTCCCACCTCGTTCGCGCTCTTCCCTGTACAGATCGCCGAATACTTGCTCCATCTGCACCCCATACTCCCCCTGAAATCCTCCGGCATCCTTGAGCAGCGCCCTGTAGATACGCTCGAACCGCGACATCACACGCCCTCTGGTAAAGAAGGCCCGCGACCAGGGAAGAGCTTCCTGGCGCGCGCCGTCTCTACAAGAGCGGACAACCTCTCCGCCTCGGCCCCGGCGACCCGCCTGCCGAAGTCCGTGATCCTGTAGTAACGGCGCCGCTGGTCGTCCAGCGCAGGGTCCGGACGCTCGTCGGACTCCTCGATCAAGCCGTCCGCTAGCATGCGCTTGATCGAACCGTATAAGGTCCCAGGCCGAGTCTGGTCTGCCCTCCTGTCCGCTCCACTACCTCGCGCATGATCGCATACCCGTGCCGCTCCTCGTCGGCCACCGCCACCAGTGTGTTCAACACAGCCGGGGTCAGCGGTAAGAGGTCCCGTAGCTCCTGCACCCGTCCGCCTCTGCCTCTCTCCACAAACGCTCCGTCAACGATATATCCGTGTCCGATACAATAAACAGTTGTACCCCGCGTGTCAAGAGGAATAAGGATTACGAGGGTGTCAGGCGTCTCTTTCCCCGTAGGGGAGGAGGGCTTCGGGTAGCGAGGACTGAGCCGTCTTGTTGTGGTAGATCTCGAGGTGGGAGGTCGGAGGACAGGCTCATAGCGAGGGCCGTGCCGTTGAGGGTGTGCAGGAGTTGGGGCGTTCCGCCTTCTTTGCGGTAGCGCATGGCGAGTCTGCGGGCCTGGTAATCGGTAGTGTTCGAGGTGCTCGTTACCTCGCCGAAGTCGTTGCGGCCGGGCATCCAGGGCTCCAGGTCGTACTTGCGGTAGGCGGCGCCGCCGAGGTCGCCGGTGCAGATGTCGACCACGCGGTAGGGCAGGCTGAGGCCCTGGAAGATACGTTCTTCAATCCCGACCATCTCCTCGTGCATGTCTTCCGAAAGTTCGGGCGTGGTGAACG
>CAWEQZ010000011.1:0-40942 GCA_963811295.1 uncultured Rubrobacteraceae bacterium | reverse complement strand
AGGCCTGCTCGGAAGCGTCTTGCCCGGTCTTCCTGGCGTTACACTCATCTTCCTGTCAGCCCTCGTCTACGCCCTGCTCACAGATTTTCGCACCGTCGGCGCCGCAGTCCTCGTGGCCCTCTTCATGTTCGCCGCGCTCGCCCTCGTCACCGACTTCGTCGCCACCTCATACGGCGCCCGCCGCTTTGGGGCCAGCAACTGGGGAACCTTGGGCGGTGCCATCGGAGGCATCGCGGGAGCCCTGGTCGGACTCCTCTTCCTGGGCATCGGCTCCCTACTCGGCCTCATCCTCGGCACCATCACGGGTGTCTTTATCGGCGAATACCTCAAGCGCACGCGTCAGGACCAACAAGGGCCGGGCTCCAAGGAATCCGACTGGCGCCGCGCCTCTCACGCGGCAGGCGGCGTCCTCGTCGGCTACTTGGCCTCCGCCGTAATACAGGGCCTTTTAGGACTCGCCAGCATCGTTGCCTTCGTGTTTGCCATTAGCTAGTCAGCATTTCAGCACGCGCAGGCCTTAGGGCCTTCGCTTGTCAGCCCGGCGGCTGTGCCGCCTTGTCAGCCAGGGCTTGGGAACACGCAAGCAGAAATGCTGACAAGCCGTCCGGCGAAGTCGGGAGGCGTGCTGACTAGCTCTCATCCTCGCGCCGGTGTTCGCGGAGGAAACCTTCGAGTTCCTGGGCGAGCTCGTCGCCAGAGGGCAGGTTGCGCGGACCCTGATCTGCCTGGGAGTCGAAGCGGTCTTCGAGCATCCTGACGTAGGAGGAGAGATCCGAGTCCTGGGAGACGGCGACAGAGACCTGTTCCTGGTAGGTCTCTGCGGTGCTTTCGAGGTCGGCTGTATCTACCTCCATGCCGAGCAGGTACGAGAGCTTGTCAAGCAGGGCGAGGGCCGCAGGGGCGGATGGGACGGCGGGCAGGTAGTGCGGGACGGAGGCCCAGAAGCTCACCGAGGGCAGACCGCCGTCGGCGCACTCGCGGTGCAGGACGCCCGTGATGCCCGTCGGCCCCTCGTAGCGCGAGGCGGAGAGGCCTAAGGAGTCGACCAGGGAGGCGTCCTGGGAGTTGGCGGAGACCGAGACGGGACGCGAATGCGGCACGTCGGCTAGCAGGGCTCCCATCGTAACTACGAGTTCCACGTTCAAGGCTTTGGCCAACTCGACGACAGCTGTGGAGAAAGCCCGCCACCTGAAATTCGGCTCCGGTCCCGTTAGCAAGACGGCTCCCCGGCCGCCGGCGGCCTCCAGCCTCGGCTCCGTCGCCGAGAGCATGTTTTCGGGCCATTGGATCTCGCGCGTCACGCCGTCGACCAGCTTGACCTGCGGCCGCGTGGTCTGGAAGTCGAAGAACTCTTCGCCGTCGAAGCCGCCGAAACGCCGCGCCTCCCACGAGCTGGCCAGGGCCCCGACGGCGACGCTCGCCGCGTCGGCGGCGTCGTTCCAGCCCGTGAAGCCGGCGATGAGAACGGGTCGCTCTAGCTCAGGCGTCCAATCAATGTCGATGTGTCGTATATCCATGGGGCTAGCTTACCACGCGGCAAGCGACGAGCCGAAAGAGATCCCTCTAGGCAAAAGAGCACTCCAGGGTCAGGGCGTGCTGCAGGCGGCGCAAGTACTCCTGTTCGGTGATCTCACGCGCTCCCAGCCTGGCGAGGTGGGGGTTCTGGATCTGGCAGTCCAGAAGTTCGTAACCGCGCTCCTGCAGCCTGTCCACCAGGTATACGAAGCAGACTTTGGAAGCGTCCCTCATGCGGGTGAACATCGACTCGCCCATGAACGCCCCGCCAATGGTGACCCCGTAGAGTCCGCCTGCGAGATCCCCATCCGCGTACGCCTCGACGCTGTGGGCCTTGCCGGCGTGGTGCAGCCCCACGTAAGCGTCGATGATCTCCGGACTGATCCAGGTCTCTTCCCTGTCGGCACACGCCCTTATGACGCCGTCGAAGTCCTCGTCCACGCGCACTTCAAAGGTTCCCTTGCGGATTACACGCCCCAGCGAGCGAGGGACGTGCAAGTCTTCGAACTCGAGCACGCTTCGCGGGTCCGAGCGGTAGAACTCGATGCGCCCAAAAGCATCGGCCATCGGGAAGGCGCCTGCCCTGTAGCACGCTTCGAGGATCTCCGTGGTCAGCTTCATGGGTATGGTCAGGGGGTCACGATCCTACGCAGACTACCCCAGTTAGTCGGACAATGGATGGTCTATGCCGTCCATCCTAGAGCCTGGATCGGAGGCCGGATCTCACCGACCTTCTCACCGTGCAGGCCACGCACATCGGAGACGACCTCGGGCACCTCGATGCCCATGCCGCCAAGCGCGGCGAGCGCCGCAGGCGGCACGGCCCTGACCGCTCCGTCTGAGATCTTCAGCGCCATCCCCCAGCCTTCCTGGCTCCCGACAGCGAGCACCGCTTCGGCCCCGCCCTTGACGAGAAGGTCCGTCGAGTCCATGAGCTCCGTGTCGAACCTTCCCGTGCCCGCGACCATAAAGGGATAATCCCGCATCGCGTCCCTGATTCGCAGTGCTGCGCCAGCGAGTTCATCGGGGAGGGCTCTGCCCGTGGCGAAGCGAGCGAGGCCCGTCGCGAAGCTCCGCAGCGGCAGGGCGAAGGCGGGCACGCCGCAGTTATCGCCGGCGACGAGCACCTCATCCTCCCGCAGGCCACAAACCTCGGCGATGAGACCGAGTATGCGGCGCTGGAGAGGGTGCGCGGGGTCGCGGTAGGTGGCGGTCTCGTAGCCCTCGTAAACGCAGGCGGCGAGCATCCCCGCGTGCTTACCTGAGCAGTTGCCGTGGATCGGACGCGGCTCTTCGCCGCTGCGGATCAGCTTGTTTGCCTCTGGTTCGTACAGTGGCAGATGGGCGCCGCTCTGCAGGTCGTCCTCGGTCAGGCCGGCCTTCTCCAGGATGGACCTGACAGCGGCGAGGTGAGGCTCCTCGGCATTGTGCGAAGCGCAGACTACGGCGAGCTCTCTATCCGTCAGCCCGAAGGCGTCGGCTGCGCCCGAGTGAACGAGCGGGAGCGCCTGGAACGGTTTGGTCGAGGAGCGGGCGTAGATGTAGGCTTCGGGGTCGCCAGCTGCCTCGAGTACACTGCCATCAGGATCGCAGACGACGAGACGCCCGCGGTGGATGCTCTCGAGAAGCGCGCCCCGCGTTACGGCAGCGAGCGGGGCGTCCTCCGGAAGACCAGCCTCGCCAGGGACCTGGCTACTCATTCGAGAGACGGATGATGTGTAGGGAAAGCAGGTCGTGGGCCACCCGCATCCGGCCCATCGCGACGGAGAAGTCGCCACCTGCCAGGTACTCGCGCCCCTCCCTGACGAGGGCGCGAAGCTTCTCGATCAGTTTGTCGTCCTTGCCGCCTGGGCTCCCACCCCGCAGGCTTGCTTCGGCCATACCGAGCATGGTGTCGACCCTCGGGCTCGCCGTCCACATCGCGAGGATCGCGATGTCCATGTAGCTGTCGATCCTGAGCAGGTGAGCCGTCCTCAGCGCCGAGTCGGCCCGGTTGGCCGCCTTCAAGGAAACCACCGCCTTATGTTATCCGAGAGTATTCCCGGCAGGGCCGCATCAGGCACCCCCGCAGCCTCGGCCGCAGCGAGGATGGAATGCAACGTCGACGGCAGGTCACCATAGGGTATGTCCGACCCGAAGCAGATCCTGGAAGGATCGACGGAGGAGCAGAGCTCGTACAGGTCTTTGGCCTGCACAACGGAGGTCTCGAACAGCACGTTCTGGTGGTCCTCGAAGGCGCTGGTGGCCGAGAGCACCTCGACCATTGCGCAGTGGCCGAGGATCAGGCGCAGCCCGGGGTACGCTTCGACCGTGGGAAGGAGAGGCTCGACGATCCGCTGCATGGCGAAGCCTGCGTGGATCAGGACCGGAAGATCAATCTCCGCCGCCATCCCGAACAGGCGCACGACCCTCGGGTCGTCCAGCTCGAACTCCTGCGAGACGGGATGGAGCTTGAGGCCCATGAAGCCGCGCTCGACGCAGCGTCCGAACTCCCTGTCGTAATCGAGGTTCGGGTTGAGGCGGAAGAAAGGCACAAAGGAGGAAGGGTACTCCTCGTAAGCGCTCCAGACGACGTCGTTCGGACCCGAGTAGTCGTCGCGGGCGTTCGGGTCGTTCAGGGGGAAGACGATGCTCTTCTTCACCCCCGCTGCCTCCATCCTGGAACGCATACCGTCTTTGGTCATCGTCCTGCCGTCGACGTCTGTCCCGATGTGGGCGTGGGCGTCGAAGACCTCGACACAGGGCGGGATCTTCGCCCTGACCCAGGACCAGATAGAGGCCATAGCCCCGCCCGTCAGCGCCTCGATGTCGTGCTCCATCTGCAAAGTGACCGTCATCCTAAGACCAACGACCGTGCCATGGTACCAGGGGGCATTTTCTGATGCTCGGTCAACTGGTTGGCGCCTGCTAACGTGGTCGTTATCGACGGGGTAAGCTTTTGGGGGTCCGCGCAACGCCCGAGACCCTGCTAACATTCCCATTTGAGGCGGAAGGAGAGGAGCCAGAGTGGAGATTCCCAAAGCCATGATAGTAGAGCGCATCCGCAGCCAACAGGGTGCCGAGAAGGCCAACGAAGCCGACAGCAAGCTCCCCGACAAGGTGGACACCGAAGCCAACTCCGACCTGCTCCGGCAATATTGCCTAGATCCCGGACAGTTGACCGACATAGCGGGCGGCAACCCGGCCGTGGGGTAGCGGCCGAAGGGCGGATCAACGAACTGAGTTGCTTGTAAAGAGGTTCGCCCTCTTTGCAGTTCCTACGGCGCGCCGTTAAGCAGACCCCTTCGCGCCGCCTCACGCATAGCTTCGCCGACGTTTATCGTTAACGGGCCGTTCGGCTCGAGGCGCACCTTCACCTCGTTCTGGGGTCCTATCTCTATCTCGCGCTCGCCGTCGAGCGCCAGGCTCCCGACCTTCGGCTCCAACTCGACCGACTCGCCCGGCTCGACGCGTCTCGACTCCACGACGCCCACAGGAGCAATGAGACCAGGAGCGAGCGGGACAGTGAGGACCGTATCGGCGTCCTCGGGAGGGGCAAGCCGGACATAAAGACCGTGGGGCGTCGAGCGCTCTACCGGGTCCAAAAGACCAGCTATGGAAGAGAGTCCCACGGCTTCGGGCGAGGCGGAGGCGACTACGATCTCCGAGATGTCCTCGGCCCTCCACAGGGCACGCGCCCCGACGAACCGTTCCGAGTTTACGGCCACTTCCACGAGGGCGCAGTCGCGGTCGGGCTCGCCGTCGATGGTGACGTACAAGATCTTCTCCCGGCGCACCGCTTCGTCTCCGACTCGCCCGGTCGCGACCAGCCCGGTCGCCAGTCCTGCGACCGTCGCCTCCTGCATCTTGGGGAAGGTGTTGTTGGTGCCGGTGGAGAGCGTGCAGAGGGGGATGTTGGGATCGCAGTGGCGGGCGACGACGCGGTTGGTTCCGTCGCCGCCCAGCACGACGATGGACGAGACGCCCCGCTCGCACATCTTGCCGACGGCGTACGCCGTGTCGCGCGGACCGTGCCGGATCTTCATCTCCACCAGCTCGAGTTCGGGCAAGTCTTGCTTGCGCTCGCTGGCGGCGTTGGCGCGCCAGTTGCGGTCCAGCCCGTCGAAGAGCCCCGAGGCGGCGGGCATCATCAGAACGCGCTCGACGCCAACCGCCGCGAGCCCCACCATCAGCCGGAAGACCATGTTGCCCTTCTCGGCGTTGTCGAAGACCGAAGCTCCCGCCACCAGGCGCCTGATGTCCCGGCCCGAAGCGGGGTTCGCGACGATGCCGACCGTCGTCATGGGGTGGGAGTAGGGTCGAACGGTGCGACCCTCGGACTCCTACCTCCCGGTTCTTGATCTCTACCCAAGGTTGTCCAGAAAGTCTTCGATGATACGGTTCGTCCGGCCTGCTGACTCCATCTGCGGCATGTGGCCCGTGTCTTCCAGGATCTCGACCCTGACACCGTCGGGTAGGTTCTCGGTGTGAGAGACCGGGATGATCTGATCGTCCTGGCCCCAGATCACGAGTATGGGCACGTCGAGGCCGGAGAGATCGGGCACTTCGGCCTGGCTGCCGTCCGGGAATATCTTGTCGGCCACCGCGCGCAGGGCTTCGTCCACCCCGTCCATGCGCTTGAAGCGCAGTTCGTCGTTGACGAGCTGGCGTGTGACGAGGTCGGGGTTCGCGAACAGGAGCCCCAGAACGTTCTTCATCTCCCTGCGCCGGTTCGCGGCGATAAAGCCCTCGATGTAGTCGTCGTTGATCTCCTCCCCGAGCCCGGCGCTCGCGATGAGGACGAGCGACGCGACCCTCTCACGGTGTGCGAGCGCGAACGAGCCGGCCACCGCACCACCAATCGAATGCCCAACCAGGTGCGCCTTCTGTACGCCCATCTCGTCCATAAAGCCCGCCAGGACCTCCACGAAGGAGTCGAGGTCACCCCTGCCTACGTCCTTGGAGGACTGGCCGTGGCCGGGCAGGTCGAAGGCGTAAACGGTGCGTCCCGCCTCGGAGAGGGCCCCCTG
This sequence comes from uncultured Rubrobacteraceae bacterium, assembly GCA_963811295.1. Classification (GTDB taxonomy): domain Bacteria; phylum Actinomycetota; class Rubrobacteria; order Rubrobacterales; family Rubrobacteraceae; genus Rubrobacter_D. The sequence continues at coordinate 34,418 of CAWEQZ010000011.1, read as the reverse complement.
GTTGAAGACCCAGATGTTTATGTCGCCGCCGAAGCCGTGCAGAAGGATGAGGGGAGGGTCTTCGCCCTCCCCGAGCCTCAGGTACTGTACGTTCCTGCCGCCGATCTCGACCGTCTGCGGTTCAGGACCGCCGGCCTCCGCCGCCGCCTCTTCGGGGTCGAAGTTCTCCAGGAAGTCCTCGACGTACGAATCTATCTCCCCGTCGGGGACGTCCGACGGCGCGATCACGCCGAGTAGACCGCCCACCGGCAGGACCTCGCCCTCCTTGGCGACCCGGCGGCGAAGGACGCCCTCGGCCGGAGACTCGATGGCGTTGTTGATCTTCTCGCTCTCGACCTCGACGACCTCGTCGCCCTTGGCAAGCTCGGTACCCTCCTTGATGAGCCACTCGACGACCGTTCCTTCGGTCATCGAGAGGCCCCACTTGGGCATCCCCAGCTTGGAAATTCGTTGCGTCTCGCTCACGCCCGCGCCCCCGCGCCGGCGACCTCGCGCGCCGCCTCAGCGATCCGGTCTGGATCGGGCACGTACAGGTCCTCCAGCGAAGGGCTGAACGGTGGTGGCGTGTGCGGCGCCGTCACCATCTTCGGCGCCGCCTCCAGGTCGTCGAAGCAGTTCTCGGCCACTCGCGCCACAATGTCGGTCGCCATAGAGCAGCGCGGGTTCGCCTCGTCGACCACGACCAGCCGCCCTGTGTTCTCGACGCTCTCGAAGATCGTCTCCTCGTCCAGCGGCGAGGTCGTCCTCGGGTCAACGATCTCGCACTCGATGCCCTCGTCCGAGAGCGTTGCGGCCGCCTGCTCGGCCATCGAGACCATGCGGCCTATGGCAACTATCGTCACGTCGTCGCCCTCTCGCACGTACTCTGCCTCGCCAAGGGGTATCTCGTAGGATTCCTCGGGCACCTCACCCTCCACGGCGTAGAGGACCTTGTTCTCGAAGAACATCACGGGATCGTCGTCCCGGATCGATGCTATGAGAAGCCCCTTGGCGTCGTACGGATTGGATGGCACCACGACCTTGAGGCCGGGGATGTGGGTGAAGATCGGGTACAGCGATTGTGAGTGCTGGCTGGCGGCCCGGATGCCGGCCCCGAACATGGTTCTTATGACCATCGGGGTCTTGGCCTTACCGCCAAACATGTAGCGAAACTTCGCGGCCTGGTTGTAGATCTGGTCCATGCACACACCGAAGAAGTCGACGAACATGAGCTCCGCCACAGGACGAAGCCCGGAGCAGGCCGCCCCGGCCGCCGCCCCGATAAAGGCGGATTCGCTGATCGGGGTGTCCAGGATACGCTCCGGGTACTTGGCGTAGAGCCCCTTAGTGACGCCCATGACACCGCCCCAGGCGTCCATCTCCCCCGGTGAGCCGGCCCCGCCCACGTTGTCCTCGCCGAAGACCACCACGGTCTCGTCACGCTCCATCTCCTGCGCGAGCGCCTCGTTGATCGCCTGCATGTAGCTGATCGTGCGCGCCAAAATCTTTCTCCCTTCGGTCGAAAGAGCATTTCAGCTAGTCAGCATGTCAGCTAGTCAGCTTCTTGTTCTTGGCTGACAGGCTGAAGTGCTGACTGGCTGACCAGCTCTAGTAAGTGACGTATACGTCCGTGAGCAGGTTGTCCTGGGGCGGTTCCGCAGCGGCCTTGGCCTCGTCCACGGACTCGTCTATAAGCCGCCCGACTTCTTCGTCTATCTTGTCGAGGTCGTCCTCGTCGATCAGATCGGCCGAGGTCACGCGCTGGCGAAACAGGGTAAGGCAGTCCTTCTCGTTGCGGATCTCCTCGACCTCGTTCTCGCCGCGGTAGGTCTGGGCGTCGCCCTCGAAGTGGCCGAAGTAGCGGTTGACCTTGCATTCGATGAGCGAAGGCCCGCCACCCTCGCGGGCGCGCCGGATCGCCTCGCCCGCCGCCTCGTACACCGCGAAGAAGTCGTGCCCGTCAATGGTGACGCCGGGCATGGAGAAGCCGTCTGCCCTCTTGGCTATGTCTATGCCCTTGCTGGAGAACGCCTGCGCCGTGGCCTCCGCGTAGCCGTTGTTCTCGATGACGAAGATACAAGGCAGGTCCCACGCGCTCGCCAGGTTGAGGCTTTCGAGGAACGTGCCCTGGTTGGCGCCTCCGTCGCCGGTGAACGAGACGCCCACCTGCCTGGTGCCGCGGATCTTGGCGGAGAGCCCGACGCCGCAGACCAGCGGCGGACCGCCGCCGACGATGCCGTTCGCGCCGAGCATGCCCTTGTCGAGGTCGGCTATGTGCATGGAGCCGCCCTTGCCCCGACAGATGCCCTCATCCTTGCCGTAGATCTCCAGCATCATCCCCTTGACGTCGCAGCCCTTGGCGATGGAGTGCCCGTGACCCCGATGTGTGCTGGCCACGTAGTCGTTCTCGTCGAGGTGGGCCATAAACCCGGCCGCGATAGCCTCCTCTCCGGCGTAGAGGTGCACGAAGCCCGGGATCTCACCCGTGGCGAATTCGGTGTGCAGCCTCTCCTCGAACTCCCTGATGGTCTTCATGATCCGATACACCTCGAGCAACTGTTCCTTGCTCAACTCGCGCCCCCCCGCGACCTCCGTCATGGTGCCTCCTCTCTTCGACGCTTCCCCAAGCAACAGATCACAATATACGGACCGAAATTCCGCGTCAAGCGCGAGAGGCTTTCTCCGTCTCGCCACCGATGCCCGAGAGAATCACATCCCGTCTATCGTGACCGTCCGATCACACGTGTACCTCATGCAGGTGGGCGACCGCAATCACGGTGCCGCACATGACAGTCAGATTCGGATAGGCGTTGGAGAATCCTGCTGCGGATTCTAGGAGACGTCGTTGCGTTGAAGGGTGAGCATGGAGACCCGGGGGCCGTCGACGCTCTTTACCTGCATCGTGACGCCGTCGGCCTCGACGGTGTCGCCGGTCTCGGGGGGGCGCCCCAGCGAGCCGAGGATATAGCCGCCAATTGTGTCGAAGTCCTCGTGGGGGAGGTCGAGTTCGAAACGATCGTTCACGTCGATTATGGGGATGCGGCCGTCGACGGTGTAGAGGTGGTCACTGATCTTCTCTATGGCCGCCTCGCCCTCGTCGAACTCGTCCTGGATCTCCCCGACGATCTCCTCGATGATGTCCTCTATGGTGATGAGCCCCTCGACGCTCCCCCACTCGTCGATGACGATGGCCATCTGCAGCGTCCGGGTCTGGAACTCCTTGAGGATCTCCTCGATGCGCTTGGTCTCGGGTACGACCAGGCACTCCCTGATAACCGACCTTATGTCGAAGTCCTCATCGTTCGTTCGGGCAGCCCTGAACAGATCCTTGATGTGGGCCGCGCCTAGGATGTGGTCGAGGTCTTCCTCGTAGACCGGGTAGCGCGTGTAGCGCCCGTATACGGCCGCGTCGACAATCTCGGGGAGCGGGGCATCGCTCGCTATCGCCTCGATATCCGGCCTTGGGACCATGATCTCGCGCGCCACCCTGTCGCCGAAGTCGAAGACCTTGTTCAGGTAGTCGCGCTCCTCGGGGTCGAGCACGCCCGAGGCTGTCGAGGAGGAGATCATGATCCTTAGCTCCTCCTCGGAGTGTGCCTCCATCTCCTCTCCGAGCCTGATGCCCCATGGCCTCAAGACGAAGTTGGTCGACGCGTTTACAACCCAGACCACGGGACTCAAGAGGAGCCTGAAAAGGTTCAAAGGACGGCTGATCCAGAGCGACACCCTCTCGGCCCGCTGGATGGAGAAATACTTGGGCGCCTGCTCCCCGAAGACGAGGTGGGCGTAGGTAATGGCCGAGAAGCCGAGGACGATGGCGATGATCGAGACTATCCTCTCGTTTGCGATCCCCACGGCCTCCAGCACGGGCCGGATGAGGTGCGAGACGGCGGGCTCGCCAACCCAGCCGAGCGCCAGGGACGCTACCGTGATCCCGACCTGGCAGACAGAGAGATTGGAGTCCAGGTCGCGCAGCGTCTCGCGTACGACCGAGGCCCGTCTGCTGCCTTCCTGTTCTAGCTGTACGATGCGCGACTCCCGAACACGCACCAGCGCGAACTCGGCCGCAACGAAGAAACCATTCAGGCCCACAAGGACGAGGGCCACAAAGAGATTAAACCAGGATAAGAGGAGATCCGGCACTTCTACGCGAGCCCACCGGCGGTCGGGCCGCTGGGTTTTCGTCGGTGGTGTCTAGAGTGAGGTTCGTCCATCGCGTTACGGGGCGGATTATACCGCAGCCGGGTGCCCACACAAATCCCGCAGCAAGAAAAGAGGCCCGGCCTCGGTGGCCGGACCTTTCCGTGTTGCGTTGATTGAAGGCTATCTCTACGCGAGGCCCTCCGCTTCGTACTCGCGCAGGAAGCCCTCGAAGAGGCGCTTGTGGCCCTGTTCGTCGTGCAGGATCTCTATGATCATGTCCTGCGTGACGGGGTCTACCTCCTCGGTCTCCTCCACCATGCGCGTGTAGTGCTGGATGGCGCCTTCTTCCGCATCTATGACACCCTTTATGACGTGTACGATGTCTACCTGGTCATCTGCCGGCTGGAGCGTGTCCTGCGACGCCTTGAATTCCATCGAACCAGGCACGACGCCGTAGAGCTCCTTGATGCGGGCCGCAAACTGTTGGGCGTGGGTGAGCTCTTCCTGTATGTCTTCCTCCACGCTCTCCTTGACCTCCTGGGCGCGGATACCATCGGGGTTTATGGAGTTGGTTACGTAGTTCATTACGGTCTCGAGCTCCATAAAGTATGCCGTCTTCAACAGCTCGACGATTTCCTCGCGCTTCGCCGACATCTCTTCGGAGAGGATGCCCCCGCTGCCGCGATTGGTCTCCATGCTCTGTGACCTCCTATTGGGTCTCATGTGGTCCACACGGAGAATGTACCCTCGCACCCCCCGGTTAAACGTGAACTGGGAAACACGAAGACGCACCTGGAGAGTCCGCCCCTGGGTCCACCCACGATGGACCCATCTAGCTCTCCTGCAACTTCGGTTCCGTGCGGGCCTCCATCGCCGCCTCCACGCACTCTTCGGCGTCCGCGCCGGTCGAGGCCGTGACCCCGGCCGCGAACGCCCCTTCGACGAAGGGAGCGTCGACGAGGGTGACCTTCTCCCTCTTATCCGAGGGCAGCATCTCCAGGACGGTCTCTGCGGAGAGGACGGCGCTGCCAAGGTCCATGAACACGAGGACTTCGTCGGCTTCGAGGTCGCGTATGGAGGCTTCGATCCTCTCCGGGTCCGTGCCGAAAGAGCCGTCGGCGTCACCCCCGACGGCCGAGATCTCGACCTCTCCGGCCATCTGCAAGACCAGCTCCGCCGTGCCATCGGCGATCTGTTTGCTGTGCGAGACGAGCACGATCCCGACCATCAGGAGGAGCCTTCCAGGGCCTGCGCCGCAGCATCCAACAGCATGTAAGTAGAGGTCGCCCCTGGGTCCTGATGCCCCGCGGCCCTGGCCCCAAGATAGCTCGCCCTCCCCCTCTTCGCTGTGAGCGGGATCGTCGACTCGGCTCCTTCCTTTGCGGCATCCGCCGCGCTCCTGAACACCCTGGCCACGCTCCCTTCGCCGGCGGCCTCTTTCGCGGCCCCTACGGCGGGCTCGAGGGCGTCCACGATCGTCTTGTCCCCCACCTCGGCCTTACCGCGCTGCTTTATGCCGCCGAGGGCGGCTTCCAGAGCTTCGGCAGCGTCCTCGGCGGAGACCTCTTCCTTGTCTCCAAGCGACGAGGAGGCGCGCAGGAAGGCCGTGCCGTAGAGCGGGCCGGCGGCCCCGCCGACCTTGCTTATAAGGGCCATAGAGACGGCTTTCAGGACTTCGGCAGGGGTCGAAGGGTCGGCGCCTTCCAGACGTTCGAGCGCGGCCTTGAAGCCGCGGTTCATGTTGTTGCCGTGGTCGCCGTCCCCGATCTCCGAGTCTAGCTTGGTCAGGTACCGCCTGTTCTCCTCCATGGCGGCGGCCATCCCCCTTACTACGTCGCTGGTGGCCTTCGTCGCGTCCAAGTCCTACTCCTCCGGTTCGCTTAATCTTTCCCTTACCTTGTGCTTGAGTACCTTCCCGAGGGTGTTGCGCGGCAGATCATCGACGAACACCACCTCGCGGGGCTTCTTGAAGCCGGCCAGGTCCTCGCGGCAGAAGCTTGTCACCTTCTCGGCGGTGAGCGTCGGGTCTTCGCGCACCACGACGGCGACTACGCGTTCTCCGAACTCGGGGTCAGGCAACCCGACAACGGCCACCTCAGATACACCTGGGCAAACTTCGATCACTTCCTCGACCTCGCGGGGATAGACATTATAGCCGCCACTGATTATGAGTTCCTTGGCCCGCCCGCTTATGGTGAAGTAGCCGCCCTCACCGACGAAACCGAGATCCCCCGTGGCAAACCAGCCCTCTTCGTCGAAGCTCTCCTTGGTCGCTTCGGGCCTGTTCCAGTAACCGGGGAAGACGTTCGGGCCCCGGACTTCGATCTCCCCGATCTCCCCGTCGGCCAGAGGCTCGCGCGTCTCAACATCGGTCACCCGCGCCTCCTGGCCGGGAAAAGGGCGTCCCACGGTGCCGGGTCTGCGCTCGCCTTCGTAGGGGTTGGTGAGGTTCATGATCGTCTCGGTCATGCCGTAGCGCTCCAGAATACTTTCCCCGAAGAGTACCTCGAACTCGTCGAAGGCTTGGGGACTCAGGGGCGCGCTGCCAGAGACGTAGAGCCGGATCGGGCGCGGACGCTCATCGCGGGCCCCGGCCTCCCTGAGCAGCCGCGTATACATGGTCGGGACGCCGAAGAACATCGTGACCCTTCCGCCCAGCAGGGCATCGTAGGCCGCCGCCGCGTCGAACTTCCTGTGCAACTCGGCCCTGGCTCCGGTCAGGAGCGTACCGTGCGCCCCGACCATCAGGCCGTGCGTGTGGAATAGTGGCAGGGCCAGGAACAACGTATCCTCGCCCGTCCAGTGCCAGGCCTCGCACACCGCTTGCGCGTTCGCCACCAGGTTGCGGTGCAGCAGCATCGCCCCCTTGCTGCGTCCCGTCGTCCCCGAAGTGTAGGCGATCACAGCCAGGTCTTCGCCACGCGGCATCTTTAGACTGTGCGTCTCGCCGAGGAAATCTTCGAATGCGGGGCCGGCTTCGATAATCGCCTCTAGCTCGGGCAGGTCTTCGCGCGTGCGTTCGAGCTCCGGCTTGCGCTCCTCGTCGGTAAGGCACAGGCGCACCCCTGCGTCGCCGAAGATGTGCCTGAGCTCGCCCCTGCGGTACTGGGTGTTCACGGGCACAACGACGCCGCCGGCCAGGTGCGTCCCCACGTATGCGGCCAAGAGATCCGGGTGGTTGCCGAGAAAGAGGGCGACCCGCTCGCCAGGGCGCAGCCCCCAGGCGGAGAGGCCGGCGCAGAAGCCCTCTGCCCGTTCGCGCATGCCCCGGTAGGAGATCTCTTCCCCCTCGAAGCGCAGGCAAAGCTTCTCGGGCGCCGTCTCAGCGTTTCTTACGAATGCCTCCGCGATCGAAGCCGGGCCCCGCTCACGCACGCCCATGAGTTATCCCTCCAGCATGTAGTGGCCGGTGCGCTCAAAGTAGGGTACATCCGCGCTCGGATCTCGCGCAACGAGCGGTAAGCCGCAGCACCTGATCCAACCTGTTGACACACGTTGTTCGAGGCTCTATTCTCGGCGGAACAGCGGGGGCTCTTCCGGGCGTCGTGGCGACTGGGAAGGCTGGCGGTCAGAGCCGCCTGGCGTCGCCATTCACGCCCTTGATGTCGCTCACATATGCTCTCGCCGGGACTCGTGACGTAGGGCGGCAGGGAAGGGGTTTTCCGATGCGGAAGAAGTATTCTCGTCGTAGCTTTCTCAAGATGACGGGTGCTGGCCTTGCTGGGGCTTCGCTGCTTGGCGCAACGGGGTGCGGCGGGTCGGGATCTTCCTTTTCTCCGAACGCGGAGATGTGGAAACAGTTCTCGGGAACCACGCTCAACTTTGTCTCGGAGAACACGGCCCCGACCACCGCCATAGCCGCTAATTTGAACAGCTTCAAAGAACTCACTGGGATCAACGTCAACGTTTTGCAGCTGGAGCTTGGCGCCCTGGTTCAGAAGATCGCGCTCGACATCGGCTCGGGCGAGGGCGCCTACCAGATCGTCTACGCCGACCCCTACCAGATCATGGCCCCCTACCACGCCGCGCTCGCCGACCTGAATGAGTTCGACAGCGACGACGATCTACCTTCCATACCCAAGGGAATCGACGACTTTATCCCGACCCAGCTCGCGGCCGCCGGGCGCTTCGAGAACGAGAAGAACCTCTACGCGCTCCCTTATGACTGCCCGACCATGATCTGGATGTACCGTAAAGACCTTTTCAATAAATATGGCGGCCAGATGAGCCAGGACCTCGGCTTCGACCCTCAGCCCTCGCCATCCTTGACCTGGGAGCAGTACTACCAGATAGCCAACTGGTTCAATGAGAACCAGGATGAGGTCCCTTACGGCACGGGGCATCAGGCCAGGCAATATGACTCCCTGATGTGTGATTTCTCCAACATCTTGTGGTCCTACGGCGGCGACTACTTCGAAAGCGCAGAGATCGGGAGCCTGGGGACGGCCAACCCTGGCCCTTGCACGCTCGATGAACCGAAAGCGGTGGAGGCCGCCGAGTTCTACAAGAAGTTGCTCTCCATCGCCCACCCCGGCAGCGTCTCGTGGGACTGGAACGCCACGGACGAGGCATTCAGGACCGAACAGGTCGCGATGGTACCGAACTGGCACGAGTTCGCCGCCGTGGACCAGGACCCGGCCGAGTCGACGATAGTGGGCAAGATCGGGTACTCTCCGCTCCCCAAAGGCCCGGTGCGAAACGCGAACATGTGGGGCGGAACGGGCGTGGGCATAAACGGCGCCTCGCCGATCAACGAGCAGAAGGCGGCCTGGCTGTTTCTGGTCTGGGCCACGTCGCCCGACACGATGCTTATGGGCTTGAAGAGCGACGTCGGGGGCGGGACCCCGACGCGGGAGTCCCTCTACGAACTACCGGAGGTGAAGAAGGCCATGGAACCACCGACTAACTTGCCGAACCTGCTCACCTACGACGCTGTCTCCGAGGCGTGGCGGCCCGAGAATATCGGGCTCAGACCCAAGATCCAATCGTGGAACGAATGCGACACGGCCATCTACACCGAAGTCTCCAAGATGCTGGCGGGCCAGAAGACGCCCGAGCAGGCTATGAAGACGGCCAAAAAGTACTTCGACGAGGCGCAAGCCAGGGTCGAGAACCTCGCCTCCGGGCCAACGGGGGTCGCGTAATGGACGCCACACAGGGACGCAGTTCCAGCGCCACGAAGGGCGCCCATGGCGGGGGTGGGATCTCGCTGGAGACGAAGATGCTCGTACCGGTGCTCGCGCTGCTCGCGGTCCTCTCGCTCTTCCCATTCTTCTACATCATCTGGATGAGCCTGAACATCGTCTCGCTCATAAACGGCATCTCCTTCGACTTCGCCGGCCTCGCCAACTGGACCCGCATGTTTACGGACGAGATCGTCGGCGCGGCCTGGGCGCGGGCCGCGCTGTACTTCGTGGCCACCGTAGGGTTGGAGATGGTCCTTGGCGTAGCCATAGCCCTGCTCGTGCACGAGCTCGTCTGGGGCAAGAACCTGGTGCTCTCGCTAATCCTCCTGCCGATGTTCATGGCGCCGGTCATCGTGGGGCTCCTCGGACGCTTCCTCACGGACTCGTCTTATGGCCTGTACGCCTACGTGTTGCGCGAGCTCGGTATCTTCGAGAGTGACATACTGGGGACGGCCAGCTCGGCATTGCCGGCCGTGATCCTCATGGATGTCTGGGAGTGGACGCCCTTGATAGTGCTGATCGTGCTCGCGGGGCTCGCCTCGGTGAACCAGTACGTGATCGAAGCCGCCAAAGTGGACGGGGCCAACTACCTGGAGAGGCTTCGCTACATCGTGGCCCCCTCCATAGCAGGCGTCGTGATCGTGGCCCTGCTCGTCCGTTCGATGGACGCCATCCGCTACTTCGACATCATCACCGTTACGACCAACGGAGGACCAGGTAACACGACCAAGATCATACCCATAAGGTTGTACGAGACGGCGTTCCGCTTTTTCGACCTCGGGTACGCGGCGGCCATCGGGCTTGGGATGCTGGTGTTCTCGATCCTGGTGGCTAACGTGTTCGTGCGGATCCTCGAGAGCAGAGGGCTTGCGAGATGACGACTTCAGCTTCGGGCCGCAATACGGGCAAACAGGTAATACTCTACGCCATCCTCATCCTCGTGATGCTCTGGACGCTGGTCCCGATAGTGTGGATGGTCCTCGCGTCATTCAAGCCTGGGGTCGCCCAACTCTCGTCGACGCCGGTCTTTGTCTTCAAGCCGACCATAGAACACTACGTCGCGCTCTTCACCGGCGGCAACCTCGGGGCCTACTTCTTGAACAGCGTGCTGGCGGCCGGGTTCTCGACGATTATAGCGGTGGTCCTCGGGTGTCTCGCGGGTTACGGGCTAGCAAGGAGCCACTTCCGCGGCAAGCAACATGTGGCGTTCTGGATCATCTCCACGCGCATGGCCCCGATTGCGGCGATCGTACTTCCGCTCTTCATCCTCTTTCGGTACGTGAACCTGCTCGACACCATACCGGGCCTCATCGTCGCCTACCTTACGTTCAACCTGCCGTTTGCGATCTGGATCATGAACGCTTTCTTCCTGGATCTGCCGCCATCTCTGGAAGAGGCGGCGATGGTCGACGGCGCCACGAGGTTCCAGGCTTTCTACCGCGTCGCCCTTCCGCTGGTCACACCCGGCATAGTGACGACGGCCATACTCTGCCTGGTCTTCTCCTGGAACGACTACGCGTTCGCGGCGACCTTCGCCGGACCCGACAGCCAGACGCTCCCTATCGCCGCGGCCCAGCTCAACACCCAGACGGGCCTGAACTGGGGCCAGCTTTCGGCCATAGGCACGATTGTCGTGCTCCCCATGATGGTTGTCGGCCTCGCCGTGAGACGCTACCTGGTAAAGGGCCTCACGCTCGGCGCGGTAACGGGAGAGTAAGAGTCGCACCAGAAGGGACTTTCTCTATGCAAAACAGAGCGGCGGTTATGCACGGTACGCACGACGTCAGGCTGGAGGACGTACCCGTCCCCGAACCTGGACCGAAAGAAGTAATGGTCGAGATCCGGGCCGTCGGCGTCTGCGGCTCTGACGTCCACTACTACGAAGAAGGACGCATCGGCTCTTTCGTCGTCAGGGAGCCCCTTATCCTCGGCCACGAGTCGATGGGTACGGTCGTGGCCCTGGGGGAAGGGGCAACGAAACACGAGGTTGCCGAGCGCGTAACCCTGGAGCCCGGCGTCCCCGACGGCACCTGCCGCGAGTGCCGGGCGGGCCGCTACAACCTCTGCCCCAACGTGCGCTTCTTCGCCACGCCACCCATAGACGGGGCTTTCACCAACTACGTCAGTATCCACGAGGACTTCGCGTTCCACCTGCCTGATAGCCTGTCGGACAACGCCGGAGCGCTGATGGAGCCTCTTTCGGTCGGGATCTGGGCCTGCAAGAAAGGAAATGTGACGGCGGGCGACCACGTCCTCGTTACCGGGGCCGGACCGATAGGGCTCCTCGCCATGCAGGTCGCCTTCGCCCAGGGCGCGACGGAAGTCACGGTCACCGACGTCGCCGGCGAGCGGCTAGAGATCGCACGCAAGCTTGGCGCCACCCGCGCCCTGAACGTGGCCGAGGAGCCTTTGGAGGAGGCCGGACTAGAGGCCGACGTCCTGATCGAGTGTTCGGGCAACGAGCGGGCCCTAGGCGATGGCATCCGCTGCGTCAGGCCCGCCGGTCTCGCCGTGGTTGTCGGGATGGGTCCCAACGAGGAGACGAGCGTGCCGCTCGCGTTCGTCCAGACCAGCGAGATCACCCTGACCGGCACGTTCCGGTACGCGAACACCTACCCCACGGCCATAGACCTCGCCGCGACGGGCAAGGTCGATCTGGACGCCATGGTCACCAGCCACTACGGCCTCGCCGAAACCGAAGAGGCGCTGCAGGCCAGCGGCAAAGACCCCGCCAACGTCAAGCCTATGGTGATTCCGAACGTAGGCTCGTAAAGGGTTCAGACTACAGGCCTCAGGCAAACTCCGGGAAGCGACACTCCGTCGAGACAACGCTGCGCCGCCCGAAAGCGGTGCGTTCAATGAACGGCAGATGCGGGGCGAGCACCAAGAACCTGATGCCCTTACCAGCACGTGTAACCGCCGTCGATGACGAGGTTCGTGCCTGTGGCGAAGCTCGCGGCGTCTGAGGCCAGGTAAAGGACGGCGGGGGCGATCTCGTGCGGCTCGGCGAGGCGGCCGAGAGGGGTCGAGGAGAGCCAGACCTCAGTCCACTCAGACTTGGACTTGCCTAGCTCGGTCAGGGGCGTCCTTATGTACCCAGGGGAGACGCTGTTTACCCTGACTCCGCGGGGGGCCCATTCCCCTGCGAGGCTCTTCGTCAGCGTGATCACACCTGCTTTGGAGGCGTTGTAGGCGGCCTGGGGCTGGGGGTGGTTCGAGATGATGCCCGACATGGAGGCGATGTTGACGATCGAACCGGAGCCTCGTTCGAGCATGGTCTTCCCGACCTCGCGGCAGCACCAGAAAACCCCGGTGAGGTTCACGGAGATGACGGCCAGCCACTCCTCGTCGGGCACCTCTTTGGAGGGGATGTGGTGGACTATTCCGGCGTTGTTGACTAGCACGTCGATACGCCCGTGCTCGTTGAGCACCATCTCTACCATGTCTCGCACGGAGGCGGGGTCCGTTACGTCGGTGTGTACGAAGGTGCCTTCGAGCTCCTCGGCTACGTCCGGGCCTGTCTGGTCGTTGACCTCAGCGATGACCATCTCGGCCCCGGCACCGCGGAGGGCGCGTGAGATCGCCAGTCCCAGGCTCTGGCCGCCGCCGGTGACGACCGCGACCTTATCACGCAAGGAGAACTCTTCCATCTCATCCACCTCTCAAAACAGCGTGTAGCCCCCGTCCACGACGAGGATAGAGCCTGTCATGAAGCTCGATGCGTCGCTCGCCAGGTAGACGATGCTCGGCCCCAGCTCTTCGGGGGTGGCGTAGCGTTGCATAGGAGCGTCTTCGATCCAGTGTCGCCGAAATTGCGGCTCGTCCACAGGTGACATGCCCGTCTTGACGTAACCAGGTGCGAGGGCGTTGACGCGCACGTTGTAGGGAGCCCACTCCGCTGCCAGAGACTTGGTCAGCTGGTGGACGGCGGCTTTGGAGGCGTTGTAGGCGGGCTGCCATTGCGGGCGGTTGACGATCATTGCGGAGATCGAACCGATGTTGATAATGGTGCCGCCACCGTTCTGGATCATGCGCCTCCCCACGACCTGGGCGCAGTGCCAGAGCCCGTGAACGTTTACGTCGAAGACGTCGTGCCACTCTTCTAACGGCACCTCTGCGGCCGGCCTGTGGTAACAGACGCCAGCGTTGTTGACCAGGATGTCTACGGGCCCGAGACGCTCCGTCACCGACTCGAGCATACTGTCCACCCGCGCGGGGTCGGTGACGTCGAGGTCTACGGCGATGGCGTTGCCGCCCGAAGCCTGGATCTCCTCGGCAACCGCCTCAGAGCGCTCGCGGCTACGGGCGGCCAGGGCGACGCCGGCTCCGGCCTCCACGAGCGCTTTCGCGAACGCTTGGCCTAGACCAGTATTGCCGCCAGTGACGACGGCCGTCTTACCTGTAAGGTCGAAGGCGTCCAGAACGGCCACTCAGCCCCCTCTGCTCTCTACCCATACGAATTCGTGGGGAGCCCGGATAGGACTCCCCACGTTGGATCTCTCCTCGCTATTAGAACAGAATTACCCACGCCACGGCGCCGAGGATACCGCCTATGATGGGGGCTACGACGGGGATCCAGGCGTACCCCCAGTCGCTGCCGCCTTTACCCGCTATGGGCAGCACGGCGTGAGCGATACGCGGCCCCAGGTCGCGCGCCGGGTTGATGGCGTAGCCGGTCGGACCACCCAGCGATAGCCCGATACCGAGGACGAGCAGGCCGATGAGTAGCGGGTTGATGCCGCTCGCTATGACAGCCGCAGCATCGCCTCCAACCGCCCCAGCATTCGCGATGATGCCGAAGACGCCGAAGACCAGCACGAAGGTACCGATGATCTCGGTGATGACGTTCGCCGGAGTATTGTAGATGGCCGGCGCGGTGCAGAACACGCCGAGCTTGAGGCCGGCGTCTTCGGTCTCTCCCCAGTGCGGCAGGTAGGCCAGCCACACGAGGACGGCGCCGACGAAGGCACCGAGGAATTGCGCGATAATAAAGCCTGGAACTAGGGCCCAGTCGAGCTGGCCCACTGAGGCGAATGCGAGGGTCACGGCAGGATTGATGAAGGCGCCGGAGAATTGTCCCACGCAGTAGACAGCCACGGCCACGGCCATCGCCCATCCGAACGTGATCACGATCCAGCCCGAGTTCTCGGCCTTGGAGTTTCTCAGCAGCACCCCTGCGACCACGCCGTCGCCCAGGATGATCAGGATCATAGTCCCGATAAACTCACCGATGTATGCTTGCATCTATCACTCCCTTCTAGAAAGGCCGTCCGGCCGCCACGTCACACGGCGCGGTCAGGTAGGGCTTCATCTCGTCGTCGAGCTTCAGGAGCGTTATGGAGAACCCCGCCATCTCCAGCGACGTCATATAATCCCCGATGTAGGGTACCCTGAAGACCTGCACTCCCTCGCGTTCGAGCACGTCGGCGACGTGGGCGTAGGCGACGTAGAGCTCCATCAGCGGCGTGCCGCCCATGCCGTTGACCATCACGGCCACCTCGGAGCCGGAGAAGTCGACCGAGTCGCCCAGGATCTTCTCCAACATTTCATCGACGATCTGGTCCGCCGGCTCGATGTTCTTGCGCTCGACGCCTGGCTCGCCGTGGATGCCCATGCCGATCTCCATCTCATCATCACCGATGTCGAAGATGGGCTCCCCACTCTCCGGCGGGGTGCAACTCGTGAGCGCCATCCCCATCGAGCGCACGTTGGAGTTGACGCGCTCGGCAAGCTCCTTGATGCCTGCGAGGTCTTTACCGTTATCGGCCGCTGCGCCGCAGATCTTGTGCACGAAGATGGTGCCAGCGATGCCGCGCCGCCCGCTCGTGTACGTGGAGTCCTCGACGGCCACATCATCGTTGGTCACGACGTAGTCGGTCTCTATCCCTTCGGCCTCGCCGAGCTCGCCTGCCATCTCGAAGTTGAGCACGTCGCCCGTGTAGTTCTTGACGACGTAGAAGACCCCGGCCCCGCCGTCCACGGCCTTGCTCGCCTCGAACATCTGGTCTGGGGTGGGGCTCGTGAAAACGGCGCCGGCGCAGGCGGCGTCGAGCATACCCGGTCCGACGAAACCGCCGTGGGTCGGCTCGTGGCCCGAACCGCCGCCTGAGACGAGGGCTACCTTGCCTTCTACGGGGGCGTCGGCCCGCACGACGACATTGGCTTCGGGGATGACCCGGATCAGGCCGCCGTGGGCAAGCTCCATCCCCCTGAGCATGTCCTCGACGACCCTTTCGGGTGCGTTGATGACTTTCTTCATCTGCTTGTTTCCTCCTTAAGCGAGCGGAGATTCGACCGCTTCCTGCGCCCACTCCTTGGACCTTGCTACGGCCTCTTTCCACCGGCCGTAGAGCCTCTCCCGCTCCTCCTCGTCCATCTGCGGGTCGTAGCGGCGCCTGAGACGCCACCTGCTCTTGAGCTCTTCCTTGTCCTGCCAGAACCCGACGGCGAGACCGGCCAGATACGCGGCGCCAAGCGCCGTGGTCTCCAGCGTCTCGGGCACCTCAACGGGCGTCCCCAGGATGTCAGCCTGGAACTGCATCATCCAGCGGTTGGCGGCGGCCCCGCCGTCGGCCTTGAAGGTTGGGATGTCCGTCCCTGAGTCGGCCTCCATCGCCTCCACGACGTCGCGAGTCTGGTAGCACATGCTTTCGAGGGCGGCGCGTGCCAGGTGCGCCCTCCCCGTTCCTCGCGTGAGCCCGACGAGGGTGCCGCGCGCGTACGAGTCCCAGTGCGGGGCGCCAAGGCCAACGAGCGCGGGCACGAAGTACACGTCGTCGTTGGAGTCAAGGCTTGCTGCAAGCTCTTCGGTCTCCTCGGCGCTCTCGATGATGCCGAGCCCGTCCCTGAGCCACTGCACGGCTGCGCCGGTGATGAAGATTGCGCCCTCCAGCGCGTACTCGACGGGTTCGTCACCTAGGCCCCACGCAATGGTGGTGAGCAGCTGGCGCTCACTCTTTATGGGCTCCGTGCCCGTCATCATGAGGGCGAAGGAGCCTGTGCCGTACGTATTCTTTGTCAGGCCCTTGTCGAAGGCGACCTCGCCGAACAGGGCAGCCTGCTGGTCGCCGGCGACCCCGGAGACGGGCACTTCGGCACCGAAGACCTCGGCGTCGGTATTGCCATAGACGTAAGAGCTCGGCCTTACTTCGGGGAGCGCCGCACGCGGCACGCCGCCCAGCATCTCCAGAAGCTCGTCGTCCCACTGCAAATCGAAGATGTTGTACATGAGGGTGCGTGAGGCGTTCGAGTAGTCGGTGACGTGGGCACGGCCACCGGTCAGCTTGTAGATCACCCATGTATCTATGGTGCCGAATAGGATCTCGCCGTTCTGTGCCCGCTCCTTGAGGCCATCCACGTTCTCTAGGAGCCACCTCACCTTGGACCCCGAGAAGTAGGCGTCTATAACGAGGCCGGTCTTGTTCGCGACCATTTCGTCGTAGCCCTGCTCGGAGAGATCGCTGCAGATCTGGGCCCCACGCCTATCCTGCCACACGATGGCGTTGTGTACGGGATCGCCGGTCTCCTTGTCCCACATGACGACGGTCTCTCGCTGGTTGGTAATGCCGATGGCCGCTATGTCCTCAGGTGATGCCCCGGCGTCCTCTAGCGCCTCCCGCATCACCCCGAGGGTTACGTCCCAGATCTCATTGGCATCATGCTCGACCCATCCAGGTCTCGGATAGTGCTGGGTGAACTCCCTTTGGGCTTCCCCCACCGTGGCGCTGTCGTGGTTGAAGACTATCGCCCTGCTCGACGTTGTCCCCTGGTCTATCGCCAGTACATAATCTCCCGCCATCACGCATTCTCCTTCCGATACGGATCCCGAACAGCCAGCCGAGCAACATCTCCCCTACAACACACCGACCTCCTTTCCTGGCTTTCCCCAAGCATGCGCAGCCAGGACCTTTCTCACCCCGACCATGCACCTTTACTAGCTTTCTCCATTTCGAGCGTAACGGAGCCCAACCCCCGAGTCAAGGATCTCGTACAGGCGGATATAGATTCCTGCTCGCCGCCTGAGCGCCGGAGAGAAGAATCCTACCCGATCCGCAAGATCACGCAGGGAAAGTGCTGACAGGCCGAGAGCCTTTGCGAAGGGTGATCCGACCTTTCCGCGTAGCAGAGCGGGGTATACTCTGCGGCGATGAGTGAGCGTACGCGCATAAGGCTGACGAAGTACTCGACCAAGGCCGGTTGAGCATCTAAGTTCGCTCCAGGGGACCTGGAGAAAGTACTTAGAGGGCTCGCACCAGGGTCGGTTGACGGTTTTGTGAGCGGGATGGAGACCCGTGATGATGCGGGATTCATACCGTTCGGCGGTGGCCTACTCCTGCAGACGGCCGACTTCTTTACGCCCATCGTGGACGACCCTTACCGGTTCGGCCAGATCGCCGCCGCCAACGCATTCTCGGACGTCTACGCGATGGGCGGAGAGCCCTTGACGGCGATGAACCTCGTCGCCTTTCCCTGCTCGCTCGATCTCGGGGTTCTGCGTGAGATCCTGGTTGGAGGCCTCTCCAAGATCGAAGAATCAGGCGCCAGGCTCTGCGGTGGTCACTCGGTCCAGGACGAGGAGCCGAAGTACGGCCTCTCTGTGACGGGCTTCGTCGAGGAAGACCGGGTCGTGCGCAACGCGGGAGCCAGAGCTGGAGACGCCCTGGTTCTGACCAAACCGCTCGGTCTCGGTATCCTGACGACAGCGCTCAAAAGAGACATCGTCTCGGAGGAGGAAATAGAAGAGGCCGTACGATCGGCCTCCCTCCTCAACAAGGCCGCCAGCGACGCGATGCGCGAGGTCGGCGTCTCTGCGGCCACAGACGTAACTGGCTACGGCTTCCTCGGCCACCTGGCGGAGATGCTGGATGCGAGCGGCGTCGGGGCCGTCGTGCACAGAGACGAGGTTCCGGTCTGGGAGCGGGCCGTGCCACTCGCGAACGACGGCGTCTACCCTGGCGGGCTGAAGAGCAACAGGGAGTACCTGGAGAACCGTGTAACGGCGGACGGTGCAAGCCAGGATGACCTGCTCCCGCTCTACGACCCGCAGACGAGCGGAGGGTTGCTTGTCGCTGTGCCAGGTGCCCGCGTCTCCGCGCTGGTCGGCGCGTTCGACAAGCGCGGCGTATCGGGCGCCGTCGTCGGCGAAGTGGTCGAGAGCGCCGGGGTACGGGTGACCTTGTAGAGCGAAGGCACCTATCTCGCCGATACGGACTCCCGAGACGCTCCTCAAGCGGGCCGATCAGGCCCCCTACAAGGCCCCAAGATCCTCGGCCGCAATCGCGCGGCTGACTTGCGCGTGCCGAAAGGCACGACGCTGTAATATGTGCGGACCCTGCACTCAATACTCAACTCCGCGCTGCCATTCTTTGCCCTGATCTTCTGCGGCTACGGCGCGGGACGCCTGAGGCTCCTGGACGGCCGCCGCAGGGGTGAATACGTTCGTCTTCTACTTCGCCACCCCATCTGGGCTACCGCAGCCCTCCCGATCGCCCAACGTCTTTATCGTCGCCCGTCAGTACAACGTCTACGTCGCCCGTACATCCAGCGCGATCCTTGTCTCCACGGTAGTCTCTATGATCTCCGTCTCGGCGTTGTTGTTCGCTTTGCATTAGTACGTAAAACCGTACCAAGGTCCAGGTGGGATCCCACCCCTCGTCCGGTGCACCGATAACCCCCATACGACGTAGGCGTGCGCCTCTTGACATCAATCCTGGCGGTAGTAATGTTTATTTAGCTGGCTAAATAAAGTCGGTAGGCGAGGAGGGCGACATAGGAAACATCAGGGAGACGATCGAGCGTGAGGTAACGGGATGGCCTGGGGTCGAGGCGAGGGTTCACCGGTTCGGTGGGGTCGAGTTTCGGGTAAACGGGCATGAGATCGGGCACCTGCACGGCGACAGGATGGCTGACCTTCCCTTCCCCGTAAGGATGAGAGAGGAACTGGTCGAGTCGGGCAAAGCACAGGTCCACCACGTGTTGCCGCGGACCGGGTGGGTCAGTTACTACTTGCGGGACGAGGGGGATGTCGCCGGGGCGCTTGAGTTGTTCAGGAAGAACTACGATCGGTTGACAGCGCGGAGGGGGGCGAGGGCATGAGCTCGTTTACGGAGAAGGAGATCGAGTACCTCAAAGAGCAGCGGTTGGGCCGGCTGGCGACGGTGGATGCGGAGGGCTCTCCGCACGTCGTTCCAGTCGCCTTCAGGCGACAACCCGGAGTTCGATACCGTCGACATCGGCGGACACAACTTCGCGGCGAGCAAGAAGTTCCGCGACGCGGAGAAGACGGGGAGGGCCGCGTTCGTGGTCGACGACGTGCTCCCGCCGTGGGCGGCCGCGGGGGGTGGAGGTCCGTGGCCGGGCCGAGGTCCTATCGGAGGGTGGAAAGGAGATCATGGAGAACTTCTCTGATGAGTTGATCCGGATCTTCCCCCGGCGCATCGTGGGCTGGGGCATCGACTCCGACGCCTTCAGGCCGAACAGTAGGACGGTCGATTGATGCGTGGCAACGGTGCCACCTCGGTCGGGGTTCACCCCATAAGGGAGAACATGAGCTTTGTGCTGGCGAAAGTCTGCAAGGCCCACAGGGCTTACGTTGGTGCGCTCCTGGCCGAGTACGGACTGCACGTCGGCCAGGAGATGGTGCTATTGGAGCTCTGGCAGGAGGACGGCCTGCGCGGCGGAGAGCTCGCCCTCCGCCTCGGCGTCGAGCCTCCTACCGTCACCAAGATGCTGCGGCGGCTCGAGGGATGTGGCCTCGTGGAGCGTAGCCAGGACCCTGCAGACGCCCGTAGCTTCCGCGTTCATCTCACGGAAAAAGGACGCGCCCTCGAAGAGCCGGTTGCCCGCTGCTGGGCCCAGGCCGAGGAGACGGAGCTCGCCGGGATGAGCGCCGGCGAACGGCGGGCATTTCGGGAGATGCTGATCCGGGTAAGGAATAACCTTGACCCCGGATTCAGAGCAGAGTTATAGGTCTTTAGAGACACCATATTTTGGGGATGATGAGATTGACATTTGATGACCGACGTTTGAAGTTTGCAGTTATTGGCTTCGCGCTGCGGGAGGGCTCGAGGAGCCTCGGGACGGGCGCTTGCTGTGTCCGAGGATGCCGGGGCCTCGGCTTGAGCGCAGATCGAGTAGGGCCAGAGAAAGTCGAGGTCTCCAGACGGCTCTTGATCGGGGTTTTGGTCTCGGCTGTGTTTGTCTCTGTGCTCAACAGCTCTATGGTCAACGTCGTGATCCCTGTAATTGGCAGGGACTACGGTGTCACAGAGGCGCAGGTCGGGTGGGTGATCACCGGCTACCTGCTGACCTACGCTGTGGGCATCCCGCTCTACGGGCGGGCTGCGGACGTGTTCGGCATCCGGCGCACTTTCATAGTAGGACTCCTCGCTTTCGCCGCTGGGAGCCTCCTCTGCGTGTGGGCTCCGAGTCTCGTCGCGCTCGTCTTTGGGCGGATCGTGCAGGGCGTTGGCGGGGCAGCTATTCCGGCGCTCTCGAGTGTCTCCGTCACGAGGATACTCCCCGCGGGCGAGCGGGGGGCGGCGCTGGGCCTCATAGTCTCCAGTGTGGGCATCGGGGCCGCCATAGGCCCCATTCTCGGCGGTGCTGTGGGAGCGCTGGCGGGCTGGCACTATCTATTCATCGGGACCTTCATTCTGACCGCCGTCCTGATACCTGCCGCGCTCTACGTCCTACCCGGCGACAGCCCCCAGGAGGCGCGCGGCTTCGACCTGCCCGGAGGTATATTGCTCGGGCTCGCGGCCGGACTGTTCCTGTTCGGGATCACCCGCGGGCAGATCTCCGGTTTCGACTCGGCGGGCTCCTGGGGCAGCTTCGCCGGATCGGCACTGGCTGCGGCCGGTTTCGGCTGGCGCATAAGGAGCGCAGCCGAGCCGTTCGTCTCCCCCACGCTCTTCAAGAACAGGGCTTACGTCGCCGCCGTGGTCGTCGGGTACTTCAGCATGCTAGCCAACGTGTCGGCACTAGTCTTCGTGCCGCTGCTCGTCTCCGAAGCCAACGGGCTCTCGCCGGGACAGGCCGGGCTCGTGCTCACGCCAGGAGCGGTGGCGCTCGCCATTATCTCGCCGCTGGCCGGGCGGTGGTCGGACAGGATAGGGGTTCGTCCGCTCATATTCGCCGGGCTGGCGACAATGCTGCTCTCTGTGCTCTCTATCTCCACCTTCGGGGCCGGGGCCGCGCCCGTGGTCGTCTCGCTCGGCATGCTCGGTATTGGCTTCGGGTTCGCCCTCGCCAACTCCCCCAACGTCAACGCGGCCGCCTCGTCCCTAGAACCCGACGAGGTGGGAGCGGGGCTGGGGATCTTCAACGGCGCATTCTTCCTCGGCGGCGGGACGGGACCGGCCGTGATCGGGGCGTTACTCGCGGCCCGCAAGGAGGCTGAGGCCGGCGCGCTCAACCCACTCTATGCACTCGACACGGCCGCGTTCTCTGACGCTTTCCTCGCCCTTACCCTGGCCCTCCTCATTTCACTCGTGGCGGCGCTGGGGTTGAGGAGCACGACCACAAAGGAGAACGCATGAGCGACTACGGCAGAGAACTCGAGTTCGGCGTGAGCGTAGAGCCGCTCGCGGACCCACCTGACCTGGCGGCGCGCGTCGCGAAGACCGCCGATAGAGCCGGGCTTGATCTGGTGGGTATTCAGGACCACCCCTACCAGCGACGCTTTCTGGACACCTGGACGCTAATCTCGACGCTCGTGAGTGTGACCGAACACATCCGCTTCTTCCCCGACGTCGTCAATCTTCCGCTCCGTCCGCCGGTCATGCTGGCGAAAGCGGCCGCCAGCCTCGACGTACTCTCGGGAGGGAGGGTGGAGATGGGGCTCGGCGCAGGGACTTTCTGGGACGCCGTGGCCGGCATGGGCGGACCGCGCAGGAGCCCAGGCGAAGCCGTCCGCTCCGTCGAAGAAGCCATAAAGGTCATGCGACTGGTGTGGAGCGAAGAGCGTTCGCTGCGCTTCGACGGCGAGTTCTATTCCTTGAAGGGCATGCGGCCAGGACCGCAACCGGCGCATGATATTGGGATCTGGGTCGGGGCCTACGGGCCGAGGATGCTCGACCTCATAGGGAGGCTCGCGGACGGCTGGGTGCCCTCGTACGGCCACTCGCCGCCGGGCCTGCTCCCTGAGATGCACCGAAGGATCGACGAAGGCGCCGAAAGAGCAGGAAGACAGCCACGGGAGATCCGCCGGGCGTACAACCTCTCAGGTAGCATCGGCGCCGCAGACGAAGGTCCCCTCGAAGGTCCGCCATCGAGGTGGGTCGAGACGCTCACAGAGTTCACCCTGGAGTACGGTATGGACACTTTCATCTTCTGGCCCTCAGGGGACCACGAGCGGCAGGTGGATCTCTTCGCCGGCGAGGTCGTGCCCACCGTAAAGGCAGCCGTTAGGTCGGGGCGCTCATGAGGCGCGATGATAGACTTCCACCAGGCGACACTCTCGGGGGAGGCATGTTGGACAAGATAGCGTACCTGAAAGCAGCGCGGCATCATGCCCGCAGGGCCGGAGCGGCCCTGCTAAGTGTGCGGAGCCCACACAGTATCATGAGCTTCCTGAGCGTGGGGAGCATCCTCAGCGCGGGCTCCATCCTGAGCATCGGGAGTGTGGGATCCGTGTTGAGCATCGGAAGCTCCGGCAGCATCCTCTGCATCGGCAGCACGGGTTCGATACTGAGCATCGGGAGCGCGGGCTCCATCCTCGGCCTGGGCAGCGCCGGATACAGCCCCTCCCGAGAACGAGAGGACGAGGAGGAATAGCGCTTCAGCACGCTCAGGCCTTATGGCCTTCGCTTGTCAGCACGGCGGCTGCGCCGCCTCGTCAGCAAGTCAGCAAGAGCTTTCGCGTGAGCAAGCTGAAATGCTGACAAGCGCCTTGTCGGGCGCGTGATGAAAAGATTGCATCGTTCGAAGTCCCTCTGCTAGGCTGCCCAGTTAGCAACACGGCCTACTTAGAGAAGGAAGGCGTCCATGGGCGAAGGTATTCTGCAGCGGTTATCTGAGGATGTCGTCCTCGGTGACGGGGGGTATTTGCTAGAGCTGGAGCGTCGGGGCTACGTGCAGGCCGGTCCGTTCGTGCCCGAACCCAGCATCACGAACCCCGAGGCCCTGGCGGGGCTACACAGGGAGTTCCTCGACGCCGGGGTCGATGTGCTCCAGACGCTCACTTTCTATGCCAGCGAGGACAAGCTGGCCACGGTCGGGCTCGAGGGCAGGGTCGACGACATGAACCGCGAGGCCACCAGGATCGCACGCAGGGTGGCAGGCGAGGCCGAGAGAGACGTGCTCGTCGCAGGCAACCTGAGCTGCGCCTGGGTCTACAGGCCCGAAGACCCCGAGACCCACCACCGCACCCGCGAGCTCTTCGACCGCCAGCTCGACGTGATGACCGGGGAGGGCGTGGACTTCGTCATCGCGGAGACGTTCAACTGGCTCGGCGAGGCCATGATCGCCGCCGAAGCCATCAAGGCCACAGGGCTCCCCGCGATGATAACCATGGGTCCTGACAACGATCCCAACTCCTTCGAAGGCTATTCGCCAGGCGAGCAGGTAAAGCGTCTGGCCGACGCAGGCGTAGACATCGTAGGCGCCAACTGCCTGCGCTCTCCGCAGTACATGCTCCCCATCATGGAGGAGATGCGCGCCGCCGTCCCCGATACAGTCCACATGGCGGCCCAACCCGTGGCGTTCCACGGGACAGACGAGCGTCCGAACTTCGTCTCGCTCCCCGAGTTCCCTTACGAGCTGGAGAAGATAACTCTTCCTCGTGCCGTGATGGGAGAGTTCGCAAAGAGGGCCCGCGACCTCGGCTTCAACTATATAGGCTCTTGCTGCGGCTCCGTCGCGGCCCATGTCAGGGAGATGGCAAGGGCGCTCGGCAAGACGTCCTCCGACGAACGCGAGTGGCGTACGAGGACGGGCATAGCTCAGTCCGGCTACGAGCTGCACCGTATGAAAGACGACTAGCATAGTGAAAGGTAGCGTCGAGCCCACTGGGAAGCCCGATGTATGATCCCGGCCGGGAGGCGGGTATGAACGGAACAGGAAATAAGGCTTTCGAGTACATCGTCGTGGGGTGTGGCGGCATCGGGAGCGCCGCCGTATACTGGCTCTCCCGCGAGGCCGGTCCTGAGGTCCTCGGCCTCGAACAGTTCCACCTCGGCCACGACAGGGGCGGCTCGGAAGACCACTCGCGGATCATCCGCCTCTCCTACCACGACCAGGCCTACACCACCCTGACGCCCCACACCTACAAGGCCTGGTCCGAAGTGGAGGAGGAGTCCGGGATACGGCTGGTCTTCGATACGGGCGGCCTCGACCTGGAATCCGTGGAGGACGAGCCCACTTACATCAACCACTATGCCGGCGCGATGGTGGCGGCAGGCATCCCGTATGAAGAACTCTCCGCACAAGAGGTGATGGACCGTTTCCCGCAGTTCACGCTCGATGAGAGGGTGCTCGGCGTCTACCAACCGGGAGCCGGCTTCGTGGACGCGGGCAAGGCCAACGCCGTACACATAGCCCTGGCAAGGGCCAGGGGCGCGACGGTTCTCGACGAGACGCCGGTGTACGGTGTGCGTACGGCCGGTGATGGCGTCGAGGTCCAGACGGCGGCCGGGATATTCTCCGCCAGAAAGCTCGTCGTCGCGGCCGGAGCGTGGACCAACAAGGTACTCGGTCATCTCGGGTACACGATCCCCATCACGTGCACCCAGGAGCAGGTGACGTACTTTCAGACGCCCCACTTACGGGAGTTCGCGCCCGACAGGTTTCCGGTCTGGATCTGGCACGGCGGCCCCGACTATACGTTCTATGGTCTCCCCGTCTACGGCGCGGGAGGCTCCAAAGCCGGCCAGGATACGGGCGGTGACGTCGTGACCGTAGACACCCGCACGTTCGACCCCAATCCACGAGTCCTCGCCACCCTGCGCGACTTTTTGCAGCGCTACATCCCACGCTCGCTCGGGCCCGAGCTCTATACCAAGACTTGTCTATACGACATGCCGCCAGATCGCGAGTTCGTGCTGGGCGCCGTTCCAGGGATACCCCAGGTCACCTTCTTCTGCGGCGCCGGACACGCGTTCAAGTTCGCCGGCCTCGTCGGCAGGATCTTGAGCGAGATAGTGCTGGAAGGGCGCACACGCTACCAGATAGAGGCCTTCCGACCCGATCGTGAGGCGCTCACGGATCCTGACTTCAGGCCAACCCTGGCGATGTAGCGTCAAGATGGCGGCCGCGGAGTACTACGTAGAGAACCTCGACCAGGCCGCCGTCGTCGCCATAGCCAGGCAGGCGGCGCGGGTGGCGATGGGCGAGGAGGCGCGCGAGCGCGTGAGGTCTTCGCGCGGGCGAGTGGAGATCATGATCAAAGGCGCCCTCCCGATCTACGGGGTGACCACGGGCTTCGGGGCGCTCGCGAACACCAGGATCTCCGCAGAGAAGCGCCTCGAGCTCCAGCATTCTCTCCTCCGCAGCCACGCTGCCGGTATGGGGCCTTTCGTCGAACGTGAGGTCGTACGCGCTATGATGGCGATCAGGGCGAAGACCCTATCCGCGGGCTACTCTGGTGTCCGCCCCGAACTCATCGACGCCCTCATAGCGTTCCTCAACGCGGACCTTACCCCCGCCGTCCCGGAGTACGGCTCTATGGGCGCGAGCGGAGATCTCGCGCCCCTCGCCCACGTCGGCCTCTGTCTCATCGGGGAAGGCCGGCTGCTGGAACGGGGAGAACCGGTCGAGACCAGCGAAGCCCTGGAATGCGCCGGCATCCGACCCTTCCGGCTCGCCACAAAAGAAGGTCTCGCCCTGATCAACGGCACGGACGGCATGCTCGCTATGGTGCTGCTCTCGCTCGAAGATCTCGAGGTTCTCCTGAAGACCGCCGATGTGACGGCGGCGATGTCCGTCGAAGCCCTGCTCGGCACCGACAGGGTTTTCCGCGAGGACCTCCACTCCCTGCGGGCCCATCCAGGGCAACTCGCGAGCGCAGGCAACATCTCGAAGCTGCTCTCGAAGAGTCCCATCGTCGCCTCTCACCGCGACTCGCCCCACCTGGTCCAGGACGCTTATTCTTTGCGCTGTGCTCCCCAGGTCTTCGGCGCGGCGCGCGACACGCTGGATCACGCCTCGCTCGTAGCCGGCCGCGAGCTGGCCTCCGTCACGGACAACCCGGTCGTGCTGCCCGACGGCCGGGTCGAGAGCGTCGGCAACTTCCACGGGGAGCCGCTCGCCCTCGTCCTCGACTTCCTGGCCATCGCCGCTTCGGAGGTCGGCGCGATCACTGAGCGCAGGATCGACCGCATGCTCGACCCGAGTCGTTCGGAAGGCCTGCCCGCCTTCCTAAGCCCGCAAGCCGGCGTCAACTCGGGGTTCATGATCCCCCACTACACGGCCGCATCCCTCGCGGAAGAGAACCGCCGCCTCGCGAACCCGGCGAGCACAGGCTCCCTCCCGACTTCGGCCATGCAAGAAGACCACAACTCGATGGGCTGGAGCGCCGGTCGCAAATTGCAACGGCTCCTCGGGAACGTCTCCAGCATCCTCGCCGTCGAAGCAGCCTGCGCGGCCCAGGCCCTCGACCTCCGTTCTCCCCTGCAACCAGGTCGTGCGACCAGCGCGGTCCTCGAGCGGATCAGGCGAGACATCCCGTTCATCGAGGGCGATACCTTCATGGCCCCGCACCTCGAAGTAGCAGAACGTCTGGTGAGCTCAGGAGCGCTCGTAGAAGCGGCCGAACGAGCGACGGGCCCTCTCGCCTAGAGCGCGGTCGACATGGAGGCCGATGGGATACCATAAGAACGGATGCCAAGAGAGAACCATCACGGCAGGGTAGCTGAAGGATACGGTAAGCGGGTGACCAGGATGGGCGCGTAGAGGATCTCTTCTGGCCGGCAGGGAGACATCTTCGGGAGCAGGGGAGCTCCGCAGGGCGCTCGCGTACCTCCGCTCGTATACGTGGCAGAGCGTGGTCGCGGTCCTCTCGCTGCTGCTGGTCTCCGGGGCGAACCTGGCGACGCCGCTACTCATCGGGCGCGCCATCGACGAAGGCATCGGCCCGCGGCGGCTCGGGGTCATCTTCGTTGTCGTCGGATGGCTGGTCGGGCTCGCGTTGGCACGGGCCCTGTTCACGTTCTTGCAGGGCTATCTGGCCGAGAGGGCCTCACAGGGTGTCGCCTACGACTTGCGGGACGCCCTGTTCGAGAGGATAGAGCGGCTCTCCTTTTCATACTACGATAGGGTCCAGACGGGCCAGCTCGTCACCCGCCTGACCAGCGACGTGGAGCAGATCCGCACCTTCGCCGGCTCCGGCGTCGTCCAACTCGCCAACGCCGTCGTCATGCTCTTGGGAACGACGGTCTTGCTCCTCTATCTCGACTGGCAACTCGCCCTCGTCGCGCTCGCTGTAGTTCCCATCATCGCAATATTGCTGGTCCGCTTTGTAGGTAGGATCAGGCCGCTTTTCAGGGAGGTCCAGCAGACGCTGGGAAGGCTCAACACCGTGCTGCAGGAGGACCTTCTGGGGGTGCGTGTGATCCGGGCCTTCGCCCGCGAGGATTACGAGACGGCCCGCTACACGGCGGTCAACGAGGAGCTACTTCAGAAGAACCTCATTACCGTGCGCGCTTTCTCCAACAACTTCCCGTTCGTGTTTCTGTTCGCCAATGTGGGGACGCTCGCGATCATCTGGTTTGGCGGCTGGCAGGTTATAGGCGGCAGGCTCTCTATCGGGGATCTCGTCGCCTTCAACACCCTGCTCGGCTATTTGCTCTTCCCGATCCTAACGATAGGCTTCCTATCGGCGAGCATCTCCCGCGCAGGAGCCTCATCCCAGAGGGTCTTCGATGTCCTGGATGCCCCCCTCGACGTAGAGGACGCCCCAGACGCCTCCACCCTCCTCCCGCTCACCTGCAGGGTCGACTTCGACGACGTCTCGTTTCGGTACCCTGGCAGCGCGCGTGACATCCTCGCCGGCGTGACCTTTACGGCAAGACCCGGGCAGACCGTCGCCATCCTGGGGACCACGGGTTCCGGGAAGTCCACGCTCGTCAACCTCATACCACGCTTCTACGACGTGACGGGAGGGGCTGTCAGGCTCGACGGTAACGACGTGCGCGACGTGACGCTATCCTCGCTAAGGTCTCAGATCGGGATAGTGTTGCAGGAGACGCGCCTCTTCTCCGGCACCGTCCGCGATAACGTGGCCTTCGGCAAACCGGACGCGACTGACGAGGAGGTCGTGGCGGCGGCCGAAGCGGCCCAGGCCGGTGAGTTCATAAGTGGGCTCTCGGAGGGCTACGAGACCGTTATCGGAGAGCGGGGCATCGGGCTCTCGGGCGGCCAGCGACAGCGGATCGCCATAGCGCGGGCGCTCCTTATCGACCCGCGGCTCCTTATCCTGGACGACAGCACCTCGGCCGTGGACGCCGAGACGGAGGCCGCGATCCAGGAGACGCTGGACAGGCTCATGCGCGAGAAGCATCGCACCGTCTTCGTCATCGCCCAGAGGGTCTCCACCGTTCGGGACGCCGACCTGATCCTGGTCATCGACGAAGGCCTTATTGCGGCCAGAGGTACCCACGAAGAGCTCCTGCGCGAGAGCGAACTCTACAACGAAATCCTCGGCTCCCAGTTGCTCTCCCCCTCGGAGACAGCAGCATGAACAGTGGAGGGAACGAGCGTGAAGGTAAGGATAACCGCCGCGAAAGCTACCGAGAGGAGATAAACATGAGCGAGGCCACAGACGAAAGGATCGCAAGAGACCGCGTCTCCTTTCTGCGCACCCTACGGGCCGTTCGTTCCTTCCGTCCCGACCCGATCCCGCGGGAAGTCGTCCACGACCTCCTGGAGGTGGCCCGCTGGTCAGGGAGCGCGTCCAACAAACAGCCCTGGGAGATCTTGCTGGTCCGTGAGCGAGACACGCTGCGCTCCCTCGCCTCGCTCGAGGGTTACGCAGATCACCTGGCCGACGCGCCGCTCGGGATAGTCCTCGTGATGGCCGGCGATAGGGCCGAGCAGGAGACCTACGACGAGGGGAGGCTCGCAGAGCGGATCATGCTCGCCGCCCACGCCCACGGGATCGGCTCCAGCATAGGTTGGATCGTCGGCCCCGGCAGGGACGCGGCCAGGGAGCTACTGGGCATACCGAAGGAGAAGGTGGTGCGGACCGCGATCTCCCTCGGCTACCCCGCTGAGGAGCCCCGCAGATCCCGCGCCGGCCACGGGCAGGCGCGTAAACCCCTCGGCCAGATCATCCACCATGAACGCTACGGTTAGGAGAACCATGAACGATTCTTTCGGTGACGAAACCCTCAGGCTCCTCGACGAGACCAAGGAGGTGCGCATCGAGACCCGCCGGGACGATGATTCCCCAGAGCACCGCACGATCATCTGGGTTGTGGTCGTCGAAGGCGAGGTCTTCGTGCGCTCGGTGCGCGGTGCCAGGGGCCGCTGGTACCGTGAGATCTCATCGAACCCCGAGGGCGCACTGCATGTTCGGGACGACCGCATCCCGGTGCAGGCAGCCCCCGCCACCGAAGAGGCGACGGTGGATGCGGTGAGCGCCGCCTTCAGGAGCAAGTACCAGCGGTCCTCGCCATCCTCTACAGAGGCGATGGTGCGTCCCGAGACCCTGCCCACGACCCTGAAGCTCTCACCAGCCTAGAGGCTGGTCGGTACAACAGATAGAGCAGTCCGAGGAGGAGAGATCAGGGGCATCGAGTCCATCGCGCGCGTGCCGCAGGAGCGCGCCGGCGAGCGGGGCGCCACTGCCAGGCGCCTCCTTGGGGAGCTGCGTCCCTATGCGGTCAAGCTGGTGCTCGTCCTCGGGCTCGTCGTGGTCGGGGCGGCGGCGCAGGCTGGAGGGCCCTGGCTGATAGGACGCGCCATAGACCGCTACATCATACCCGGCGACCTGGCAGGGCTCTCCAAGATAATGCTGGCGCTCCTCGGGGTCTACGTCGTGGGGGCCATCGCCTCGCGGGGCCAGGTCTATCAAGTAGGCTCTATCGGGCAGAGTCTTCTGGCCTCCATGCGGGCCAGGATCTTCAACCGGCTCCAGCATCTGCCACTCGGGTACTTCGACAGGAGGCCCGTCGGAGACCTGATGAGCCGGGTAACCAACGACGTCGACACCCTCAACCAGCTCTTCTCGCAGGGGCTCACCCAGCTACTGGGGTCCCTGTTCAGCCTCATCGGGATCGTTGTGGCGATGCTCTTCCTCGACTGGAACCTCGCCCTCGCTTGCTTCACGATCATACCCATCATGCTCGTTTTGACCTCCTTTTTCGCCCGCCGCGCGCGACGCGCCTTCCGCCTTACGCGCGAGACGGTCGGTGACGTGACGGCGGGAGTTCAAGAAGACATCGTCGGGGTGCGTGAGGCGCAAGCCTTCAACAGAACCGAAGAGAATATCGCCCGTTTCAGGCGGCGCAACGCCGCAAATCGCGACGCCAACGTGCAGGCCGTAGCGATCACCTCGGCCTTCGCCCCTACGATAGACTTGCTCTCTACGCTGGCTACCGCGCTCGTCATAGGCTACGGCGGCTATCTCGTCTTCACCGGCTCGCTCTCCATCGGAATCCTTACCGCGTTCCTGATCTACGTCCAGCAGTTCTTCCGCCCGATACAGCTCGCCTCCCAGGTCTACACCCAGGCCCAGGCCGCCGTCGCAGGGGCCGAGCGCATCTACAACATCCTCGACGAAGAGCCCGAGCCTGAGGACCCAAAGGACGCGCCGAAGTTCGGTCCAGCCATGGGTCGCATCTCCTTCGAGCACGTGACCTTCGCCTACGATCCCGGCCACCCCGTCCTGCACGACGTGGACTTCTGGGTCGAGCCTGGGATGACGGTAGCCCTCGTCGGCCCTACGGGGGCCGGCAAGACGACCATAGCGAGCCTGATACCGCGCTTCTTCGACGCCACGGAGGGTAGGGTCCTTATCGACGGTAGGGACGTCAAGGAGCTCGCCCGCAAGGACCTCAGGGCCAACATCGGGATAGTGCTCCAGGAGCCTTTCCTGTTCTCGGGCACCATCGCGGAGAACATCGGCTACGGCCGTTCCGGCGACCCCTCGGAGGCGACACGCGAAGAAGTAGAGGCCGCGGCCCGAGTGGTCAACGCCAACGACTTCATCACGGCCCTTCCCGAAGGCTACGACACGGTCCTCGGCGAGGGAGGAGGCTCTCTGAGCCAGGGCCAGCGCCAGCTACTCTCCTTCGCCAGGGCGGTCCTGACAGACCCGCGTATCCTCATCCTGGACGAAGCGACGAGCAACATAGATACGCGCACGGAGGCGATCATCCAGAAAGCCCTGGCCA
Organism: uncultured Rubrobacteraceae bacterium; assembly: GCA_963811295.1. Taxonomy (GTDB): domain Bacteria; phylum Actinomycetota; class Rubrobacteria; order Rubrobacterales; family Rubrobacteraceae; genus Rubrobacter_D. Next base: position 2,779 of record CAWEQZ010000011.1, on the reverse strand, counting down.
CGCTGCTGGAGGGCAGGACGAGCATCGTCATCGCCCACCGCCTTAGCACCATAAGGAACGCCGATCTCATCCTCGTCATAGAGCACGGAAGCATCGCGGAGCGTGGCGACCATGCGGCGCTCCTGGGAAAGAACGGACTGTATGCTGACCTCTATCGCCGCCAGTTCCGCGAGCCCGTCCCGTCGGGCGGAAGATCCTGACTCGGCCCGAAAGCGCGGCCGGCGGTATTATTCGGGCTGGCGATGGATATTATGGAGGATGAGAGGAGCTTCGAATGAGCGTGCTTCCTGAGAGGATACTGCTGCCTACCGACGGCTCGGAGGACGCCATCAGGGCGACAGAGGCGGCCTCGGATCTGGCCAAAGAGAGTGGTGCCGCGCTTCACGTCGTCCACGTCTGGCATGACGTGCGGGGGTTCGCCCACGACTTCGTCAAGAGGGAACTAAAGCGCCAGGGCCAGGAGATACTGGACGAACAGGTTGAGAGGATCAAGGCCTCCGGTGGGGAAGTCGCGAAAGCGTATCTCAGGAGGGGACGCACCTCCAACGAGGTCATCGCGCTCTGCAAGGAGATCGACGCGGGGCTCCTGGTCGTCGGCAGCCGCGGGCTGGGCACGGTACGGCGCATCCTGATGGGCAGCCAGTCCGAAGAGATAGTGCATCATGCCCAGGTCCCCGTGCTCGTACTTACGGGCGCACAGGATTTCTGGCCTCCGGCCCGGATCGTCATCGGCGAGGACTTCTCCGACGACGCGCGCAAGGCTGGGGAGCTCGCAGCCGGTATCGGCAAGCTCTACAATGCCAAGGGGCTGCTCGTCTACTCTCACCCCGACCTGCCCGAGGTTCCTCCCGGGGAGACGAGGTCCACGGTCCAGAACCTCGTAGATATGCGAGAGCGGGACAGAGGGATGCTCGAAGAGCGTGCCGGCGCGTTGGAGGAGACGCTCGGTAGCAGGCCCGAGACCAGGATCTCCGGCGGATACCCGGCCAACGTCCTCCTCGCAGCCTCCCAGGAGGTGCAACCCTCGCTCGTGGCCGTCGGCAGCAGGGGCCTGGCCGGACTGATCCGGACCAGGCTAGGGAGCGTCTCGACCAAGGTCGTGACCGCCGCAAGAGGGCCCGTCCTGGTCTATCCGCACGTCGAATAAAGGAGTACCATAATGCCGCAGATCGCAGGGATCCACCACGTAACCGCCATCTCGGGCGAACCGCAGCGCAACGTGGACTTCTACGCCGGCACTCTAGGTCTCAGGCTGGTCAAGAAGACCGTAAACTTCGACGATCCCGAGACCTACCACCTCTACTATGGGGACGGCGCGGGGAGCCCGGGCACCATCATGACGTTCTTCCCGTGGGCGCACGCGCCAGGGGGACGCATAGGTGCCGGCCAGCTCGTCGTTACCTCCTTCTCCATCCCGACCTCCTCTCTGGGCTACTGGACGGAGCGCCTGGTGGATAAGGGAGTCCGCTTCGAGAGGCCGCGCGACCGCTTCGGCGATACGGTCCTCTCTTTCGAGGACCCGGACCGTCTGCGCATAGAGCTCGTGGCCACGGAAGACGGGCGTCCGGGATGGTCCGGCGGTCCAGTACAGACCGAGCACTCCGTCAGGGGTTTCCACCACGTCGCCCTCGCCGTCGAGGCGCCAGAACGTACCGCCGGGCTGATGACAGACACCCTGGGCTTCCGGCGCCTCGACGAGGCGGAGGGTAGGATCAGGCTCTCAGCGGGCGAGGGCACTCCAGGCACCCTGGTCGACGTGGTGAACGCGTCCGGCTTCCCCCACGGGAGCATGGGCGTAGGCACCGTGCACCACGTCGCGTTCCGGGTCCCCGACGAGGAGACCCAGCTCGCAATGCGCGCAGAGATTTCGGCGCTCGGCTACAGCATTACGCCCGTCCTTGACCGCAACTACTTCCGTTCGATCTACTTCCGCGAGCCTGGCGGGGTGCTGTTCGAGATCGCCACTGATCCTCCAGGTTTCGCGGTAGACGAGGAACCCGAACACCTCGGCGAAGGCCTCAAGCTGCCGCCCTGGCTCGAGACCCGCCGTGACCGGCTCGAAGAGGTCCTCCCACCGCTGCGCATCCCGGTGGGAGAGAGCGCATGAGCGCCGACCTCGGTTTCGTCCACCGCTATGTGCCGGGCGAAGATGAGTCCAGCCCGACGCTCCTCTTGTTGCACGGCACGGGCGGGAACGAAGAAGATCTCGTACCACTCGGAGAAACACTTGCCCCAGGCGCGGCCATCCTCTCACCCCGCGGCAAAGTCTCGGAGTACGGCGCCCCGCGCTTCTTCCGGCGGCTGGCAGAAGGCGTCTTCGACCACGAGGACCTGTTGTTCCGCACGCACGAGCTGGCCGAGTTCGTGCAAGCCGCCTCAGAGGAGTACGGCTTCGATCCATCGAAGGTCGTCGCCGTAGGCTACTCCAACGGGGCCAACGTTGCCGCCAGCACGATCCTCTTGCACCCAGGTCTGCTGCGGGCCGCGGTCCTGTTCAGGGCCATGGTCCCATTCGAGCTCGATCTGATACCCGACCTCTCCGGGATGCCCGTGTTTATGGCAGCAGGCCGTGTGGACCGTATGATCCCACCAGACAACACACAGCGTCTCGCTGACATCCTGGTCGAAGCAGGAGCCGAAGTGGACCTCCGCTGGCGCGACACAGGACATCCCCTGACCTACAAGGAAGTCGGCGAGGCGAAGGCGTGGCTCTCGGAAGTCCTACCAAAGCTCTCCGGACCCCGAGACGACGGGGAGTAATCACCTACCCAAACAGCCA
>CAWEQZ010000010.1:0-66344 GCA_963811295.1 uncultured Rubrobacteraceae bacterium | reverse complement strand
CAAAACCATGGAGAACCTTGCCGCCCATTTCGGCGTCCACGAGCCGGTCGAGATGAACCTCGTCTGCGTCGACCCCAAGCTCCAGTGGAGCCACTACCGTAACATATGGCACAACGCAGGCATACGCTCGGCCCTCTACACGATCACCGCCCCCCTCCGCTGGCGCCGCAACCGCGCGAGACAGGATTAGTCGCGAACTCTAGAGCCGCAATCTACAATCGGGGAGTGGTAGGGACGTACGACGCCGTCGTCGTCGGCTCGGGCCCCAACGGGCTCGCAGCCGCCATAGAGCTTGCCCAGAGCGGACGGCGGGTGGCCGTGCTCGAGGGCCGAAGCACTATCGGAGGGGGCATGAGGTCGGCGGAGATCACGCTGCCCGGCTTTGTCCACGACCTCGGCTCCGCAATACACCCTCTGGGCTACGCCTCGCCGTTCTTCCGCTCGCTGCCATTAGGGGAGCATGGCCTGGAATGGGTCCACCCTTCCGCCCCGCTCGCCCATCCTTTCGACGACGGTACGGCGGCGGTGCTGGAGCGTTCGATCGGGGCGACGGCCGCCGCGCTCGGCCCCGACGCCGCGGCCTACCGCCGACTGATGGAGCCGATCTCCGCTGACGCCGGCAGGATAGCCGACTTCTTCGTCGGCAGGCCAAGCCTTCTCCGGCATCCCTTGGCGCTTGCGTCATCCGGCGTATGGTCCCTGCGGGACGCCCGCACCCTGGCCGAGAGTGTGTTCGAAGGTAAGTGGGCAAGGGGTCTGTTCGCCGGCAACGCGGCGCACTCCTTTCTGCGGCTGGATCAACCACCGAGCGCCATGTTCGGGCTGCTACTAGGGACACTGGGCCACGCCTTCGGCTGGCCTTTCCCCAAAGGGGGTTCGCAGGCGCTCGCGGACGCTCTCGCGTCCTACCTGGCATCTTTAGGGGGTGAGATCTACACGGATGCGGAGGTACGTTCGGTCGAAGATGTGCCGCGAACCCGCGCGGTACTCTTCGACATAACACCGCGCCAACTATTCGACATCGCCGGGGAGCACTTCACCGAGGGTTACAACAGCGCCCTCAAACGCTACCGCTACGGCCCCGGCATCTTCAAGGTGGACTTCGCGCTCGACGGGCCCATCCCCTGGGCGGCCGAGGGTTGCAAGCGGGCCGGCACCGTCCACCTCGGCGGCACGCTCGACGAGGTCGCGGCGGGTGAGGGCGCCGTCTCGCGCGGGGAGCACCCCGAGCGACCGTTCATCCTGCTCGCCCAGCAGAGCCTCTTCGACCTGACGCGCGCCCCCGAAGGCAAGCACACCGTCTGGGCCTACTGCCACGTCCCAAACGGCTCGACTTTCGACATGACCCGGAGGATCGAGGCGCAGATAGAGCGCTTTGCACCCGGTTTCAGGGATCTTGTTCTGGCCAAGAGTGTCGCTGGAACGGCCGACCTCGAACGGTGGAACCCCAACCTCGTCGGCGGCGACATTAACGGCGGGTACATGGATCTCAGGCAACTCTTCACCAGGCCCATGCCCAGGGTCAACCCCTATTCGACACCTGCAGACGGACTCTACATCTGCTCCTCATCGACGCCACCGGGTGGGGGTGTACACGGAATGTGCGGCTACCTGGCTGCCCGCGTGGCCTTGCGCTACCTCCAGCAACGGGGCGGTAAGTAGGCCTCGACCCAGGGTACAGTCGCAGGCGGGACGATAAGGGTGTTCTACTCTAAACTGCGCGAGGAGACGGACCTCGAAAAGCCGGGTGGAGAGCTGGTCTCGGTGGTAAGGGAGACAATGCGACCTGAGCACGTCTCGCTGTGGTTGAGACCGCCTGGCAGGAGGGAACCCCACGAAAGCGAGGTAAGAAATGTTTGAGGTAGTCGTGATCGGCGGTGGACCTTCCGGGGTTATCGCGTCCCTGCGCGCCAGGGAGCTAGGCGCCACCGTCGCGCTCATCGAGCGCGAGCATTTGGGCGGCGTCAGTACGAACGATGGCTGCGTCCCGACCCGCGTGCTCGCCAAGGCTGCGCGTCTGATGCGAGATGCGGAGCAGTTCGCCGACTACGGGCTCGAGGGCGAGCCGCCGACAGTCGATTTCGCTGGTCTGTTGAACCGTACGGAGTATATCGTGGAGACAGTCCACCAGAAGAAGCAACTGCGGGCCCATCTCGAAGCTGCGGACGTGCGCGTGTTCGACGGGATCGGCGACGCTCGCTTTCTCGACAGTCACACCCTCTCACTCGGCAACGGGAGTAGCGTGCAAGGCGAGAAGTTCATACTCTGCGTGGGCGGCCACGCGCGTAGGATCCCCTTGCCTGGTGGCGAGCACGCCCTGACCCACAGCGACGTGTGGACGATGAATGGGTTGCCAGAATCAGTCGTCGTGGTAGGGGGCGCCGCGACGGGATGCCAACTGGCCTCTGTATTTGCGGCGTTCGGCTCGCGGGTGACGTTGCTCGAGGTCTCGCCGCGCATCCTGGCGGCCGAGGATGAGACGGTATCGGAAGGAGTGGCCGAGGCATTCGCGCGCCGGGAGATCGAGATCATTGCCGGCATCGGCGGTGTCGACAAGGTCGAGAGAGGGAACGGGCGCCTGAGACTGTCCTATGCAAAGAACGACGAAACACACACGCTCGCCGCGGAGACCATCATGTTCGCGGTCGGCTGGCCTGGAAACGTGGAGGGATTGAATCTGGAGGCCGTGGGAGTGGAGACGAGGCGTGGCGGCTACGTGCTTGTGGACGACTCCCTCAGGACCAGCGTTCCGCACATCTTCGCCGCCGGAGACATAACGGGGCGCATGATGCTGGTGCAGAGCGCCACCAACGAGGGGAATCTCGCCGCCGAACAGACCGTGCTTGGCGGGGAACATGGCTACAGGCACACCATCGTGCCGCACGGTGGCTTTACCGATCCCGAGTACGCCAGCGTGGGTCTTACCGAAAGCCGGGCTCGCAGCGAGGAGCGCGATTACGCCGTTGCGGTCGTGCCTTACGCGGAACTGGATCGCGGGGTCGTCGACGGGCACACGGAGGGCTTCTGCAAACTTCTCGTGGACAGCACATCGAGGCACATCCTGGGTGCGCACATCGTGGGAGAGCAGGCCGTCGAGGTGGTTCAGATCGTGGCGACGGCGATGCGCGCCGGGATGCCTGTGGAACAGCTGGCGGACGTAGAGTTCGCCTACCCCACCTTCACGGCCATAGTGGGGATCGCGGCCCGCCGGCTTCTCCGCAAACTGGGCCTGGTGGCCGTCTCGCCACGGTGGGGCATACCCGAACGTACGCTCGGTACGGAGTGGGAACACAGCGACCGGGAGTGAAGCGGGTTCAGGAAGGGTCACCCTTCCTGAACCCGCGCTGGTCAGCATTTCGGCACGCTCCAGCCTCCGGCTGTCGCTGGTCAGCACTTCAGCATTCGCGAGCCCTTGCTGACATGCTGAAAGCGACCGGAGGGAGCGTGCTGACAAGGCGCCTGGCGAAGCCGGGCGCCGGGCTGACAAGCGGAGGCCCTATAGGCCGGAGCGTGCTGAAAAGCTACCACTCCACGAGTTTCCAGATCTCGGGCTGTAACTCATCTCTTTCGCCTACGTCGGCGAAAAGCTCGACGGCCCGCTTGAGGTGTGTCATGGACTCTTGTTCGCGGCCCGCCGCGTGAAACAGGTCGGCCAGGTTGTTGTGAAGCGCGGCCTCCCTGTGCCTGTCCCCCGAGGCCACGCACAACGCCAGGGCCCTCTCGGCGAGCCTCAGGGCTTCACCCGACTCTCCGCCGTGTTCGCGGGCGAGGGCCAGGTTGTTGAGCGCGGCCACTTTCACGTCCGAATCCCCGAGTGCCTCCGCGAGATCCAGGCTCTCCTCGAGGTGGCGGAGCGCTGCTTCCTGGTCGCCGGATCTGCCGGCCAGGATGCCCAACATGTTGTGGGCCTGGGCCAGGGACCGCGTATCGCCCGTGCCTTCGGCCAGCTCCAGCGCCCTGCGGGCGAAGCCGGCAGCCTCGTTACGCTCGTCCTGGCCGTGGGAGAGCAGACTCCAGTCGGCGTAGAGCCGGGCTAGCCCACCAGCGTCCTCGCCTTGTGGCTCTCCGAGCGCATCCAGGGCAGATTCGTAGTGGCTCCTGGCGAGATCCCGCTCCCCCCTGCGGGCGTGAACATTTCCGATCTTGTGTTCGAGTACGGACAGGTCACCCTGGCCGGCCGAGGACGCTGCGGCTTCGTAGCTTGCGAGCGCCGCGCCGTACTCACCGGCGCGAGTCTTTAGATCTCCTATCGCCTCGTGTAGCGCGCTTGCGTCGGGATGTCCGAGCGCGAGCGCCTCCTCGTAATGGGCGAGGGCATCGCTGTTGGCGTGCAGGCTCCGCGCGTAGTCCCCCGCGAGCCGATAATACCTTGCGGCCTCTTCGTCCTGGCCTGCCAGCCTGTGGTGGCGGGCGATCTGGCCGGCAAGGGCGTCCGTTTCGCGCCCGCGGGCCTGCCCTGCGAGCGCGAACGCGGCGCGGCGGTGCAGGAGACGCTTGCGGGCCAGGCTGGTCTCCTCGTAGACCAGAGTTCGCAGCTTGTCGTGGTCGAAGTCGTATGCCGGGGTCCCTCCGACCGGGCTGCCGACCTCCCGGATCAGACCTCGCGACGTCAACTCTTCGAGGGCCGTCAACGTCTCTTCTTCACCCCTGCCGCTGGCCGCCCTTACGGTGTCGAAGTCGAACGACCGCCCGACCACGGCCGCGGCGGCGAGCACCTGCCCTGCTGCCTCACCGACGGTAAGCAGACGGGTCCTGAGGAGATCCTGCACCCCCCCTGGTAGCGTCCAGGCCTCGTCCCTGGTGTCCAACTCGCCTTTCTCGACGGCCGTCAGATACTCCGTCAGAAAGAGCGGCAGGCCCTCGGTCTCGTCACTGAGCCGTGTACCCAGCATCCCCGCGCCAGGCATGGCGTGCCCGACCAGCTCCTCGACGGAGGCCGGGCCCAACCGCTCCAGGGTCAGGGTCGTCGCCCTCCCCGACCTCCTGGCCTGTGAAAGGAGTTCTCGCAGGCGTTGCACTTCATGGACCTCCTCGGCGCGCCAGGTGAGTAGCACGTAGATCGGCTTGTCGTCGAGCCGACGTACGAGGTAGGTCAGCAGGCTCAGAGAAGCATCGTCGGCCCAGTGCAGGTCATCGAAGAAGAGGACACCAGGAGGGGGACCGTCGAGTACCTCGAGCAAGACCCTCACGACTTCCCTGAAGAAGCGACTCCGGGCGCCCGGAGTGTCGAGCGGTGGGGCCGGCGGCGAGCCAGGAGAGAGGTTCGCCAGGTCGGGCAATAGCCGGGCCGCCTCTTGCACCGATACGGCCGGCAAGCTTTTCAAGCGCTCTGTGTCCTGCCGACCGAGTGCGGCGGAGAGTCCTTCGACGAAAGGTCCGTAGGCCAGGTTCTTCTCGCCCGCGTAGCAGCGCGCGATGACGGCGGTTGCGCCTGCGGCGCGGACGCTGGCCACGAACTCCTCGGCGAGCCTGGTCTTGCCGATACCGGCCTCGCCCTCTACGACAACGACGTGGCCAGCCTCTTCGATAGATCTGTACGACCCTAGTAGCGCTTCCCACTCCGGGTCTCGTCCTACCAGGGGGTTGTCGGGTGAGCGCACTGCGTTGCGCGACATTTCGACGAGGGGCTTCGTAGAGGCCTTTGCTTCTCTCCTGACAGATGGCCTATGCTCGGAGAGTGTCGGTCGTGATGGTAGATCATTCTCCTGGATAGCCCGGTAGAGCAGGGTCGTCTCCTCGAGCGGGGTTACGCCCAGTTCCTGGTCCAGGATCCTTACGCACTCCCTGTACTGGCGAAGGGCGGCGGCGCGCTGGTCGGACCACGCGTAGAGCGCCATGAGCATCCTGTGGGCCGGCTCGTGCAGGGTGTCCATGGCCAGCCACCGCCTGGCGTGGGCTATCGCCGCCTCCCACTCGCCCAGCGCTCCGCGCCCACGCGCGAGCCTCTCCAGCGCACCAGCCAGCTCCTTGCGCAGGCTCTCGGACTGGAAAAACTGCCAGTCATCGAAGGCGGCGCTGTCGCGCAGGCCGAAACCGGCCATGAAATCGTCGCGGTACACCGCAACAGCCTCGGTCAGCACAAGCAAGCAATCTGGGCACACCTCTGATTCGGGGTGGCCGTGCTCTTTACACGCCCCAAGGAGGTCGTGAAACCTGGCTACGTCAACCCACACAGCGTCATCGTCGAGTTCCACGCTCTCCCTGTCGGCCCGCAACCAACCCTCTGCGCGGGCCTTACCCAGTGACGAAAGGGTCCGACGTAGGGCGGCGCGGGCGCGACTCTGGTTGTACTCGGGCCAGAGCAGACAGGCGAGAGCGTCCCTGGTGTGGCTTTCCTCTGTGACGGCCAGGTAGGCGGCGAGAGCAATGGCCTTGCGCGTGTCGACCTCGACCGGCACACCGTCGTGCTCGATGCGCGGCGTACCGAGCAATGATATCTTTGTTCGGAACACGCCCTCTTCTCCCGATGGTTCTGCGATGACGATATTATGCCGCCGCTACCATACTATCGCAACGGTTTTCACATCGTGAGACGGTTCGTAACGTTTGGATGGAGTAGTGGTGAGACGAGAAGACGCCAGGCGCGATGGCCTGCCGCCTTCCCTTTACGGGTGTTGCCCTGCGTTAGCTGCGCGCCAGCTTGCGCACGGCGTCTGCTATGTGGTTCGCGCTAATGCCTGCTGCGTCCAAAAGCTCTTCGGACTTACCCGAGCCTGGCATGTTTTCCACGGCGAGGTGCTCGAAGTGGAGGGGGTAGCCTTCTCCGGAGAGGGCGGACAAGACAGCCTCGCCGAGGCCGCCTTCCGGCCAGTGGTCCTCGACCGCGACGACGTTGCCCTCTGTTGCCCGTGCAGCGGCCCGCAGTGTCTCGGCGTCTATCGGTTTGATGGAGTAAGCGTCTATGACTCGCACGGCCAGGCCGTTCTCTTGCAATTCGTCTGCGGCCTTGATGGCTTCGTGGACCGTGATGCCCGTCGCGGCCACGGTCACCGCGTCTTCGTCGGAGGAGCGCACTATCTTGCTTGCGCCGATAGGGAAGTCTTCCGAGGGGTCGTAGATCACGGGCGTCTTAGGACGCAGGGTCCTCAGGAAGACGATGCCATCCGTGTCGGCCATCTGGGCGACGAGCTTTGCGGTCTGGTTGGCGTCGCAAGGCTGGAGCACGGTCGAGCCGTGCACGGCCCGCATCATGGCTATGTCCTCGAGGGCCATCTGTGAGGGTCCGTCTTCACCGATGGAGACGCCGGCATGCGAGCCGGAGAGACGGATGTTGGCGCCGGAGATCGCGGCCATCCTGATAAAGTCGTAGGCGCGGGTGAAGAAAGCGGCGAAGCTGGAGGCGAACGGGACCCTGTGGCGCACGCTCATCCCCACGGCCGCCGAGACCATCTGCTGCTCCGCGATGAACATCTCGAAGTACCGTCCGGGAAACTCCTCGGCGAACTCCTCGGACTTCGTGGAGTTGCTGACCTCGCCGTCGAGGGCGACCACGTCCTCCCTGGCGCCACCTAGCGCCTTGAGGGCCGCGCCGTAGGCCCCGCGGGTCGCCTCCTCGTCTCCGACCTCCCAGGTCGGTAGCTCCAGCCGGCCGGTCAGGCCCGCGGTGAAGTTCTCGCCCGGGCTGGGGTCGGGCTTGCGTACCTCGACCAGTAGGTCGTCGGTGCTGCCGAGTTCGTCGAGCGCCGCCTGCTCCTGGTCTTCCGAGACTGGCTTGCCGTGCATGCCGTCCACGTCTTCCAGGAAAGAGACCCCGCGTCCCTTCTTGGTCTTCGCGACGATCAGCGTCGGCGATTTGCTCTGTTCCAGCGCCTCTGCGTAGGCCTGATCTATCTGTTCGGGGTCGTGGCCGTCAATCTGGATCGTTTTCCAGCCGAAGGCTTCGCCGCGGGCGGCGTAGTGGTCGCCGTTCCAGCCATCCATCGTCTCGCGGGTCTGGCCGAGGCGGTTCATGTCCAGAATGGCGATGAGGTTGTTGAGCCCGTAGTAGGAGGCGTGCTGGAAGGCCTCCCACATCGAGCCCTCCGCCATCTCCGAGTCGCCGCAAAGCACCCAGACCCTGTAGGGGAGTCTATCCAGGTACTTACCGGCCAGCGCCACCCCGACGCCTATCGGGAGTCCCTGGCCCAGAGAGCCCGTCGCCACATCGACCCACGGGATCTGGGGCGTCGGGTGCCCTTGCAGGCGGCTGTGGAACATACGGAAGGTCATGAGCTCTTCGTCCGAGATCGCGCCAGCCGCCTTGTATACCGAGTAGAGCAGCGGGGAGGCGTGGCCCTTGGAGAAGATAAGGTGGTCGTTGTTTGGGTTCTGCGGGGCGTCGAAGTCGTAGCTGAGGTACTTGCTCAGCAGCACGGCGATGAGGTCGGCGGCCGACATCGACGAGGTGGGATGTCCCGAGCCGGCACCGGTGCTGGAGCGGATGCTGTCGACCCTCAGCTGCTGCGCGAGCGAGCGCCACTGCTTGGCACCCGCTGTCCCCTGATTGATCTGTTGCGTCACCACTAACCTCCTGGGCAGAATCGCAAGTAGCACAGATAGTACTTCTCCTACCCCGCGCTGGCGATTCGGAAACTGCACGGCTACGCATACTATTGACCATACAGACGGGGACTTACCGGCTTTGTTAGAATCCCTGGGGCGAGAGGAAAAAGACCCTGACCGTCCGTTCTACGCGTCGGGTTCGACTGGGTGAAGGGGTGAACTATGGATCTGGCGGTTCGCAAAATGACGCTGGGACGCTTCGGGGTGGAGAACGTGGGCGCCGTACACGAAAACCTGCCTCCTGCGCGCCTCGTGGAGGCTTCTGTCAGGAGACGGGAGGGCATGATCTCGGGTTCTGGGGCCCTGGTCGTCAGGACGGGCAAACGGACCGGACGCTCTCCGAAGGACCGCTTTATCGTCGAGAACGAGATTACCAGGGAAACAGTGGACTGGGGTACTGGCAACAAGGCTTTCCCGAGCGACGCCTTCGGGGCGCTCCTCAACAAGGCTGCCGCCTACGTAGAGAACCTCGAGGAGATCTACGTGGTCGACGCCTACGCCGGCGCGGACCCCCGCTACCGACTGAACGTCCACGTGGTGACCGAGCACGCCTGGCAGGCCCTCTTCGCGAGGCAGCTCTTCAGACGACCCTCCAAGGAAGAAATCGACTCATTCGAGCCTGACTGGACTGTGATCTCGGTCCCAGGGCTCCTTACTGACCCTGAGGAGGACGGAACAGAGTCCGAGACCTTCGTCGGGATAGACTTCGAGCACAAGGTAGTACTCGTATGCGGCACGGCCTACGCGGGGGAGATAAAGAAGAGCATCTTCACGGTGCTCAACTTCGTGTTGCCCACCGAGCGCGGCGTCTTCCCGATGCACTGCTCGGCCAACGCTGGGAAGCAGGGAGACGTTGCGCTCTTCTTCGGGCTCTCGGGGACGGGCAAGACGACCTTATCTGCCGACCCCGAGCGGGATCTGATCGGGGATGATGAGCACGGCTGGTCCGACTCGGGGGTCTTCAACTTCGAAGGCGGCTGCTACGCGAAGACGATAGACCTTTCCTCTGAGAAGGAGCCCCAGATTTGGGATGCTATCCGCTTCGGCGCCGTGCTCGAGAACGTGATGATGGATAGGCGCACACGCGAGGTAGACTACACCGACGGCACGTTGACGGAGAACACCCGCGTCGCTTACCCGCTGGAGTACATAGCGGGCGCGGTCCCTGAAGGACGGGGCGTCCATCCTTCTGCGGTCCTTTTCTTGACCGCTGATGCCTTTGGGGTATTGCCCCCCATAAGCGCCCTCACACCTTCGCAGGCCGCCTACTACTTCCTCTCAGGCTACACTGCCAAGCTCGCAGGGACCGAGGCAGAGATGGAGTCCGATGTCGAGGCGACGTTTTCCACGTGCTTCGGCGCCCCTTTCCTTCCACTGCCAGCTACCACCTACGCCGAGATGCTCTCCGAGCGGCTGAGTACGCACCGCACCCGCTGTTACCTGATAAACACCGGCTGGTCTGGTGGTCCCTACGGCGTAGGTAGCCGTATAGACATCGCCGCCACCCGCCAGATGGTCAGCTCCGTGATCGGGGGCAAGCTGGACGACGCAGAGACCAGAAAAGACCCCTTCTTCGGCCTCAACGTGCCCGTCGAGGTGCCAGGAGTCGATGGCAGCGTCCTCGACCCACGCGGGACCTGGGACGACGGCGACGCCTACGATGAGCAGGCCAGGAAACTCGCCGACCTCTTCCGTGAGAACTTCTCTAGGTTCGAGGCCCAGGTCTCTGTGGAGGTGCGCAAGGCAGGACCACACTCCTGACTGATTGCCAACCCGGCGTAGAAGGCAGACTCTACCCGGGGCGTGCATGTTTACAATCATGGCAGGGAGTGAGAAGGCGAATGGAGGAGGCCTGTGGCAAACACGGACGATCTCCAAGAGCACGAGCAAGTCCTGCTCCGCTTGCTGGACGAGATGGGGAGAAGTCTCGCTAGGCAGGAACGGCTAATGGAGGAGCTGGAGAACCGGCACGTCCAGATGCGAAACTCCTGGATACAGGAGGGGGCGGACGAGCCGTTCATGATGCCGGATCGGCAAGAGCTTGCAGACGAGTTGCAGCGTGAACTCGAGCGCGGGCGCGACCAGGAGCTCGAGCTACATGAGATCCTGGATGTGTTGAAGCGCCGGTGCGAGCTGGAAGACCGGCTACTCGATGAACTGGAGTCCCACCTGCCTTTAGAACATCGGGACCAGTTACCTCTAGAATTGGTGGGATGTTTCGAGAGGCGCGACCAGCTCCTGCAAGACATAGAGTTCAGATCTTTCCACGAGAAGAGAGATCGGCTCGCGCAGACCATGGAGCTCCTGCCGGAGCTGGAGGGGCTACTCTTCGAGGTCGTGGAACGCCATCTCGTTCGGCTCCACCGCGAAAGTGGTTAGAGAACCGGTCGTCAAGAGTCAAGCGGGCGCCGAAGTTCGATCTGATGGAGATCTCTTCGCATCTTGGTGAGGATCGTGGGCGAGACATTCAGGGCCATGGCCAGCTTCCAGATCGTGTCCACCGAGGCGTGAATCTCCTCAGAGGCCGGGTCGACGCTCTCTGCCCTCGCTATCGAGCCGGGCTCTAGCTCCGCCAGCTCGTCGAGTCGCTCTTGGGAGATGGAGGCTTCCTCCCTCAAGGCGCGTAGCTTCTCCACATCCAGGCCCGGCTCTTCGAGAACTGTCGGAACCGGGGGGTCGGGGAAGGTAGACAGGTCCGAGATCTCAACCCCGAAGATTCTAGTGAGTTTCTGGACAATGATCTCGAGGACGTGCACCCGACCCTCCCTCTCCATCTCCTCGGCCCAAGTACCGCTCTGGCCGATCATCAAGGAGAGCTCCTCTTGGGAGAGACCGGCCCGCTCTCTGAACTCCCGTAAACGAGCCCCGTCTACTAGGTATAGTTGCATCTCGGTCGTTCCTTTCCGGCTCGTTGAAGATCTCAGCCTTCGCCTACCACGGCTCAATCCGCTGTGTCGCTCGGGACTTCGAGGGAAGGCTCCGGCGGGTCAGGGTAGCTGGTCAACTCCGACCTCCCGACGAAGAGGATCTGCATGAGATCCTCGCCGAGGTTCTCCCTGATCTCGGTCCGGTTTGCACTCTCCAGTCTTATGACCACTACGGGGTTCATGCCTATAGATTCGGCCAGTTCTTCCTGCGACATGAACACCCTCTCCCTCGCAGCCGCCAACTTCGCCCCGTCTACCTTCACGACCACACCTCCTCGCTCTGTCTCCAGCGTCTGGTCCACGATAGTCGTGACCTGAAGCGATCGCCATACATCGCGCCCTTGGCAGACATTGTTCCCGCGTCCTAGTGATGCAATTCTACCCAAAGGCCGCCTCGAAGTCGTGCTGGAAGCGGAGGGGCTCTGGCTTATGCTAGGAGTCAGGATGTTCCGAGAGGAGCGTAACTGGACTCTAGCGGACCTGCAGTTGAGCGCGCCAGGTGCCTGATGAAGCGGTGGCCCTGTGCGAGGCCACCTTTTTGTTGTGGACTGACTAGCCGACCGTTATAGGACCTTTATGCGCCTGCGGACCTTGGTTGAGGCCAGGGACGCGGCGATCTCCTCGAAGGCGCGGGCCGGGGCCGAATCGACCTCAAAGAGGGAGCGTCCTGGCTCCCCTGTTGCATCGGGCACGATCGGGATGCGCCCCAGTACCTTCGAGCCTAGCTCCCCTGCAACCCTCTCCCCTCCGTCACCCCCGAAGATCCTTAGCTCCTCGCCACACTCAGGACACTGCGCATAGCCCATGTTCTCCACCACCCCTACCACCTTCAGGTGTGCCTGAACAGCCATCTTGCCCGCTTTGACGGCAACGCGCGCCGCGTCCGACTGAGGGGTCGTCACCACCAGCGCCTCGGCCTTGGGGATCATCTGCGCCACCGTCAATGCCACGTCACCCGTCCCAGGAGGCATGTCCACTATTATGAACTCAGGCTCGTCCCAGTAGACGTCGCGCATCAGCTGGGTTAGAGCCTTGTTCACGATCGGGGCGCGCCAGATTATGGCCTGCCCCTCGTTTACGAAGTTGCCCATGGAGATGAACTTCAGCCCCTGGGCAGACTCTATGGGGAAGATCACTCCTCCTACCACGTTGGGCTTGCCCAAAGAGCCTAGCATCACCGGAATCGATGAGCCGTAAACGTCGGCATCGAGGATCTCCACAGAGTGACCGGCCCTGTCGAGGGCGT
Source organism: uncultured Rubrobacteraceae bacterium (assembly GCA_963811295.1). Classification (GTDB taxonomy): domain Bacteria; phylum Actinomycetota; class Rubrobacteria; order Rubrobacterales; family Rubrobacteraceae; genus Rubrobacter_D. The sequence continues at coordinate 53,630 of CAWEQZ010000010.1, read as the reverse complement.
AGGCGAGGTTGACGGCTACGGTGCTCTTGCCCACCCCTCCCTTGCCGCTTACCACGGCGATGATGCGGGTGTTTGACTCGTCGCGGAAGGCAGGGGCCAGCTCAGAGGGACCGCCGTGAAGGGAGGTGAGGAGGTTCTGGCGGTCCTCGTCGGTCATCACGCCGAAGTCGACCTCCACTTCCTGGACGCCCTCGATCATCTTGAGGCGCTCTTGGATGTCGGAGGTGATCCTGTGTTTGAGGGGGCATCCTGCGGTGGTGAGGGAGACGCCGACGGTGACGCGCGAAGCGGCTATGTCGATAGCCCGGATCATGTTCAGCGAGACGAGGTCGCGCCCGATCTCAGGGTCCCTCACGTCCCTGAGCGCTTCCCGAACGCCAGCCTCCGACAGACCATCCGGTGGCTGATGGATCGCTTCACCATCTCCGGAGTCGGAGACTACCTCAGGCGGCGCAGTGCCGCCCTCGGCGTTGGTGTGTCGTCGGGTCCACTTGTTTATCTTCATCTGTCGACCTCCGTCTGTACGCTGCGTCGGTCGCCGATCGGCGGGCCGTCTCAGGCATGGTTTCTGGGGATGTTAACATGAGGGACTCTTTCTAGTCGTGGGCGCACTTTCAGCGACGCGCCAGGGTCCGTTGAGCTGGTATGACCACCCTGTTATGATCAACCAGAAGGAAAGCTGGACAGGAAAGCGGCTCGATGGATCCTTCCGCAAACTCGCCCCCAATGCCCAGATTCGTGTTCGTCGCTTACTATCCCGAGGGGCCGCACGCCGGCCCCATCACCATAGGCCTCTTCGGTGTCCGAGGCGGCGCCATCCTGCCCCTCTTCTCCACACGGGAGAAGGCCATAGATTTCGCCGTCCGCGTCCTTGGTACCCCACCTCAAAACAACGAAAATTGGGACGGGGTCGAGCTTCCCGCCGAGGACCTCATACAGTTCCTCCACACCGACGCGAACATCACCTACGTTGCCGCAAACCCGCCGCCATCCGGGGAGGTGGAGCTAGTCCCCACCCCAGAGTTCGTCGAGCGCCTCGCGCAGGAGGCAGGGGACACAGATGGTCCCAGAGAAGACTTCCGCCGGTCCCTGGTTCGGTCCTTCGTCTACGGAGACGTCAACTGACCACGTCCTCCTCGTTCTCCCCAAATAGCCCCGAAACAGCCGCACATACAAGCCAAACACCATTCTGGATGCAAAGAAAAACTGCTACAATCCCAATAATATGGCATTGATCCTGTTACCTGACGCTGATACGATGCTCGGCAAATTGGTAAAGTGGTCAGGCCAGAGCTTCGCGACAGCCGAAGTTGAGGGGTTTAGGAGTTGGCTCTGGGGGCCGATTACTAGGGAAGGAGAAAGGATGCCGACTGGCAGAGAAGCTGGCGACTCGATTCTCGGGGATCAAGACACCATTGAGGGGCGCACCTCTACGGAGGTACGCGACGAGGCCAAGAGCGTCGAGTTCACGTATCGGGGAATCTTCCAGAAGACGTTAGCGGCGAACCTGACCAAGCATGTAGTTATGGCGGCCCGCAAGCGGGACTGGTTAGGATCGACCATCCAGCGCTACAGTGATTCGCCGGAGCGCAATGGCATCCCGGCCAAGCAGTTCGCGGTCATTGCGCCGGATACGGAGACGTTGGAAGGCCACATGGCCAAATACGAGCCCAATGAGCTGGACGTCATCACGGTCTTGGACGACACGATGTGCGACGGGATCGAGTCCTGGGCCTGGTACGGGCGCCAGCCGATCAACGTGCGCCTCAGGCGCGGTGGGACGCTGTTGGTGATCTCGAACAGGAGTGCCGAGGAGTTGCTCAAGGTCATCCCGCGGAAGCCCTGGGACTGGACCCTGGCGATCGTACCGGGGACGCCGAGCATGGGCGGGCTCTGGGTCTACCGTGACGACGGCACGGACATGCGGGTGCTCGGCGCCATAGCGAGCGCCCGTCCCGACATCTTCGGGTTGGATGCGATAGAGGCCGTGGTCAGGGACGACGAGAGCCTCGACGAGAAGTATCTCGACGCTCTCAAGAGCGGCCACGACGAGGTCCAGGTCCACGAGGTCGCTGCGGGCGAGGGCAAAGAGGACGACTACGAGCCGGTCAAGCTGCCGGGGTGGAAGGACATGCGCGAGGCGATCATCGTCGAGGCGGTCAAGCTGGGCGAGCGCAACCCGCACTACAGGTCCTCCTCAGACCGGACCATGCGGCCGGTCGTCAACTTCGACACGTGCATCAAGTGCCGACAGTGCTGGATCGACTGCCCCGACGAGTGCTTCGATATCTCTGATGAAGAGCTGCATCCGATCAACTACAGCTACTGCACAGGGTGTGGCATCTGTGCGAACGTGTGCCCGGTCGAGGATTGCATCGTGATGGTCAACGACCTCGAGTTCGTCGAGGAAGGCGACAAGGACGTCTTCCCGATGTGGGAGGAAGACAAGGACGCCTACCACGAGTGGCGTGAGGAGAAGATCGCCAGGGGCAGGATAGACCACCAGGCGACCTTCAACACGGATACGTGGGCGAAGTAGGGGAGAGGAGGAGCACGATGACCATCACGATACCCTCCGGAGGGGTACAGCAGACCGAGAAACTGATGACCGGCACGCAGGCGGTCGCGCAGGCGGTTCGTCTAGCGGACGTCGACGTGATGGCGGCCTATCCCATACGCCCCTACGACGGGGTCATGCAGGCAGTGGCGAAGCTCATCGCCAACGGCGAGCTCGACGCCGAGTACATCGTCGCTGAGGGCGAGCACTCCCAGTTCGAGATCTGCAAGCACGCCTCGGCCGTGGGCAGCCGCGTCTTCGTAGGTTCCTCGGGTGTGGGATGGATGTACGCCATGGAGTCGCTCGCGGTCACCCCGCCGCTCCGTCTTCCGGTCGTAGCCATGATCGGCAACCGTGCCCTCGACGATCCGGGGGCTTTCGGGGTCGAACACAACGACGCGATGTGCGTGCGAGACCTGGGCTGGCAGCTCGTCTGGGTCGAGGACGCGCAGGAGTGCTTCGACGCCACACTGCTGGCCTACCGCATCGGCGAGGACAAGAGGGTCTCCTTCCCTGTGGGCCTGTGTGTGGACGGCGCGTTCATCACGCACTCCCAGGCGCTCGTCAAGATCCCAGATCAGGAGAGCGTCGACGCCTTCTTGCCGCCGTACGACCTGGGAGACCGGCTGCTCCATCCCGACAACCCCATCTCCATCGCCCCCCAGGCGAACGAGGACTGGGTGATGGAGATCCGAAAGCAGACCGACGAGGCCGCAAGGAAGGTCAAGGATGTGATCCGCGAGGCCCACGCCGACTTCAGGGAGCTGTTCGGCCGCGGCGGCGACAATCCCTTCTTCGAGGAGTACAGGACCGAGGACGCCGACTACGTGCTCCTCGGCATGGGTTCGCTCGGCCTGCCGGCCAAAGTCATGGTTCGCCGGCTGCGGGATCGGGGCGAGAAGGTCGGGTTTATCCGCCTCAAGTGGTTCAGGCCGTTCCCCGACGTGGAGCTGGCGGAGGTTCTTGGCCGCTTCGGGGCCGTGGGTGTAGTCGACCGCGACTACTCCTACGGTTCGCCGACTCAGGGCGGTGTTCTCTTCACCGACCTACGCGCGGCCCTCTACAACGCCGAGCAGCGGCCCCGCATGGTCAACTTCATCGGGGGCCTGGGCGGTCGCGAGCTTACCCCCGAGATGATGGACGAGATGGCGTTTATCACCAGGAAGGCCGCCGACGGCGAGGATGTGCCCGACGTCAGTTGGATCGGTGTGCGCGAGTAGAGTAAGAGTAAAGAAGAGCAAAATAAGGTAAGAAACAAGAAAACGCTAAGAAGAGCGCAGGAAGGAGATCGGAGACAGAGATGGTTATGGAGGCTCCAGGACGGGCGCTCAAGCTCGATCCGATCAAATCGATAAAGAAGGCGCCGGCGGAGGAATACTACCAGTCCGGCCATCGCACCTGCCAGGGTTGTCTGTCCGCCCTGCCCATGAGGCTGATGGCGAAGGCGGCCGGCCCGCGTACCATCGTTCTCGGCACCACGGGGTGCATGTACGTGGCGAACACGACCTATATGTCCACGCCCTGGGTCGTCCCCTGGATGCACACCCAGCTCGGCGCGGCGGGTTCGGCTGCGGTCGGCACCTCCGCCGGGCTCAAAGCCCTCATGCGCAAAGGCAAGCTGAAGGACGAGCCGATCAACGTCATCGCCTTCTGCGGCGACGGCGGCGGCGCCGACATGGGCCTGGCGGCCATCAGCGCGGCGCTCACCGACATCGAGTACAACCTGCTGATCTTCCTCTACGACAATGAGAGCTACGCCAACACCGACATCCAGACCTCGGGCCAGACGCCGTGGGGGGCAGTGACGACCTTCAGCCCACCTGGCAAGAAGCACCGCATCATGCAACGCCGTTGGAAGAAGAACGTTCCCGGCATGCTCGCCGCGGGCCACCCCGACACCAAGTACATAGCCTCGGGCACTCCGGCCATCCCTGTGGACATGATGGACAAGGTGCGGGCGGCCCTGAGCGCGGGTGGGCCGACCTACATGCACGTGCTCGACCCCTGCCCGAAGGGCTGGCACTACGACCCCGAGCACTCCAACGCGCTGGGCAAGCTGGCCATCGAGACCGGCATCTACCCGCTCTACGAGATAAAGGATGGCCTCTGCAAGCTTACCGGCGTAACCAAGCAGATCGCCGAAGGCAAGCGCCAGCGCAAGCCCGTTAGGGAGTACCTGGAGAAGCAGGGTCGCTTCGCCCACTTCAAGAACCAGGACTACGCCTACTTCCAGAAGAAGATCGACGAGATGTGGGAGCAGTGGCTAATCCCCGGCGTCGTCGCCTTCACCTACGGCGGCCCGATCAACATCGCCGGCGAGGAGGCGAAGATCCGCAACCGCAACGTAGTGCGGGAGAACGCCTCCTGGGTCGGCATGCCGGGCCACTCCCACGAGGAGTTCGAGGGCGTCTCCGACGAGCCCTACGAGCCCTGGCGCGACGACAACGAAACGGACGAGTACCCGAACGCCCTGCCGTCTACGGGCCAGTAAGCGCGCGGACGGCTCAGACTAAGAGACCGGGGAAACGAAATAGCTTCCCCCGGTCTCCCCTAGGTCCTGGCGCCCGCGAGCTTCAGCAGAGCATTAGCAGCAGTCGCCGAAACGGAAGCTGCCCCTCGTCCAGAACAGCTTGTACTTCCACTCCAGCTTCTTGACGGCTTTGTCCAGAGCGCCGCGGGCGTCATCCGCTTTGCTGCACGCTTTTAGCGTGCGGTAGCCGCGGATCGGAACCACCACCTCGGCGACGACCTTCCCGCCGTCCGTGTCGAGGCGCACCCTGATGTCGGGTTCGGAGGCGAACATCCGCTTGAGGCGCTCCACCCGCTCGGAGACGTAATCCTCCGTGACGTCCACGGCCTCGCCGGTTACTGTAAGCTCCATTCGACCCCTATTCGCCTTTCACCGAATCTGCAACTTCCGATACATCATATCAATCGGTGCGTTCCGCAACAAACCCGCGGCGCGGGGCCTGCTGCCCTCCGAGCAACGATGAGGGAGCGGTCATGCGCGCTTTTCGGCGGTCCTGGGTTGGTTGCCCTCTTCTTTGGCTTGCTTTCTGTAGGCGCGCCAGGCGCTCACCTCGATTATCTGGCTGTGGATCATCAAGAAGCCGATGCCGTAGCCGAAACCCATGATCCCCTGGAAGACCAGGAAGGACAGTACCCCGGATTCTTGTTGCAGGGTAATTCCCTGGCCGAAGATCGCTGTCAGCAGGAGCTCCTGCACCAGACGCGCTATCGGGAAGGTCAGGACCCCGTAGAGCGCAACCGGGGCGATACGGCCGAAGGGGATGCGGCCCGCGTCCAGGAGCGCGTCGTAGACTATCCCGAAGATCGCCAGGGGGACGCCGAGTCCCAAGTGCCGCGACGATGACAAAGCTGGTGGGGGCGCCGGCAACCGCGGCAAACCCCCCCACCAGGAGTCCGGTGACGAAACCCGTCACCATCCCCGGTATCTTCAGCCGTCGCAAGATGCGCACCGGCTCTGCCCCAGCCCTACAGGATGACCCCGAAGCGGAAGTAGCTGTAGGCCAGCATCCCCAGGTAGAAGAGCGCCGCGAACGCCAGCAAGATGTTGGTGATTATGTTCGGCCGGATCTTCTTCGGCAGTAGCAGGTTGTTGGTCCCCAGCAGCAGCAGGCAGTACGCGCCCATCGCGAAGGTCGAGAGTACCGCGAGGATGTCGAGGATGGCGGCGGGGCCGTCCTCCTCACCCGTTACGAACAACATGGCGATCCCGAACAGGATGAGGAACCACAGGAACGCGAAGTAGAGCCTGTTCATCCCCAGGCGCTGCAAAGGCCCGATGAAGTAGAACGACATGTCCGCCTGACCGCGGGAGAACGCGTCGAAGATGCCGAAGGTCATCTTCCAGCCGATCACCGCTATGAAGACGTAGAACAGGCTGCCTATGACCGCACCGCCCGCCTGGGCGAAGGCGGCGGCCATGCCGTTGAGCGTGGCCCCCTGGTCATCGGCCAGGATGGCCTCCCTCACGCCGGGGTCGATCTGCAGCGCACTCTGCGCGAGCACGGTGTAGATGATGGTGGTAAACATCGTTATGCCCCAGAACAGCACCCAGGCGTCGAAGTGCACCCAGCGCCGCCAGCCTTTCCAGCGCCGCATGTTCCCCGGATCCTCCGTGTCGAACATGAAGCCCCGGGAGGGCATGCTCTCCTCTTCGTCCATGTGGGTCAGGCCCTTGATCCTGGGGATGTACGATCCCATGCCAGCCCCCTTGTCCCGCAGCCACAGCGTGTACCACATCTGCTGCATCCCAGAAGGACCGGCGAAGGCGATGGCCCCCACGATCAGCGGGAACAGCGCGGCGGCCTGGGGGCCACTCACCGCTTCCTGCGGGAAATACCCGAAGGCGAACAGGCCCGTGATGGTAGCCCACACGAACCCCAGGTTTCCAACCAGAGCCGCGATTATCGTGGAGCCGATTACGAGTACGCCGATCAAAGTGGATAAGATCGCCTCCACCACGTTGTAGACGATCGTCGAGAAGCTGATTATGACGCCGATGAGAAGCAGACCGATTACGCCGAATACATACCAGCTGATCCCCGTCAAGCTCTCGAACGCCTGGGCCCCGAGCGCCACGTGTCCCGGCCAGATGTAGACCAACACCGCTATGGCGAAGAATAGCCACATTATCGGCCGCCAGAGGCGTGCCGCCCCGAAGAAGATGCTCTCGCCGGTGGCCGTCGCATAGCGCGCCATCTCCAGCATGACGACACCCTGGAGCGTGACGCCGACAAAGAAGAGCCAGCGGATCTCCGGCCCGAAGAGTATGACGAGCCGCGGCCACAGATATGTCTCGCCCAAGCCCACCCCCAGGGCCGCCAGGAGCATGCCAGGCCCGAGGATGTGCAGCGAAGCCGGGGGCTCGGGCAACTCCCTGATCGGCATCGGGTCTTCCCTGCCCGCGCGCCATACCCTCTCTTCCTGTACCTCTTCGGTAGTTCCCCCGGGCACACCACCCCTAGACGTGTCCACCACAATCTCCTTTCATACCGCGATCGGTAAGTGCCCAACGCGCCTGCGATCGACCGTCACAGACATCGATCGAATGGTCAGATGTACCCCGCGCCGCGTGTGACCCCGAACAGCAGGCTTCCGCGACCGCCCAATGCCTTACCCAGAGTCGTAGAAAACGAGCGCCAATGCAGAGCATCCTGACCCGATTTTGTTAGCCGACCTATCTGCCTTCCCCTTGCGACAGGTCATACCAGCATACACAGGGGCCTGATTTGTGTCAAGTAGAACGTTTTGCCGCTCAAAGTGCCCATGATTGTCCCTGCCATGAAGTTACCTTGTGATACCTTTCTCACCCTCGCCAGTTTGCTTGAGTCTTGGGTCACGAAGCTACAATCTAGATCAAGAACTGGACATACCAGTTTGATGACAGATTTGCTGTAACATTGGCACAAAGTTGTTCACAATCGATGTCGAACGAATTGGACATACCAGTTTGAGATAGTCAGAGAGGAGCAGACCGTGATGGATAAGATCAAGAAGCTGATAAGCGCCATGGCACCTAGCGCGCAGGGCTTTCGTGCGTCGGGCAAGGGCTCGCCTGGCAGGGGCGGTGGACCGAGGCTCACCGACCGCAAGCACTACAAGTAGGCTGGCACTAGCCCAGCTTCGGCCCCCTCCCGCATCGGCGGGAGGGGGCCGAGCGCTTTGGGCTGGCTCGGGTGCGAGGATGCTAAACTAATGAATGGGATGGTACCGACGGAACCTGACCCGACCGAACCTGTAATCGAGCCGATCCGCCGCGTCAAACTCTACGAGGAGGTGGCGTCCCGGACCCGCGACCTCATAGTCAGCGGCGAGCTCCGGCCTGGGCAGGCGTTGCCCTCGGAGAGGAAACTTGCGGAGCAATTCAAGGTGGGCCGTGCGGTGATAAGGGAGGCGATCCGCCGGCTTGAGATGTCCGGCCTGGTGGAGAGCCGGCACGGTGGTGGCAACTACGTCAGGGAGATCACCGTCGAGCATCTGGTAGCTCCCATCGCCACCGTGTTGAGCGACATGGGGCACCTACGCGAGGAGCTCATGGACGCGAGGCTGTTCTTCGAGCCGCAGATTGCGCGGGAGGTCGCCAAGAGCGCCACGCCGGAGGATCTGCGGCAGCTGGAGGACGTCATACGCCGGCAGGAAGTCCTCACAAGGGATGGTCACGCGAGTGCGGAGGAGGACGCGGAGTTTCATAGACTTCTGGCGCGCTCGACCCACAACACGGTGGTGGTACGGGTGATGGAGGTGATAGATAACCTGCTCAATGACGAGCACGCGCGGTGGTACCGGTCCGCCGAGCGGTCGAAGAATTCACTCGAGGGCAACCGCCGTATCCTGGAGGCCGTCCGGCGTCGCGATCAAGCGGCAGCACAAAGGGCTATGGAGCAGCATATCCAAGAGATAGCTCGCGGCTTCTAATCGATTGGCGCTGCTGCTCGAACTTCATCACTGATGCGCACAAACCTTGTATTGGATCGCGGCCCTACCAATAGTAGTGTGCTGCCTCGCCACGTTTTGCTCTAGTGCTATAATGCCTGCACTTCGGGGTGCATGCGCGGCAATTTTCGAAGGGTGATAGGCATGTACAGAAGGATACTGGCGGCCATTGACGGATCACCGGCATCCGCCGACACGCTGGAGCAGGCGGTACGGCTTGCTCGGGAGCTGGATGCCGATCTGTACACCATCTCGGTACAAGAGTGGCCCAGACCGCTCGAGGTCATAGGGATGGAGGTAGAGATACCGCAAACTCTGCACGACGAATACTTCGACGATTGCAAGTATCGAATCCGGTGCGCGGCGGAGGAAGCCGGGGTCAGGTTGAAGTCTACCAAGGTGACCAAAGGGATTGCGGCGACTGCGATACTGCGCCACATCGAGGAGACGGGTTTTGACTTCGTAGTTCTGGGCCGGAGAGGCCGTGGATTCGTGCACCGTTTACGGTGGACCTCTACGGCCCACAAAGTCATAGCGTGTGCGAACTGTCCAGTGCTAATCTGCCCGACCTGTGCAGACGAGACTGTGGGGGTAAGGCGAGACGTGCCAGAAGCCTCAGACGTTGTATGACGTTACCTAGATCGGGCTTCTCCGTAGGGTAGAAGGTCCTTTCTGGCGGCAGTGCGGGCTTGATCGGTGCTCAGCCAGGCGTCGAGCCTACTGGAGATCTCTAGACGCGTCCACTGGGCTACCCAGACGACCCCATCGTCGACCACGAGCCGGAGAGGTTCCGCGATCTCGTACGTCCCGAAATCGCTCCCCGGCGGATAATCTATAATCTGTTCACCGCCGCACTGTTCGGCTGCCAGGTCCTTTGCCACCCGGTCGGGAGAGATGTGGAAATCGAAGGAATCCTGGCTGCTGGGCCAATGGGTCACGACCACCCCGTCCTGGCCGAGCACGGTGACGATCCTTCTGTACCCCTTGAAAACCTCGGGAACGGACTGGAAGGTCGCCGGATCCTGGCCGGTTAGCTGGCTTCGCAGTTCCGCGTAGTAGGTTTCGTAGTACTCGGTTATCTGTTCCCTCAACTCCTCGAGGTTCTGGGTGGTCAATTCGCTGTAGTTCACCATTCCTCCTACGGATCAGGCGGGCCCTCTTCGAGATCGTCCGACCAAATCCACTCTGTAACCGAGGATGTAGGAACCGAACTCCCGCCTGGGCGCCTTCTTTCATTGAAGCATAGCCTCGACGATGGGACAAAGACGTTATCGCCCGGACACGTCCCCGCGTCGCTGGAGCAGCGATGCGCCGTCCTCCTCGTCGCCCGGTGCGTACCACCCGAAGCCGTCGGCGTTGACCACCCCGCTCGCCATCTCCTTGGGCGCGTAGAGAAGCCTGAAACCCCTGTGCTAAAGGCGTGTGGAAGGATTGGGATTCCGCACGCCCTTTACCGTTTACCCCTGGAATTCCTTCCCATAGACAACACTAACCTTCGGTTTGCGTTCCTCGCCTCTCGAACGGCTCTCTTCTGAGGGTTTGCCGCGGATGTGCGCTGGCTCTCGGAAGTTTCCGTATGCTCTCGCCGAAGTCAGCGCACGGGTTGTTAGTCGCGCCTGAAAGTGGGGTAAGTTCAAAAGGTAGATGCACGCTACGTAGAGGAGGCATCATCTGGTCTGAAAGCAGCGAGGATGGACCGCCCGAGGGCGGTGAGGTCCCCGACCTCGAACCGGTTCCTCCCCTCTACGCCCCGAGCGTGAACGCCGAGGATATCGAGGAGATAGCCAGGAGACTCTGAGGGCATGAGACGTCGAAAAATGCACGTCCTCGGAAGGCCGGCGTCTCACGCAGGGGCGCTGGCTTGCGGGTAGTGAACTGCTCCGATGCGATGCCGGCAACAAGTGTAACGGGGGAGCACATTGATCCGTCGATACTAGTGAGAAGGCGCGTTGCCTTTTCGCCCGACGTGAAATCTACTGTTTCTCGAAAGGATGAGCTGTGGACAGAGAAAGCGATCAGGATCTCTTCGCCGGGCTAAAGAGCGGCGGCGAAGAGTACAGCGTCTACGACGCGCACTACGAGAGGATCGGCAGGGTGGACGATGTCTTCCTCGACGAGCTGGACGCGGTGACTTACATCGGCGTAGAGATGGGTTTCTTCGGGACGAACTCCACCCTCGTGCCGGCCGAGATCGTCAGGGTCAACGACAGGCGCCGCCTGATCGAGGTCGCCGCCGAAGCGGAGACGATCAAACACGCTCCGCACTTCGGCAAAGAAGAGACCGTATCGGCCGAACTCGAGGATAGGGTGAGGTCTTACTTCGGGCTCGAACCTCTTCTGCCGCCAAGTGATCCTTACCCTCCTGAGGACACTGGCCGCTTCGGCCCCGACGACCGGGTGGACACCGAACCGGGCGAGAGGATGGAGGCCGAGCACCGGCAGGGCGGGCTGGCGGGAGACCCGTTGGCCGGTGGACGCATCCCCGAGGACCGCTGGGACAGGGAGACGACGGCGGATGATGTTACGATCCACCGCCGGAGGAGGTGAGAGCGGACGCATCCGGCGCCGACGAACGGGTAGAATGTGCGGGGAGAGCGTTCGAAGGAGGAACGAGTGACTGAGAGTGGATCCGAGGCGGCGCGGAGGTTGACGGAGGCGTTCGGCGAGCCCTACAGGGAGGTGGTTCGAGGCGCCGTCGAAGCGCAACAGAGGAACGTCCAGCTCGCCCAAGGCTGGGTCGAGAGCGTGACCGGCGTGCTGGAGAGCCAGGCTGAGGCCAACCGGGCGCTGACCAGGGCCATGGAGAGCCACACGAACGCCGTGGAGGAGGCGATCAAGAGCCAGGAGCGCACCAGCCACGCCCTCGCCGAGAGCCTCGAAGCATACAAGGATGTCATCGAGCGCAACACGGTGCTCCAGGAGAAGAGCACCAACCTCGTCCAGGGCTTCTTCGGCGACGTCACCTCGGAGCTCAGGGAGGGGATGCAGGGTAGCCAGGAAGTGGCCCGCAGCCTGATGGAGGGTTCGGAGAAGCAGTTGGAAGCATTCCAGGCGATGCTTGGCGAGACGATGAACTCCTACGCCAACCTGATGAATGCACCCTTCGATCTCTACCGCAAGAACCTCGAAGCATTCGGCAAGCAGGGCCAGTAAGGAGGACGAGATGCAGGCTGGCGAGAAAAGCCTGGAGGTCAGGAACCTAATAGGGGGAAGGTGGGAGGAGAGAGACGGACGTGACACAGAACCCGTCTACGATCCGGCCACAGGAGAGATCGTCGCACAGACACCCCTCTCGACAAAGGACGACGTCGACCGCGCCGTAAGGGAGGCGGGGGAGGCGTTCCCATCCTGGGCCGCCACCCCGGTCGTCGAGCGTGCCAGGGTCCTTTTCTCCTTCAAGGCGCTCCTCGAGGAGCATTTCGAGGAGCTCAGGGACCTGGTCACCCTCGAGAACGGCAAGGACGCCGCGGATGCAGCTGGAGAAGTCAGGCGCGGCATAGAGGTCGTCGAGTTTGCGTGTGGGATGCCGACCCTTATGATGGGCGAGACGGTCAGGGATGTTGCCAGAGGCATAGACAACTCCTCCTGGCGCTATCCTCTCGGGGTGGTTGCGGCCATAACCCCATTCAACTTCCCTTGTATGGTGCCTCTTTGGACCCTGCCGGTGGCCATAGGGACCGGCAACGCCTACATACTCAAGCCTTCGGAGAGGACGCCCCTGTGCGCGGTGAGGCTGGGCGAGCTCCTCTCGGAGGCGGGGTTGCCCGATGGTGTCTTCTCCATCGTCAACGGGGCGAGGGAGGCCGTGGATGGAATACTGGAGCATCCCGGCATAAAGGCCGTCTCCTTCGTCGGGTCCCAGCCCGTGGCCGAGCACGTCTACACGCACGGCTGTGCCCACGGCAAGCGGGTGCAGGCGCTCGCAGGGGCCAAGAACTCGATGGTCGTCATGCCGGATGCCGTACTGGAGAAGGCCGTTCCGAACATAATATCCTCGGCCTACGGCAACGCCGGCGAGCGGTGCCTGGCCGGCAGCGTGCTGGTGGCCGTAGGCGGGGTCGCGGACGATCTCGTCGAAAGACTCAAGGAGGCCGCAGCCTCGATGAAAGTCGGTCCCGGAAGGGAGGAAGGCTCCGAACTTACACCCGTCATCCGCGACTCCCACCGCGATAAGGTCCGCTCCTACATCGACCTCGGCGAAGAGGAGGGGGCCGAGGTCGTACTCGACGGCAGGGCGGCGCCCCTGGAGGAGGGCTTCTTTATGGGTGCGACGCTCCTCGATGGTGTGACGGGAGAGATGCGGGTCGGCCGCGAGGAGATCTTCGGTCCAGTGCTCTCGGTGGTCCGGGTGGACACGCTAGATGAGGCCATCGAGTTCACAAACGGCTCGCCCTTCGGCAACGCCTGCTCCATCTATACCGAAGACGGGGCGGCCGTAAGGCACTGGAGGGAGAGGGTAGAGGCAGGGATGCTCGGGGTCAACGTCGGGGTCGCCGCCCCGATGGCGTTCTTCCCGTTCAACGGGGTGAAGAACTCCTTCTACGGGGACCTGCACGCCGCAGGCAAAGACGGGGTGCGCTTCTTTACCGAGAACAAGGTGGAGATAACCCGCTGGCTCTCCGACCCAGCGGAAGAGCCAAGGCCGTCAAGCGTCCCATAGAGTCCGGCGCCTGATCCCGAGGTAGGGTGGGGCACGGCACCCCACCCTTCTCCGCCCGCGTGTGCGGATCTTACCCTTATGTAACGTTTGTTTAAAGATTCTGAAAAAATCTTTGCCAAACTAGTGCTTTTCCATCACGACGTCGGTACAATGGCGCCGACGCAAGCACGAACATTTGAGGGGGGGGCCCATGCGTCGGCTCGGTTTTATCTTATCGCTGGTTATTCTGGTTGCACTCTTTGTCTCCATCGCAACGCTCACGGCTGGGGCGCAGACCACGGATAGCACATCGAGGCCCTCCGTCTCGCAAGGCACGGTCACGGGGGCGAATCCCTCCGAGGCCGAGCGGCGTGCGGCCAAGAGCGACATGGTGGAGGAGGAGACCCTGCCCGACTACTCGCAGGTCGTGGACAGCACGCACTCCCGGCGCTTCGAAGCGCCGGGGTGGAAGCGGGGTGGGAGTGACGTCTGGGCCCATGGAGGCGAATACGTCACGGCGGGCGCCTCCACCAGCGAAGCGCGCTTCAAGCTGAAGACCCCCACAAGCGGCGACTACGCCCTCTACGCTTGGTGGCCGGTCCGGAAGGACAGCAGCAGTGCCGCGAGATTCGGCGTGGAGACTGCCAGGGGCACGCGGTGGGTAGAGGTGAACCAGGCCCGAGACGGGGGCATGTGGGTAAAGCTCGGCACCTACGAGATGAAGGCCGGCGACCGCTACGTCGTGCGCGTCTCCCCGGGGGGCGGCTCGGGCGAGGTCATCGCCGACGCTGTCGCGCTCGTCAGGGGCGCTGCCTCCCCACCGCCCAAGGACCTAGCGCCGGCCGAAGGCAGCGTGGGTTCCGGCACAAACGTTTACGGCGCCTCGAACACCAATGTCGAGCGCCGGGACATAGTACGGTACGGTAGGACGCACATCGGCACCCCCTATTACCACTCTCCACCCGATGCCTGCTGGGCTTACGAGAAGGAAGACTGCTCTTGCTTTACCAGGCTTGTCTACGAGCACTTCGGTAAGGATTTGCCGGACGATCCGACCGAACAGTATTGGGACAAGAACCGCAAGTGGGTATCCAGGACCAAGCTCCAGCGTGGTGACCTGGTCTTTTTCAGGGAGAACGGTCTGGACAACCAGATAACCCACGTGGCGATGTACAGCGGCAACGGATACGTGCTGCATGCTTCTGCTTACTACGCCTACCAGCAAGTGGTCGAGAGCAAGATGGAGAACATCGAGGGATACGCTGGCGCCAGGCGCATCCGCAATTTAGATTAGCGTTCAGCACGCCGCCTACGGCGGCTTGTCAGCACACTCCAGCCTCCGGCTGTCGCTGGTCAGCACTTCAGCAAGTACCTGCCAGGGCGAGACTCCTGCACGAGGCCGGGCTCCGTGGCGATCAATGCCTGACCTTATGCATAGAGAGGGTACGATCAATGCAAGCCTCTCCCAACAAAGCTGACATGCTGACGAGCGGAGGCGAAGCCGGAGCGTGCTGAAATGCTGAAGTGCGCGTCGTGCACGAGGCTCACAGAGCCTCGTGCACGACGCTGTCTGTGTCAGGCTCCCGGCAGGTAGAGGTAGTAAGGCTTGGGTTCCAGATCGAGCCCTGCGGCATCCATGATTTGTTGGGCCTGCGGCTCCTGCGGGGCCAGGCGCGCCAGCAGGGACTCGGTGAGGGTCGGCTCCTGCACGTAGCGGACCACGGTCGTATCTTTGGTGTCGGCGAGCCTGCCCGCGGTGGCGGACGCTTCGTCGAGGTCTCCGAAGGAGTCGACGAGCCCGAGATCTTTAGCCTGGGTGCCTGAGTACACGCGGCCGTCTGCGATCTCCCGCACCCTGTCCTTCGGGATCTTGCGGCCCTCGGAGATCACGTCGACGAACTCGGAGTATGACTCGTCCACGATCGACTGGAAGATCTCACGCTCGTCCGGCCTCAACTCGCGGAAGGCGTTTCCCATATCCTTGTACTTGCCGCTCTTTATGACCACCTGCCCTATGCCGTACTTGTCAGCGGCCTCCGCGAAGTTGTTGAGCTGGAAGATGACGCCTAATGAGCCTGTCAGGGTCGTTTCGTTGGCGACTATGCGGTCTGCCGCTGTCGAGATGTAGTAGGCGCCCGAGGCGGCCGTGTCTCCCATAGAGACGACGACCGGCTTGCCCGTGTTCTCCCTGAAATCCAGGATGCTCTGGTGCATCTCGTCGCTCGCCGTCACCCCGCCACCAGGAGAGTTGACCTCGAGCACTACCGCGACGACGCTGGTGTCCTGTGCGGCCTGGCGCAGGGCGTCTGCAAGTCCTTCCGGCGTGGCCGTCGGTTGCGTCCCGCCCAGGGTGTTATCTGCAGCGGCTATCGTACCCTCGACGGGCACGACGGCTATCGTGGACGCTCCGTCGCCGGCCACGTACTCCTCGGCGTAGACTGGGGGAACCGTCGGGCCGCCCGCCGCCAGGATCAGGACTACAGCCACGATGGACAGGCCGATCAGACCGAGTGCCATGAGACCCCCGACTACGAAGGGCCACCTGCGCCGTCTTCCGGGCCCCCCTGCAGGCGTCTCGGGTTGCTGGGAAGGCCCGTCGGCAAAAGTATCCATAGTGCTCCCTTCGGTGCAGTGTACTCTCTAGGTCGCGGGCCTGATCAGCGAGGCTGCCCCAACCCGACAGAGAAGATTATAAGGCCGATGCAGGGCGGCGCACGAGCCGGTGTAGCCCGATCTTCGCCGATGGTAGGGTCAGGTTCGGCGGCGTCGGCGGGGGACGTTCTTCAAGATGTCGTCCTTGGCGGCTTGGGGTGAGATCTTCTCGTCGCGCGCCTCCAGCGCCAGACGCTCGCGATGGTAGACGATCCAGAGGTATAGGTCGAGCTCGGTGCGGCCGGGGAAGGCGTCGAGGATATGTTCCTCCCTGATCATCTCCGAAATCGGGCAGTAGCCGTATTCGTACCAGTCCCTAAGGACCTCTTCCGGGGAGACATAGCGCTTCCAGAGCTGGGAGACCCTGAAACCGTGCGCCTCGATGTAGGTTGCGAGCCTCCTGTAGTCGGCGACATCGGAGAACTCGACCTTGATCTCGGGTAGCACGCGGTCTATGGGCAGCCGCTCCAGAAGGCGGCGGTGCTCGAGCTTTTGGAGCAGGTCGCGGGCCGTTAGCGCCGAGTCCACAGGCACCCTGCTGCGGAGCTCTATAACTTCGGCGTCGATCATCTCGACTCCCCGCTGGCGGGCAACCGAGACCCTGTGGTTGCCGTCCTGGACGAAGTAGGCGTCCCCGATCTTGTACAGGCTGACGGGGGGCAACTCTTCGGCCCTGTTCATGATCTCGTCGATCCGCCGCCAGCGGGTGCTGAGGTCGGGTTTGGAAGGCAGGAAGGCCCTGTCGAAATCTCTGTGGCGTCCGACGCTACCGACGATCTTGGAGACCGGCACCTCGCGCAGCCCCAGGTAGACCTGCGAGATGGCCCCGAGGGCCCCCTTGACCTCGTCGAAGGAGAGCAACTGGTTGGAGCCCGGGTCTCTGCGCAGGTACGCGCCGATCCTTCGCAGAAAGGCCCTTCTGCGGGCGCGTGAAAAGTCTCTATCGGATTGCTCGTGGGGGTCCATTAGTGAAAAATCTACAGTCCCCCGGCCCTGCCAACAAGGGCCCCGTGCGGGAAAAGTTACACGTCGAGGAATCGGTGGCCGTAGACGTTGACGATCTTGGTGTCTCCTTTCTGTCGGACCCGCTCCTGATCAGGCCCATAGAGATGCACGTGCCCGTGCAGCCACAAGGGAGGATGGTACCTGTCGATGAGGTCGAGGAACGATTCGAAGCCTACGTGGGCCACATCCTCCTGGTCCCCGAGACCGAAAGGCGGGGAGTGGGAGGCGAAGATACTTGGCTTCGGACGGCCGACGAGGCGCCGGTAACGGATCCTGACCGAGAGCGCCCTCGCCCGGCGGCGCATGTGACGCTCGGTATACTGGTTGGGACCGCCCGAGTAAAGGGGAGACCCGGAGAGTCCCGCTAGCACCACACCGCCGCCCTCCGCCTCCACAACCCGACCGTCGAGCGGCGTGCAGCCACCGGGGTATTCCGGGCCTTCGGGGCCTGGATCGTGGTTACCAAGCACGTAGTAGACGGGGACGCCGAGAAAGGTGACGATGTATTCGAGATAATCGAAAGATAGGTCCCCGCAGGAGATCACCGCCTCGACGCCCCTGGCATATGAGGTCAGGTTCGGGCCGTAGAGCATCCTCTCCACCCGGTCGCTGATGCAGAGTATCTTCATGTGTATCTTCCTGTCACCCTGCAGAGCATACCCTTTTTCGCAGGGGATCCCCGGTCTTCGACGCGAACGGTGCCGGGACCGCCACCGTGCAAGGCCCTGGCCAATCCGTTGCCCCTGGGGCACGAACCAACATAATGCACTACGTCGCGACACAGCGTAACCTTTCGACGCGGCGAATACGCAGGAGGTGCGAACCTTGGCAGGACCCGAGACCCCGAAGTTGATGGTCGACGTGGTGATCCCCTCTGAGGCGGGGGTGGTCTTGATCCGCCGTGGCAGCGATCCCTTCGCGGGGCAGTGGGCGCTGCCAGGGGGTTTTGTGGACGTGGGGGAGACGGTGCATGAGGCCGCCGTGCGCGAGGTTGCGGAGGAGACGGGCCTCGCCGTAGAGGTCTCGCGCCTCGTCGGCGTTTACTCCGAGCCGGACCGCGACCCGCGCGGCCACAATGTCAGCGTCGCCTTCCTGGCCCGTGTCCTGGGCGGCCAGATGCAGGCCGCCTCCGACGCCGCCGAGGTCGAAGTTCTCGGCCCCGACACCGTCGACCTGGCCTTCGACCATAGCCGCATCATCGCCGACGCGATGATGTAGGTGTCAGGATGGATGACGTGCTAGAGCCTCCATGAGGCCGGCGAGTACTCGTCGTTCGTCGAGGTCCGAGACGACTTCTACGGTTCGTCCTGGCTGCGCAAAGTCGTGCGCACCCGCGGCGTCAAGAGTTGGGACGGCCACTGGCCCTGAGGTTATGGCTCCAGGATCGGCGACGGCGGCGACGCAAGCAAGGTCCCACAGTTCCTTTCCGGGACGGTCCTCGTACTCGGCGGCAAAGAGCTGCAGGATCTCGGCCAGGTACGATGCGATGGGACGTCCGAGCGCGCGCAACTCCTCTCCGAACGAGCTCGGATCCACCAGTATCTTCGCCGGTGCGGGCCACGTGGGAACGTGCAGGAGGTCCACGGGTTCTTCCAGCAACGTGCGCCAGGCCGAGATGTCGGCCCTGCCGTTCAGCTCTCCCATCCTGTTGTGCCAGACTTTGTAGTTGGCTTCGTCCCCGAACCCTCCGAGCCAGACGACCCGCACGTTCTCCCGCAACTCTGGCGCCGCCAGAAACAGCGATGCGACATCCGTCGCAGGTCCGGTGGCGATGATGGTCAGCGGGCCCAGGCGCGCTTCTTCCACCAGGAACTCGAGGCCGGCGCTAGGCACCGAATCCTCCCTACTCTCCATCGGACGCTCCGCGCCGGGAATACAGGGCACGTCGCCAGCGCACAGGTCGACCACCCTCACGGCTTCCTCCTGGTACATGTCGCGGGAGCCGGGACCGTGGGCCGTGGTGTTATGCACGGAGATCACACCCAGCACATCCAGCGTCCCCTCCGGCAACCCGAGTGCGTGGGCAATGGCGAACTGGTCGTCTACCTCGTTCGCGGTGTCGCAGTCGAGGACTACGCGCGTCTGGTCCATGAGCTCCTCTCCTGTCGGGATCTCGCCTGGCTCCGCACGGTGGCAAGACAGTAGTGCCTAGTGCACGATCAGGCGACCTCCTGGGGAATGGATAGATGCTCGTAATGCGGACAACCAAAGACCTCACATACCCTATCTGCAAGCTCGTAAGCGCCAAGCACTCTCTCGGGCTCGACCACTTTGCGCTTGCCGTGTACCCATTTGGGTTCTATGGCGTTCAGCCACGGACTCTTGGTGGGCAGGAAGCAGGTAACTATGCGTACTCCACGGCTGTTTTCTTTGACCTTGCGGTTGTGGGCGGTGATCCAGCCTCTCACCTCTCGGCTTTTATGCCAGCTTGCGTTGTCCCAGATCAGGAGCAGAGCCTTTTTGCCTCTCCTGAGGAGCTTGTGGCAACACCACCCGAGAAACTGCGTGGTTATGGCGCTCAGCGGCCGACCATCCACGAATCTCAGCCACGTCTCTTCAAGCTCCGGCAGATAAAGCCCGTAGCAGGAGAGGGCTTTGGGGTCGGGATCGTCCTTTGTGGGCTCCTTCTGGAGGAAGCGCATCGGCTGGCCCGCCTGCTCCCAGGAATGCACAGAAGGTCTCTCAAAGCGGCTGAACCAGGTCTCGTCCTCGAATCCCAAAACCCACTCCGGATGGGCCTCGGCGAGCCGGATCAGCCGATCTCGATCCCCTTTTTTCTCTCGTAGTCGGGATCCGGACTTTCTATCCAGCGTTTCGCCCTCTGCCAACGCACTCCAAGGCGCACCAGAGTGGCTCGGATGGTCTCTGCGCTTACCTGCCTGTGGGTTAGACCCTCCTCGAAGCTGACCTGTGCAGCGTACTGCAGTGTCCACAAGGTGCCATCTTTGCCGAACTTCCTCGGGTCGTGGTGGAGCATCTCTAGCAAGGCGCGGGCGCTACTCTCGTCGAAGGCGGCGTGGACCTCTGTGGGGCGCGAAGAGCCCTGCTTTAGGGCATCGAGGCCCCTGTCGTTGAAGTCGTGGATGGCGTTGCGCACAGTTTGTTGGCCGCAGCGAAGGTTTTCGGCTATCCGGGGAGAACGCTCACCGTGGGAGCTGGCTAAAAGGATCTGGCAGCGCCTGAGGACGAAGGCATCGGAGGAGCGCAACCCGGCTTCCAGCTCTTGGCGCTCGTGCTTTGAAAGCGTACGTACGAAGATTGGAGGTTTCATAAACATTACTGTAACTCATCCCTCACAACCTGTTCTGAAGATGCACTAGAGCGGCGTGATCCCTGTCCTATCCGATGGCCACGGTCGTATTGTAGGCTGGTGGGTAGGGTCAGGTCGGTTCCGCGTTTGCGGCGGTGGTGTAAACTTACGTCAGGAGGCACGAGACTTGGACTGGGAGATCATTTTCTGGGTTGCGCTGGCGGCCCTTGCCTTCGTCGGTGAGCTTCTGACCGTCTCTTTCTTCCTGCTCTTCTTCTCGCTCGGCGCCGTCGTGGGGCTCGCGGCCGCCCTGCTTGGATTCGGCATCACGGTCCAGGCCGTAGGGTTCCTCGCGGCCTCGGTTCTCAGCATGGTCATACTGCGTCCCGCCTTCTTGAACCGGCTCGCGCTCGGGGATGGGGAAGGGTACCTCGGACACCGGGGGATCACGGGTAAGAGGGCTGTGGTGACGGAGGAGATAGAGGCCGGAGGCAAAGGGATGGTGCGGGTAGGCAGCGGGGAGTTCTGGACGGCCCGCTCGTTACATCCCGACGAGAAGATAGAGCGAGGCGCCAAAGTGAGGGTGCTGGACACAGACGGGCTTACCGCCCTGGTCGATACCGTGGAGAAGGAGGAAAAGTCATGACCGGCCTCATAGGGTTGGCAGTGCTGGCGCTAGTGGTCTTTCTGGTGGCGGCGAGGGCCGTCAGGATCATCCCCCAGAGCAGGGTTGCGATCGTGCAACGCTTCGGCCGTTACCACCGCACCGCCGAGAGTGGGCTGACCCTCGTCGTCCCGATAATGGACCGCATGCTGCCCAAGACGGACCTGAGGGAACAGGTGGTTGCCTTCCAGCCGCAGGCCGTCATCACGAGCGACAACGTAGGGATGCAGATCTCGACCGTGGTCTACTACCAGGTCGTCGACGCGCGGGCCGCAGAGTACGAGGTCGCAAACTTCAACCTGGCCTTAGAGCAGATCACCCAGACAACCCTACGGAATGTCATCGGTAACCTCATCCTCGACAAGACCCTGACCTCTCGCGACGAGATCAACGCGAAGCTGCGCACGGTCCTCGACGAGGTGACGGAGAAATGGGGCATCAGGGTGACGAGGGTTGAGCTGAAGGAGATCATCCCCCCTAGGGATATCCAGCAGGCTATGGAGAAGCAGATGCAGGCCGAGCGGACCCGCCGCGCCGCCATCCTGACCGCCGAAGGCGACAAGCGGGCCGCCATCCTGAAGTCCGAAGGCGAAAAGGAGTCCTCGATCCTTCGCGCGGAAGGCGATCAGAGGGCGGCCGTGCTGCGTGCCGAGGGCGAAGCGGAGGCGTACCGCAACGTACAGGCAGCCCAGATCGAGATGACAGGCAAGCTCTTCGAGCGGCTGGAAAGCTCTGACCTCTCTCCCGAGTCACTCCGCTACCTCTACCTGAAAGCCCTCCCCGAGATGGCGAAGGGACCGGCGAGCAAACTCTTCGTCGTTCCTTCGGAGATACAGGACCTCGCAGGGACCCTCGGAGCCCTTGCCGGCGGCGCCTCCCTCGCCACCGAAGACGGCCCGCAAGAAGAAAGTGGGCAACGCCAGATCCAGGCTCGGGGCGCAGGCCCGAACGGCGAGCTCCCCGCCAGGCGTTAGAACCGGCTGTAGAGCAGCCGGTCTCCGATATGGTGGAGTCCCTCCTCTCTACCGTTTGTGGTGCTGCCCGCAGAATCGCACCATCTCGGCAGAGGCATCGGGCCCTCTGGGATCCGTGTACGAGCCCGGGTAGCTTCCGCCCGACCAGGCGTGTCCTAACCCGTGCACGCTCCACCGCTCCACGATATCTCGACCTTGCGCACCGCCTCCAGATCGCGGCGACTGTAGTCCTGTAACCCGAGCACCAGCGTCTTGCGCGCCACCGTCTGCCTGACCTCCTCGGTGTGCGTGGTGAGCTGGTTGCGAATGGCCGTTCGGATGAAGTCCGTCCGGTTGGAGTAGAAGCCCTCCTGTACCAACAGGTCTATCTGCCCCAGATCCACAAGCCCCAGGTTGATCGTGATCTTCTCCGTCTCACTCATGCCAGTATCCCATCTGTTGGACATCCATAAACCATCCATATGGATGGTAAACGAACAGGTGTCGGTAGGTCAAGTCGTTGCGGTCGTCGAGGAAACTTCTGACGAAAGCTTGGTGCGTAGGCGGCACCTCTGCCGCCTTAGAACGGGATGCTCTGAGGGCATCTGCGTCTCTTGGGTACGGTCGGCGGGGCATGAGAGTATGGGAGAGTTCATACGGTTTTGTGGTTGTGCGGTGGTTACCATGTTGGTACAGGGGCGCTGGCGTATGGAGGAGGAGCATGAACGTTCTAGTGAGTGGAGCGAAGGGACTTATCGGGTCGGCTTTGATCCCTGAGCTGGAGGCGGGAGGGCACAGGGTCGACCGCCTGACGCGCTCGCCACGTTCTGGCGAGGACATTCGTTGGGACCCTGAGGCTGGCATGATCGAAGGAGATCTGGCGGGTTTCGACGCCGTAGTCCATCTTGCGGGGGAGAGCATCGCCGAGGGACGCTGGACATCGGAGAGGAGACGGCGCATCCTGGAGAGCAGGCAGAGGGGGACACACTTGCTCGCGGAGAAGATCGCGGGGCTTGCGGAGCCGCCATCCGTGATGGTATCGGCCTCGGCGATCGGATACTACGGAGATAGGGGCAACGAGTTGCTCACCGAGGAGAGCGAGCCGGGCACCATGTTCCTGTCCGAGGTGTGCAAGGAGTGGGAGGCCGCGGCTGGGCCGGCTCGGGAGGCCGGGGTGCGGGTGGTGCACCCGAGGTTCGGTATCGTGCTCAGCACCGAAGGTGGGGCGCTAGGGACTACACTGCCCATTTTCAGGCTCGGCGGAGGAGGCAGGATCGGTTCAGGGAGACAGTACTGGTCCTGGGTCTCGCTCGACGATGTGGTCGGCGCCATCGTTCATGTCATAAATACGGATACTCTGAGCGGTCCCGTAAACGTGGTGGCACCCGACCCGCCGACCAATGCGGAGTACACCAGGGTATTGGGTCGCGTCCTGGGCCGTCCGACCTTCTTCGCTGTGCCCGCACCCGCGGCCCGCATCGCGCTCGGTGGAATGGCAGACGACCTGCTCCTGGCCAGCGCCCGTGTCGAGCCCGCGCAGCTCCAAAAGACCGAGTACGAATACCGCTATCCCGAGCTCGAAGGCGCACTGCGACATCTCTTGGAGTAGTAATCTCCTCTAGCGACTCGAACATGGAACTCACCCCGATGAGGGATTTTTGCTCCGTTTCGAAGGATCAGCGTACTTCGGGGAGTCAGTCGCACCGAAGCTGGGCTGAGCGTACAGGTGCCTTTCTAGTCCTGAAGTTCGGCGGTGAAACCTGCGGTCCGCAGTAGCTCTCTGGCTTGTTGCGCTGCTTCGGCGTCCAGGGTCAGCACCAGCGCTGCCCTTTCGGTGTTCGAATGTCTCACGTAGAGGTCCAGGATGTTGATGTTGTTCGAGCCCATCAGGGTCGTTACCTCGGCGAAGACGCCGGGGCGGTTCTCGACGGGGATCGCCACGTCCACGTTCGCGTTGCCCTTCTCGACGAGGATTCCGCCGAGGGCGTCGTAGGCCTCGCGGGCCCGCCTGAAACGGCCCTCCATGACATCGCGGTCTTTGATCTCACTCCCCAGCTGCGCCATCGCCCCGGCGAATGCTCCCAGGGCTTCACCGAGCGCAGGGGCGTTCTCTGCCAGGATGTCCGACCACAGCTCCGGGTTGGAAGCGCCGACCCTGGTCAGGTCTCTGAAAGAGGGGCCGGCGAAGGAGAGCGCCTCGGGGGAGATGTCCGAGGCGACCTTCAGGAGCGCCGCCGCCATGAGGTGGGGCAGGTGGGAGAGGGCCGCCATCAGGAGGTCGTGCTTCTCCGGGTCGACGGCGGTAGGGACGGCGCCGAGTTCCCTGACGAACCCGGCGACCTCGCGGTAGTCCACCGGATCGGTGCGGCCCGTCGGGGTGAGGAAGTAGCGGGCGCCCTCGAAGAGGCTCGAGCTCGCGTTGGCGACGCCGGAGAGCTGGCTTCCCGCCATGGGATGTCCGCCGACGAAGCGTAGTTTCAGGTTCTCCGCCCTACGCACGATGGCGCCCTTTGCACTCGCGACGTCGGTGATAAGGGCGCCTGTAGGGGTGAGATCCCCGAGTAGATCCGTCACCTTGGATATGGGCGCCGCGAGTACGACGAGGTCGGCCTCGCGTACCTCCTTTAGCGTAGAGACGCGGTGGATGGCGCCACTCTGGGCGGCGTTCTCGAGCACCTCTGGGGTGTCTACGCCGACGACCTCCCATCCCGAGTCGCCGGCAGCGAGGCCGACGGAGCCCCCGATCAGGCCGACCCCGACGATCCCCAGCGTGCCCTTCATGCTCCTCCGAGCGCCCCTATAACCCGGTCGTTCTCGTCCGAGTCACCGACCGTCACCCGGCTCCAGCCAGGGTAGCCGAGAGGGTCTCCTTCACGCACCAGGACGCCGGCCCGCTCGAAGATCTCCGGTCCCGTCTGTACCAGGACGAAGTTGCCCTGGGAGGGGATGTAGTTCAGGTTGGCCTCCCCGAAGGCGGCCTGGATCCTGTCCCGCTCCCCCACTACAAAGCGGGCGCGGGCCTCTATCTTGTCCCTGGCGCGCATCGATGCGGCGGCGGCCGCCTGGGCGGCGAGGTTGACGGAGAAGGGGAAACGCACCCGCTCGACGTAGTCCGCCACCCTCTGCCCTGCTATCCCGTAGCCGACCCGGAAGCCGGCGAGGCCGTGCGCCTTCGAAAACGTGCGGACACAGACCACGTTCTCCATTTCGAGGGCGAGGATGTGGGAGCCGGTGTAGGCCGGATCGGAGACGAACTCCTGGTAGGCTTCGTCCAGGATCAGGAGCACGTTCTCGGGGAGGGCTTCGGCGAGAGCGCGCACCTCCTCGAAAGTGAGGTATGTTCCCGTTGGATTGTTCGGGTTCGAGACGATGACCGCGCGGGTCTCGTCCGTCACGGAGGAGAGCAGAGCTTCTGGTTTGATCTCATGGTCCTCCGCGAGGGGGACCTTCGTGGTCTGTAATCCCAATATGGTCCCGACGGAAGCGTACAGGCCGAAGGACGGCCAGGGGAAGATCACCCCTCCAGGCCGCTCGACCAGCTGGAGGAGGTTGAGGAGGATCTCACTCGACCCGTTGCCGACCAGGATATTCTCGAAGGCGCTGCCGGGGTTGGCAAAGACTACCTCCTCGCGCAGGGATGACACGTAGCGGTCGGGATAGCGGTTGGCGCGTGGCAGCGCCTCCGCGAGGGCCGCTTCGGCCTCGGGCAGGGGGCCGAAAGAGAGCTCGTTCGACGTCAGCTTGACGTAGTCGTCCGCTCCTCGCTCCGCGGCCGCCTCGTTCGCCGCCCGCGGCGGTTTGTAAGGGGACAGTGGGTCAAGCTCGGATCTGATTTTTACAGCCATTAGCTAGTCAGCATTTCAGCTTGTCAGCTTCCTCGTTGTCGGCGTGTCGTATCTGGCAAAGACTAGTCTTCTTGGCTTTGGCTTTCAATGTTAGTTTGTGGGGCGATTCGGAGCATCGTCTTCGGAGCCTTGCTGCCATGCTGACAAGGCGGCGCAGCCGCCGACCTGACATGTTGACTAGCTACTTGATACAATTCCAGATCCTATGACGGATGCCGAGATGCAGAAGAGAATCAGGGAGCTCAGGGAGCGGGTAGACGAGGTCGACCGGGAGCTAATCCTGGCGTTGAGCGAGCGGGCGCGCATCGTGCAGGAGATCATGGATCTCAAGGCAGAGGCGGGTGCACCCATCTACGACCCTAAACGCGAGGAGGAGATCCTGCGTAGGGTGGTCGATCGCAATCCTGGTCCGATCTACGACTCCTCGATGAGAGATATCTTCGAGCTCATCCTGCATCGTATCCGCGACCTTGAGATCCAACGCGGGGAGTTTCCCAGGTAACATGGACGTTTCGGCGGGCGTAAAGACCAACGTGAAGACCACCAACGGCATGATGCGGCCGGACACCTTCAGGGTGATAGCGGGCCCATGTACGGTGGAGAGTTACGAGCAGTTCGTCGCCTCCGCGAAGGCCGTAAGGCAGGCCGGGTTCGACTACGTTCGCGGCGGCGCCTTCAAGCCCCGCACCTCCCCTTACTCCTTCCAGGGTCTCGGCGAGGAGGGGCTCAAGATACTCTCCGAAGTCTCGGGGGATCTCGGCCTGAAGGTCGTCACTGAGGTCATGGACCCTTACGACATAGAGATGGTCATGGAGCACGCGGAGATATTGCAGATCGGCGCCCGCAACATGGCCAACTTCTCCCTGCTCAGGCGCGTCGGCGAGGCGATAGCCGGCACGGATCACGGCGTTGTCCTCAAGAGGGGGCTCTCGGCGACGGTCGAGGAGTGGCTGCTCGCGGCCGAGTACATCACGGCGGCGGGTGGGGACAACGTAGTCTTGTGCGAACGCGGAATCCGCACTTTCGAGACGAGCACGCGTTTCACGCTGGATCTCTCTGCGGTGATCGTGGCCAAGAGGCTGACGGATCTGCCCGTGATCGTTGACCCCTCCCACGCCGCCGGACGGCGCGACCTGGTCGTGCCACTCTCGAAAGCAGCAGTAGCGGCAGAGGCCGACGGCCTGATGGTGGAGAGCCACCACGAGCCGCAGGAGGCGTTGTGTGACGGGGAGCAGGCACTCCCTGTCGAGGCCCTTATGGGCATTAAAGACGTTTTGCAACCTTTCGCCAGTGCCATGGGCAGGGAGGTCATCTAGTCTCGGGCATGGGCCCCGGAGGTTCTATGGACCGCCTCGGGGATAGGTTCGTGCTCGTGCGCGAGCTCGGCCCTGGCGGGATGTCCCGTGTATTCCTGGGGCGTGACGAGGTACTCGATCGTCCCGTCGCCGTCAAGATCGTAGAACCGGATCCCGACGATCCTGAGATCGGTCCGCGATTCCAGCGCGAGGGTAGGTCCGCCGCCAGGCTCTCCCACCCCAACATCGTCATGGTCTTCGACGCGGGCGAGGGCGAGCTCGATGGGCGAGCGGTCTCTTACATCGTCATGGAGTACGTTCCTGGCGGCGACTTCGGGGACCTGATCGACAGGAACGGGCCCATCCCCGAGACGATGCTCTTGCGGATTGGGGCCGACGTCGCCTCGGGACTCACCCACGCCCACGAACGGGGCATTATCCACCGCGGCATCAAGCCGCACAATATCCTGCTCGATGAGCGGGGGAGTCCCAAACTTGCGGACTTCGGCATAGCACGGGCCCTCGACGGGACGACGAATCCCGATCGCGCCGGCTCCTACCTCGCGACGGCGGCTTATTCCTCCCCAGAGCAACTGAGGGGGGAGAGGCTCACTCCCAAGAGCGACGTCTACTCGTTCGGTGCCACCCTCTACCACGCGGCGGTCGGGGTACAGCCCTTCTCGGGCAACCCCATAGAGGTCGCAAACCAGCACATACTGAAGGATCCCGCATCTCCCAGGGAGAGGGGAGCGCGGATCGGTAAGCGGCTCGAGACCCTGATCCTCGGTTGCCTCGCCAAGAATCCTTCCGAGCGTCCCGACGCGGTCCATCTCCACGACGGGCTGCTCCAGAATGGTGCTGGCGAGGCGACCGACGCACTGGCCGTGCCGGCGACCAGAGTCAGAGACGGCGGCCTCCCCCGTGCGGCGGAGACCTCGCGCCAGGCAGGTGCGGCCGGGGCTTCCGGTGCCGAGGCCTTCAGACGAAGGCCGGCCGAAAGGAGCCCTTTTTCAGGCCCACTCCAGAGTACGCCGAGCATCCCGACACGCACCTTCAAGGCCGGCTATCGGCAGAGGACGATGCTGGCCTTTCTCGTGGCCGCCCTCCTCTTGCTACTAACCGTTGCGGGCGCATGGGCACTGTTTGGCCAGGAGGAGCAGGGCGGTGGGACCCCAGGACAAGGTGCAGGACGCAACGAACGGGCCGCTGGCGGCGGACCGCAGAAGTCCCAAGAAGGATCGGGGAAGGGGGCCGGCGAGGAGGTCCAGAATCCCTCGGAAGGTGCCCAGCAAAAGGATCAGGCGCCGGCCCCGCCGCTCGAAGGGGCTGAGAGACTCGTATACAACCTGTACTATCAGGAGTCATTCAACAGGGTAGACGCTTCGTGGGCGTACCTTTCCGAGCGACTACAGAACGAGATAGGTTCTCCCGAGCGGTGGGCCGAGCGTGAGGACATCTACACGTTTACCTACATGGAGTTCACCTCGTTGCCTGTGGCCAGGGCCGTTGGTGATACCGCCGAGGTCACGTTCGAGGTGAGGTTGGATCACACCTGGGGATCTGAGTCTCTCTCGGGGACGTGGGTCTGCGTCAACGAGGGTGGGGAGTGGAAGCTGGACCGTCTGGAGAACGCGCGTACCGTGCGCGTGTAGCCGACCCGGTAAGGGTTGTCTCCCCTGTTCGGCATCGCGCCGTCCTTACCCTATAATCACGCGCGTGATCAGGTTCGCAGACAGGTTCGTCTTGGAGCACGTACCGGGCTCGGGAGGCACTGCCCGCGGCTTTCTGGGACGACCGAGCGCAACACCGTCACCTTGCGGATGGCGAACGAAGGTGCAGAGTGGAGACTAGACGGCATCCCGTCTTCTCAGCGAGAAATCATCTCATGAAAGTGGGAAAGGAAAGCCACTGAAGATCGCACTTACAGCGCTCGTCTCCGCGATCATCGGCGGTCTCGTAACCGCCCTGTTCCTTTTCGTCGGGGTCTTCGGCCTGGAGGATAGATCAGGCAACGTGACCATAAAGGAGGTCGCGCCGGCACCCAAATCCTCGAGGGCGACGGCCAGGACGCCGGCGGTTAGCGACGGCTCCTCCTCGGTGCGCGAGGTGTACACGCGCGATGTCCGTGGCGTGGTCAGCGTCGACGTGGCTGCCACCTCTGATGCCGGGCCTGCTGGGGGGTCAGGGTTCGTTGTCGACGAGGCGGGGCATATAGTCACCAATCAGCACGTGGTGGAGGGAGCAGATGAGATCTCCGTCAGGTTCGCCGACGACGTGCGCAGGAAGGCCGAGGTCGTAGGGCAGGACCCTTCCACGGATGTTGCGCTTATACAGGTGGACGCGCCGCGCAAGGCGCTGAAGCCACTGACGCTCGGGGACTCGAACTCGGTAGGGGTCGGGGAGCCCGTCATCGCCATGGGCAACCCTTTGAACGTCGGGATCAGCGTGACCACGGGGATCGTAAGCGGCCTCGGCCGTCCGATACAGGCCCCGAACAACTACACCATAGACGACGCCGTCCAGACGGATGCGGCCATAAATCCGGGCAACTCGGGTGGGCCGCTGCTCGATTCGCGTGGCACGGTCATAGGGGTCAACGCCCAGATCGCCTCCGAGTCGGGAGGCTTCGAAGGGGTTGGGTTCGCCGTCCCGATCAACACCGTCAAGAGCGTGATAAGGCAGCTCATAACCGAAGGGAAGGTGGTGCACGGTTACATCGGAGTATCCATGTACCCGTTGGGCATTGATGAGCTCTCCGCCTACACCGGCCTTTCCAAAAGTGCGCTCGGTGAACGTTACGGTCTACCAGGCAACGGGGCGATAGTCAGCGAAGTAGCCTCCGGCGGTCCGGCGGAGAAGGCCGGCATCCGAGGCGGGGATGAGAAAGAGATCGAGGGCATACTCGTGCCTATCGGGGACGTCATTACCGGGATCGAGGACGACCCCGTCTCCTCCTCCGAGGACGTGATAGAAGTCATCAACTCCGTGAAACCCGGCGAAAGGCTCCTTTTAACCGTCGTAACCCCCGGCGAGAAGGAGCGCCGCGTAAGAGTCATGGTCGGTACCAGGCCGGAAGGGGTGTAGGGGGTGTCGGACGACGGGCCCAAGCGCGAGGCCGCGCACGCGGCGGTACAACGTTACGTCGAGAGCGGTATGGTGGTGGGGTTGGGAACGGGCTCGACGGCCACGTTCGCGGTGCGCAGGATCGGAGAGCTCGTGGCTTCGGGGGAATTGAGGGACATCAGGGGTGTGCCGACCTCGGCGAAGACCACCGCCCTGGCGAATGAGCTTGGCATACCGCTGGCGACGCTCGCGGAGGTCCGTCCGCGCTTTACCATAGACGGTGCCGATGAGATCTCCCCCGAGCTTGCCCTTATCAAAGGGCGTGGAGGCGCGCTCCTACGGGAGAAGATCGTGGCCTCATCGAGCGAGGAGGGCCTGATAGTTGTCGCCGACTCGAGCAAGCTGGTCGACCCTCTGGGCACAGGTCCCCTGCCGGTCGAAATCGACTCCTTTGGGTGGGAGACCACCCTCCAAGCCCTCGCCTCCCTGGGCTGCGAGCCTGAGCTGAGGATGGACTGGACGGATCCTGGACGCCCCTTCGTCACGGACGGCGGCCACTACACGGCCGACTGCAAGTTCGAGAAGATCGCCGACCCGGCGTCGCTCGAGGTAGAGATCAAACACATCCCGGGCGCCCTGGAAAGCGGCCTCTTCGTCGGCCTCGCCCGCGCCGCGGTCGTAGCCGGCGAAAACGGGACAAAGGTCATCGAGGCGAAGCCTCAGTGAGCGGCCAGCATTTCAGCACGCTCAGGCCGGAAGCTGAAGTGCTGCAGAGCGTCCGACAGGGCGCATGCTGACTAGCTACTCGAGGCGCCGAATCCGGCACGGACGCCGGCGCGGACGGAGCGGTCCCTCTCGACGACGAGCTTGTAGATGTAGTCGTACTCGACGTAGACGATGGCCTTGCCGTCCTGCATCTTGACGCGCAGGTGGTCGTCGTTGGCCTCTATCTCCTTCACGTCGTCAGCCTCTACGGTGAAGGTGTCGCGCCGGTCCCAGATCACGAGGCTCGCCCCTTCGTCTCTCGCCTCGTCTATGACCTTCTCGATCAACCGCCTTTCCATCTACCTGCCTCCTGTCTATAAAATGCGTCTACAAAATACCCTTCTCATTCTACTTCAGAAAACGGGTCGGGTAAGGGTCACCGGGGTCGCGCAGGAGAACCGTACCTGGTCCTGGCCTCTAGTCTACAATAGCCACCGATAAATCGAACTTTGTGGAAGGAACTTGAAAGGCTTTACGCGCAAGGTAAGGGATCTGGACCGGGCGCTGTTTCGGGTGCTCTTCGGCCTGAAATGGGCGCCGCTCACGGCTGTGATGCGAGCCTTTACCGTGGTTGGGACGGCCGGCGCTCTTTGGGGCTTCCTCGCCGCCCTGGCCTTCTTGCTCACCGGCCTCGAGCCCTTGCGCCTCCTGGTTCCCTGGGTCGCCGTCGCCGCCTCATGGACCGTCGCCGAGGGCGCCAAGTACCTCTTCGACCGCGCCCGCCCCTTTATGTGGGACGCCGAGATAGCCCCGCTAACAAAGACGCCATCCTCGAGCTCTTTCCCCTCCGGCCACTCCGCGACGGCGGCGGCAGGAGCCCTGACCCTCTCCGTCCTCTACCCGCCGTTCGCTCCCGCGTTGGTGCTGGCCGGTGCCCTCGTCGTCCTCTCCCGCGTCTATCTCGGCGTCCACTTCCCCTTCGACGTCCTGGCCGGGGTCGTCATTGGAACCGCGACCGCAGGGAGTGGTGCTCGCCGGAGCCAGCCTGGTAGCCTGAGCGCGTACGAGCCTGGGCGAACCTGCACCCGAAGGTGCGGGCCCACGAAGGCCGTGGTAGCCGCGGGCTTTTGCCCATAGTGGCAGGATCGAGGTTCCATAGGTATTAAATCGGGGTTACAATAGTTAATAGTAGGAAATGGGATCCTCTCTGGAGGTTGGCATGATGGCGATCTTACTCGCTCAGAGCGCACATGCAACTGTGAAACGGATGCAGTCACGTCCGTCAGGCATGATGCTAGTAAGCACCGGCTTGCGCCGGCACGTCGGAAGCGAGTTGGTGGAGCCGGGCGCGCCTCTCCGGTCTGCTTGGGGGGTGTGCGGGTTGAATAGCAAACCGAAGATCCTGATGTACTCGCACGACTCGTATCGGGCTCGGCCACCTGCGGCGGACGCTCGCCCTGGCCGAGGCTTTCGTGGGCGCGGAGACCGGTACGAGCGTCTTGATCCTCACAGGCTCAACGGTGTCCGGTGCCTTCCGCATGTCCCTCGGCATTGACCTCGTGAAGCTGCCTTCGGCGGTGAAGGTCGCGAGCGGCGTGTACGAGCCCAGCAGGATGTCGGTCGATTTCGAGAACCTGAAGAACTTGCGATCTTCTTTGATCCTGAGCGCGGTCAAGTCGTTCGACCCTGACGCGTTCGTGGTGGACAAGGCCCCGCTGGGGATGAAGCGCGAGGTCTATCCGGCGCTGGAGTTCCTGCACGAGGAGCGACCCTCGACGCTTACCGTCCTCGGGCTGAGGGACGTTATGGACGACCCGGCGCGCATCCGCCGCAACTGGCGTGAGGGAGGGATCTCCCCGGCCATCGAGAACTTCTACGACACCATCCTGGTGTACGGTCCCAGGGAAATCTACGACCCTCTGCCCGAGTACGGCCTGTCGGACGCGACGCTCCGGCGATGCCACTACGTGGGGTACGTCGGACGCGCGTCCACGCCCGAGGAGACCTCGGACCTCGTGTTCGAGCCGGGCTACGTGCTGGTGACCGCCGGCGGCGGCGGCGACGGCTTCCATCTCCTGAAGAACTATCTCGAGAGCCTGAGGAGGCCGGCACCCGCGTTCGAGTCGCTTGTGGTGACTGGACCGATGATGGACGACGCGTCGAAGAGGAAGATCGAACGCCTCGCCCGGGGGCTGCGCGTCAGGGTCATGGAGTTCCGGGCGGACATGGAGCGTCTGATCCGGTGCGCCGGAGCGGTCGTCTCGATGGGCGGCTACAACACGACGGTCGAGCTTCTGGTCGCGCGCAAGCCAGCGCTCATCGTCCCGCGCGTCGAACCTCGCGTAGAGCAGCTCATCCGGGCCGAACAGCTGGCAGACCTGGGACTGGTGGACATGATCCACCCCCACGACCTAACCCCCAGGCTGGTGCGGAGCAAGGTGGAGGAGCTGCTGGAGCGCGACCCGGCCTCCGCGCCCCGGGTCGAGGTGGATCTCTCCGGGGCGTCCAGGGCGGTGGACCTCGTCACCGCGGGGATCGCCGGGAAGCGCGCAGTGGCCCTCGGAGCGTAAGTCCATGAAGGTCGGCTACGTCGTCAAGCGCTACCCCAGGTACTCCGAGACCTTTATCGTCAACGAGATCCTGGCCCATGAGGCCGCCGGGATGGAGGTCGAGATCTTTTCCCTCCTCCCCCCGGAAGACGGCCACTTCCAAGACGCCATCTCGCGCGTCCGGGCCCCCGTCACCTACCTCCAGGCGAAGGGCCTGAAGGCCGCGGACTTCTGGTCCACGCTCGACGATGCCGGTGAGATCCTCCCCTATCTGTGGGACTCGCTGGAGGAGGCCCGCGGCGAGGACGTGCGTTACGCTTACCAGGCTGTCGTGCTGGCCCGTGAGACGCGTCTACGCGATATTAACCACCTGCACGCGCACTTCGCGACGGCCTCGACTACCGTCGCCCGGCTCGCGGCGCGCTTCGCGAGGATACCGTACACGATGACCGCGCACGCCAAAGACATCTTCCACGAGAGCGTGCGTCCGGAAGACCTGCGGCGGAAGCTCCGGGACGCCGCCGCCACCGTCACGGTCAGCGACTACAACCTGGAGTACCTCCACGACAGCTACGGTCCAGCGGCGGAGGACGTGCGGAGGATCTACAACGGTCTGGAGCTGGAGAGGTTCCCCTACGAGGAACCGCGCGGGCGGGTACCGGAGATCGTGGCGGTCGGGCGGCTCGTCGAGAAGAAGGGGTTCGCTGACCTGATCGAGGCGTGCTCCTTGCTCCGCGACCGCGGAGTGGAGGTCCGGTGCCGGATCATCGGCCTCGGCGAACAGGAGCCGGAGCTGCGCGCCGCCGTCGAGCGCCTGAGGTCTCGGGAACAGGGTAGAGCTACCCGGCCCCCGTCCGCAGGGCGACCTGATCGAAGCCGTCGGGAGCGCGGCGGTCTTCGCCGCCCCCTGCGTCGTCGGAGGAGACGGCAACCGCGACGGCCTGCCGACCGTTCTCCTTGAGGCGATGGCCCTGGGCACGCCCTGCGTCTCGACGGACGTTACCGGCATCCCCGAGGTGCTGCGCGACGGGGAGACGGGCCTGATGGTCCCCCAGCGCGACCCCGCCGCCCTCGCCGACGCCATCGAAAGGCTGCTTGCCGACCCCGAGTTGCGCGTCGGGCTCGCGGGTCGCGCCCGGCGGCTCGTCGAGGCGGAGTTCGACGTGCGCCGTAACGCCGCCCTCCTGCGCGAGACGTTCGAGGCCGCCCACGCTGTCGCCGCCCGGAGGGCCTCCTGACCGTGAAGATCCTGTACATGTGCCCCGACCTCGGCATCCCGGTCCTCGGCCGGAAGGGAGCTTCGGTGCACGTGCGCGAGCTGGTCGCCGCGTTCGGGCGGGCGGGGCACTCGGTCGTCTTGGCCGCCCCGCTCCTCAACAAGTCGCCGTGGGAGGAGCCGGCGGAGTTGGAGGCGCAACTGCTGCACGCGCCGCCCGCTCCCGATGTCGTCTCCGCGTTCTACGGGCTAAAGGCATTCAACGAGACGCTGGGGATCGAAGATTCCCTGCCGGGGGAGTTGCGCCGTATCCTGTACAACCAGGACCTGGGGTTGCGACTCGAGCGCCGGTTCGAAAACCACCGCCCGGACTTCGTTTACGAGCGCGCCTCCCTGTACGCGACCGCCGGCGTCTCCCTGGCCCGCGAGCTGGAGCGACCGCTGATCGTCGAGCTGAACTCGCCGCTGGCCCTGGAGCAGACGACCTACCGGGCCACCGGGCTCGGGGAGCTGGCTACGAAGGCGGAACGTTGGACGCTCACGCGCGCCGACGCGGTGCTCGCCGTCTCGGCTTCGCTGCGCGACTACGCGGTGTCGCTGGGGGCGAACCCGGATCGGGTACACGTCGTCCCCAACGGGGTGAACGTCAACCTGTTCGGGCCGGACGCGCACGACCCGGAAGTCACGACGCGCTGGGAGCTGGGTGACGGCCCCGTCCTGGGCTTCGTCGGGGGCTTGAGGCCCTGGCACGGGGTGGAGGTCTTGCCGGAGTTGCTGAGCCGGTTGGTCGGACGATACCCGGACCTGCGGCTGGTGATCGTCGGCGACGGCCAGTTGCGCGGCGAGCTGGAGCGCGACCTGGAAGAACGAGGGCTCGCGCACGGCGCGGTGTTCACGGGGTCGCTCCCGCACGAGGAGGTGGCGGCCCTGATCCACCGGTTCGACGTGGCCCTGGCCCCCTATCCTCGTCCCGCCCACGACTTCTACTTCTCCCCCCTCAAGCTCTTCGAGTACATGGCCTGCGGGGCGCCGGTGGTGGCGGCGAGCCTGGGACAGATCGCGGAGGTGGTACGCGACGGAGAGACGGGGCTGCTCTACCCGCCGGGCGAGTTCGACGCGCTGGTCGCCTCCTGCGACCGGCTGCTGGAAGACCCGGACCTGCGGCGGCGCATGGGCCGGGCGGCGGCGAAGGAGATCCACGGCCGCTACACGTGGGACCACAACGCGGCGCGCGTGATCGATCTTGCGCAGGATCTTATGGCGGCGCGGAGGACGGACGGGTGAGGCAGACGGAGACCATCCCCGTGACAGACCCGTTCGGCGTCGCCGGCGATCCGGAGATGCCCTCCCTCGCGGCGGCGCTCGACCCGATCGAGGCGCAGCGACAGCTCGGGCACCGCCTCGGGCGCCTGACCGGCGAGCGCGGCGCGGTACACCTGATGGAGATCCGCGTGACGCGGTACAAGCCGGGACGGCGCTGCGTGATCGAGTACGACGTCGAGATAGAAGATCCGGACGCTCCGCCGGAGGCGGTTACGCTGCTCGGCAAGGTTCGCAGGCT
Organism: uncultured Rubrobacteraceae bacterium; assembly: GCA_963811295.1. Classification (GTDB taxonomy): domain Bacteria; phylum Actinomycetota; class Rubrobacteria; order Rubrobacterales; family Rubrobacteraceae; genus Rubrobacter_D. The sequence goes on along the minus strand of CAWEQZ010000010.1, from coordinate 17,217 downwards.
GCGCTCGGGAAAATCCGGCTACCGGCTCCTGGATGCGCTCCGGAACGCCGGCTTCGGGACGATAGCCGGGATGGGATCTCGGTACCCGAACCGGTCGGCGTCGTACCGGAGTTCCGGATGTGGTTGCAGCGCAAAGTGCAGGGCCAGGTCGCGACCGACCTTCTGGCGGCGCCGGGTGGCGAGGACCTCGTACGCCGGATCGCCGAGGCGGCGCACAAACTCCACCGGGCCGGCGTGTTGGCCAAGCGTCGCCACACCATGGCCGACGAGGTGCGCATCCTGCACGAACGTCTGCCGTCCGTGGCGCGCTCGGAGCCGCGGTGGGCGGTGCGCATCGAGCGGCTGCTGGACGCCTGCGACCGCCTCGGAGCAGGAACTCTGAAGCCAGAACCCTGCGGCATCCACCGGGACTTCTACGCAGACCAGGTGATCGTGGCCGGACCGCGTCTATGTCTTATAGACTTTGACTTGTACTGCGAAGGCGACCCGGCGCTCGACATCGGTAACTTTCTGGGCCACATACGGGAACAGAGTCTGCGCTCCCTCGGAGATCCCGAAGCGCTCGCGGACCTGGAGGTGGCTATGGAGGAGCGTTTTGTGGAGCTCGCTGGTGAAGAGACGCGCCCCGCGGTGCAGGCCTACAAGCTACTCACCCTGGCGCGGCACGTCCACCTGAGTACGCTTTTCCCCGAGCGCCGCTCGTTCACCGGCAGCCTGCTGGAGCTGTGCGAGGAGTATCTCGGCACGCGTTGCTAGAGAAGGAAAAGACGTCCTATCGCTCGAACGTACTACAATTCTTGGAATCCGACCTGAGAGGAGACGTGCAAAAGGGACTGCAGGAGAAGCCGGGGAGGGCAGAGTACCGCCCGAGTACCGGGGCGCAGCAGGAGCCCTCGGAAGCTGCCCGGACGCCAGCGGCGGCACCACAGGAAGCGGCCAAATACTCGCGGTTTAGGCAGGTGGTACTGGACTACCTCCGCGGAGCGAAGGGGAGCCTGTTCTTCGCCGCTGTATGTATGCTGGGTGTGACGCTGATGGAGCTGTTGCGACCCTGGCCGCTGGCGATCGTCTTCGACCACGTATTGGCGGAAAAACCACTCCCATGGTACCTCTCTCCCTTCCAGGGGCTGTTTCAAGGCGGGAAGATGTTGCCGTTGCTGGCGATCGCGATCGCCATCGTTCTGATCGCCGTCTTTACCGGGATATTCGCCTACCTGCAGGTCTACATCACCTCGCGTATCGGCAGCGAGCTGGTTTACACCCTGCGGAGGCAGCTCTTCGCCCACCTCCAGCGGCTCTCCCTTACCTTCCACAACCGCTCGAAGTCCGGTGAACACCTGACCAAGGTCGTCAGCGATACCAACACCTTGCGAGACGTCTTCACGGAGCTGGCCCTCAACATCGTCTCCCAGTCGCTCACTTTCGTTGGGATGTTCGGCATCATGTTATTCTTGAACTGGCAGCTGGCGCTGGTAGTCATGACCACGATACCGCTCCTGGCTGGCGTTATTCTCTACCGCTACCGGGCCGCCAAGTCCTCATCCAAAAAGCAGCGGAAGAAGCAAGAGGAGATCGCCAACAGGGTCACCGAGGTCCTCTCCACAGTACCCTTGGTGCAGGCGTTCAGCCGCGAAGAGCACGAGGAGGAGCGCTTCGAGGTTGAGAGCGGTGCATACTTGAGAGAGAGCATCCGCAACGCCCGCATAGAAGCCGTCGCAACCCGGAGCGTTACAATCGTAAGTGCCTTCGGCATCGCGGCCGTCGTGCTGGTTGGCGCGCTGCAGGTGCTTGCGGGCACAATCTCGCCCGGAGATCTCCTGGTCTTCACCGCCTATATGCAGAGCATGTACAAGCCGCTCCGTAGCATGGCGAAGTTCTCGACGCGCTACTCGAAGGCCGCGGTCAGCGCCGAGCGCATCGGCGAGGTCTTGGAGATAGAGCCCGACATAAAGGACGCCCCAGACGCCGTCGTGGCGCCTCCCTTGAGGGGCGAGATCTCCTTCGACGACGTCTCATTCGATTACGGAGACGACAACGACGTCCTCGAAGGCGTTTCCTTCGACGTCCTTCCCGGCCAACGGGTGGCGCTGGTCGGCGCTTCGGGAGCCGGGAAGTCGACCCTAGTCAGCCTTATCCTGCGCCTCCACGAACCCCGAAGCGGCGCCATCAGGATCGATGGGAGAAACATAAAGGACTACAAGCTCAAGTCCCTGCGCCAGCAGATCGGGATCGTCCTCCAGGACTCGGTCCTCTTCGGCACCACCATCAAGGAGAACATCGCCTACGGGAAGCTGGACGCTACCACGGAGGAGATTATCCAGGCCGCGAAAGCAGCCAACGCCCACGACTTCATCATGGACCTCGAAGATGGATACGAGACCGTCATAGGTGAGCGGGGCGACACCCTCTCTGGCGGCCAGCGGCAGCGGATCGCTATAGCGCGGGCCATCATCCGGAACGCCCGTATCCTGATCCTGGACGAGCCGATGGCTGGCCTCGACGTCGAGAGCGAGGCGAAGGTCCAAGAAGCCCTGGATCGCCTCATGGCCGGGAAGACGTCCTTGGTCATTACCCACGATCTCCACGCCGTGGCTGGCGCGGACCTCATCCTGGTTCTGGAGGACGGCCGGATAGTCGAACACGGAAGCCATGACAACCTAATGGCCCAGAGCCGACACTACCGCCAGCTCCACGACCTCAAGCTCGGCCGCTACGATGCCGAGGAGCTCTCATGAGCGTTGGCTCGTTTCTGGCCGATCCCGCCTTTCCTCAGCTCAAGATCGCCACCGATCCCGCCTTGATGAAGCAGACCTTCCGGACCCACCTTCGTCCTGTCGGCGGCAAGGTCTACGACATCGAGGATTGTCGCTTTATTCGGCTCCGCTATCGTCAGGATTCTCGTCGCTTTTTGCTGTACACTTTGCGCCTCTTGGAACCGGATACGGGACGCGAGCGGGACGTGCAGGTAACCGGGCTCTTATACGCAGAGAAGGATAAGGCTGAGCAGACCTGGCGAAAACTTCAAGGCCACCGATCCGCGGCAAGAGATCCCCGACGCCTGGCTGACCTTCGAACCCGTCTCGTTTGTTCCCGAGCTCGACATGCTGGTGCAGGTATTCCCCTACGACCGTCGGCTACCGACCCTTCCCCTTCGTGATGGCGGGCCCACCCCCCGAGCTCGAGCCTGTGCTTCTTGGCCGGTTTGGACCTGGCGACTGGCGCGTCGAGGCGTGGAACGTCGAGCCGGTCCGGTATCGGGAACAGGGTGGGGCTGTTCTGCGCTACACGGCGAAAGCCCGAAACGCTGCGACGGGGAGAACAAGAGAGAAAAGCTTCTACGCCAAGGTCTACCGCCACGAAAAGGGAGAGCAAACCTACCAAGCGCTCCGCGCGCTGCGGAGCCGGGCCAGCGCCAGAGAAGGCTTCAGCGTGGTGAGGCCTCTCGCCTATCTAAGCGACCTTCGAGCTCTCATCCTCGAGGAAGCTCCCGGGACCCCACTCGAGGAGATCCTTCTCGGGGACCGCGACACCACCGCAGCGGTGCGTAGAGTCGCTCAGGCCCTGGCAGCTTTCAATCAGGGCGATGCGCCCCCCATGACGCGGCCACACCTCCTCGCGGACCAGGTCGCCGTTCTGGAGAGGGCGCGTAGACTCCTCGGGTGGGCCTGCCCCCATCTGAGGGTGGAGGTCGAGTCTATCATCGAGGGCGTCTTGGCGGGTCTCCAAGAGGTTCCGCTGAGGCCGACCCATCGGGATCTGAAGCCTGATCACATCTTTGTGGATGGCGAGCGCACGATCTTCATAGATCTCGATTCGTTGGCCAAAGCCGACCCCGTTCTAGACCCTGCCTACCTTCTCGCGCGTCTCGCCGCCATGCCCGCTCTATTCCCTGTACCTCGACAGCGGACGCGCGCGGCGGCGTGGGAGTTCGCCGAGGAGTACTTCGCCCACGTCCCGGGAGCGTGGCAGGAGAGGCTTCCATTCCACTACGCCGGCGCACTCCTGAAGATTTCCTTCGGCTTATTCGGACGCCAGGCACCGGACTGGCCGGACAGGATCGCAACTCTGCTGGAGGAAGCCAGAGCTTCCCTGGCAGGGTAGGGTTTGGTAACGGAAAGAAATCTTCGAGCTTTGACGGAGGCGCCACGCGAGATGGACCCGAAGGCGGATACCCCGAGAGAAACTGCGAAGAGGTTTCTGGAGGGCGGCCGGATAGTCGAACACGGAAGCCATGACAACCTAATGGCCCAGAGCCGACACTACCGTCAGCTCCACGAGCTGAAGCCTGGCCGGCACGAGGCCGGGAAGCTTACGTGAGCGTTAAGCTTCTCTTGGCGGACCCTAGTTTTCCGCAGCTCCAGGTAGCTGGCGATCCTGAGTCGATGCGGGGAGTCTTCCAAAAACATCTGCGGCCTCTCAATAATAAGGCCTACCACGTCCGGGATTGCCGTCTCTCCCGGGTTCGCTACCGTCGAGGCGACCGCTGTGTACTGCAATACACCCTACGCCTCGTGGAGGCCGACACAGGATCCGAGCGTATCCAGTGGGTCACTGGTGTAATGTACGCTGATGATAAAACCCGGCGGAAGTGGGAAAAGCTGCGGGTCTCCTATCCTAAGGAGATTTCCGAGATCATTTCGACTTTTGAACCGTTCTCCTTCATCCCTGACCTCGGAATGCTGGTGCAAGTTTTCCCTTACGACCGCCGGCTTCCAACCCTCCCCCTCTTGATCGCAGAACCATTACCCGAGCTCGAGCCTCCGCTTCTCGCCCGGTTCGGACCGGGCAATTGGCGCACCGAAGTGTGGAATGTCGAACCGGTTAGGTATCGGGCCGGATTGGGGGCTGCCTTGCGATTGACGGTGCAAGGGCAGGATGACGCGACAAGCAGAAGAATAGAGAGGCGCTTCTACGCGAAAGTATATCGCGACGAAGGTCAAGGGCAACAAACTCATCAAGTGCTCCGAGCGTTGTGGAAGCAGGCCCGCGCCAATGGAGAAGGTTTCACCGTAGCAAGGCCTCTGGCCTATCTGAGTGGCCTCCGGACCCTGCTCCAGGAAGAAGCTCCCGGGACGCCACTCGAGGAGATCCTTCTCCGGGACCGCGACACCACCGAAGCGGTGCGTAGAGTCGCTCAGGCCCTGGCAGCTTTTAATCAGGGCGATGCGCCCCCCACGACGCGGCACACCTCCTCGCGGACCAGGTCGCGCGATCTGGAGAGGGCGCGTAGACTCCTCGGGTGGGCCTGCCCCCATCTGAGGGTGGAGGTTGAGTCTATCATCGAGGGCGTCTTGGCGGGTCTCCAAGAGGTTCCGCTGAGGCCGACCCATCGGGATCTGAAGCCTGATCACATCTTTGTGGATGGGGAGCGCACGATCTTCATAGATCTTGATTCGTTCGCCAAAGCCGACCCCGTTCTAGACCCTGCCTACCTTCTCGCGCGTCTCGCCGCCATGCCCGCTCTATTCCCTGTACCTCGACAGCGGACGCGCGCGGCGGCGCGGGAGTTCGCCGAGGAGTACTTCGCCCACGTCCCGAGTAGCGTGGCAGGAGAGGCTTCCATTCCACTACGCCGGCACACTCCTCGAGGTTGCCCACGGTTTCTTTCGTCGCCAGGCACCGGACTGGCCGGGCAAGATCGCAACTCTGCTGGAGGAAGCCAGAGCTTCCCTGGCGGGTAGGGTTTGGTAAAGTACTCTGGAATCTCCACCGAGGGGGTTACGCACCATGGAACAAAGAGCGGAAACGTCGAGAAAGATGGCGAAAGAAACGAAGGACTATCACGGCTGTGATCCTTACCTCTTCATCGTAGGGTGCGCGAGGTCAGGCACCACGCTGGTGCGCAGGATCGTGGACGCACACCCCGAGATAGCCATCACCACCGAGATGCACTGGATCAGCCACTACGTCAACTACTTCAAGAACCAGAATCGTCTGGTTACCCCGGAGCTGGTCTCCGAACTGACCGGGCACAAGAGGTTCGCCCAGTTCGAAATCCCCCGGCAACAGTTCGAAGGCTTGCTCGGCTCTGGGGAGGCGATCCCATACCCAACCTTCCTCAGAAGGGTCTTCGGCCTCTACGGTAAAATTAACAACAAACCGCTGGTGGGGAATAAGACCTCCGGTTACGTGCGCCGCATCTCTGCATTACACGCCCTCTGGCCCGACGCAAGGTTTGTCCACATCATCCGCGATGGCCGCGATGTGTGCATGTCCATCCTGAATTGGAAAAAGGCCGAGCGCACCGCCGGGCGCTACGCGTCCTGGGAGGAGGACCCCGTCTCGACCACGGCGCTGTGGTGGGAGAGAAAGGTACGAAAGGCGCGAGAGGACGGCGCGGCGTTCGGCCCAGGTCTGTACCACGAGATGCACTACGAAGACCTCGTTGAGGACCCGGAGCGAGAATGCAAGAGGCTTTGTGAGTTCCTCGGCGTCCCCTACGATGACGCCATGATCCGTTTCGCTGAGGGTAAGACAAAGACGGACCTGCCCAACGCCAGGAAAACTCCAAAGAAGGCGTGGCTGCCCATTACCTCCGGGATGAGGAACTGGCGCACAGAGATGCCCACGACAGACATCCAGCGCTTCGAGGCTGCGGCAGGGAATCTGCTCGAAGAGCTGGGCTACGAGAGGAACTTCTCCCGCCCGACGCCACAGGCGCTGGAGCACGCAACGAGGATTCGAAAAACGTTCAGCCGGCACGTCCAAGATCGAGGAGAACAGCCGCTGGAGCGCTGTTGGCAGTAAACTCGTATGTCTTCATCGTAGGGTGCCCGAGATCCGAAACTACCCTGCTGCAGCGCATCGTCGATGCGCATCCCGATATCGCCGTCGTCTTCGAGATGCACTGGATCTCGCGCTGGTTAGAGAAGCGGAGGGGCGACTACAACCTCCAATACCTCCGCGAAAGCTACGGTCTCGAAACGGACCACATGCGCCGGATCTATAACGGTCTGGCCCAGCTACACGAGCTGAAGCCTGGTCGGCACAAGAAGAGGGTGTGAGCGTTAAGCCGTTATTGGCGGACCCTGTGTTTCCCGGGCTCGGTGTCGCCAGCGATCCCGAGATTATGCGGGGGGTCTTCGCAGACTACCTGCGGCCCCTTAGAGGAGGCACCTACCGCGTCACAGACTGCCGCCTCTCCCGAGTCCGCTACCGCAGAGGTACTCGCTGCGTCCTGCAATACACCCTGCGCCTAGCGGATTCCGACACGGGCCACGAGCGTATCCAGTTGGTTACCGGCGTAATGTACGCCAAGGATCAAACCCGGCGTAAGTGGGAGAAGCTGCAGGCATCATACCGAAGAGAAGGGCCCGACGATTCTTCGGCCTTCGAGCCGTTCACCTTTATCCCGGACCTCGGGATGCTGGTGGAGGTATTCCCCTACGACCGTCGGCTACCGACCCTTCCGCTCGCGATGGCTGGTCCGTCGCCCGAGCTCGAACGCCCGCTTCTTGCTAGCTTCGGACCGGGCGACTGGCACACCGAGGCGTGGAAGGTAGAACTGATCCGGTACCGGGCCGAACTTGCCGCTACCCTACGGTTCACGGTGCAGGCACGGCACGACACTGTCGGCCGCACCGATGAGAGGCGCTTCTACGCAAAGGTCTACCGCGATGAGGGAGGAGAACGAACCTATCGTGCGCTCCAGGCGCTGCGAAGGAGGGCCGACGAAGACAACGAGAAGTTTACCGTGGCGGCGCCCATCGCCTACCTGAGCGAACTCAAGGTTTTGCTGCAGGAGGAAACGCTCGGCACCTCCCTCCAAGAAATGATAGTCCAGGAGGGGGACGCGTCCCCGGCGGTCCGCAAAGCGGCCGAGGCCCTGGCGGCCTTACACCTGGAACACATACCTACGCCACAGCGTCATTCCCTGCCCAACGAGGTCGCTGCGTTAGAGCGGACCGAAACCATCCTGCGGTGGGCGTGCCCCCATCTGGGAGCAGAGATCGAGAAGACCGTCGGCACCGTGGTCGCCAGCCTCGAAGAGGTTCCGCCCGCGCCGACCCATCGAGATCTGAAGCTGGATCACATTCTGCTCGACGGCGACCGCCCCTCACTGGTGGACCTCGACAACTTCGCCGCGGCAGACCCTGTTCTCGATGTCGCCAACGTCTTGGCCCACCTCAAGAGCATGCCTTTTCGCTTCCCGCTGACGCTCGAGGACTCGTGGTCGACGGCGGCGCAGGCCTTCGCTGAGGAGTACTTCTCTCATGTCCCGAGGTCCTGGCGCAGAAGGCTTCCCATCCACTACGCGGGCGCCGTCCTGAAGTTTTCCGTCGGCTTTTTCGCACGCCAGGAGCTGGACTGGCCGGGCACGATCGCAACTCTGCTGGAGGAAGCCAGAGCTTCCCTGGCGGGTAGGGTCTGGTAACTAATGGCCCAGAACCAACACTACCGCCAGCTCCACGACCTCAAGCTAGGCCGCTACGATGCCGAGGAGCTCTCGTGAGCGTTGGCTCGTTTCTGGCCGATCCCGCCTTTCCTCAGCTCAAGATCGCCACCGATGCCGCCTTGATGAAGCAGACCTTCCGGACCTACCTTCGTCCTGTCGGCGGCAAGGTCTACGACATCGAGGATTGTCGCTTTATTCGACTGCGCTATCGTCAGGATTCTCGTTGCTTTTTACTGTACATTTTGCGCCTTTTGGAACCGGATACGGGACGCGAGCGGGAGGTGCAGGTAACCGGCCTCTTATACGCAGAGAAGGATAAGGCTGAGCAGACCTGGCGAAAACTTAAGACCACCGATCCGCGGCAAGAGATCCCCGACGCCTGGCTGACCTTCGAACCTGTTTCGTTTGTTCCCGAGCTCGACATGCTGGTGCAGGTATTCCCCTACGACCATCGGCTACCGGCACTTCCCCTTCTGGCGGCGGGCCCACCCACCGAGCTGGAGCCTGTGCTTCTTGGCCGGTTTGGACCTGGCGACTGGCGCGTCGAGGCGTGGAACGTCGAGCCGGTCCGGTATCGGGATCAGGGGGCTGTTCTGCGCTACACAGCGAAGGGCCGAAACGCTGGGACAGGAGCAAGAGAGAAAAGCTTCTACGCCAAGGTCTACCGCCACGAAAAGGGAGAGCAAACCTACCAAGCGCTCCGCGCGCTGCGGAGGCGAGCCGGCGCCAATGGAGAAGGCTTCAGCGTGGTGAGGCCTCTAGCCTATCTAAGCGACCTTCGAGCTCTCATCCTCGAGGAAGCACCCGGGACCTCACTCGAGGAGATCATTCTCCGGGACCGCGACCCCACCGAAGCGGTGCGTAGAGTCGCTCAGGCCCTGGCAGCTTTTAATCAGGGCGATGCGCCCCCCACGACGCGGCGGCATCTCCTCGCAGACCAGGTCGCCGTTCTGGAGGGTGCCAGTAGAGTGCTTGGGTGGGCCTGCCCCCATCTGAGGGTGGAGGTAGAGTCTATCATCGAGGGCGTCTTGGCGGGTCTCCAAGAGGTTCCGTTGAGGCCGACCCATCGGGATCTGAGTCCTGATGCCATCTTTGTGGATGGGGAGCGCACGATCTTCATAGATCTTGATTCGTTCGCCAAAGCCGACCCCGTTCTAGACCCCGCCCACCTTCTCGCGCGTCTCGTCGTGCCGGCACTGTTTCCTGTACCTCGACAGCGGGCCCGCGCGGCCGCGCGGGAGTTCGCCGAGGAGTACTTCGCCCACGTCCCGAGTACGTGGCAGGAGAGGCTTCCATACCACTACGCCGGCACACTCCTCAAGAAGGCCCACGGTTTCTTTCGTCGCCAGGCACCGGACTGGCCGGGCAAGATCGCAACTCTGCTGGAGGAAGCCAGAGCTTCCCTGGCGGGTGGGGTTTGGTAAAGTACTCTGGAATCTCCACCGAGGGGGTTACGCACCATGGAACAAAGAGCGGAAACGTCGAGAAAGATGGCGAAAGAAACGACGGGCTATCACGGCTGTGATCCTTACCTCTTCATCGTAGGGTGCGCGAGGTCAGGCACCACGCTGGTGCGCAGGATCGTGGACGCACACCCCGAGATAGCCATCACCACTGAGATGCACTGGATCACCCGCCACTTCCAGAGCCGGAACGGTTTCGTCACCCCAGAGCAAGTCTCTGAACTGACCGGGCACAAGAGGTTCGCCCAGTTCGAAATCCCCCGGCAACAGTTCGAAGGCTTGCTCAGCTCAGGGGAGGCGATCCCATACCCAACCTTCCTCAACAGGGTCTTCGGCCTCTACGGTAAAATTAACAACAAACCGCTGGTGGGAAACAAGACCCCCGCCTACGTCCGAAACATCCCTGCATTACACGCCCTCTGGCCCGACGCAAGGTTTGTCCACATCATCCGCGATGGCCGCGATGTGTGTATGTCAATCCTGAATTGGAAAAAGGCCGAGCGCACCGCCGGGCGCTACGCGTCCTGGGAGGAGGACCCCGTCTCGACCACGGCGCTGTGGTGGGAGAGAAAGGTACGAAAGGCGCGAGAGGACGGCGCGGCGTTCGGCCCAGGTCTGTACCACGAGATGCACTACGAAGACCTCGTTGAGGACCCGGAGCGAGAATGCAAGAGGCTTTGTGAGTTCCTCGGCGTCCCCTACGATGACGCCATGATCCGTTTCGCTGAGGGTAAGACAAAGACGGACCTGCCCAACGCCAGGAAAACTCCAAAGAAGGCGTGGCTGCCCATTACCTCCGGGATGAGGAACTGGCGCACAGAGATGCCCACGACAGACATCCAGCGCTTCGAGGCTGCGGCAGGGAATCTACTTGAGGAGCTCGGTTATGAGAGAGCCGTAGCGAACCCGTCGTCAGAGGCGCTGGAGCACGCGGCGAGGATTCGAGAGGCTTTCACGCGAGAAGCGCTCGCGTGAGGCGACCGATCGCCGGGGTCCTGGGCCACATGAACCCGTACCTCTTCATCGTAGGGTGCCCCAGGTCAGGGACCACGCTCTTGCGGCGGCTGTTCGACACGCACCCGCTCGTGGCGGTCATCGACGAGATGCGGTGGATCGCCAGCTTTTTCGAGAGACGGGAGGGGCTCACCCCAGAAGGCCTGGTGACCCCAGAGTTGGTTGATCGGGTGCTCGCATACGACAGGTTTGCCACTTTGGAGATCAGTCGTGAGCAGCTCGCACGTTTGATCGACACCGCCGATCCGGTCCACTACCCGAACTTCGTCACCGGCATATTTGACCTCTACGGACAAGCACAGGGTAAGTCCTTGGTCGGAGACAAGACTCCCCGCTACGTGCGTAGGATAGGTACCCTACACGCTCTCTGGCCCCACGCGAGGTTCGTCCACCTCATCCGCGACGGCCGTGACGTATGTATGTCCATCCTGAATTGGAGAAAGGCCGACCACGCACTTGGACGCTTCTCGGCCTGGACGGAGGACCCGATAACGACGGCAGCCGTCTGGTGGGAGTGGCACGTGCGCCTGGGCCGGGAAGACGGTGAATCGCTGGCTCCCAAACTCTACCACGAGGTGCGCTACGAGGCGCTGGTCTGCGAACCCGCCAAAGAGTGCGAGAAACTCTGCTCCTTCCTCGATCTTCCCTACTACGACGCCATGCTCAAATTCCACGATGGCCGAACGAAGATGAAGCCCGGTCTCGACGCGAAAAGGGCATGGCTGCCGATCACTTCCGGTCTGAGGGACTGGAGGACGCAGATGCCCGCCGAGGACCTAGAGCGCTTCGAGGCGGCTGCCGGAGATCTCCTCGAGGAGCTCGGCTATCCTCGAGCCTGCCCGCACCCGCCAGAGGAGAAGCTGGCTTGGGCGGCACGGATCCGTGAGTCGTTTGCCCGAGACGCCTCCGCCTTGGGGAAACGGCTACCGAAGGACTGGGAGCGATGAACCCGTACGTGTTCATCGTGGGGTGCCCGAGGTCAGGCACCACGCTCTTGCGGCGGCTGGTCGACACTCACCCCCACATCGCCATCATCCACCAATCGCGCTTCATCCCCTACTTTTTCGAGAGACGAAGAGGCCTGACTCCCGAAGGGCTGGTGACCACCAAGCTCGTGGATCGGCTGTTAGAAGCACGCGGAGTCAAGAACCTGGAGACCAGTCGGGAGCTGCTCGAGAGCTTGGTCGAAGCCGAGGAGCCGGTCTCCTACTCGACCTTCGTCACCGGTGTCTTCGATCTCTACGGGAAGGGGCGGGGCAAGCGCCTCGTGGGGGACAAGACTCCCGCCTACGTGCGAAGCATTCCCACCCTGCACGCCCTGTGGCCCGAGGCCAGGTTCGTTCACATCATCCGCGACGGACGCGATGTGTGTATGTCGGCCATAAATTGGAGAAAGGCCGACCACGCACTTGGACGCTTCTCGGCCTGGACGGAGGACCCGATAACGACGGCAGCCGTCTGGTGGGAGTGGCACGTGCGCCTGGGCCGGGAAGACGGTGAATCGCTGGCTCCCAAACTCTACCACGAGGTACGCTACGAAGAGCTGGTTTCTCGTCCCGCCAAAACGTGCGAGACACTCTGCGACTTCCTGGGCATCCCCTACTACGACGCCATGCTCAAATTCCACGAGGGGCGCGAGAACGTGGACCCCAACCTCGACGCGAAGAAGGGGTGGTGGCCCCTCACTCCTGGACTGCGGAAATGGAGCGAACAGATGCCCTCCGGAGACCTAGAGCGCTTCGAGGCGGCTGCCGGAGATCTCCCCGAGGAGCTCGGCTATCCTCGAGCCTGCCCGCACCCGCCAGAGGAGAAGCTGGCTTGGGCGGCACGGATCCGTGAGTCGTTTGCCCGAGACGCCTCCGCCTCGAGGAAACGGCTACCTAAGGGCTGGGAGCGATGAACCCGTACGTGTTCATCGTGGGGTCCACAAGGTCAGGGACGACACTCCTGCAACGACTGGTCAATGCGCACCCGCAGATCGCTGTCGTCCACGAAACGCACTGGATCGCCCGCTACTTCGAGAAGCGAACGGGTTTGACGCCCCAGGGCTTCGTCACTCCAGAGTTGATTCCGAAACTGCTCGAATACCACAGATTTTCTAAGATGAAGGTCGGCCGCGAACAGCTCGAGAGGCTAATAGACTCGGACGAACCAGTCTCCTACCCGAGTTTCGTCAGTGCTATCTTCGACCTGTACGGGCAGCGCAAGGGCAAAAGCCTAGTAGGAGACAAGACCCCAAGCTACGTGCTAAACCTTCCCACCCTCCACGGCCTCTGGCCCAAGGCGAAATTCGTTCACATTATCCGGGACGGTCGAGACGTATGTTTGTCCATGTTGAATTGGAAGAAGGCGCAGGTAGCGGCCGGCCGCCTTGCAACCTGGACCGAAGCTCCGCTATTGACCACAGCTCTATGGTGGAAACAGAGGGTGCGGCTTGGCCAGGAAGACGGGATTGCTTTGGGGCCCGAACTGTATTACGAGATCCGCTACGAGACCCTCGTCTCTCAACCGGCTACCGAGTGCGCGGCGCTGTGCGAATTTTTGGGCCTACCCTACGACGACGCGATGCTGAGGTTCTACGAAGGGCGGGAGAAGGCGGATTTCGGCCTCGACGCAAAGCGGGCGTGGCGCCCCACTACCCCCGGCCTGAGGGATTGGGGGTCACAAATGACCTTCGACGATATGGAGTGCTTTGAGGCTGCGGCCGGCGACCTCCTCGAGGAGCTCGGCTACCCTCGCGCCGTGCCCGACCCTCCGCAAGAGAAGTTGGAGAACGCAGCAAGGATCCGTCACGCCTTCACTCAGGAGGTCCGCGCGAACGGGATGCGGCTGCCGAGGCACTGGTAGATCGTGAGAGTAGAGTCGCTGTCTCTTCGGCAACCGCTCACCGACACCCTGTGCTGTAGCTGTCCAAGCAGCGGACGGTTGTAGCGAAGCTTATACGTCGACCCCGTCGCTCATTCAGATCATGCGCGAAGAGCTGCGCGTCCGCATGCCCAACCTCGCGAACGCGTAAGAAGCAGGAACCGCCCGAATCTACACGGACTTCTTGTACTTTACGAACGACCCAAAGCTAGCCGAGGACGGCTCGGATCTCTTCAACTACCTGACCGGCTACGCCGAGCAGGAGGAGTACTAAGAACTGCTCGTCGCCCCTTTGGGTCTACGCGAGTGCATCGTGTGCCTCATCGAGGAGCAGACTGAGAAGGTGCAAAAGGGTGAGCCGCCCCGGATCACGTGCAAGATGAACGTGCTCACTAACCCCCTGATCATCGAGTCGCTCTACGAGGCGTCGCAGGCCGGGGTGAGGAAAGACCTCATCATCCGGGGCATCTGCTGCCTCAGGCCGGGCCTCGACGGGATCAGCGGGAACATCCGGGTGGTCTCGCTGGTGGGCCGCTTTCTGGAACACGCCCGCGCGTTTGCCTTCGGGATTTAGCCCTGGCGATCGACTCCCCAATCCTGTATATTCATTGCGCGTATGGCAACGGGCGTTTCCAAGATGTGTCGTTCCCTGCGCGCGGGGCGTTTCGGCAGGCGGTCGGAGGAGTTCGTCGCGAAGAATCATGTAGAGATCGAGTGGCAGCTTGCGGCCACGGACCTTGACCTCGCCGAGAGCTGGCTTAGGAAACGTTCCCCTACCTCGATCGGGCATTCTAGATATAAGGCCAGGGGGTAGCGTGGAACTCTACCTCTTCCGCCACGCCGACGCCTTCCCGAAAGATCCTGCCCGCTGGCCCCACGACAACAAGCGCCCGCTCACGCCCGAGGGCAAGAAGGAGTTCCGGCTCGCAGCGCGCGGGTTGGCCCGGATGGTGCCCCGGGCGGACGTTATCCTCAGCAGCCCGGCTCGGCGGGCGTGGCACACGGCGGAGATACTCTCCGAACTGGATTCTTGGCCCGCGCCCAAGCCATTGCCGGTGGTCGCGGCCAGCCGTCGGCGAGCCTCACCGGAGAAAGCCACTCTCGCGCTAGGGGACTACCCGGAGGCGAAATACGTCGCCGTGGTCGGGCACAAACCCCGCCTGCAAGAGCTCGCCGCGTACCTGCTCACCGGAGAAGAGGATGGATTGGAGATCAAGATCAGAAAAGGCGGCGTGATGTGCATCCGCTTCGACGGCGCCCCTGCGCCGGGCACCGGCAAGCTGCGCTGGTTTTTTACGCCAAAAGCCCTCCTCTTTCTAGCTGGTCAGCACTTCAGCTAGTCAGCATTCCAGCTTTCCCGCTCGATGGTTAGTCGCATAGCTATTCAGGCGAAGGCTCTCTATGTGGAGGGTTTTGGTGAACTGGGTTGGCAGGTGTCGCTCTGGGCAGCGTCCACAAATCCCCTTTGCTGAGAAGCTGACGAGCTCTTTTTGAGAGGCATCTTCGCCAAGACCTCGGCCTCCGGGTAGTCGAGGCGCAGATGCGGTAGAGTCATCTCCACACCTTCTGGCCCGAAACAAAGTTCGTCCACCTAATCCGCGACGGCAGCGACGTGTGCCTTTCCACCGTTAATCAGGATAGAGTCTTATAAGATCGCCCGCCGCTTTGCAACCTGGAGCCAAGACCCTGTAACAACCGCGGCCTTCTGGTGGGAATGGAACGTGCGCCTAGGCCACGAGTCCGGTGTGCTGCTGGAGCAAGATCTCTACTACGAGCTACGCTAGCCTACAAGAGGGTTCCGTAGTGTATGGAGAGGGAAGGACGGGGCATCGACTTCTGGGTGGCCTTCTCCGAGGTGATCATCACCGTAGGCAGGCTCATACGAGAAATCTGGAGTCGCTACCGTTGGGGGAGTCGACCCCGGCGCAGGCCGTGATGAGTCACCTATTGGAGGAAGCTCTTACTTGCTTTATCGCTTGATTGTATGATTAGCTATCCGGGATGGGCGTACCTGCGAGGAGCGGTTGAGGAAGATAGCGTTTATCAACGCGAAGGGCGGGGTCGCGAAGACCACGTCCTGCGTGAACATAGGCGCTGGACTCGCCATAGGAGGCTACCGGACCCTCCTCGTCGACCTCGACTCGCAAGGGCAGGTCACGAAGAGTCTGAGCGTGCAGGCTGGTGAGGGGTTGGCTGAATTGCTGCAGGGCGACGCCGGCCTTGAAGACGTACAGATAGAAGCCCGCGAGAACCTGTTCGTGATCGCCGGCGGAGGAGCGCTCTCCGGCGCGAAGCGCCTGATCTCCCGGATGGATATGCGCTCCGAATTGGTTTTGAGCGAGGCACTCGAGGACCTCAGGGGATACGACTTCGTGCTCCTCGACACGGCGCCTTCGTGGGACGTTCTCAACGTCAACTGTCTTTTCTACGTCGACGAGCTCCTGATCCCGGTCTCCATGGAAGCCCTGGCGCTGCAGGGCATAGCGACTTCCTCGGCCGCGTAGATCAGGTCCAGCGCTACAGGGAGGGCCTGCGAGTACTCAGCATAATCCCCACCTTCTACGACGCGCGGGTCAGGAAGAGCGCTGAGATACTCGAGCAACTCAAGCGTTATTTTCCCGACGCCCTGTGGCCTTGCGTGCGCTACAACTCGAAGCTCTCGGAAGCGCCAGGCTTCGGCCAGCACATCTTCGAGTACGCGAAAAGGAGCAACGGGGCCGCTGACTACGCCCGTCTGGCCGAGCGGCTCGCGAAAGGGACGTGAAAGGGGACATGGGCAAAACAAGAAAAGTGCCGGAAGACCTCATGGGAACCATCCTTAGGGAGGTTGCCGGGCCTCCCGGAGGCGAACGGGATTCTCTGGAGTCCGTCGAACCTGGAACGGCCCCGCCTGCTTCGGGCGGCGAAGGCGCAATCTCCTGGGAGGATCAGCCCTGGCTGGTGGGTACCACGTTCAACCTCTCCAAACAGGTCGGCAGGGAGCTGGACAGGCTTCGGCATGACCTGCAGCGTCAGGAGGATATTCACACCTCCAACTCCGAGATCGCCGAGTTGGCGCTCAGGATCACCATCGAAGACGCGCGGGAGAGAGAGTGAGCTGGTCATTAGGCTGGCCAGCAGGCTTGGCGGACGACCCGCGTATCGGGCCGACGAGGCAGGTCCGTCAGCCAGGCGCAGACGCGGACGCAGTGGTTCGAGTTCGCGAGCACCTACCTCGGTGTCCTCGCCTGGGTCGTCATAGGCACGGCGACAACCGCGGTCGTACTGGCCGTCGCCGGGCTCCCGGCGTAGGGGAGCCCAGCGGCGCCCTCCCACGCACCGCGCAACGATGAAGCAGCTTGTAAAGAGGTCCAACTGCTCTACAAGCTCTCAGCATTTCAGCATATTGTTCTTGCTGAAGTGCTGACCGGCTGAAGGCGCGATCTGCAGAGGTATTGACCCTCTACAGATCGCTTTAGAAGGCCATTCGGTACTCTACAG
>CAWEQZ010000009.1:0-33586 GCA_963811295.1 uncultured Rubrobacteraceae bacterium | reverse complement strand
ATAAGGAGGACCCGAGGTGCGGGGCAGCGACGTGCCCTTCGACGTGTACCGGCAAGACCGTCTCCTGGTCGACGACGTTCTCTATACGGGGAGGACGGCGCGCGCCGCGATGGATGCCCTTCTGGAGCTCGGGCGTCCGGCCGCGTCAGGCTGGCGATTCTCGTCGACCGAGGCCACAGGGAGTTGCCGATCCGGGCCGACTACGTGGGTAAGAACGTGCCGACCGCGCGCAACGAAAGGGTGCTTGTCAACCTGGAGGAGACCGATGGGGAGGACGGGGTGATCGTCGTTGGAGACTAGGAGCTTTCTTACCCTCGAGGGCGTAGCCGCGAGGACATCAGTGAGATACTCGACCTCGCAAGGGCGTTTGCGGAGGGACGTGCCAGGGAAGTGCTCGAGGGCAAGACCGTCTGCCTGGCCTTCTTCGAGGCATCGACGAGGACTGCGGTCTCCTTCGAGCTCGCCGCGAGGCGTTCTGGGGCTCATGTGATCTCACTCTCCGACAAGGCCTCTGCCATCGCCAAGGGCGAGTCCCTGATCGACACTGTAGTCACCCTCGACCGCCTCGGGGCGGATGCGATCGTGCTTCGG
Organism: uncultured Rubrobacteraceae bacterium; assembly: GCA_963811295.1. Taxonomy (GTDB): domain Bacteria; phylum Actinomycetota; class Rubrobacteria; order Rubrobacterales; family Rubrobacteraceae; genus Rubrobacter_D. Next base: position 32,995 of record CAWEQZ010000009.1, on the reverse strand, counting down.
CACCAGGCCGCGGGAGCAGCAACCCTCGCCGCCCGCCACTCCTCGGCTCCGGTGATCAACGCCGGCGACGGTTGTGGCCAGCACCCGACCCAGGCCCTCCTCGACCTCTACGCCCTGAGCGAGGCGCTCGGCGGCTTCGACGAACTCCAGGATCGACGCGTCGCCATCGTGGGCGACGTACTGCACAGCAGGGTTGCGCGCAGCGTCATACCTGGCTTCTTGCAGGCAGGGATGGAGGTTGTTCTCGTTGCCCCCAGGACGCTCCTGCCACCCGACGATGGGCCTTTGACCTGCCCGTGCTTACCTCTGTGGATGAGGCCATCGAGTGGGGCGCGGACGTTCTCTATATGCTGCGACTCCAGAGGGAGAGGATGACCGGCGCGCGGATACCCTCCGTCGCCGAGTACGCGCAGATTCTACGGCGTGTCGCGGCGCCACCTGGAGAGTGGTGCGCTCCTCATGCACCCTGGACCGGTCAACAGGGGGGTGGAGATCTCGGGCGACGTCGTCTTCGACGCCTCCTCGCTGATCCCCGACCAGGTCGCCGCCGGCGTCTGTGTCCGTTCGGCTGTCCTCGCCCTCTCGACAGGCGCGGTCCAGAGCGTCGCCGCGTGATGTCGAGAAACGGCTCCCGACGGAACTGGTCGTCCGTCACGCCCATGTGCTCGACCCTGCTACGGGTTCGGACGGGATCTTGGACGTACGCCTCTCATCGGGCCGTATCGCTGAGGTTGGCGAAGGACTGCGCGGGCCGCGCGACTTTGGACGCCGATGGCCTGCACCTGTTCCCGGGCTTCGTCGACGTCCACGCCCACTGGCGCACGCCTGGGCGCGAGGACGAGGAGGATATCGAGAGCGGCTCGGCCGCTGCAGCAGCCGGCGGCTTCACGGGCGTCGTCATGATGCCGAACACGGATCCCATCGTGGACCGCCCCGTCGTGGTGAGCGGTCTCGTTCGTCGCGTGGAGCGGGAGTCGAGAGTAAGAGCCCGCGTCTCCGCAGCACTCCACGTCGGGCTGGCAGGCGAGAGGCTGACGGAGATGCGCCTCCTCAAGCAAGCCGGCGCGTTCTGCGTCTCCGACGACGGGCTGGGAACGGCTTCCGCTGGTGTTCTCAGGAACGGTATGCTCTACGCCCGGTCGGCGGGGCTGCCAGTGATCCTGCACTGCGAGGACCACACGCTGGCTACCGGCGTGGTGCACGGCGGGGTAGCCGCCTCGCTCGCCGGACTCCCCGGCTCCCCGCCCAGCGCCGAAGATGCCGCCACGGCGACGGCGCTCGTCCTCGCCGCCGAGACGGGCGCGAAGGTGCACATCACCCACGTCTCCACAGCCCTCTCGGCCGCGCTCGTCGGCTTCTTCAAGGACAGGGCCGACATTACCGCCGACACGACACCCCACCACCTTACTTTGACAGAAGATCTCGTCTCGACGCTCGACGGACTCTACCGCGTCAACCCGCCGCTCAGGCCAGAGGGCGACCGCGCCGGCCTCGGCCTGGCCCTTCGCGACCGGGTCCTCGACTTCGTCGCGACAGACCACGCGCCCCACGCCCCGGAAGAGAAAGAGTTACCAATAGAAGAGGCCGCACCAGGATTCCTCGGCCACGAGACGGCCTTCGCCGCGCTGTACACCGAACTGGTCCTCGGCGGCAGGCTCTCGCTGAAACGACTCGTCGAAGCGATGAGTAGCGCCCCTGGCCGCTGGGTCGGTACAGGGGGCACCCTGGCCGTCGGCGCGCCGGCAGATCTTACGCTAATCGACCTTGCGGAGGAGTGGACGGTAGGGACGGGTACGCTCGTAAGCCGCTCGTCGAACTCCCCCTATCTTGGGAGGACGCTGAAGGGCAGGGTCGTGGGTACTATAGTTGGGGGCGAGCCGGTACACGACAGAACTGGAGCGAAGTTTGGAGCACATGCGTAACGAGGCGGAGCAGGGCGACGCTCGTCCTCGAGGACGGGGCAGACTTCCAGGGTTGGAGCTTCGCCGGCGACGGCGAGGTTGCGGGCGAGGTGGTCTTCACGACGAGCATGGTCGGCTACCAGGAGACCATCACGGACCCTTCTTACAGAGGGCAGATCCTGCTCTTCACCTACCCGCTCATCGGCAATTACGGTGTTATCCCCGGCGACGACGAGTCGCGCAAGGTTCAGGCTACCGCCGTCCTCGTCCGCGAGTACACGCCACACCCGAGCAACTGGGCGAGCGAGCGTTCCCTCGCAGCCCTGCTCGATGAGAATGGTGTCCTCGGCGTGGAAGGTATAGATACCCGGGCCCTGACACGGCACCTCAGGGACAGGGGTGCCATGCGTGGTGTGATCTCCACCTCGGAAACGGACCGTAACGTCCTGCGCGAGCGGGCCAACGCCCACCCTTCTATGGTCGGCCTCGACCTCGCCTCGACTAGCTCGGAGATCACGGAGCCCACACTCTTTCCTGCCCTCGGAGAGGAACGCTGCCGCGTCGTCGCCATCGACTACGGGGTGAAGAGTTCCATCTACAGGGAGCTCCGTAGCCGCGGCACCTCTGTCCTCGCGATGCCCGGCTCCACCATCTCTGAAGAGATCCTTGCCACCGAGCCCGACGGCCTCTTCCTCTCCAACGGACCAGGCGATCCGGCCGCCCTCGGAGCGGCGGTCGACACCCTGCGCCCGCTGCTCGGCGAAGTCCCCACATTCGGCATCTGCCTCGGACACCAGCTCCTCGGGCTCGCCCTCGGGTGCGAGACTTACAAGCTGCCCTTCGGCCACCACGGCGCGAACCATCCCGTCAGGAACCTCAAGACGGGACGCATCGAGATAACGAGCCAGAACCACGGCTTCGCCGTAAGCGAGGATTCTCTCTCGGACGGGGTCCAGTTGACCCACCGCAACCTCTACGACGGCACCGTCGAAGGCATCGCGAGCCCCGATCAGAGGGCCTGGAGCGTGCAGTACCATCCCGAATCGAGCCCAGGCCCGAGGGACTCCGGCTACCTCTTCGAAGAGTTCGTGGACAGTATCTCAGAGAAGGCGCCGGCCTAGCGTGCCGCGGCGCGACGACATCGAGAGCGTCCTGATCATCGGCTCTGGCCCGATCGTGATCGGGCAGGCCGCAGAGTTCGACTACTCGGGTACCCAGGCCTGCCGCGCCTTGCGCGAGGAGGGCTACCGCGTAATCCTCGTAAACTCCAACCCGGCGACCATAATGACCGACCCGGAGGTCGCGGACGTAACCTACGTCGAGCCCCTGACGGCCGAAACCACAACCGAGATACTGCGCCGCGAGCGCCCCGACGCGCTGCTCCCCACCCTGGGAGGCCAGACCGCCCTCAACCTCGCCGTCGAACTCAACGAGACAGGCGTCCTCGACGAGACACGCGTCGAGCTCCTGGGAGCCTCCATACCGTCGATCCGCAAAGCGGAAGACCGCAAGCTCTTCTCCCAGGCCATGCGCCGAATCGGCCTGAACGTACCCCCCAGCCGCACGGTCCGCAGCCTCGCCGAAGCCGAGGAACTGGCAGAGGTGATCGGCTTCCCACTCATCATCCGCCCCAGCTTCACCCTCGGCGGCAAGGGAGGCGCCACCGCCATCGACCACCGCGAGCTTCGCCGCGCCGTCGCAGGCGGCCTCGCAGCCAGCCCCGTGGGGAGCGCCCTCGTCGAAAAGAGCGTCGCGGGCTGGAAGGAGTTCGAGCTCGAGGTCATGCGCGACCTCGCAGATAACGTCGTCGTGATCTGCTCCATAGAAAACGTAGACCCCATGGGCGTCCATACAGGCGACTCCATAACCGTGGCCCCCGCCCAGACCCTCTCAGACCGCCAGTACCAGACCCTCCGTTCCGCATCTTTACGCATAATACGCGAGATCGGGGTTTCCACCGGGGGATCCAACATCCAGTTTGCGGTCGACCCGGAGAGTAACGAGTACTACGTGATCGAGATGAACCCGCGGGTGAGCCGTTCGAGCGCCCTGGCGAGCAAGGCAACGGGGTTTCCGATCGCGAAGATAGCTGCCAAGTTAGCGGTAGGGTACTCCCTCGATGAGATCCCGAACGACATTACGCGTGCGACGCCCGCCTCGTTCGAGCCTGCGCTGGACTACGTGGTGACCAAGGTGCCCCGCTTCGCGTTCGAGAAGTTCCCCGGTGCTGCGCCAAGGCTGACGACCAGGATGCATTCGGTTGGCGAGGTCATGGCGATAGGGAGGACGTTCACGGAGAGCCTGATGAAAGCGATGGCATCGCTGGAGGTGGACGCCCAGGACGTCCAGGCCGGCCTCGACGAGCCGAGCCCGTACCGCGTCTTCGCCATCTTCGACGCCCTGCGTGCCGGGATGGACATACCCGAGATCTTCGAACGCACCTCCATAGACCCATTCTTTATCGCTTCCATGGCCAGGATCGTGGCCGCAGAAGGCTCCGTCTCCGTGCCGTTCGGCGTCGAGGACCTGCGCGAGCTCAAGAGGATCGGGCTTACCGACGAAACCATCGCGACGGCTTCGGGGACCTCGGTGGAGGTTGTCAGGGGCGTGAGGCGGGCACTCGGTGTCTCGCCGACCTACAAGTCCGTCGATACCTGCGCCGGTGAGTTCCCCGCGCGCACGCCCTACTACTACTCCACCTACGAGGAGGAGGATGAGGTCAGGCGCGAGGAGAATGCCTCCGTCGTCGTCCTCGGCAGCGGCCCCAACCGCATCGGCCAGGGCATAGAGTTCGACTATGCTTGTGTCCACGCCAGCTACGCGCTCGCGGAGAGCGGATACGACGCGGTTATGGTCAACTCGAACCCGGAGACCGTCTCTACCGACTACGACACCTCAACACGCCTGTACTTCGAGCCGCTCACCGCAGAACACGTGCTAGAGGTCATAAGGCGCGAGGAACCCGAAGGGGTGATCCTGCAGTTCGGCGGCCAGAGTCCTCTCAAGCTCGCGCACGAGCTGGAAGTGGCAGGAGTGCGAATCCTCGGCACCTCGCCCGACGCCATAGACCTTGCCGAAGACCGTTCCAGGTTCGGACGGCTCCTGGCGGAGCTCGGCATCCCGCACCCCAGGTTCGGGACGGCATCGACGGCCGAAGAGGCGATGGAGGTGGCTCGCGAGCTCGGGTATCCGGTCGTCGTGCGGCCCTCTTACGTGCTCGGCGGTCGCAGGATGGAGATCGTCTACAACGACGAAGACCTCGATCTCTACCTCAGGACCAGCGCGAGCGCGGGCCCTGGACACCCTACACTCATCGACAAGTTTATGGAGGACTACACCGAGGTCGACGTGGATGCCGTCTCGGACGGGGAGGAAGTCTACGTAGGCGGCATCATGGAGCACGTCGAGGAGGCCGGTGTGCATTCAGGCGACTCCTCATGCGTGACGCCCCCGATCACCATCCACCGGGGATTGCTGCAGAGGATCGAAGACTACACCAGGCGGTTGGCCCTCTCCGTCGGAGTAGTCGGGCTCATGAACATACAGTTCGTCGTTAGGGGCGACGACGTGCTCGTGATCGAGTGCAACCCCCGTGCCTCGCGCACGGTGCCCTTCATCTCCAAGGCGACAGGCGTGCCGCTGGCCAAGATAGCCACCAGGGTCCTCCTCGGAGAGAAGCTCAGGGATATGGCCCTACGTGCTTCCACCAACGGCCATTTCTCCGTCAAGGCGCCCGTCTTCCCTTTCGATAGGTTCGCGGACGTGGACCCGCTGCTCGGACCCGAGATGCGCTCTACCGGTGAGGCTATGGGGATAGACCGCACCTTCGGCGGGGCCTTCGCGAAGGCGCTAACGGCGGCGGGGCAGGAGCTTCCCGTCTCGGGGAGGGTCTACATCTCGGTGGCCAACAGGGAGAAGAGGGCCGTCGTGCTCATAGCCAGGGCCTTCGCCGATCTGGGGTTCGAGATCTCCGCGAGCGAGGGGACGGCCGAGGTGCTCAAGAATAACGGGCTGCCGGTCATGATCGTGCCCAAGATAGGGGAGCTCGGGGAGGACGTGCTCGGCCTCATAGAGGCGGCTGGGGTGGACTTGATCGTCAACACCCCCTGGGGTCGCGGGCCCCGCACCGACGGGTACCTGATCCGGCGCCGGGCCCTCATGCACGGGGTCCCCTGTATCACCACCCTCGCAGGGGCCGCCGCCGCCATACAGGGCATAGAAGCTAGGGTCCGCGGCGGCACCAGACGCGTGAACTCGCTCCAGGGCCTCTACGCGGCGAGAGCATGAAGTTCTACAGCGTCAACGTCGAAGAGCGTAAGGAACTCGGCTCCTACACCCTGCTCAGATACCGCTGGAGTGATGGGCCTGTAGAACCGGGGCAGTTCGTTATGGCGAGGTCGGCCGGTTTTCCTGCTAACCTAGACCCGTTCCTCGCCCGCCCCTTCTCTTTCTACGACTACGACGGGAAAATGGCGAGCCTCCTCTTCGAGGTGCGGGGCCGCGGTACCGCGCTCCTTGACCTCGCATCGACCATAGAGGTAACGGCGCCTCTCGGCAGGGGCTTCCGCATAGATCCAGGGCTGGGACCGGCAGTCCTTCTGGGAGGCGGCATAGGCGTCGCGCCACTCAAGATCCTGGGCCGGCGTCTCGACGTCGCAGGGATTCCTCACGACATCTACCTCGGGTTCGCCGACGCGAGGCCGGCCGCCGTCGCCAGGGATTTCCCCGGCGCAGGGGTGGCGACGATGGACGGTTCGGCAGGGACGCACGGGACCGTGCTCGACGCCACAGACTCCCTCGAAGGGTACGGGGCCGTCTACGCCTGCGGGCCAAACCCCATGTTGGTTGCGGTCAAGCGCGCGGCAAGGGAGAACAGGCTCTGCCAGCTCTCCGTAGAGGAGCGGATGGGGTGCGGGAACGGCTCGTGCAACGGGTGCGTTGTCCCCGTGCGCGGAGGCGGCTACATCAGGTCCTGCATAGAGGGACCCGTCTTTTCCGCTGAGGACTTGGCATGGTAGTGCGCGAGCAAGAGGCCGGTGTCGACCTCGCTGTCGAGCTCTGCGGGCTCCGGTTGCAGACCCCCTTGATCCCGGCCTCCGGAACACTCTCCAGGGAAGCCCTGGGCGAGGTCGGAGGCGTCTACGGGGCGATGCTGCCAAAGACGACGACCCCGACCGCGAGAGCCGGCAATCCACCACCCCGCATCGCCGAGACCCCGGCAGGGATGGTCAACTCAATCGGCCTCCAGAACCCTGGTGTCGAGGACTTCTTGCAGGATCTCGACGCGTTCGACCTCGGCATCCCCATCTTCGTCTCCGTCGCCGGCGATACCGTCGACGAGTTCGCCCTTCTCTGCGAGACCCTCGACGGCGAAGACCGCGTCTCCGCCGTCGAACTGAACCTCTCGTGCCCGAACGTGGAGTGCGGGGGGCTGGCGTTCTGCGCAGGACCCGCCTCCGTAGAAGAAGTCGTCGCTGCCTGCCGCGCCGCCGTGCCTGGTAAACGCCTTCTCGCGAAGCTCACCAACGAAGGTGTCGTGGAGAACGCCCGCGCTGCCGAATCGGTAGGGGCAGACGGGCTTACGCTCATAAATACCCTCCCGGCGCTCACCATAGACGCTCGCGCCCGCAAGGTTCTGGTGCGGGGCGGCCTCTCGGGCCCTGCAATAAAGCCAGTCGCGCTCCGCGCCGTATACGATGTATCAGGCGTGGTGAACATACCCGTGATCGGTAGCGGGGGCGTGGTGAACGGCACGGATGTGGTCGAGTTCATGCTCGCGGGCGCGACGGCGGTTCAGGTAGGCACAGCGAGCTTCGTCAGGGACCCGCGCGAGATACTCGACGAGTTTAGGACCTACCTGAAAGAACACAGCCTGAACGCCACCTGGCTGACCCGAGCCTTACGGGGCGTGCGTCCCGTGCTGGCGGGAGGCGGTGACATTTAGTGGTACGAACGGCAAGAGCTGGCCGGGACTTCTATAAGCCCGACCCCAACCATGCACCCAACCCGCTTTTCGTCACCTCCTTTGCTCGCACTTCGCAGGCTTCGGGTTCTCAGGCTCATGGTAGGGCTTGGAGGGCGTGATGTTCTATTCGACCCGGCGAGCGACGGCTATGTGTTGACACCTGAGGGGACTACCGTTCGCAAGCCGGCGGCTGACGACGACTAACTTTTGGTCGAGCTCCACCAGCAGTACTAAGCCCGCGTGAGCGCCCGACTTGAGGGCGGCGAGTTTGGCGTTGGTGGAGTTCGATGCACGGGGTATGATGCCGCCAAGTCCGCCGCTAGCTCCCGGCTTAACGCGGCTGGTTGCCCAGACCGCAGTAGGTGCCCTCGTTCAGGCACCGGGTGTGGAGACCATTGAACCCGTTCTCTCCCGTCACACGCCAAGTGTTCCAGAAGTCCGCATGACCAGAGAAACGCCCGCCCGAGCTGAATGTGACGTCGCTCATATTAGTCCATCCGGGCTCATCTTCAGCAGGATAGTTAAATTGCAAACCGAGGCGTGTGATAGCCACAGGGTGTGTGCTGGGGCATTTGTACACTCCATTTACGCGTTTGGGGTAGGCCGTGTGCGCCTTGTGGTCTGGGGTGGAGTCTAAGTTCTTGCCATCCCAACATTGTGGGAACACTATTTTCAGGCGCGGCTTGGCATTGGGCGTTTCGCATTGGTGCGGCTCCACCCAAGGCCCTGTAACCTCGCCCGTCACTTGATTCTTACAGTACCAATGCACGACGTTGGTATCCTGAGGGTTGGCCGCTGTGGCCATGTGGTTACCTGCGACTATCATCAGGCCCTCCGGGATTGGTTTGACCTTGCTCGCTGGCACGTCGGTGCGGTAGTAAGCGTTCATAGCCGTCGCTGGGACGGGATCTGGATCCGAGTCCGCGTCCGGGCCGTCGGGTTTCACAACCGCGGTCACCCAGTAGCCGGCTGTGTCTTCGGGCCGGTTGCAAGCACCGGTGGATTGCTGCATCTGAGGGACGGTTGCCTCGGGTTCCTCAAGCGTGCCGTAATGATCGTGTAGATGGCCCACCGGCGGCTGCTGACCGGGGTACACGATGCGGTCCATCGCCTCGAACTCGAGATGCTGACAGAGAATTAGGGGTTGCGTTGCCTACCCGAGCGTACTATCGTGATGCACATATCTCCGCTGTGGGGGCGTGAGAAGTAGGAGGAGGTTACGCTTATGAGGCACATCATCTTGTTGATGACGGTGGCTACGCTGGTCGTGCTTAGCACGCTTTTCATTGTGAGCGCTTCCGGGGCGCACAAACATCCCGCGATCAAGGCACACAAGAAGACGACCAGGACGGTTTTGATCCAGAACTTCCGCTTCAAGCCGGCCAACATCACCGTCAAGCGTGGGACGAAGGTCAGATGGATCAACAAGGACAGCGCGGCGCACACCGCGACGGCGAACAACGGAAGATCTTTTGACTCGGGACGTTTGGGGAAGGGACAGAGGTATACGCACACCTTCAAGAGTGGGGGCAAGAAGAAGTACCACTGCGATTTTCATCCCGATATGAGGGCAAGCGTCGTCGTCAAGCGGTAACGATAGACGGGGAAAGCTGCGCTTCTACAGAAAGGAGCTGTCAGCCGTCAGCAAGAACTAAATGGCTGACAGCGCGAGTTGCGGAAGGGCATTCCTTCTGCAACTCGCCGTAGCCGACGGATGCTCTAACGTTCAGTTGCGCTAGACGAAGATCTCGGCATCTCTCGTGACCCAGGACGCATGCAAACGACCACGAGCACGAGGGCCAGCACGGCGCAGGCCGTGGCGGACCACAGTCCCCAACGGAGACCCCCGAGGAGAGCGGTGGAGCCCGATGCCGCAGTAGCAGCAGCGATCACAGCCCCAACCGCCGCCCATCCAAGGGCGTTGCCGAACCCCGTGGCGGTGCTCAAAACCCCTGAAGCAAGGCCCCGTTCATCATCCCCCACGCTATCCGTAACGGCGACTGTCAGGGGTACGCTCGCGATCACGAAGCCGGCCTCCGCCAACTCGGGTCCGTCCCGAGAGAGGTCGGATGCGGTTGGTCGAATCTTTGGGGAGTTCCCGCTCGTGGTCCGCTTTGGTGAAGGTTCAGGTCCCGAACTCGTGAGCGGGGTGAAGGGTGCACTAGTGCACGATCAGGCGACCTCCTGGGGAATGGATAGATGCTCGTAATGCGGACAACCAAAGACCTCACATACCCTATCTGCAAGCTCGTAAGCGCCAAGCACTCTCTCGGGCTCGACCACTTTGCGCTTGCCGTGTACCCATTTGGGTTCTATGGCGTTCAGCCACGGACTCTTGGTGGGCAGGAAGCAGGTAACTATGCGTACTCCACGGCTGTTTTCTTTGACCTTGCGGTTGTGGGCGGTGATCCAGCCTCTCACCTCTCGGCTTTTATGCCAGCTTGCGTTGTCCCAGATCAGGAGCAGAGCCTTTTTGCCTCTCCTGAGGAGCTTGTGGCAACACCACCCGAGAAACTGCGTGGTTATGGCGCTCAGCGGCCGACCATCCACGAATCTCAGCCACGTCTCTTCAAGCTCCGGCAGATAAAGCCCGTAGCAGGAGAGGGCTTTGGGGTCGGGATCGTCCTTTGTGGGCTCCTTCTGGAGGAAGCGCATCGGCTGGCCCGCCTGCTCCCAGGAATGCACAGAAGGTCTCTCAAAGCGGCTGAACCAGGTCTCGTCCTCGAATCCCAAAACCCACTCCGGATGGGCCTCGGCGAGCCGGATCAGCCGATCTCGATCCCCTTTTTTCTCTCGTAGTCGGGATCCGGACTTTCTATCCAGCGTTTCGCCCTCTGCCAACGCACTCCAAGGCGCACCAGAGTGGCTCGGATGGTCTCTGCGCTTACCTGCCTGTGGGTTAGACCCTCCTCGAAGCTGACCTGTGCAGCGTACTGCAGTGTCCACAAGGTGCCATCTTTGCCGAACTTCCTCGGGTCGTGGTGGAGCATCTCTAGCAAGGCGCGGGCGCTACTCTCGTCGAAGGCGGCGTGGACCTCTGTGGGGCGCGAAGAGCCCTGCTTTAGGGCATCGAGGCCCCTGTCGTTGAAGTCGTGGATGGCGTTGCGCACAGTTTGTTGGCCGCAGCGAAGGTTTTCGGCTATCCGGGGAGAACGCTCACCGTGGGAGCTGGCTAAAAGGATCTGGCAGCGCCTGAGGACGAAGGCATCGGAGGAGCGCAACCCGGCTTCCAGCTCTTGGCGCTCGTGCTTTGAAAGCGTACGTACGAAGATTGGAGGTTTCATAAACATTACTGTAACTCATCCCTCACAACCTGTTCTGAAGATGCACTAGGCACGATCCTCGCCGACGTTGTTGTCGCGTCCTCGAAGGGCACGTGGGCTCGCATAAAAATTTGTGCCGCCGAGGACTGCCGTTGGGCGTACTACGACCATTCCAAGAGCCGTAGTGGCAGGTGGTGCGCCATGGAGACTTGCGGTAACCGCCACAAGACCAGGCGGTACCGTCGAAAGAACCGCACTAGCGCCTGGCAAGGAGGTTAGACCGGGTACCTTCCGGCGATGATATACTAAGCCGTTGATGTTGAGGCGGGCACCAGAACGGACGGCTGACGAACGTAGGGACGCGCTCGAGGAGGCCAACAGGGTGCGCTTCGCGAGGGCCGCGACCAAGCGTGACCTCAAGAGTGGGCGGTTGGGCATCTACGACCTACTTATGGACCCTTCCGAAGAGTTGAGGGGCGCCAAGGTCGAGGAGATGCTTCTCGCTGTCAAAGGTATGGGCCGCATCAAGGTCACGCGCGTTATGAGGGACGCCGGCGTAAGCCGCTCCAAGACCCTTGTGGGGCTTACGCACGGGCAGAGGGACCGTTTGATCAGGGCTCTAGGGTGCGAGGAAGGCTGATCGTCGTCTCCGGGCCCTCCGGAGCAGGAAAGTCGACGTTGATCAAGGCCTCTCTTGAGGGTGTGCCCGAGCTAGCTTATTCCGTGTCGGCGACGACCAGGGAGCCGCGTCCCGGCGAGGTAGATGGTAAAGATTACATCTTCCTCTCGCGGCAGGAGTTCGAGCGTTGGATTCAGGATGGCCGCTTTCTGGAGTGGGCCGAATACTCTGGTAACCTTTACGGGACGCCGGAGCGCAAGGTCGAGGAGTTTCTGGAGGAGGGAAAGTCTGTGATCCTCGAGTTAGAGCTCCAGGGCGCGAGGCAGGTCCAGGTAAAACGTCCCGATTCTGTTATGGTCTTCGTCCGCGCTCCTTCTTTGGAGGAGACCCGCCGCAGGCTCACAGGAAGGGCTACCGAGACAGAAGAAGCGCTGGAGAGCCGGCTGGCGACCGCCGTAGGCGAGGTCGCGGCCCGCGACGAGTTCGACCACGAGGTCGTAAACGAGAACCGCCAACTGGCCCGCAAGGAAATGATCGAGAAGATGGAGCAAATAGTAAGAGGAGGCAAAGATGCTGCACGACCTGAAGATAGATGAGCTTCTGGACAAGGTTGACTCCCGTTACGGCCTCGCCGTGGCCAGCGCCAAGAGGGCGCGCCAGATCAACGAGTACACCTCGACCCTGGGCCTCAACGATGCCCTCGGCATCCCTGGCCCGCAGGTCCACACCCGGTCCCAGCATCCGCTGACCATCGCCATCGAGGAGTTGCGCCAGGACAAGCTGGACGTCGCCTTCAGGCAGCCCGCAGAGGACACGGATGAAGAGGTAGGGGCGGCCGATGCAGATGACTTCATCAGCCCGCCCGCCGGCACCGGCGTCCCCCAGGAGATGGATATCGACTCGGGCGCACCGGGCGACGAGGGCGCAGCCTGAGACAACGACGTAAACCTTAACACCTTGATCCTTCTCCGAGTCGGAGCTTCTCCGGGTGCCCTCGCGATCCCCGATGTAGCCAGGGAGATAGCAGGGACAGATAACAGTGTGGAGGTGATCCTTGGACAGAGAGCCCGTCGCTTTGTCGGTCCCGCAGCGTTCCGTGATGTGGCCCTGGTAGATGATCCCTCAGAAGCGCCCGAGGCCGTCCTATTTGCCCCGGCAACCGCGGATACTCTGGCCAGGCTCGCCCGCGGTATGGAATCTCGCTTCCCGGCGAGCACCGTCGTGGCCCCGGATCTCGACGCTGGTACGGCGGGCCATCCCGCCGTACGAGTGAACCTGGATCTACTCCGAGAGGATGGATCCCGCATCGTCGAAGGCCGTGAAGGGAGGATGGCATCTACGGGAGAGATCGTCGCCGGGCTACTCGGCAGTCTCGGCGGCCCGATGGGCGGTCTACGGTTGCTCGTGACCGCCGGCGGTACCAGGGAGCCCATAGATAGTGTGCGATTTATCGGGAACCGCTCCTCGGGGAAGATGGGGCTCGCACTGGCCCGCGAAGCTTTGCGCCTCGGCGCCGGGGTCACCGTAGTGGCCGCCAACGTAGATACGGTCGAGCCGGGGACCAGATACTTTGCGGTCGAGACCGTGGAAGAGCTGCGAGAGGCGGTTCTGGAACAGGCCGCTGACGCGGACGCGCTCGTTATGGCCGCAGCGGTCTCGGATTTCAGACCGGCCTCGCAGGTAAGGGAGAAGATCCGGCGCAGCTCAGGGACGACGAGCCTGGAGCTTGCCCCCACGGCCGACATACTCGAGGCCGTCAGGGAGCGGTATCCCGACCTCTTTGTGGTAGGATTCGCGGCGACTCACGGGGACCCCGTGGCCGACGCCCGCGAGAAGCTCGCAAAGAAGGGAGCGAACCTCGTGGTGGGCAACGACATCTCCAGAGAAGGCGTAGGATTCGGCGCCGCCGAGAACGAGGTCTACGTAGTTGGCCGCGAGAACGAGCGATTCGTCCCCAGGGCCTCCAAAGAACTGGTCGCCCGTGTCATCCTGGACACCATGATCGCGGAGCTGGACGAGGAGAGATAGAGATGGTGGAGAGAGCGGCCGGCCCGACCACCTGGAACGCGGCAGATGATCAGAAACTGAAGGCATCCCACCTCTTTACCTCAGAGTCAGTCACCGAGGGCCACCCCGACAAGATAGCGGACCAGATCTCGGACACCATTCTGGACGCGGCGCTCGCGGACGACCCCATGAGCAGGGTGGCCTGCGAGACGCTTGTGACGACGGGCCTCGTCGTGGTGGCCGGTGAGATAACTACCTCGACCTACGTGGACATCTCGACCCTGGTGCGCGAGAAGGTCTCGAAGATCGGCTACACCAGGGCCAAGTTCGGCTTCGACGCCGAGACCTGTGGCGTGATCGTCTCCATAGATCCGCAGTCCGCAGATATCGCCCTGGGAGTAGATAGGGCTCTCGAAGCGAGAGAGGGCGAGGGTCTCGACGAGATAGGGGCCGGCGACCAGGGGATGATGTTCGGCTATGCCTGCGAGGAGACCGATGAGTTGATGCCGCTCCCGATCACACTGGCACACGCTCTGACGCGCCGTCTCTCCGACGTCCGCAAGAACCGCCTCCTCGACTACCTGAGGCCGGACGGCAAGAGCCAGGTTACGGTCCGCTACGAGGGGGACAGGCCCGTCGGCATAGAGAAGATCCTGATCTCGGCCCAGCACCGCGACGGGGTGGAGGCCCACATAAAGGATGATCTCCTGGAGACGGTCATACGCCCCGTAATGCCCGAGGAATTCTTCGACCCCGGCGTGGCCGAGATCATGGTCAACCCTACGGGCAGGTTCGTTACGGGAGGACCTCAGGGCGACACGGGCCTCACGGGACGAAAGATCATCGTGGACACCTACGGGGGTTCGGCGCCGCACGGCGGGGGCGCTTTCTCGGGCAAGGACCCGACCAAGGTCGACCGCTCGGCTTCCTACGCCGCAAGGTGGGTGGCGAAGAACCTCGTCGCTGCGGGCCTCGCAGGCCGGTGCCTGGTCCAGGTGGCTTACGCGATCGGCGTCGCCCATCCGGTGAGTGTGATGGTCGAGACGTTCGGCACCGCAAGGACCGACCCGGCGACCCTCGGCGCGCTGGTGCAGGAACATTTCGACCTCAGACCCGGCGCCATCATCCGCGACCTGAAGCTGCGGAACCCCATCTATGCGCGGACCGCGGCATACGGCCACTTCGGACGCAGCGAGCCAGGGTTCACCTGGGAGGAGACCTCGCTCTCAGATGACCTCCGCCGCGCCGCCGGATTCTGATTGGTACAGGGCTCGGGCCAGGTAGCCTCTCTCGCCACACATCAACCGCACGAGTGAGCCCGTTGGTGGAACTCCGAAACCGAACAATACTTATTCCGCGGAATTGCGCTTGAATCGTGAGGTTGGAACTGTGACTTAGGAAAGTACTACGTTATGGGCAACTCCCCATTCCTAATCCAAGATTGATCGCTTTTGCACAATCGATGGTTACGAAGGCTTGATCAACCAACCTCGTAGAAGGTGAATTCGCAGAAGTACGGATACAGCATCCTGCACAGCCTCGGTCCTAACGGGCCAGGATCGCAGTACTAGACTCCTGCAGATGGATCGGGCCTCTCTACATGTTGTGGTGCCGAATTAGGATGCGGGTGAGTGGATAGGCGAAGGAGCCTCGCCCTAGACCATGTGGTGCTCCAAGAGCTTCTCTTGTAGGGAGGACTTTCGCCGGAAGACCGTGCGCCGCCGGAGGAAATCGGCAAAGCCAGGGATTGGCTCGAAGCCTCAAGACAGGGTACGCAAAATCTCGTAGACTCGTACACTGAGGTGGTCCCGAAAGCTCTGGAGGTGCTGCCGTCGGAGACACGACACCGCATCTAAGAGGTGCTGCTGGCGAACATGGAGCACATAGGAGACGCAAGGAGTTGTGCGCGAAAGTTAGTCTCCTCATACCTACGCACGCCCTGCCTCCCCTCAGCTACAGGATACCTGAGCGCCTTGGTGCGAGCGTTCGGGTAGGAACAGCAGTCGTCGCGCCCCTTTCGGGAAGGCAGCGCCTCGGCATAGTCGTTGGTACCGAAGAGGAGAGTGACCGCGCCAGCGAAGCGGTAGTCTCCGTGGTGCCCGATCTCTCACTGCGACCCACACTAGTACAGCTATGCCGCTGGATCCACGCTAACGCAGCGGTCCCTTTTCCGGCGGTGCTCAGGGCCGCCCTGCCGCCTGGCATAGAAGCGGGACGCTACCGCGTGATAGAACCTTCTCCCGGCTGGCCCTGGGACGTTGACAGCAGTGTCACACGGGCGGCCCTCAAGCGCACCCTCGGGCGCGATGGCTTGCGTGCGGCCCAGGCGGAGGGGCGGATCGTGCTCGTCCCGTCAGCACCGCAACCGGCGACGGTGGAATGGACCGTGATCCGTGCCTCCGCAGAACCCGACCTGGCCCGTGCCCCACGTCAGCGCGACCTGTTTGAGACCCTCAAAGAGCGCGGCGGCGCGAGCACGACCGCAGCCCTGCTCTCGGAGACCGGCGCGAGCCGAAACTCCCTCCGGGGGCTCGTCTGCAGGGGCGCAGCAAGGCTCGTTCGCCGCCAGGAGCCGGCCCCCTTGCTGCCCACCCTCGGCGATCCTGGCGTCCCCAAACGCCTCGCAGCGTTCTTGCGGACCGCGCGGCGTGCCGTAACGAGTGGCGGGCCCTTCTTGTGGAGGACGACAGGGAGAGAGGAGCACGCCGCGGTCGTGGCCATAGTGAGGGCGACGTTGGAGGATGGGAGGCAGGCCCTCGTGCTGGCGCCGGAGGTAGGGTCGGTCGAAAGGCTGGTGGACCTTCTGCGTGTAGCACTCGAGGAGGGACACATCGTTGCCCCTTACCACAGCGGCCTAGGCCGAGGCAGGGCCGCCGTCTACGAGGCCGCCCGAAGTGGAGGCGTGGACGTCGTGGTCGGGACCAGGACGGCGGCCATGCTCGGGCTGAAACACCCTGGTTCGATCTGCGTCGTCGACGAACCGAACGCCGCGCACAGGGCCGGGCAGGGTCGCGAAGGTCTTCCCCTGCACGTGCGCGACGTGGCGCTAGAGCGCGCCCGCCTCGACCGGGCCGCGGTCTTCTTCCTCTCGCCTTACCCATCGCTCAGGCTCTACGCCGCCGAGGTCCGCAGGCGAGAGCGCATACGCGAGCTTCCTACTGCCAGAAAAGGTCCGTGGCCCGCCGTCCGGATCGTAGACATGCGCGGCACAGGCGCGACGTTCAGCTCTACCCTGATAAGCGCCTGCCGCCGCTGCATGCAAGAAGGAGGGAAAGCGGCCATCGTCCTCAAAAGGCTGGGTTATGCGACCGCGATCTCATGCAGCCGCTGCGGGACGGTAAAGATCTGCCCGAACTGCGACCTGCCGCTCGTCTCGCACGGACGGAAAGGTCCCCTGGTCTGCACCCGTTGCGGATACACAGAGAAGCCGGGCCCGTGTGCCGAGTGCGGTAGCGAGCGCATGCGGCAGACGGGCCTCGGTGTCGAGCGGGTGCGCGATTGGCTCTCGGCGGTCCTCGGAGCGCAGGTCGGCCTCATCACTGCCGAAGGCCGGGACAATGCCGACGCCCCTGTTGTGGTAGGGACCGCGCCTCGCGTCCTGGAAGGCGAGTGGGACGCGGTGGTCCTACCCGATGCCGACGCGTTTCTTGCGGGAAGCGGCATCGGCGCCGTAGAGAGATCTTTCAGATTGTTCTACGGCACGGCGGAGGTGGCCAGAAAGCTGCTCCTCATCCAGACGCGCGTCCCCGAGCACTACGCCCTGCGCGCCGCGGTAAGGGGTGACTACGAGTCGTTCGCCGCCGCGGAGCTCCCCAGGCTCCGCGCGCTCGGCTACCCTCCGTTCGCGTACGTCGCCTCTCTGACCTTCGAGGGTTCCGAGGCAGCGCTCTTCGGTGCGGTAGAATCCCGTTTGCGGCCGGCTCTCGAGGCTGGGGTCGAAATGTCGGACCCCGTTCTACTCAAGCGCACCACAGAGAGAAGCGCGTGGCGGGTGCTGCTCAGAGCCAAGTGGCGGCCCGGTGTGGCCCGCGCAGCGACGCTGGCCGCCAGGATAGCAGCCCGCACGAGCGGGCTTGAGGTTCGCGTTGACGTGGATCCCGAGGAGGTATAGTTGGCACTAGATATCAGGAAGTTCGGAGACCCGGTGCTCAAGACCCGCGCCGCGCCGGTCGAGAGCTTCGATGAGTCGCTGGTCCGCCTCACCCAGGAAATGCTTGCCACCATGCGCGAGAACGAGGGGGTTGGCCTGGCAGCCACCCAGGTCGGACGTCTCAAGCGAGTGTTCGTCGCCGCCATCGAAGACGATGAGTTCGTAATCGTCAACCCCGTTCTCACTGAAGTGTCGGAGACGACCGAGACCGCCACCGAAGGATGCCTCTCCATACCGGGGATCCATGTCGACGTCGAACGTCCTACGGCCGTAACCATCTCGGGGCAGGACGCCTCGGGCGAGCCGCTGCAAATAGAGGCCTCCGACCTGCTGGCCAGGGTCTTGCAGCACGAGGTCGACCACCTCGACGGCGTCCTCATTCTGGACCGCACGGATAGGCAATCACGTAAGGCAGCCATGCGCGAGTGGCGGGAGCGCCTGCTCGCCCAGCAGGGCTGAAAAAGGACGCCTTGAAGATTGCCTTCGCAGGTACCCCACACTTCGCGGCCACCATCCTCCGGGGCCTGATCTCCTCTCCCCACGAAGTGGGGCTCGTGATCTCCCAGCCAGACACGCGAAAGGGCAGGGGACGTAGGACCAAGAGAACACCCGTCGCCGAGCTAGCCCTCTCTCACGACCTTCCCCTGCGCCAACCGGCCAGCATCTCCGAGATCAGCGACGAACTCTCCAACTACGACGCCCTGATCGTCGCCGCCTACGGACAGATCCTGCGTCCCGACACCCTCTACGCCGCCTCCGAAGGCGCCTGGAACGTCCACGCCTCACTCCTTCCGAAATACCGCGGCGCAGCCCCCGTCGAACGCGCTATTATGGCCGGGGAGACCGAGACCGGCGTGACTATCATCCGAATGGACGAAGGACTCGATACAGGCCCAATGGCACTCCAGCGCCCCGTCGCAGTACCACCCGAAATGGACGCCGGAGAACTGACAGACCTTCTCGCCCATACTGGAGCTAAAGCTATAGTAGAGGGTTTGAATCTTCTCCGAACAAGCACCTTGACCCTTGTCGACCAAGACAGTCGTAATGCTACTTATGCTTCTAAGATTTCGGATCAGGACAAGATCATAAGGTGGGGAAAAGAGGTTGGCGAGGTGCATAATCAGATAAGGGCCCTGTCCCCGCACCTGGGGGCGAGGACGTTCCACCCCGACGTCGATGGACCGGTCAAGATCTGGCGTTCCGCGGTGCTCGATCGAGCGGCCGTGGCTTCCGGGGCGGGATCCGTCACCGTCGAAAACGGGCGTATCGCGGTGTATTGTGAGAAAGGTTGCCTCGAGGTGCTGGAGCTCCAGGTGCCAGGTGGCCGGCGACTCCCGGCGCGTGATTTCCTCCTTGGTAACTCTCTCGAAGGTCCGTTTAGGTAGCCAAGACCCCAATACTTAGCATAGTCGCAATGGGCGAGCGCATCATGATGTGGTGTATAGGAGCAACTAGCCAACAACGATGCTAAACTTCCTAGGGCATCTGGAGTAATCTCTGGTGGAGGGAGGCGGAGATAAGAGAGCCCGAAACCACTACCAGTGTGCCTGAACCTGAAGTTGAAGTAGAGCGCCTGACCCTCGACGAAGAGATAAGGGTCGTCATAGTAGGAGCTGGCGGCTACGGAAGGGTCGCGTTGGACGTTCTGTTGGCGGGCGGGTTGGGAGATCGCGTGCTCGGGTTCTACGACGACGCCCACGCGGCGATCCCGGAGAGGGTTAGGGGGTATCCAGTCCTCGGGGATGTCGAGATGCTCAAGAGCATGCTTTCGATAGAGCCGGTACACGTCATAGTGGCGATAACGGACAACGCTGCCAGGTTGCGGGTTGCCAACTCCTTGAGGGCCCTTGGAGGGCAGTTCTTCACGGCCATCCATCCGCTTGCGTACGTCTCTTCAGTGGCCACGATCGAGGGCGGATGCGTCGTCGCGGCCGGCGTGGCGGTGCATCCCGATACGGCCGTGGGGAGCCACTGTTTTCTGGGATCCCAGTCCGTTGTGGATAGGGACGCGGAGGTGGGGGCTGGGAGTTGGATCTCCGCGGGGGCGGTCGTAGGTTCCGGGGCCAGAGTCGGGGCGAGGGCGGTTCTCGGTCCCAACTCCAGCATCGGACGCAAAGCCTCTGTGGGGGCCGACGCGGAGGTGGGGGCGCTAAGGCACGTCGCCAGGGAGGGTGCTTGATCGCACGGTCCATCTTCGCGCTCTTCCGGAGGTCGGCGTAGTGGCGAGGTTGCCGGGATTCGGGGGGGCAAGAACCGTCGGCCTCGACATAGACCGCGGGTCCATCAAGGCCGTCCAGATCTCCGGCGCTGGCGGCGGGTACACCCTGCAGCACGTCGGCTATCACAGGCTTCCTCCGGGGACGATTCTCGATGGAGAGGTCGCCGACCATGACCTCCTGGCGGCCGAGATCAGGGAGTTCTGGGATTCGCATTCGT
This sequence comes from uncultured Rubrobacteraceae bacterium, assembly GCA_963811295.1. Taxonomy (GTDB): domain Bacteria; phylum Actinomycetota; class Rubrobacteria; order Rubrobacterales; family Rubrobacteraceae; genus Rubrobacter_D. Next base: position 12,651 of record CAWEQZ010000009.1, on the reverse strand, counting down.
TCAACGGCAAGGCCGTCACCCTCGGCGTCTCCAACCAGAAGGTAGTGGTCAGGCTGCTCGACTTTCCGCACATGGCGCAAGCCGACCTGCAGGGCGCCATAAACTTCGAGGCCCAGGACCACATACCGATGCCGCTCGATGAGGCCGTCTTGGACTACGTCGTGCTCGGCCCCAGGGAGGAGCGCTCGGATCTCGACCGCGTGCTCGTGGTCGCCGCCCAGAGAGAGATGATCTCGCGTTACACCTCGGCGGTACGGACCGGTGGACTGCGGCCTGCCGGCGTGGATGTCAAAGCACTCTCGTTGACGCGCTCTACCCTCCCCGATCCCTTTTTCGGTGATGAAGGGGCTTTACTCCTCCTCGACGTCGGGGCGGAGATCACGAACCTGGTGGTGGCGGATCGGGGTAATCCGGTCCTTACCCGCTTTGTGCCCGTCGGCCTCGTCGACTTCGTCGCCGCTGTGGTCGAGCTGGCCGACCTGCCCGAGGATGAAGCCGAGAGGTTGGCGCTCGACCCGCGGGTCAGGTTGGGTTCCGAGCAGGACGAGAGCCAGGAGATAGAGGCTGAGGAAGGTAGTTTCGATCCGGCGCTCGTCTACGACGTGAGGCGTGGGCTCGAAGGTGCCGCGCAGACCCTCGCCGACGAGGTGCAGCGTTCCATCGAACACCACCGCTCCCAGGAAGCGGCCCGCGAGGTCTCCAGGGTCCTTCTCTCAGGAGAAGCGGCATTGATCCCCAACCTGGACGGGTATCTGGGGGAACTTTTGGACGTCCCCACTGGCCGCGCGAACCCCGTCGAGAAGCTCTCGGCCAACCGCTCCAACATCACCGACGACCAGTTGAGGGCTATGGAGCCCGTACTCGCAGTCGCGTTTGGCCTCGCGATGGAGGAAGAATGAGGCGAATAAACCTCCTTCCTGCCGACGAGCGTGGCCGTCCGGCAGACAGGTTACGCAGCGGTGTTGTGGGTATTCTACTTGTCGTTGGCGCCTTCGTGCTGATCCTGATGGTCGGCGTGTACCTGGTACTGCTCCTGAGGCTGGGTGATCTCGAAGACCAGGTCGCAAAGCTCGATGCCGAGATCGCCCGCCAGAACGCGGCTTTGGCCGAGTTGAGTCCCTACAGGGATCTCAAGGCGCGCCTCGAAGCCAAGAAGCCGGTCGCCGATGGCATCTTTCGCAGCCGCTTTACCTGGGATCAGTTTTTGCAAGGCCTGGCCTTCGTCGTGCCGGAGAGCACCGCCCTCGACACCTTTACCGCCGAGGCCGCACCGGTCGACATCGACGCACCGGTCGAGCAGCCCCTGGAACCCCCGGGCACGATAACGTTCACAGGTATCGCCTTGCCCCGTTACGAGAATGTGGCAGACTTCGTCGTGCGGATGGACAACCTCCAGTATCTTGCCAACGCGGACCTCGACAGGGCCGCGCTAAGGAGGAATATCCTCCCAGAACCGGCCGTGAGTTTCGAAGTCGCCTCGGAACTGGTGACGCTGGTCGGGGATAACGGCACAGAGGTAAGGTTGGAAGGTGGATCGCAGGATGAACTGGCGGGCAGTCGGGATTCGCTTCGTACCCGCGAGGTCGCCAATACGAGGCATTCCTACGGGGCGGCAGGCGAACGGTACGCCACGCATGCGGAACGTAGAATCAGATGAATAGAAACGATCGCAACATACTCATCCTCGGGCTTCTTGCAATAGTGATCGTCGTCATCGGCTTCTACTTCTTCCTCTTGAGTCCGCTTCTGCAAAGTCTGAACGAACAGGCCCAGGCGCGAGAAGACAAACAGGCCCAGCTCGATGAGGTGCAGCAACAGGTAAACGAGCTCGAGGAAGTAAGGCGCAACTCCCCGGAGATCGAACGCCAGCTCCTCGAACTCAGCAAGAGGGTTCCGACGCAGCCCCAGATCCCTACGCTCGTCGTCCAGGTCCAGGAGATCGCGGACGCCGCAGGCGTGACCCAACTCGTGGTCGAACCCGGAGATGCGGCCGCGCCTGCCGGTGGTGGCGACTATCGTGTCGTACCGGTTACAATGCAATTCAATGGGACCTACGATCAGATGCAAGACTTCTTGTTGAGGATGCGTAACCTCGCCAGGCTGGTTGCGGTAACGGACGTGAGTTACTGTCGCGTCCCAGTCATCGATGACGAGCACTCGTGCCCTGTCGAGCCGCCCGATCCCGTAGAAGAAGAGACCACGACGTTGGCTCCGGGTGTGGAGGTGCCCCTGCTGGTAGAGTTGCAGGCTGACGTCTACTTCCAGCCGGAGGGCGTGCCTTCCGGTGCCGAAACCACGGCGCCGACCCCCCAGGAGCCTACCACCCCGTCACCGCCCGCCGAGGGGACCGGCGGTGGCTAGCCTGCGGTGGGTCGGACGTCGCGTGTCCGACCTCGCAAGGGGCCTTGTGGATACGTTCCTGCGCGACAACAGGCTGCTGCCGCCGGTTCTGGCCCTGCTCGCGTTGTTCGTCTTCGCCTGGGTCCTGGCAGGCGTTTTCCTCGGCAGGACCTCTGACCAGAAGCCGGTCGCGCACAGGTCCGAGATCGCCCAGACGAACGGCGCAGGGAATACGAATCCTGCAGCACCCGAGGTAGACAACCCCAACGTCGATTCCTACGCGGCCTACCGCAGTAAGGACCCGTTCAGGCAGGTCTTCGCCGTCGCCCAGACTACCCCGGAAGGAACGGCCTCCCCACCCCCTGAACAGACCACCACGGGCCAAGGGAGGCGAAACGGCGATCGCCCTGCCAATGGAGGCAATAGACGGGCCAGGGATACGGACGGTGATGGCCTGTCCGACCGCAAGGAGGCGACGCAGGGCCTCGATCCGAACAACCCCGACACCGACGGCGACGGTATACCCGACGGCCTCGACGACGCCAACGGCGACGGAGTGCCGGATGGGGCCTCGGGCGGCCCAGCAGCGGGGGGGAATGACAGGACAGGCGGGGGAGGGAGCGGCGCAGGTGGCAGGCAAGGACGAGGCGGTGGTCTGCTCGACAGTGGTGGGACGCTCTCTCTACCTTAGCGGCATGACCCCTGCGACGGTTCCGTAGTCGTAGTGTCCGTTCGGTGTGCGGCCGTATGATCTTCAAGATCGAACTACCAGGTTCGGTAGAGCGACGAGTGTGGTTTATATTAGCGGCAGTAGTTTGGTGATCGTAATGGCTCGGAGGCATTTGTGAGGTTCGGTTTTTCTACGGCGGGAGAATCCCACGGTCCCGCCGAGGTCGCCCTGGTACACGGGGTCCCTGCGGGTCTTGGGCTCATCGCCGGGGACGTGAACAGGGACCTTTCCCGCAGGCAGAAAGGTTACGGGCGGGGAGGGCGCCAGAAGATAGAGAGAGACGAGGTCGAGTTTCTTGGCGGTGTGCGCCACGGCTACACCCTGGGCTCGCCCGTTGCCATGCTCATCCGCAACAGGGACTACGCCAACTGGGAACATCGCATGACCCCAGAACCGGTCGAGGATCCACCGCAGAAGATCACACTGCCCAGGCCCGGCCACGCCGACCTTGCCGGGATGCAGAAGTACGACTTCGACGACCTGCGAAACGTCCTCGAACGCTCCAGCGCCCGCGAGACTACGGCCCGCGTGGCAGCAGGCGGCGTGGCGAAGAAGCTTCTGGCCGAGTTCGGGATCGAGATAGAAAGCGCGGTCTACCGGATCGGCGCCGTCGCCTATCCCAAGGAACGGGCCGCACTCGACGCAGCCACCTCAGACTACTCCGAGGTACGCTGTCCAGACCCCGATGTCTCGGAGAGGATGAAGGCGGAGATCGATGCCGCCCGCTACGCCCGCGACGCCCTGGGGGGGGAGTTCGTCGTCGTCGCCAGGGGTTGTCCGGCGGGTCTCGGCTCCTACGTCGACTGGCGCGACAAACTGGACGCCAGGCTCGCCGCGGCCATGATGTCGATCAATGCGATCAAAGGCGTGGAGTTCGGGATGGGCTTCGAACTCGCGGCCAGGAGGTCCAGCGAGGTGCAGGACGAGATACTCTCGGAGAACGGACGTCTCGCCCGCAACAGCAACCGCCTGGGGGGACTCGAAGGCGGGATGACGAACGGGGAGCCGGTCGTGATCGCCGCAGCGATGAAACCTATCTCCACTATCGCCAAAGCCCTCCGCACGGTCGACCTGGCTACGGGAGAACCCACACGGGCTTTCAAGGAGCGCGCCGACTCCTGTGCGGTACCGGCCGCAGCGGTGATAGGGGAGTCCATGGCCGCGATAGTGCTCGCAGATGCGTTCCTCGATAAGTTCGGCAGGGACAACATGACCGACATCCGCGCCGCCTACGACGCTTACACGCAACGGGTCGAGAGCACGGGGAAGAGGCGCTAAAGCATGGACGGCTCCGTTGCCATCGTCGGGTACATGGGTAGCGGCAAGACCACCCTGGGCCGGTACCTGGCCCGTGCCCTGAGCCTCGAGTTCGTTGACCTCGACCGTGCCATCGTAAAGAGTGCTGGCAAGCGGATACCGGAGATCTTCGCCCAGCACGGTGAGAGACATTTCAGGGATCTGGAGCACAAAGCCTTGGTTCAAGCCCTCGATGGCGAAACGCCGAGCGTGGTCGCCTGCGGCGGTGGTGCCGTAGTCCGTCCCGACAACAGAACGCTCCTGCGCGACGTGACGACGGTCTTTTTGAGGGAAGATACGGACGTTCTCTACCAGAGGACTCGTGGTCCGGACCGCCCCCTGCGGGCGGCAAGCCTCGAGGAGTTCGGGCTGCGCTACGCGAAACGCCTCCCTCTGTACAGGGAGGTCGCGGATATCGAGGTCGAGGCCGATAGACGCCCTCCAGAAGAGGTGGCCGAGGAGGTTCTGGCGTGCCTGTCGAGACGGTAGCGGTCCCCGTCACCCATCCGTATAGCGTCTTTATCGGCGCCGGAATCGACCTCGCGGAGATCTTCTCCGGTTCGCTCGAACCCGGAAGCTGCGCGATCTTCACAGACTCCACGGTGGGGCCATTGCATGCGGCGCGGGTGCAGGATGCCCTACAGAGGGCCGGCTGGCGTGTCGCGGGGAAGATCGAACTTCCCGCCGGCGAATCCTCCAAGAGCCTGGACGTTTACGCGGACTCCCTCAGGCGCCTGGCCAGCATGGGATTGACCCGTGACGGCACCATCTTCGCCCTCGGTGGCGGGGTGGTCGGGGATCTGGGGGGCTTCGTCGCGGGAACCTACATGCGGGGCATTGACCTCGTCATGCTGCCGACTTCCCTTCTAGCCATGGTGGACAGCGCCGTCGGTGGCAAGGTCGGGGTAGACCTCCCCGAAGGCAAGAACCTGGTCGGCGCCTTCGTAAGGCCCCGCCTGGTGGTGGCAGACCTGGACTGGGTCGCCACACTGCCTGAGCATGAGATCTCCAACGGCCTCGCCGAGGCGATCAAGATGGGACTGCTCTCAGGAGGAGACTTCTTCGGCGACCTCGGACTGATCGGGGCCGCCCGCACGGGCGACCTCGATGCGCTGCGGACCCTCGTCCTCGATTCCGTTAGCTTCAAGGCGCGCGTGGTCGCCGAAGACGAGTTGGAAGGCGGGCCGCGCGCGATCCTGAACTATGGCCACACCATCGGCCACGCCCTGGAGGCTGCCGCAGGCTACAGCTTGCAGCACGGCCGGGCCGTCGCGGCCGGAATGGTCGCGGCCGCAAGCCTCTCCCGCAAGCGGTTCGGCAGGGACCTGAGAGGCGTACACGAGGACCTTGTATCCGCCGCCGGTTTGCCGCGCCGCGTGCCCGATGTCGGCGTCGAGCGCACGCTAATGGCGATGGGCCGCGACAAGAAGCGCGCTGCCGCAGACGAACCCTCCTCGCACAGATTCGTGCTCCTCGAAGACATCGGCAGCCCCGTACGGAGTGTGCCTGTGAGCGAAGAAGAAGCTCGCGAGGCGATCGGAGCGATCGTTGAGTAAGGTCTTCGTTCTCAACGGTGTGAACCTCGGCACCCTCGGCACTCGCCGCCCCGAAATCTACGGAACCATGACCCTCGACGATATAGAGAGGCTCATCAAGGAGGAGTTTCCGGCTCTGGACCTCCACTTCAGGCAGACGGACTACGAGGGCGAGATGGTCGGTTTCATAAGGGATGCGGCGGACTGCGACGGGCTCGTCATAAACGCCGGTGCCTGGACCCACTACTCTTACGCCCTACACGACGCCCTGGAAGCCCTGGATGTACCGAAAGTCGAGGTTCATCTGTCCCACGTAAGCGCCAGGGAAGAGTGGCGGCGGGTGTCGGTCATCTCACCGGCGGTGGACGCGGTAATCGCGGGCATGGGCCCCCACGGTTACGTCGCCGCGGTCAGATACGTTCTCGAAGGGGGGCCAGATCAGGGTCCTCCCCAGGAGCTATGAGAAGCTCGCGTTCGGTGCTATTATCCCAGCGCATAACCAGGCTGACAGGCAAAGAAACTGTGCGATAATAGCGCGGCGTCTGCGCCGGGTTTTCGCCGCGCGGATCCGAGAGAAGATCAGGCGCCGTGAACGGGAGCTTCCGACCATGATATCCACCAACCAGTTCAGGAACGGTACGGCCATCCGGGTCGATGGCAAGCGGTTCACGATCCTGTTTTTCCAGCACGTCAAGCCGGGCAAGGGTGGGGCGTTCGTGAGGACGCGGCTCAGGAACATAGACAGTGGGGCCGTGGTCGAGAAGACCTTTCGTGCTGGGGAGAAACTCGAGAACGTGAGGACCGAGTCGCGGCCGATGACATACCTCTACAGGGATGGAGACCTCCTCTACTTTATGGACTCGGACACCTACGATCAGGCGCCGGTGCACGTGGACGTCGTAGGCGAGGCGGCAGGATACATCATCGAGGGCGGCACCGTCTCCGTTCTTTCGGCCGATGGTGAGGTCGTGAGCGTAGAGCCGCCAGCGCACGTGGATCTCGGGGTCGCGCAGACCGATCCCGGCCTCAAGGGCGATACGGCGACAGGGGGGAACAAGCCGGCCACCCTGGAGACAGGGGTCGTAGTACAGGTGCCGCTCTTTGTCAACGTCGGCGACAGGGTAAGGGTGGACACGCGCTCCAACGAGTACCTGACGAGGGTCTGAACCGTGGCTGGAGAGGAACTTGAGCCGCAGGACTGCCCGCAAGCAGGCGTTCCTGAACCTGTACCAGAGCGACGTAAACGACTGCCCTCTCGGCCCGACCATGGAGCGTTGGCGCGAGTACAGGGGCGATCTCGATGAGTATGCCGTAAGCCTCGCCCGAGGCGTCGAGGAGGAGCAGGTACAGCTCGACGAGCTGCTCTCCGAAGTCTCCGTGGGGTGGCCAGTGCACCGCATGAGCGCGGTGGACCGTTCCATCCTTCGTCTCGCGCTCTACGAGATGCTCTTTGTGGATGACGTACCCCCTGATGTTGCCGTAAACGAAGCCGTCGAGCTGGCGAAGGGATTCTCCGGCGACGAAGCGCCTGCTTTCGTCGGGGGAGTCTTGCGGGGGGCCGAAGTACGCGGGGCAAGGTTGGGCATGGCGGGGGGGCTAGCGGGACGCCAGATCCGGTGGGACGCGCACAGGAGTGTCTTCGAAAAGTACCTGCACGGGCTCCGCTTCACCGAAGAGAAGCGGCTCGGGGGACTCGAGGAGGCCATGAGGTACTCCATGCTCGGCGGCGGAAAGCGTGTGAGGCCCGCGCTTTGCATGGAGACGGCCTGGATCTTCGGGGCCGACCCTTCCCTCGTGCTCCCTTCCGCGGCGGCTATCGAGCTCATCCACACTTACTCCCTCATTCACGACGACCTTCCCGCCATGGACGATGACGACTTCAGGAGGGGAAGGCCGACCGCCCACAAGAAGTTCGGCGAAGCGATGGCCATACTCGCTGGCGATGCCTTCTTCGGCGAGGCCCTGACCCTGATCACGGTCCACCAGAAAGGGAGTTGCGAGCAGATCCTCGAGGTAGTGCGCGATCTCGCCGACTCGACAGGGGTAAACGGGATGGTCGGCGGACAGATCTTCGACATGGACCAGACGGGACTTGCTGAGGTGACCGAGCCCGAGACCCTGTACATGATCCACGAGTACAAAACCGGCGCCCTGATCAAATCTTCAGCCCGTATCGGGGCGATACTGGCAGGGGCCACCGGCGAGGAACAGGCCGCCGTCTCGGAGTACGCCTCGGAACTTGGCCTCTGCTTCCAGATAGTCGATGATGTACTGAACGCCACATCGACCAGCGAGGAGCTCGGCAAGAGCGCCGGTTCGGACGCCGAGCAGGGCAAAGCGACCTTCGTCGGCGTCTTCGGCCTCGACGGCGCGAGGCGAGAGGCTGACGGGGCCGCGAAGAGGGCCCTCGCCGCGCTCTCCAAGGTCGACGGAGACACCTCGGGCCTGCAAGAGCTGGCGTACTTCGTGCGCCACAGGGAGAGTTAGTCCTCGGCATGGAGAGTAGCCCGAAAGGGAGCGCCAACGATTGGATACCTTGCTCGTAGAGCGGGGCCTCGCCGCGAGCAGGAGCAGCGCCCAGGGCATGATACTCTCGGGCAGCGTACGCGTTGGTAATGAGGTAGTGACCAAAGCAGGCTCCCGCATCGGCGCCGATGAGCCCCTATCCGTCGAGCCGGCCGAACGCTTCGTGTCGCGTGCCGGCGAGAAACTGGACGCAGCCATTGGCGAGTTCGGCGTGCGGGTAGAGGGACGGTCCTGCCTCGATGCCGGAGCATCGACGGGAGGGTTTACCGACGCACTCCTGCAAGGAGGAGCCGATAGAGTGCTCGCCGTCGACGTAGGCTACGGCCAGTTCGACTGGACGCTGCGTAACGATCCACGCGTCACGCTCCTGGAGCGCACCAACGTGCGCAGCCTGGCCGGAGAGGATCTTCCGTTCCAGCCCGACCTCCTGGTGGCAGACCTCTCTTTCATCTCGCTCGCAGTCGCGCTGGAGAGCATCATCTCGACCACTCCCGCGCTGCGGGAGGCGGTCTTGCTCGTCAAGCCCCAGTTCGAGGCGGGGCCCGAGTCGGTAGGACGCGGAGGCCTGGTAAGGGACAGGGAGGTGCACGCCGCCGTGATACGCGGCGTCGCCCGGTACTTCAATACCCTTGGTTTCGGTGCTGTTGGGGCGACACGGGGGGCCGTCGCAGGAAGGAAGTCGGGTAATCTGGAGTACCCGGTCCACCTGATCAGGGGTGCGGAGCAAGACCTGGACGAGGCGCGCATCAGTGAGGTGGTCGGCGGTGGGTAACACCATGAACACCGCCCGAATCCGCAGAGTAGGTATCGTCGCCAACCCCAGGGTGAGCGACGGCTACGTCGACAGGCTTGTGGCCGTCCTCGAGAAGCACAGGGTCGAGGTCTCCGAGGTCAAATGCGACGACCAGCCGGATGGTGCCAGGGACATAGATCTCGTCTTCGTGCTGGGCGGCGACGGGACTATGCTGCGGGCTTCGAGGATGTACCCTGGGCGGGTGCTGCTCGGGGTGAACCTCGGCGAGGTCGGATTCATGTCGGGGATGCTCCCCGAAGAGCTCGAGACAGGCGTCGAGAAGGTCCTCGGAGATGGGCTCGAAGTCCAGGAATACAGGATGCTCGACGTGCGGGTCGGCAAAGAGGAGCCCGGCCTCGCGGCCAACGACGCCGTGCTCATCAAGAAACGTCCCCACCAGCTCATCTCCATCGACGTCTCCATCGGCGGAGAGGAATTGTTCGCCTTCCGCTGCGACGGCTTTATTGCGGCTACCCCACTCGGCTCGACAGCCTACGCACTCTCTGCGGGGGGGCCGATCATCTCGGGTGACGCCGGCTGCTACGTACTCGTCCCCATAGCGCCACACGCACTGGTGAGCAGGCCACTGGTGCTGGGCGAGGACCAGGTCGCCGAGCTGGCGCTCGTCGAGCGGGAGGCGCTGCTCTCGCTCGACGGGGCCGAACCGCGTGAGATCCCCGGAGGGGAAAGGTGGAGATCATGCTCTCCAGCGAGAGCGTTAGAATAGGCCGTACCGAAGACTGGAGTTGGTGGCGAGCGGTTCGGAGGACGTTCCTGTAGTGCTCACGGAGCTCTCCGTGGAGAATGTGGCCCTCATCGAAGAGGCCACCCTCGAACTCTCCCCCGGCCTCAACGTGATCACCGGTGAGACGGGGGCAGGCAAGACGCTCCTTGCCACCGCCCTGCAGATGCTCCTCGGTGGCCGCGCCCGCTCCGAGACGGTCCGCTCGGGCGCGCGCAAGGCGACCGTCGAAGGCACTTTCGTCCTCCCTGAAGAGACGGGATCCCGGTTCCTCACCGAAGCCCTCGGCGACCTCGCCGAAGAGGTGGAAGAGGATGATGGCCTCGTCCTGCGGCGAACGCTGACCGGGGAGGGCCGCTCCAGATGCTACGTTGGCGGTGTCTCGGTCCCCGTAAGGGCTCTGGCGTCTCTCGGCGAGAGGCTGGTCTCGTACCACAGCCAGCGCGAGCAGATAAGGCTCACCGAACCGGCAGAGCAACTCGCCATCCTCGATGACTTCCTGGACGAGAAAGCCTTTGAGGCGAGACACGAGCATGGGCTGATCTGGCGCGCCGTAGAGAGCGACCGCGCCGCGCTTCTGGAAATAAAGACGACCTCTGAGGCGCGGCTGCGGGAGGTAGAGTTCCTCCGCTACCAGGTCTCTGAACTCGAGTCATCTGGCTACGATGTGCAGGAGCTCACGGATCTCTCCCGCGAACGCGACCGCTTGAGGAACGTGTCGGACCTCCTGCAGGCCACAGCCGCTGCAACGGCTGCCCTCTCCTCCGAAGACGGAACGGGAGCAGTAGACGCCGTCGGGCGCGCGTCATCGGAGCTGGAGACGGCCTCGGGGTACGACGACAGCCTGGTTGGGCTCCTGAAGCGCCTGGGCGGGCTCTCCGCGGAGCTGGACGACGTACTCTACGAGCTCAGGTCATACGTGGACGAACTCGAGGCAGACCCGAACCGGTTGGAGGCCGTCGAGGACCGCCTCGCCGCCATGAGGGCCCTGGAGCGCAAGTATGGGGACGTCGAAGGATACCTCCAGGATTCACGTGACCGTCTCTCACGCCTCGAGAACCTGGACGAGGAGACCGCAGAGCTCGAAGTGAGGCTCGCGGAAGGCGAGCGGCGCCTCGAAGTCCTCGCGACCTCGCTGCGCTCGGGCAGGGAGGCCGCCGCAGGGCGCTTGTCGGGGAAGGTGCAGGAGAATCTCGAGGACCTCAACCTCGGGAAGTCGACTTTCCGCGCCGAACTCGTGTCCACAGAACCTGGCCCCTCGGGCACGGAGCGGGTGGAGTTCGTGATCCAACCCAACCCCGGAGAGCCCGAGTTGCCCGTCAGGCGCTACGCATCGGGCGGGGAACTCTCCAGGATAATGCTGGCCATAAGGCTCGCCCAGGAGCGCTTGGAACCGGGTGCGACCTACATCTTCGACGAGGTCGACGCCGGTATAGGCGGCGAGACGGCAACGGCGGTGGGCACGAAGCTGAGGGAACTCGGTGACAGCAACCAGGTCCTTACCATCACCCACCTCCCTCAGATAGCCTCGGAGGCGGGTACGCACGTCGTCGTCGAGAAAGAAGAAACGGAGGGGCGGACGATCACGCGCATAGAGCGCATCGAGGGCGAAGAGCGCCGCAGGGAACTGGCCAGGATGCTCTCGGGGAGGGTCGACGAAGCCTCCCTGGCCCACGCCTCCGAACTCCTGGTCGGAGGAAGATAGGGATCCTCCGGCCTTAAAGGCCGGGTAAGGCACTCCCCGCTAAGGTATCATCCAGGGAACCCTCCCGGTCGCTCCTCAAGCTCCACAGCGAGCTGCTGTCTCCTCTACGCGTGTGAGCGCGTGCGCGACTACGCGCGCGCCGCAGAGAGGTGCGTGCGGCTGAAAGAGTTCTGTGAGCACTTCTCGTATGAGTGGATGTTGTCCTTTTGCCGCGTCCACTATGCCGGTACGCTAATGTGGCGCGGTGCCTGGGCAGAGGTGGAGTTGGAGGCCTCCACCGGTGCCCTCGAACGGATTCGTCCCGCCCAGGCCGCTGAAAGACTCGTGCATCTCGCGGAGCTCCGCTGCCGGCAAGGGCGCTTCGAGGAAGCGGAAGTATTGCTGCTTCAAGCCGAGTCAGACCCCTTCAGGATAATGGGGAGCATCCCCGCATGTCTAGTCCGCGGCCGAATGGCGCTCGACCTCGACGATCCGGAGAACGCCCTCGATTTGACTGAGCGCTTCCTCAGGGCCATCGCGGATGAGGACCGGATGGAGCGCGTGGCCGGACTGGAGCTGCTCGTGCCCGCCCGGCTCGCGACTAATCGGCACGCTCGGGCGGAGGAGGCAATGGAGGAGCTTCGCACGATGGCAACTGAGATTGACACCGATCCGATGCGCGGCGCAGCCCGCTTCGCGGAGGGTTTGATCTCGGCGTCAAAAGCGGACTACGAGAGGGCGAAACAGTGCCTGGAGGATGCCATTAGCCTGTTCGAGCGCAGCGGCGCGCCGTTCGAGACGGCCCGCGCGCGCCTCGAACTCGCTCGAAGCTTGTTGGCACTGGATCGACCGGACGCCGCCGAGCTGCAGGCTCGTAACGCCTCGGAATCATTTCGGGGATTGGGAGCAGTCCCAGAAGCCAACCGCGCAACAGCTCTATTGAGAGAGATCACAACCCGCGGGAGAACCGGCGAGGCGCCCGGACTGTCGAAGCGGGAAGTGGAA
>CAWEQZ010000008.1:0-42356 GCA_963811295.1 uncultured Rubrobacteraceae bacterium | reverse complement strand
ACGTTTCCCGAGCCCCCACCCCCTCCGCCGCAGCCCGAGGCCCCGAGCAGTGCCGCACCTGCGAGTGCCGACCGCCATCTTCAGGAAGTCGCGGCGGTTGATCCTCCGCCCAGCGCGTACTCCAGATCCGTCGTTTCTCTCCGTCATGCGCAACTAGCCCTTTCTACGCTACACAACACGTTACAGTCTGTACTCACCCCTACCTGAGCCGCATCCGGCAGTCGTTCCATCTCCCTACAAGATCGCCTGTTCGGTCTCCAGATCGAAGATCCGTATCTTGCTCGGGTCGACCACCAGGCGCATCGTCTGGCCCTCACGCGCCGTGCTCTCCGGCGCGACACGAGCGACCATCAGGTTGCCGCCGACGTCCTCGGCTGACCCTCCCATGGTGTCCTGCTCGGCGCCGCCCTCGTCGTCTTCGGTCATCTCGGCGACGCTCGACAGGTGAACGGCCTGCTCCCTGGGCGGCTCGAAGTAGATGTACTTCTCGGATCCCATGCTCTCTATAACCTGCGCCTCGACATCCACGGAGTTCGAGCCATCCGTCACGCCCAGAGCCTCGGCCGCCTCGGTCTGGGCGTCCTCCATGTGCTCGGGACGGATGCCGAGCACGATCTCGCCGACGTGCTCCCCAAGGTCTTGACCCCTTCTCTCCTTGACCTCTTCCACTACCTCGCGGCTCATAGGCATGCGGGTACTGCCGAAGGTGACTGTATAGCCGCCGTTCTCTTTCTCCAGGCGCGCCCGGAGAAAGTTCATCGCTGGTGAGCCTATAAAGCCCGCCACGAAGACGTTATCCGGATGGTCGTACATTTGCTGCGGCGAGTCTATCTGCTGTACCTTACCGTCCTTGAGGACGACGATCCGGTCGGCCATCGTCATGGCCTCTGTCTGGTCGTGGGTGACGTAGATGCTCGTTGTCCCTATCCTGTTGTGCAGCTTGGCTATCTCCGTCCTCATCTGTACCCTGAGTTTGGCGTCGAGGTTGGAGAGGGGCTCGTCCATGAGGAAGGCTTTCGGCTCGCGGACTATGGCCCGACCCAGGGCCACGCGCTGCCTCTGGCCACCCGAGAGCGCCTTCGGCTTCCTGTCGAGGAAACGCTCGATGGAGAGAATCCTTGCGGCCTCGTCTACCCTGCGCGAGATCTCCGACTTGTCCAGCTTGCGGAGCTTGAGGGCGAAGCCCATATTCTCCCGCACGTTCATGTGCGGATAGAGGGCATAGTTCTGGAAGACCATGGCTATGTCCCGCTGGCGCGGCGGAAGGTCGTTGACGATCTGGTCCCCTATAAAGACTTTGCCGCCGGTTATGTCCTCGAGGCCGGCGATCATACGCAGGGCCGTTGACTTTCCGCAACCTGACGGCCCGACGAAGACGACGAACTCCCCGTCCGGGATATCCAAATTCATCTTGTCGACGGCGACCACGTCCTCGCCGAAGACCTTGGTTACCTCCTCCAGGGTTACTTCAGCCATCCCACTTCCTCCTTTCGTTTACCCGAACGGCTCCGTCGTCCAGGATTCCCTCGTTGCCTTTCGGGCTCTTCTACCCCTGTACCTGGTCGTATTCTACCTAATGCCGCCCCGACCCGCCCAAGTAGTATCTCTCCTTGACCGTGAGCAGGCGCTCGACGGATTTCTCGATCCGGGATCTCGGGATCTCCCCTGATTCGACGGCGGCCACCACGGCATCGTAAGCGTCGACCTGCTGCTGCGGGGACTGGAGACTATGAGCAGATCAGCCCCGGCCCGAACGGCCTGGACCGCAGCCTCGGCCGGAGTACCTGAGCCTTTCGCTCCCGCCATCGCCAGATCGTCGGTGACGATCACCCCGTCGAAACCAAGATCCCCGCGTAACATGCCTATGGCATCTCTGGAGAGGCTTGCAGGATTGTGGGGATCGATGGCCGGGTAGAGGAGATGCCCGACCATCACCATAGGCACCCCGGCCTCGACCGCGGCCTCGAACGGCGGCAGGTCGTAGGACTCGAGGGTCTTTGCGTCGTGCCTGATGACGGGCAGGCTCGCGTGCGAGTCTGAGGTCGCCGGACCGTGGTTGGGGAAGTGCTTGGCCGCAGAGATTACGCCGACCCTCTCGAATCCCTCGACGGCCGCAGCCCCCATCCTGGCCACCAGCTCGGGGTCCTCCCCGTAAGAACGGTTGCCGATCGCCGCCCCGAATCCCGTGTCGACGACTGGCGCAAAGTTCGTGTTGATACCGGCCTGCAGGAGCTGGCGACCCATCGTGGCGGCGATGTCATGTGCCTCCTCGGGGTCTCCGCGGCTCCCGACCTCGGCCGCTGCCGGCTGCGGCGCGACCCAGGGGGCTGAGGCGATGTCACCCCCCTCCTGGTCGACGGCGACGAAGAGCGGCACCGCGGGCTCCGTCTGCATGGAGAGCCGTTGGAGCCGGCCGGTCAGCGACTCGACCTGCTCCTCACTTTCCATGTTGTAGGCGAAGAGGATCACGCCGCCAATGTTGCGCTCTCGCACCATCTTCTCGATGTAGTAGTCGGGCTGCGTGCCGCCCACGCTGACGACGAACATCTGCCCCACCATGTCCCCGACGCCCATCCTGGGTACTATTGATGCCACTTTGTTCTCACGATCTCTAGAGGGATCCTCTTTCACTTTACGAACAGAGTGCCCTTCTCCGGAAGCGCCGCATCCCACAATGAGATAGACGACCAGGGTCAGCAGGGCCACGTTGCGGAGCAGATTCCGAGCCTCGAAAGGGCTGTATACCTGACTCATTCGTAATCCGGTGGATCTCATCTGGTTGGAGGAGAGAAGCGGCCGCTGCGGTGGAATTGCGCTTTCGCGGGAATGACGGTCATGGGAGAGAATGGGTACAGGAGTTGTGCTGCCTCAGGAGGTTCTACACCGCAGAAGTGATAATGCGGGTGCCGCATCAGTGTCTGCCTTCGATCACGGTTCTGGCAGTTTATCGCTGAGAGCGGAAGAAGTCTCGGTTATGCTTTGTGGAGCGTGATCGAGTTGTTCTACGAAGCAGGCACCCTCGTCGCGACCGGGGCTTCCTCCTGGCTACCCGAGCCTTTCGTCTGGGACGGAAGGACCCGCCAGTGGCGGGCCCCCGCAAGCGCCTACCGCGAGCTGGTCCTGAGCTTTCGGGCCCAGGGCGTCCCGCATGAAGACCGGGCCTCGGCGTTCGAGAAGGTTCCGCTGGAATCCCGCGTGGCCATGGAGCCCCGCCCCTACCAGAGGGAGGCCCTAGGCGCCTGGCGCCGGGAAGGACTTCGCGGCGTGGTCGTCCTGCCGACCGGCGCCGGGAAGACGGCCGTGGCCGTGAGCGCGATGGAGCGCGCAGGGCGGAGCACGCTCGTCGTCGTTCCGACCCTCGCGCTGCTGAAGCAGTGGTACTCCGTCTTGCAGGATGCCTTCGGTGGGTCGGTCACGATCGGGCTACTCGGCGGCGGCTACCACGAGATAACGCCCGTGACGGTGACCACTTACGACTCGGCCTACATCCACGCCGAGCGCTACGGGGACCGCTTCGCGCTCGTCGTCTACGACGAGGTGCATCACTTGCCCGCCCCGAAGAACGCGATCATCGCGAAGATGCTCCTCGCGCCCTACGCCCTCGGCCTCACGGCCACGCCGGAGAGGCCCGACGGAGGGCACGCGCTACTCCCCGAACTTGTGGGGTCCGTCGTCTACCGCCGATCGCCCGAGGACCTCGCGGGGACCTATCTCGCCCCCTTCGAACTGGTGCGCATACCCATCGAACTCACGGCCCAGGAACGCTTCGATTATGCCCAGGCCGAGGCCGTCTACAGGAACTTCCTGGAGAAGCATCGATTGCCGATGCGATCGCCCGAGGACTGGCAGCGTTTCATCATGGTCGCCTCCACGAGCCATTCAGGTGGGAGGGAGGCGCTGCTCGCGGCGCGGCAGCGGCGGGAGATCAGGGAGGGCGCGATGCGGAAGGGCGTAACCCTGGAGACGCTCCTCAGGAGACATTGGGATGACCGCGTAATAGTCTTCGCCAAGAGCGTCGATGAGGTCTACGCGCTCAGCAGAAGGTTTCTCATACCAGGCGTAACCTACGAGACGCCGGCCCGCGAACGCAAGGAGATACTGGACCGCTTTCGGGAGGGCCGCTACAGAGCCGTTATAGCGTCCGACGTCCTGAACGAAGGGGTCGACGTTCCCGACGCCGGGGTCGCCGTCATACTCGCCGGCAGCGCCTCCCGTCGCGAATACGTCCAGCGTCTCGGCCGCATCCTCCGCCCAAGGGAAGGCAAGCGGGCGATCCTCTACGAACTCGTCACGGCCCAGACCGGCGAAGAGTTTACGGCCCGCCGCCGCAAGGAGGCCTTCCTCTAGTGCTCCGCAGCGAGCACGTCATGGCCCGCCTTTACCGCGGCAGGCTCGTCCCCCACAGGCTCACGCCGGACGATCGGCGCACCCTCGCCGTCGCCGAGGAACTCTGCGACCTCTACGCCGCCCACGTGGGGCTACCGAGATCTAGCCTGGAGCGGGAGCTGACGGTTCGGGAGGAGGGTCTCGGTCCCGGCCTCGACGCACGCAGGGGATTCAAGATCGTACGCGCCCTCTCGAAGCTTTTGGAGGAGCGGGCCGGTTGGACCGCGCCGACCGAGGCCGACCCTTACACGCTCCGCACCCGCGTCTTCGAGCTCGCTGCCGCCCTGCCCGAACCGCCGGCCGCGGAGGCGGGTCTTCTCGAGCTCCCGACACGCGGGGACGTGCTCTCTCAGGTCGCCGCGGAGACCGGGGTCGAAGACCCGGCCGGCTCGATGTACGCGGACAGGCAGGGAGCCCAACTCCTCGGCGACTTCGACCGTCCCTCGCCAGGAGAGCTCGTCCGCCGCTACAACGTCGCCCAGGTACAGGGGGTGCTCTACTCGGCGAGGGAGATAGTCGTCGACCTTGGTAAAGGGGCTGACGCGAGGCTCGTGTTCCACTACGTCAAGCTTCTCGGTTTGATCTACGATCTCGAACCGCTCGATCGCGGTCACAGGCTCCACCTAGACGGTCCGCTCTCCATCTTCGGTGGCACGCGCAAGTACGGGCTGCGCCTGGCGAAGTTTCTCCCCGGCCTTCTGATGACGTCCCCCTGGGAACTCTCGGCAAACGTAGAGTGGAAGGGCAGGGACACTGTTCTGGAGCTGGATTCAGAGACGTCAGGTCTGGAGAGTCACTACCTGGGGCCGAAAGACGAGCGCGAGGCCGACGATGTCCGCGGAGCCTTCGTCCGTGCCTGGGGAAGAGCGAAGGACACGGGCGACTGGGAGCTCGAAAGGGGAGGCGATGTGCTGCCCTTCCCCGAGCGGAAAGCGGCGCTCGTACCGGACTTTACACTGCGGCATACGGGCACCGGGGAGGTGGTCCAACTCGAGATCCTCGGTTTCTGGTCCGAGCGCAACCTCATCGAGCGCGTAGCACTGCTCAGGGAGGCCGAGAGGCAGGGCTACAGGGTGCTCGTCGCCGCCTCAGAGAGGCTTGGCGCCTCGCAGGAGGCCCTCTCGGGGGCGGTGGAAGGAGGCGTCGTGCCTTTCAAAGACCGGCTCCCGGCGAAGGCCGTACTAGCGGCGCTGCGGGGCCGCGAAGCGGCCGGAGAGTAGGGAAAAAGGGATTGCGTTGCCGACTTTGGACCTCCGGCGTCTCCCGGGCCCACTACTCCTTGTCATAATGTACGGGATTCGGCAATAATTCTGCCAATGAAACGGAATTGGGGATCCCTGATCGCGCTGACTGTCGCGTGCACCTTGGCCGCCACGATCTTCGGGTTCGGGTCAGAGGTCTTCTCGTGGAGAAGCGTCTACGAGGGACTCGGCCGCGAGGAGCTGATCCAGGCCACCCGCCTGTTCGTCTACGTCGCACTCGGGGTCCTGCTCGCTTTTCGTGGCGGGTGGCCCGGGGTTCTTGCCGCCATCGTTATGGCCACAGCGGCCACATCTGCCGAGTGGGCGCTCTATCCTTTCGCCTACGCGTGGGCAGCCGTCGACGACCCGACGGGCTACGCCGAGAAGTTCGGTAGTGTCGGGCGTCCCTCTTACGCAGATTGGACAACCTTCGATATTCTCGGGGTCGGGATCTCCGCCGCCCTGGCGCAGGGACTGCGGATGATGGCCCACGCCAATCCGAGAGGCCTTTGAAGCGATTGTAGGAGGTCATCCTCCTGCAATCGCGGCTTCAGGCATCAGGCAACTGCTATTGTTATCGGCAAGAAGCTGACAGCGTTTGAAGTACAGGGGTCAAGATCTCTGCAGATTGCTTCTAATCTGTGGTAGCGCGTACGACCTCGAACTCTTCGTCTTCGTCGAAGTCGAACAGGTAGACCTCGCCGAGGGCGTTGAAATCGTAGCGTGAACGCGGGAGTACTCCATCGACGGAGTCCTCGACCTCGACGCCGGTCACGAGCCTGCCTCTTCCTTTGCACCGCCTGCACTCCGTAGGGCGCCAGGAGGCACCGTCGTCTCCCCGCCCTTCGCAGTTGGGACACTCCCTGAAGGCTGTGTACCGGATCGTGATGGTCCTCAAGTTACGTCCCCTGGGCCGCGCTACCGCCAGCTCTGCTGGTAGGAGATCTGCTCTTCTGTCAGGGTCTCGGGTTCTACACCGAGTGCGTCCAGCTTGGCGCGGGCTACGAGGTCGTCTATCGCCTCGGGGATGGGTTGGATGCCAGGCGCCAGGTCGGCTGCGTGGCTGGCGAGGTGGTGTGCCGCGAGCGCCTGCACCGCGAAGGTGAGGTCCATGATCTCGACCGGATGGCCGTCTGCGGCCGCGATGTTGACCAGCCGCCCGCGGGCCAGGACGTGCAGTCGCCTTCCGTCGGGAAGATCGTATTCGGTGATGTTGCGCCGAACCTCGCGTGAGCCCACCGCCGTCTCGCGCAGGGCGGCGAGATCGAACTCGTGGTCGTAGTGCCCGGCGTTCGCGAGTAGTGCGCCATCCTTCATTCGCGCGAAGTGCTCTACCCCGAGCACCTTGAGGTTGCCCGTGCCCGTCAAGAACACGTCCCCCACCCCGGCAGCCTGTAGCGAGTTCAACACCTCGTAGCCTTCGGAGTATGCCTCGAGCAACTTCACGGGGTCGGGCTCGCACACGATGACGCGGGCACCCATGCCGTCAGCATACTTGGCGAGGCCGCGCCCCACCCAGCCGAAGCCCATCACCACGACCGCCTTTCCAGAGAGGAAGAGGTTGGTATTGGAGAGCAGGGCGACGATCGAGGAGTGGCCCGTACCGTAGCGGTTGTCGAAGAGGTGCTTCATCTTGGCGTCGTTGGCGGCCAAGACAGGGAAGGGTAGTACTTCCTCGGCGGTCATGGCTTTTAGCTTCAGCACGCCTGTCGTGGTCTCCTCGGAGGCTCCCAGGACGTTGCCGACCAGGTCGGGGTGGTGTTCTATAAGACGCCCCACGAGCTCGGCGCCGTCGTCCACGATGAGGTCAGGGCCTGTCTCGAGTGTCTTGTGCAGGTAGCCCTCGAACTCTTCGTCGGAAGGGTCGTGGGTGGCGAAGACCCTCACGCCCCGCTCGGCCAGTGCCGCGCAAACATCATCCTGGGTAGAGAGGGGGTTGCTCCCGGAGACGGTGACCTCCGCCCCGGCTTCAGACAGGAGCAAGGCCAGATACGCCGTCTTCGCCTCCAGGTGGATGGTCATCGCGACCTTGCGGCCGCGCAGCGAACCATCGGCGAGTTGCTCGCCCGCGATCTTGTTCAGAACCGGCGCGTGCTGGGCGACCCAGTCGATCTTGCGGTGCCCTTCCGGCGCGAGGGAGGGATCCTTGACGAGCGATTCACCGATCATGTTTCTCCTACTCTATATATACCGTACTGCAGACGGATTGAGCCTCATCCGCGTGGCGACCATTCTACAATCCGGGCAAAATGGATGCTCTCGTCGGGGTCCCTACATTAGAATCTCACCATCGACGAGAAGCACAGATACAGGATCACGGCCGCCTGGGTGAGCTACGTGACCATCCAGGTGATCTGGCTGCTCTGCATCTTCATTACGCCCCCTGCCCTGAAGCTCTATCCTTCGAAGCTCTGGGCCCTGCCGTTTTGCCTGGTCACGGTCGCCAACGGGCTGCACATGATCTTCTTCCGCTACGAGTACAACGCCGTCCTAAGGCGCGCGATGCGCATCCTGCCCTACGCCCAGTACTTCTCACCCCTGCGGGAAGATCCCAGGTACTTTATGCCGCTCGGCACCGCCTACACGCTTTTCGGCGTGGCATCCATCGTGCTGCTCCTGGCGGCGTGATAGCGGTTTCGGGAAGGGTTGACCCTTCCCGAAACCGCGCATGTCAGCATTTCAGCACGCCGCCTTCGGCGGCTCTCAGCATGTCAGCTCTTTATTTGCTGATGTGCTGACTGATAGCTCGCCGTGCGTAGGGCTTTTGAGCCTTACGCACGGCGCTGTAGCACCACCGCCAGCGTGCCTGGCCGGTCGGTCATGATCACGTCGACCCCAAGGTCGAGCAGTCGGCGCATCTCGTCAGCCTGGTTTATGGTCCACACGTCCACCCTCACGCCCCTGGCATGCGCCGCACGTACGAAGCGCGGGGTCACGACCGGTATGCCCCTGTGTCTGAGGGGAACCTGCAACGCGTCGTAGGCCGGACTAGTGAGACGCTCCAGATGGAGCCTGCTCGCAAAGTAGAAGACCCCGATCTCCCACCTCGAAGCCCCCGTGGAGACGTGGCCGCCCGAGACCTTACGGAAGCGCTTCACGATATCGTGGGGGGTCGAGACCACGAGGACACGCCCCGAGGCGTTCGCCGCGCGCAAGACCGCGAAAACCGTCTCCTCGATACCGGGAGTACCGGCTTTTATCTCGATGTTGACCGGGACTCCCGGGAACTCTTCGAGGACCTCCTCGAGCGTCGGCACCCGAACGCCCCTACCACGGTAAGGACGGGTAGGTCCGCCATCTGGACTGAAGTCATGTCCGGCATCGAACCCACGAAGCTCATCGAGGGTCATCTCCGAGACAGTGCCAGACCCATTCGTAGTCCGGTCCACGGTCGCGTCGTGGATCACGGCGAGGTGCCCGTCGCAGGTCATTTGGACGTCCAGCTCAAGGCCGCCGGCACCGGCCTCCACAGCGAGCC
Source organism: uncultured Rubrobacteraceae bacterium (assembly GCA_963811295.1). Lineage (GTDB taxonomy): Bacteria > Actinomycetota > Rubrobacteria > Rubrobacterales > Rubrobacteraceae > Rubrobacter_D. The sequence continues at coordinate 33,251 of CAWEQZ010000008.1, read as the reverse complement.
GGAATGCCTCGATGGTGTTCTCCGGGGCCTGGGCCGAGGCGCCCCTGTGCGCCAGGTTAATGGGCCATTCGCTCCGGACGGTCCTGTTTTGTCCCTTCCGCAGGATCAGGGCGACAAAGCAGGCCAACCCCACAACAGAGATCAAGACGAGTTGCCATCTGCGCATAGGGAGAACTTAGCATAGTAGGGAGGGGCGTGCGGCGTTGACCCCACTAAACGTCTCTCGTATACTCAGCGGGCTACCCTGTCGGAGTGGCGGAATTGGTAGACGCGCTAGGTTGAGGGCCTAGTCCCCGATAAGGGGGTGGGGGTTCGAGTCCCCCCTCCGACATCAAGCCCATCAGCATTTCAGCACGCTCAGGCTTTCGCCTTCGCTTGTCAGCACGTCGTCAGGCTTCGCCAGGCGACTTGTCAGCCCGTGCTTGCGCAAGCGATCGCTGAAGGGCTTTCAGGCTGATGGCTCGTCGAGCAGAGGGCGTGAGCCTTACGTACGAGGCTGTGGCCATGTAAGCCTGTACACGCCCGGAGGTACCTTGGGGTGTATAATTAGCGTGGACTCGCCTGTTCTCCCCATCCTCCCCGGGCGAGTCCTTCTTTTTGGCAGGTCAGCACGGCGCTTCGCGCCTTGTCAGCACGCTTCGGGCCTTGCGGCCCTCGCTTGTCAGCATGTCAGCTAGTGGTTCCACCACCTCGCCATGAGCGTCGAATCCGACTGCAACTGGTAGCGGTGCGTCATGCGCGGCTCGGCGAGGCCAGAATGGGAGAAGCTGACATGCTGACAAGCGCCCGACAGGGCGCGTGCTGACATGCTCTATCCCATGTAGTACAGGGTGACGTTGGTCAGTAGGAAGAGTCCAACGACGATCAGGGTCAACCTGGTCAGGTTCTTCTCCATGATGGTGGTGCCCGAGAACGTACCGCCCATTCCGCCGCCGAGCGAGGAGGAGAGCCCGCCTCCCTTTCCTGAGTGGAGAAGGATCAGGCCCACCAGGGCTATGCAGAACACGACTTGAAAGAAAGCGACTAAGTAGTACAGCATGCTGCTACCTTACCACACGCCCTACTGCTCTGTAGGCGCGACGGCGTTCTGCGCGGCCCCTATCAACTCGACGAAGGACTCGACCTCGAGGCTCGCTCCGCCTACCAGAGCGCCGTCGATGTCTTCCTGGGCCATGATCTCAGCCGCGCTCTCAGGCTTTACGGAGCCGCCATAGAGGATACGGACACTCTCTGCGAAGTCGTCTCCTTTCGACTCCCTCAAGAGGTCCCTGATCCTACCGATGGCATCCTGCGCATCCTCGGGGGTGGCCGTATCACCTGTCCCTATGGCCCATATCGGCTCGTAGGCGAAGACGACGCTCTCGCCGCGGGCGTCATCGAGCTCTTCGACTACCCGCTCGACCTGGCCCGAGACTTTATCCCACATACCGTCTGCGTCGCGTTCTTCCTTGGTCTCCCCCACGCAAACGATGGGCAGGAGACCGGCCTCCACCGCACGCTTCGCCTTCCTGGCGACCATCTCATCGGTTTCGCCGAAGACCTCGCGCCGCTCGGAGTGGCCCACGATGACCGCGCCGACCTCGACGTCGAGGAGCATGGGGGCCGAAACCTCGCCGGTATACGCCCCCGAGTCCTCGTAGTAGAAGTTCTGCGCGCCCGCGATGACCGCGGAGTCTCCGGCCATCCTGCCCACCTCGTGCACACAGGTATGCGGGGCGCAGACGACCACGTCCACGTCTTCCTCCGCATCGGCGGCGCGAGGCAGGAGAGCTGCGGTGTACTCCTGGGCCTCCCTGACGGTCTTGTTCATCTTCCAGTTCGCGGCCATCATCGGGCGTCGGGCCATGATCTCCTCCCCCATCTATTTGTCCGGCAGCACTGCTATGCCGGGCAGTTCCTTGCCTTCTACGTACTCGAGCGAAGCCCCGCCACCGGTCGAGATGTGGCTCATCCGGTCTTCGAGCCCGAGCTTGTTGACGGCCGCAACAGAGTCTCCGCCGCCGACCACGCTCGTCGCCCCGCTCTCCGCGACGGCCCTGGCCACGCCCTCCGTGCCCTTCGCAAAGGCGTCGATCTCGAAGACACCCATCGGGCCGTTCCAGAAGATGGTGCTCGCACCCGAGATGTGTCCCTCGAAGAGCGCGACGGTCTCCGGTCCGATGTCGAGGCCCATCTTGCCCGACGGGATGCCGTCCACAGCAACCGTCTCGGACTCGGCGCCTTCTTCCATGGCATCGGCTACTACGACGTCCACGGGCAGCACCAGCCTGTCGCCGGCCTCCTCCATGAGGCGCTTCGCCTCCTCCAGGTAGTCTTCCTCCACGAGGGATTCACCGACCTCGTAGCCAAGCGCCCGGAAGAACGTGAAGCCCATGGCACCACCGATGAGCAACGTGTCCGCCGTCCCGAGCAGGCTCTCGATAACGCCGAGCTTGTCCGAGACCTTCGCCCCCCCGAGGATGGCGACGAAGGGACGCTCGGGGTCTTCGAGAACCTTATCGAGGTAGTCGATCTCCTCCTCCATCAAGAGACCAGCGGCAGCGGGTATCCTATCTGGGACCCCGACGGTCGTGGCGTGCGCCCTGTGGGCCGCGCCGAACGCGTCGTCTACGTAGACGTCGGCCAGGGCCGCGAGCTGATCGGCGAACCCGGGATCGTTACTTGTCTCGCCGGCATAGAACCTGGAGTTCTCAAGCAGCACTACGCCCCTCCCGTCCCAATCATCGAGGGCCTCCACCACCTCGGGGCCGACGGCGGCGTCGAGCTTCTCTACGGGCTCACCGAGCAGCTCCTGGAGCCTCGCGGCAACAGGGTCCATAGCATACTTCTGGTCAGGCTCACCCTTCGGACGGCCCAGGTGGGAGATCAAGACCGGACGGGCCCTTTCCTCGAGGAGATACCTGATCGTGGGCAGAGCCTTCCGTATACGCGTGTCGTCCGTGACCTCGCCATCCTTGACGGGCACGTTGAAGTCCACGCGCACCAGCACCCGTTTGTCCCCCACCTCGAGGTCTCTGACGCCTCGTTTGTTCATTTGCCTCCCTTCGGTCGGCAGCATTTCAGCTAGTCAGCACGCGCCCTTTCGGGCGCTTGTCAGCATGTCAGCTTTCGAGTGCCAAGACCTTGCTGACTAGCTGACAAGCGGAGGCCGCAGGCCGGAGCGTGCTGACAAGGCGGCGCAGCCGCCGTGCTGACTTGCTGACAAGCTCTTAGAGCTTGTCGCCCATATACGCTGCGAGATCACAAGTCCTGTTCGAGTATCCCCACTCGTTGTCGTACCAGCCGAGCACCTTGACGGTACCGCCATTGGACATGGTGAGCTGCGAGTCGAAGATGCACGAGGCCTTGTTGCCGACGATGTCGCTTGAGACCAGTGGGGCTTCGGAGTACTCCAGAATGTCCGAGAGCTCTCCGTCGGCGGCAGATTGGAAGGCGGCATTCACGTCCTCAGCGGACGCTTCGCTGGAGATACGGGCCACGAAGTCCGTTATGGAGCCGTCTGCGACGGGGACGCGCATGGACATCCCGTCGACCTTGCCCTGGAGCTCGGGGTAGATCACACCCGCAGTCCGCGCCGCGCCGGTGGAGGTCGGAACGATGTTGTTGGGTGCCGAGCGGGCGCGCCTGGGGTCTTTGTGGGCCGCGTCGAGGAGGCTCTGGTCGTTGGTGTAGGCGTGAACCGTGGTCATGTAACCCGACTCGATGCCGAAGTTGTCCTGGATCACCTTTACCATAGGGATAATGCAGTTGGTCGTGCACGAAGCATTGGAGACGACCTCGTGGGCTTCGGGGTCGTAATCCTCGTGGTTCACTTTGTAGACGAAGGTGGCGTCGACACCCTTGCCCGGGGCCGAGATGATGACCTTCTTTGCCCCGCCTTCGATGTGGGCCGCGGCCCCGTCGCGGCTCGTGAAGACGCCCGTTGACTCGACCACGATGTCTGCGCCGACGTCGCCCCAGGGTATCTGGGCCGGGTCCCGCTCGGCGAACGTCTTGATCTCATGGTCGCCGACGTGCAGGACGTTACCGTCGAAGGAGACGTCCTCGGGCCAGATTCCGTGGGTGGAGTCGTGCTTGAAAAGGTTGGCCAGGCTATCGAAAGGCATCAGGTCGTTCGCCGCCACGACCTCGATGTCGCCACGGTCCATTGCGGCTTTGGTGAACAGCATCCCGATCCGGCCGAAACCATTTACGCCTACTCTTACGGCCACTTTTCTCTCCAGTCTCTAGCTTGCCACACAATCGTATTCTGCCCGAAAAGCCGGAAGATTATGCAGCACGTTGCCTTCGGCGGCAAGTCAGCATTTCCGCCCGCCGCCTCCCTCCGGACACCGTCAGGGTATCCTCCGCCATGACCGTCTAGGGTTCCTTCTCGGTGCCACGAGTACACCGGCATCCGAGATTGGACCAGCATTCTACAAACTGAAAGGAGTACGGAATGATGAACCGTGAAGACTTTCCTGCACCCCGCGAGGGTGTGATCATCACCCATTTCCTCGTCGTGCGCGACCAGGATAGCTCTCGCGAGTGGTACCAAAGCGTCTTTGGCGCCGAGGTCGTCAACGGGCGCGACCCTGTAATGCTGAAGTTCCACAACAGCTGGTTGATTCTCAACGTCGGCGGAGGACCGACGGACGACAAGCCCGACGTTACACTCGAGCCACACGGCGACCCCTCGCGCACGAGCGCGTTCCTCAACCTCCGCGTAGCCGACATCCAGCAGGTTTATGTGGAGTGGAGCACGCGTGGGGCGGAGTTTCTAACCCCGCCGGTCGACCGGGGAGGGGAGATCCGATGCTACCTGCGCGACCCCGATGGGCACCTCATCGAGGTCGGGCAGGCTACCGGCATCTTCGAGGGCTTCCAAGAAGAGGGTTAGATACCGCAACGACCAGCGAGGCACCGCAGGCAGCGAGCACCAAGGGGGTGGACGCCGATCTCGAGCCCCTAAGCATTCTAATCTTACGGCAAAGAGAGCGCGTTTGCGTGGAAGTAAAATCCTCCGCACTTCGCGTGAACGTACTCTGAAGTAGGATAGGTTCTCACCCAAAGATAGAGTATTTGCTTCATGCGTCCACACTTGGGTGCCGGTTAGGCTTGACGGTACTAGGTCGTACACTACAGGGCCGGGGTACAATGAGCCGGCCCCTTCATAAAAAGTATCGGGTGAGTGCCTGCGGGCAAACGCATCCGTGTGCGCTGCGGAAAGGCAAACCCGTCGTGAGGCGGGGGCGTTAAGAAAGTAGAGGAGAAAACGCACGATGGCTGTAGACAAGGTCTTTAGGGATCCGTTGTGGACGACGCTGGTGGGGGGTCTGGTTGCCGCGATAGGGATGTCTCTTTTCGTGTTTGTGCAAAGTGGAGAAGCCGTGCCAGGGGCGGCGGCCGATGAGCAGCCGTCATACACTTCCGTAAGCCCCATGATAGTAGGCGGTACTACGGTACCTAACGGCAAGTACCCCTTCATGGTGGCACTCTTAGACAAGAGGAAATCCGAAGGCGCATTCCAAGAACAGTTTTGCGGCGGCACCTTGATTGACAAGGACAGCGTGTTGACCGCCGCTCATTGCTTTTTCCGCAATAGGGGAATTTTTCAATCCCGTATCAAGTTGGTGGTGGTGGCCGGGCGGACGGACCTAAACCAGAACCGCGGCCAGCTCCGGTCTGTCCCCTCCTCTCATCGCTTTATCCATCCTCTTTACGATGGGAATAAGGGGGGTGATGCATACGATGCCGCGGTCCTGAAGCTTAGCCGTCCGGTAAAGGGCATCAAGCCGATCAAGCTCGCCACCGCAAAACAAAACAAGCTAGAGAAACCCGGCCGCATCCTGACGACCGCCGGCTGGGGATCCGTAATCAGCAAGCCGCAGAGTATCGAAGACTACCCGAAGCGCATGCGCGAAGTGTCGGTCCCCGTGGTTTCTGACTCTCACGCCAAACAGGCCTATCAGTCTCAGGGCCTAAGGTACTTGCCGAGCCTCCACGTCGCTGCCGGCAAGAAAGGGAAAGGCGCCTGCTTCGGCGACAGTGGTGGGCCTTTGTTCGACTCTGGCAGCCGCACGCAGGTCGGGGTCACGAGCTACGGTGCCGGGGGATGCGGGGCGGCACGCTACCCTGCGGTGTACACGGAGGTCAACAGCCCGGAGATCGGGAATTGGATCCTCAGGGCTGCCAAACGCTAGAGCCGAGTCCTCGCGGTTCCCGAGAGGAGGAGCGCTGTGCGTGGAAAGGCCATCGGAGCTAGGGAGAGGGAGGTGCTAGTGACCCAAGTGAAAAGAAGATCGGCCGATGACTGATGGTAGCAAAGAGCAACCAAACTTGACAGCGCGGACGGGGTTTTATGCGAGCTTCGCCTTGTACACGTTCTTGGAAGTCGGGAGGCACGATCCTGCACAGAGCCGGCCTCATACAACGAGTTTCTTATGTAGAGCGTCGGAGATGCGTAGATCGAACGTACATAAGAAGTCGATCTACGCGTTCGACGAATTATGGCCTTTCCTGGGGTGGGTCTCCGGGCCGGGACTAAGTGCTTCAGGCGCTAGCCGTTGCGGCGTCTTCTGCCACGCCCTTCGCCACGGCCACCACCACGTCCTCCGCCAGGCCCATCCCCGTGTCCCTCTATCCTGTCTAGGCGTTGATCTACCCTATCCAGGTGCTGCTCTATCCTGTCTAGCCGTTCCCGGACCCTCTGCTTGAAGTCCTCTTCGGTCCATTGGTCCTCCGTGCCTCCCCCGGAGCTACCTGTTGGCGCGGAGCGGCCTTCCCTCTCTTCTCTCTGCATGTCGCTATTCCTCCTTCGGTTGCCAGCGGGTTTCATTGGGCAAAGAATGTACCCTTTGGGAAGGGAAAGTAGTCCTTACTACTTGGCGGCTCTATACCTGCTGCGCTATTCACCGAAGTTTGCCTAGCACGGTTCTAGGAAGTTGGACTTCCGCTTTTGGGCATTCTACGAAGTCCGGAGAGGGCCGAACCTATTCACGGTCTCGGATCCTTACACAAAATTCTGCAAGCGAACTTCAGTGAATAAACCTTCGCCGCACTAGAGTGAATAAGCTTTGCTCCGGTCAGCACCGAAGCCTTGCCGCGGCGAAGCTGGGAGTGGAGCGGCTGGTGAGGGAAGTATTGGCGGTGGTCTCGGAGGTAAGGGTGGCAAAGATGAGCGAGAAGGTTCGCTTGAAGTTACCGTACCACCACCCGTGGGCGAAGGCCGTTGAAGCGGGCATCGAGGCGCATCGCCCTCGAAATATGTGGCGTACTATTTGGCGCGAAAACTAGGTGACAAACGACGGCGTCAGCCGCAGCGTGCCGAAATGCTGACCAGCCGGCGTAGCCGGTGGTTCGCCGCGCTCTTGGAGAGGTTTCCGAGGTGGGCGAGTTCGGCGAGCGAGGCATCGGGGTACTCGAGCCGGAGTTCCAGCATCTCACTGAGGGCGGGTGATAGATGCTCGGGGTCGATAGCCTGGAGGGCTTTATGCTGGCGGGCTGCGGCCGTCGCCGTGCGACCGGCGTTGGCCGCGTCGAAGTTGGTGACGCGGTTCGCGTTGGCCTTGGCCTCGCCTAGCACGGCCCTCGCCTCGTACTCGAGGACCGCCTCGTTGAGGCCCATCTGGGCGAGGACGGTCGTTACGCCGTCGGCGCTCTTGGTGTAGGCGACCCACCGTCCGCGCCGGCGCAAGATCTTGAGGGGTGCGCGGGAGAAATCCGCGCAGCGACGGATAAACTCCTCTTCGCGATGCACGAACTCCAGGTGGTGACCCCCGCGACCGCCGGGACGGTTCACGGAGCCGGCGCCCTGGAACGCGCCCCGTAGGTATCCGACCCGCTCCGCGGCGCTGCGTGCGGAGCGGGCGAACCTCAGCTCTTCTTTCGCCTGTATCGACCCATTGCCCGCCGTGCGCACCGCATAGCGGGTACGGCCAAAGCGGTCGGGGTCGATCGGTGAGAGTTTGGATTCCATACCGAACTCCGAGCGCCACAGGCGGACTACGGAGCGGGCGACTGCTGCGCTGGGAGTACGCAGAGTAACGCCTTCCTCGTCCCAGACGCCTGAGGCGTCGACCAGGCCGGCGAGCTCGGAGCGGCCGACCCCTCGGGCCCCCGATGCCGCACCAGCGGCGAGTTGGCGACGCACCTCAGAGGCGAACGAGGGCAGCCTCTCCCACCTCCCTCGCCAGCAGTGCAGGGTCATGCCTGACGCCCGCGCGGCTCTCCTTCGCAAGCAGCTCCGTCTCCCTTACCCTCAAGCCCATCTCACGCAGGACTTCCGTGTCGACCGCGACCGGCGCCGCCTCTTCGGCCTCATAGCGGGCGAGGATATCGGGAGGCAGGTCTCCGGAATGGACGAGCACGTCGGTGACCACTGATCCGACGTGCTCCGTTATCGCCCGCACGTGGTCCGAGACCGTAAAGTCGGACGTCTCCCCCTGTTGCGTCATCACGTTTGCGACGTAGAGAACGGGACCGGCGAAATCCGCCAGGGCCTCCCTCACGCCGCCGCCAAGCAGAGCCGGGATCGTGCTGGTAAACAGGCTGCCGGGAGCGAGCACGATCATGTCGGCGGCCTGTATAGCCCCGATCACTCCTCGAGGCGCAGGAATCCCTGCCGGCTCGACGGATACAGCAGAGACCTGTTTTCCGATCTCGTGGACCACAGACTCTCCACGCGTTACGGTCCCGTCGACGTAGCGGACGACCAGTGTCAGGCTCTCCGTCGCCGCCGGGAAGACTCGGCCTTTGATCCTCAAGAATCGGGCTGCCTGCTCGACACCCTCACAGAACCCGCCGGCCATATCAGAGAGCGCCGCGATAATAATGTTTCCCACGCTGTGGTCGTTCAGGTCCCCCGGCGCCTCGAAACGATAGTTAAAGACCTCGGCCAGCCTGCGGCGTCCCGCCAGCGCCACCAGGCAGTTCCTCACGTCACCAGGGGGCGCGACCCCAAGCTCCTGGCGCAATCGTCCACTTGAGCCCCCATCGTCGGCGACAGTGACGACGGCCGTAAGGTCCTTGACTTTGTTCCTCAAGCCTCTCAGAAGCACGGGCAGTCCCGTGCCGCCTCCGAACGCCACAACCCTTGTGTTCTCGACTCTATTCACGCAGATCGAGTATACCCATTACCTTGTGGCGTCTGGCCGGAGAAGCGATCCCGGTCATGCGCTTCGGTGAAGTCGAGGATCGGGCCCTTCGGCACTATGCGAGTCGGGTTGATGCTCTCGTGGCTCCCGTAGTAGTGCCTCTGGATGTGGTCCATGTTGACGGTCTGTGCGACGCCCGGTCTCTGGTAGAGGTCCTTCAGATAGCCCCACAGGTTCGGGTAGTCCACGATACGCCGCAGGTTGCATTTGAAGTGGCCGTGGTAGACGGGGTCGAAGCGTACGAGCGTGGGAAAGAGGCACCAATCGGCCTCCGTAATGACGTCGCCACAAAGGTAGCGCCGGGAGGAGAGAACCTCTTCCCAGTGGTCCAGGGCATCGAAGAGCTCCGTAACGGCCTCTTCGTATGCCTCCTGCGTGGTGGCGAAACCGGAGCGGTAGACGCCGTTGTTCACAGGCTCGTAGATGGCGTCTATGGTCGCGTCGATCTCCTCGCGCAGATCCTCTGGATAGAAATATGCGTCTGTGGTGGCGAACTCGCCGAACTCGGTGTCGAGCATGCGGACGATCTCGCGCGACTCGTTGTTGATGATGGTCTCCGTCTCTTTATCCCAGAGAACGGGCGTGGTGACGCGTCCCGTATAGTCAGAATCTGCCTTCGCGTAGACCTCCCTCAGGTAGTAGGCACCGTTTACCGTGTCGGGGATGACGCCTGGCTCGTCGTGGAAGGCCCAGCTGTCCTCGCCCATAAAGGACCCGACGGCCGAGAGCCCGATGACCTCTTCCAGTCCCTTTAGCTTGCGCATGATCGCCGTCCTGTGGGCCCAGGGGCACGCCCAGGCGACGTATAGATGATAGCGACCGGGTTCGGCAGGAAAGCCGCTGCTTCCGTCGGCCGAGATCCAATCCCGGAAACTCGTCTTCGACCGCACGAACCTTCCGTCCGTGTTCTTCCATTGCCTCTCTGTCTTCCACTCACCGTTTACGAGCATTCCAGGCATGTTGACTCCCTCCGGTCGTCTTAGCATTTCAGCTTGTCAGCACGCCGCTTCGCGGCTTGTCAGTATTTCAGCCTGTCTGTACCGATGCCTACTTCGGAAAACCATTCTATCGGCTATTTCGTCGAGAGTGTGTGAAGGCCAACCGGAGCAGCGAACAACGCGTTCTCTGATGCCTGAAACCTGTCGGCTGAAGCCTATTTCTCCTTGCCCTACCCCAGGCCTGCATCCCTGGCACGGATGATGGCTTGGGCACGGTCGGATACCTGCAGCTTGGTGAAGATGTTGGAGACGTAGTTGCCCACGGTCTTTGTGCTCAATGACAGTTGCCTGGCGATCGAAGGGTTGGGGTGTCCTTGTGCGATGAGATGCAGGATCTCGCGCTCGCGGTCGGTGAGCGTGGGGAAGGCCTGGGGCGGGGCACCTCCTGGGGGAGAGGCCGCGAAGAAGGCTAGCACTCGGGTTGCGATCGCGGGGCTGAAGATGGCTTCGCCCCTGCCCACCGCCCGGATCGAGAGCACTATCTCCTCCTCGTCGGCATCTTTGAGGACGTACCCGCGTGCTCCTGCCCTCAAGGCCATAAATACCGAGTCGTCGTCTTCGAATAGCGTTACCATCAGAATGCGGACGATAGGGTTCTCCTGAAGGATCCTTCGCGTGGCCTCTATGCCGTTTACTTCAGGCATCTGCAGGTCCATCAAGACCACGTCGGGCTGCAGATCGGAGGCACGCTCGACGGCCTCCTCGCCCGTTTTGGCCTCGCCTACAACTTCGAACTTGGGCACCGATGAGAGTAAGGAGATCATACCCTTCCTAAAGAGCGGGTGGTCTTCGGCGATGAGAATACGTAGGGTTTCCAATCTTCTCACTCCTTAGGCAACGGAAGACGGACCAGCACCTGGGTACCGCCCTTTGGAACAGGCTCGACGGTGCAGCTACCGCCCAGCTCAGACGCCCTTTCGTGCATCGAGGAGAGTCCCACACCCGCGCTACGCCCGGCAGGGATGCCGACGCCGTCATCGACGATCTCCAGCGCCACATCCTCATTCACGACGAGCCGCACGACGCAGTTCCGTGCCCGAGCATGACGCGCCACGTTGGTGAGCGCTTCCTGAGTGATGCGGTAGACGGCCACCTCGACGGCTGCCGGGAGGTTGGGAAGGTCCTCGGTAGCCTCTACCAACACACTTAGCGGCTCGTCTTTCGAGCCGTAGCGCTCGGCGAGCTGGCGTAGTGACTCTACGAGACCCAGATCGTCGAGGGCCGGGGGTCTGAGGTCGTAAACGAGGCGCCGGATGTCGGCGATGGCAGAGCGAAGCTCCTCGCGCAGCTCTACCACGACCTCCTCGGCAGCGTCAGGGTCACGCGGGATCAGACGACGGAGAGCCCCGGCCTGGACGTTCAACCCCGCAAGTTGTGCGCCCAGACCGTCGTGCAGGTCACGCCTGAGGCGCCGCCGCTCCTCCTCGCGCGTGGCGACCAGCCGCTCGCGCGAGTGCTGCAGGTCGGTGGTGAGCCTCACAGCGTGCACGGCAACCTCAGCTTGTCGGGCAAGATCCTCCAGAAGGCTGCGGTCAGCATCGGAGAACCTTTCTCCAGGCGCTCTGGGAGCGAGTAGCAGGCGGCCTATCTCCTCCCTCTGGTACACGAGCGGCAAGGTCTCGGGTTCTCCTCTGGGTGAGCCGTAGGAGGTGGCGGTTCTGAACCCCTCGCCCTCCTTGAGCAGGATGGCCGCGTAGGGAAGCTTCAGGGCCTGGGCTATGGTCTCCACCACCGTAGGCAGCACCGTATCGGGTGCCAGGGTTGCTTCGAGGCGCCTCCCCAGGCGCGAGACCACCGCGTACGGGTCGTCCCTCTCACCGTACATCAGCCTATTGACGCCACGCTGGAGCCTTCCCCGAAGCGGTTGGAAAGCTACGGCGACGAGCCCGGTGGCCAGGAGTGAGACGGCGAGGTTGCCCCGCGCCTGGAAGAGCGCCCCAAGGGCTACCACCGCGAACACGTAGATACCCACGATACAGGCGGTCAAGGCACCGTAGACGAGGGTGCGATTGATGACCACATCTATGTCGTAGAGGTTGTAGCGGAGGATGGCGATGTATGTGCAGACAGGAACTAAAATAAGGGCCAACACCTCTACATAGACGACGGGTACCAAGAGCCCCAGCGAATAAAGCATGTACACCGGGCGAAACATGAAGTCCGTGGTGAAGGCGATGACCATATTGTTAAGCTCGTCCAGGCTACCCAGGACGGTTAAAGGCACGGCGGCGAACAAGAACCACTTTATCTGCTGGCGATCGTTTCCCCTCGCATGGCGCAGCCTGAGTATGACCGAAAAGAGCGCGGCGAGAATACTCGTAGACAGCAACGTCATGCCCAGAAGACGCGATACTCCGAAGAAACCGTACGTCGTCAACCTGCCGTAGATTACTCCCACGATTTCGAAAGGGTTCTCCACGTTGCTGTGGTGGGGCAGAATACCCGGCATGAAGGCAACCCAAGCGCGCTCATGGCGGCTCCCAAGACCGTCAGCCATACCACGATGCGCCACCGACGAGACGGTAGCCGTCCGCCGGGAAACAAAAGCATCAGAAACACTACCAGGGTGGGGTTGGAGAACCTTATCCACGTGGAGAACCAGGCCGCAACCTCGCCCCAGGGCAAGGCGAAAGTCTCGAGCAGGGCGTGGTCGGCGTACGCCATAGCGAAACGCTGCGTTGCGTAGATCAGTCCCAAGCCACAGAAGATCCAGCCGATCGGGTTGGTAGGTAGTCGCGAGGCGATCAGCGCGCCAACCGCCGGGTACGCCAGCGACAGCAACCCCGTGAGTACGGCGAAGCCAGGATCGTATCTGAATCCACCCAATTCGAGAGGAAGCTCCTCCGTCGTGAAGTCGAGCACGAGGGTGAGCGCGATGAGCACCACGCACACAGCCCACACAGACCATGCCAACCAAGCGGCAGTGCGGCGGCTCATTCCACCGATCTTTCGCCCCTGCTTCCTTGAACCTTTCGTCACAACCATCACTCTACAGCATTACCTTCTACCAAGCATTACGGCAACAGTTACGGGGCCCAGCGATGACGCGAGATCGGGCCAGTTTCGGAGAGCACTCTTCTGACCGCTCCGGTGGATAAGATCTCTTTCATGACGGTAGACCGATTCCGTGCGCCGGTACTCAAAGGAAGAACAGCACCGGAGCGATCCAGAGGAGATTGAGCAGCGAAAGAAACAAGCAGACGAGGAAGAAGATCGACTCGAAGGTCATATACGACTCCTGGCGTTGATGGTGCCAGAACAGCAACCCCGAGGAGACCACAAACCCGCTCAACAGCGCTGCTGCTATCTTGAGAACCGACTCCACGTCGAAGTAGTACCAGAAGTCCGTGTCGTACCAGAAGAACACTCCGCAAGCGACGAGGGTACCCACGACCGATAACGCGAACAGCGCTGTCGCAAGTAGGAGTACTGCTCTGGGTAAGTTCGACAAAGCCGCTCTTACCACGCTCATGTGACGCGTTGGGCCGCTGGTCGTAAGGGACCTGGTCGCAGGCGTCGCCACAGGTTTTGAAGCAGGGACGCGCCGGGCACAGGAGCGTGCTGTGGTCGGTGCGTCGGAGCACCCGATATGCCCGTTGAACGTTGCACAACGTCCGTGCGCATCTGTCCTCTAATCTCCACGACCTCGGCGTCGATCGCTGCGGCCTTATGGTATTTGGCCACGGAGACGCGGTGGTTGCCATCCCGCACGAAGTAGGCCTCCCCGATCTTGTAGAGGCTCACCGCAGGCAACTCGACTCCCTGTGGTAGGCGCGATCTACACGCCCCCACCTGTGGACCATGCTAACCCTGAGGGGCAGGAAGGCCCGTCGAAGTCCCGACATCTTCCTACGCTCCCCGTGATCTTCTCGACCTCGACGATCCTCATCCCCCGGTAGACCTGGCTCCAGTGCACCAGGGCTCCTTTCGCCTCGTCGAACGAGAGCAAGCGCTCGTGAGCTGAATCCCTGCGCAGCCGATCTCTCAAGCGGTGCAGGGAAGCCTTCAGGAGGGCACGATGAAAATCCTTGTCGACCTGCTCTTCTACGCCTATCAACCCGCTCATCGGTTTTCCCTTCGCTCTTACCTGGTATGGTCACTCTAGCTGGCGCCACTATCCCGGGAGGTAGGGGATGGTTTCCTGACTTGTTCGGGCAATTTTTCCCGGGACATCTCCCGGAGTTTGTGTAATCGAGTAATGGGTTCGAGCCGTCTCTAGGGAAAATGAGTGACCGTTAGTATCTGATACCTAGTCAGGTAGATCGATTAAGGTTGGAGGAGCGGAGCGTCCCGGAAAGAACAGGGTAGGAGTCGCACTCGCCAAACTCATGCACCGCAGAAGTCGTCATGCGAATTCCATAGGAAGCGTGATACCGTTGCTGAAACCTGAAGCCCTATCTCTCCACGTCCCTGTGCCTGATGAAGAGGTCGATTCCGGTGTCTTCGTCCTTGAGACGTTTGGCCAGTTCCTCGGTGATGGCGACGGAGCGGTGTTTGCCGCCGGTGCAGCCTATGCCGACGGTGAAGTAGGTCTTGCCTTCTGCGGCGTAGCGGGGGATGAGGAAGGAGAAGAAATCGGTTGTCTTCTCGAGGAATTCCTGGCAGTCATCTGAGCTGAGGACCGCTTCTCGGACGGGTGCGTCGTGGCCTGTGAGCGGCCTGAGCTCGGGGTCGTAGTGGGGGTTGGGGAGGAAGCGGACGTCGAGGAGCGTGTCTACGTCGAGGGGGGTGCCGTGCTTGAAGCCGAAGGAGATGAGGCTGACGGTCATCCGGCTGGAGAAGGATTCCGCGAGCTTCTTGAACCGCAGGCGGGTGTCGAGCGCGGAGTAGCCTGAGGTATCGACGACGAGGTCGGCCATCTCCCGCACGTTCGCGAGATCCCGCCTCTCACGGCGTATGGCCTCGAGGACGTCGCCGTTACGGGCCGCAGGGTGTGGCCTGCGGCTCTCCTTGTAGCGCCTGACCAGCGTGGGGTCGTCGGAGTCGATGAACAGGATGCTGTGCTCCCAACCCTTCTCCTTCTCCACGGCCTCCAGACTGCGCTCGAGTTCCTCACCGAAGTATCGGCGTCCGCGCATGTCTACGACGACGACTACCCCGTCAGGTCCACCGTCGCCCTGCGCTGTAGTCTCCATGACGGCAGGGATCATACGCGGCGGGAGGTTATCTATGCAAAAGTAACCGGCGTCCTCGAAGGCCTGAAGGGCGTTGCTCTTGCCCGCGCCCGAGAGCCCCGTGATGATGACGATCCTGCGCTTGCCCGAGACCTGGGAGTCGGTGGCCCACGGCGCCTGCTCACCCACGCCGCGTACTCCGCCCCTCCTGGGATGCATAAGCCATCTCGGGAATCGAGATTAGCACCGCAAGTTGCCGCATGCAACAGCACTTCAGCATTTCAGCACGCTCCGGCTTCGCCTTCGCTCGTCAGCATTTCAGCAAGTTCGCTGTCGCACGTATAGGTCCTGGCTGACAAGGCGGCGCAGCCGCCGGGCTGAAGTGCTGAGCTAGCGCCCGACAGGGCGCGTGCTGACATGCTATCTATGCACCCTTGCGTATACTTCGCGGGCGACTCTTCCCGGGAGCCCTGGGACGGACTCCAGCTCTTCGAGGGAGGCGTTCAGGAAGGCTTCCGGGGTGCCGAAGTGGGTTAGTATCTTCTTCTTGCGCTCGGGGCCGACGCCTGGAAGGTCGTCGAGGACCGAGGCGGTCATGGCCCTGCCGCGGAGCCTGGTGTGGTAGGCGTTGGCGAAGCGGTGGGCCTCGTCCCTGACGCGCTGGAGGAGGTGTAGTTCGGGGGAATTGCGCTCCAGGACTACAGGCTCGGGACGGCCTGGCTCGAAGATCTCCTCCTCGCGTTTGGCGAGCGAGCGCAGGGGGATGTCGGGTAGCTCGTCGCCGACCTTCATCTCTTCGAGAACAGGGATGACGGCAGAGAGCTGTCCCTTACCGCCGTCGAGTACGATCAGGTCGGGGGCCGGCGTGAACTTCTCATCGTCGGCCTTCAGGCGCTCCAGACGGCGGCGGATTACCTCGGCCATGCTGGCGAAGTCATCGGCTCCCTCGACCGTCCTTATCTTGAAGCGCCGGTACTCGCTCTTGGCCGGGCGTCCTCCCTGGAACACGACCATGGAGGCCACGGAGTTGGTCCCCATGGTGTTCGAGATGTCGTAGCATTCGATCCGAACCGGCAGCTGGGGGAGTGCGAGGTCCTCGCGCAACCCGTCGAGCGTGGAGGCGACCCTGTTGCGCCTGGCTTCATCCAGCATCCGCTCGTGCTCCAGCCCGAGTTCCGCGTTGCGCACGGCCATCTCCAGGATTCGGCGTTTGTCCCCCCGCCTGGGACGGCGTACCTCCACGCCAGTCCCCCTCAGGCCCGAGAGGTGATCTGCCAGCATGTCTAGTTCATCCTCGCGGTCGTCTGACTGGACGAGGACCTCGCGTGGAACGGCAGCCGTGCCGTAGTACTGGGGGACGAACTGGAGCGAGACGTCCTCGGCCCGCGACTCGCCGTAGTTGTCGAGGAGGAAAGAGTCGCGGTTTACGATCTGGCCCTCGCGCACGGCGAAGACCTGCACGCAGGCCATCTCGCCCTCGGTGTAGGCGCCGAAGGCGTCGAAGGAGTCCTCAGAAGCGATGGTCGCCCTCTGGCGGTCGCGAACGTGGGAGAGGGCGGAGATCTCGTCGCGCAGCTTCGCCGCTCGCTCGAAGTCCGTATTCCTGGCGGCCTCGCGCATGGCGGCCTCGCGCTCGCGGATCAAACCGTCCACGCGCCCCTCCAGGAAGGAGATGACGTCCGCGATGATCCCATCGTAGTCCTCCTTGGAGACGGCTCCGATGCACGGAGCCGCCGAACGCCCGATGTGGTAATTGAGACAAGGCACCCCGCTCCGGCGTCCGGGCTCGGGACCGCGGCACTTGCGGAAGGGGAAAGTCTTGTTCAGTACGTCTAGCGTCGCGTGGACGCTGCCGGCGCTCGGGAATGGTCCGAAGTAGCGGTGGCGCGGGTCGTGGGAGGAGCGGGTGGCGAAGACCCTGGGATACTCGTCCCCGGTCGTCACCACGATGTAGGGGTAGCTCTTGTCGTCTTTGAGCGAGGCGTTGAAGCGCGGCCTGTGGCGCTTTATCAGGTTCGCCTCGAGGACGAGCGCCTCGGTCTCGCTCGTCGTGGAGATGAAGTCTATCTGCCTGACGCGTTCCCTGAGCTCGGCTATCTTCGGGCGTCCGTCGCCGGAACGGGTGAAGTAGTTGGCGACCCGGCTGCGGATGTTCTTCGCCTTGCCGACGTAGATGACCTTGTCTTCTGCGTCCTCGAAGATGTAGACGCCGGGGGAGGTGGGAAGGTGTGATCTATCGGGGAATCCGTTTTCAGGCATCGAAGGAGATTATACCCCGAAGGGATGCGTTTCCGGGGTCATCGACGCTTGCGCCAGGGCTCGCGGGGGCGTATCTCGGCCCCTGGTGGGATCATGTCGTCCCCGCCGGCTCTGGCGTAGCCGGCTCCGCTCACATAGCCGCCTATGGCCCCTGATAAGGTCGAGATCAGGGCTCCCAGGACGCCGAGCGGGTCGAAATCCGTAACCACGAGGCCGAGCCCCGCAAGTACCGCGAGCGCCGCCCCAGCACAGACGAGGTTGCGCCGCCGCTCGAATTCGGCGGTTTTGCTATAGAGGGCGTAGATGACGAGGCCCGTCGCAAAGAGCGTCAGTGGAATGAAGGCGTAGAAGGCCAGGCTCCCTCCGAGGTCGGGGAAGAGGACCGTGCTGAACGCCTGGTCTCGCCGGTTCAGTCCAAGGGCGATAGCGAGCCATGCCAGGACGAAGAAGCCGCTGTAGCCGATCAGGGCTCCCACCCCGGCCCCGACGCGGGTGCCACGCGCGCGCGGTGTCCGGTATGTACGGGCTCCGAGCAGCGCTGCGAGTACCATTCCGGGTAGGATCAGGAGTGTACCGAGGTACGCGAGCGCAGGGGGAAGATATCCGTAGAGCTCCCCGCTACCTAGGTAACGGGACGGCAGCACGAGGAGGAAGTTGGCCGCGAGGAAGACCAGCATCCCCATGTACACCCAGGTAACACATCCGAACGCCCGCCGGTAACGCGGCCTGAGCCCAGTAGTGCGCTCCTCGGAGCCGTTACTCCTGGAGGACACGGTCCCCTGCGCCCAGGTCGGCGCCAAAGTGAGAGAGGAGCGTGGGGGCCACGTCCGTGATCCTGCGGGGCGCCGGCACGCCGCTCGCGAGCACGAACACGTTGGAGTCGCTGGCGTGGAGCGAGCCGTGATCGCTTGCTGTGTGATACCCGCCGGAGATCTCACCGAACGTATACCCTGGTGTTGCCGAGAGCACCACGTCCCCGCATCTCGGCGAGTGCAGACAGCCCCATAGCCGCTCCAGCGCGTCCGGGTAATCACCGTAGTGCAAGAATCCATCGGAGACGGCGATGTCGAGGGCGCGCGGGTCGCCTTCGAGTTCCCAGGACCGCCCGAACGGGTCACGCACTCCTTCGCCTGGCGAAAAGCGCACTTCGCGCCCGAGCCGGTGGACGACCGCCCACCCGTCTTCCGTCCAGGCTGCGAGATCCACGCCGCGGCGCCCGACGAGTCTATCTACGACCGGACGCAGTTCAACATCCCCACGGAGATATATGAGCGCCGAGCGTCCGTTCGGGACCACTACGATGGTGGTGCCATGGCCGAAACGGGCTTTTACCCCTGACGAGACTATCTGGCCCGGGATGTTGCGCAGGTCGACGTAGCGGCTCTTCGGGAGGAGTGGCGCGTGGCCGTGATCGGAGAGTGCGAGTACGGCGTAGTCCTCGAGCACACGGTCGACCCCGCCGCCGGCCGAAAAGATCCTTGCCACGTACTCGTCGGCCGTCGTCAGCCACTGACGCTGCGCCGAGAGACCGTGGTGGTGGGCTATCGAGTCGCCCTTGAAGAAGTAGACGAGGTTGAACGGCGCCGCACGCTCCTTGATCAACATAGCCCCTACCCTGGCCGCGTAGTCATCGTTGATGCCAACGGAGCGGAGGACGCCACCGTTGGCCCTACGTCCGCTGAACCCGGTATCGCGGCTGTAGAAAAGGTCGCCCATAAAGTATTCCTTCGGGCCCTGCACGGAGGGTCCGAGGTAGCGTCCGCCCATCAGGTAACCCTCTATGGTCTTCATGCGGACAGGATGCGTGTGCGGTCCGCGCCTGACGGGAAAGTTGACGCACGCGCCGTCCAAACCGCGGTCGTGCAGGGCCTCGAAGAGGGTCGCCGCGTGCAGATCGTCGCGGTTCATCCGCCAGACGTTGTTGTGGAAGACTCTTATAGGACCGCTCGCCATCACGGTCTCCGTCATGGCACCGTAGACGACCACCCGCCGCTCGTACTCGTCATACCAGGCGTGCCCGACGATGCCGCTCTTTGCGGGCGCCTCTCCCGTTGCTATAGCGGCCGTCGCCGCTGGGGTTATGCTGGGGAAGACGGAGACCGCATCCCAGACCGCCTCTCCCCGGTGGGCCAGGGCACCCAGGTTCGGCGCGTCCCCGTCGCGAATTGCCGCCCGCAGCACGTCGGGCCTGATACCATCAAGCACCAAGAGCAGTGCAGGCTTTGGGTCATTGTTCGCAGCACTTGTCAAAGCCGACTAAGTTTATCCCTTCGCGCCGACTTCGGAGCGAACCACGACACGTTACGCGATAGAGACTGTGCGGATAAGGTTACTAGTTGGCTTTAGGTGAGGCGGTGGATTGCGCCTCACGCCCTCCGGCCGCTGGCGAGGCGGATTCCTGGCCTGCGTCAGGCGGGGCGGATTCCTGGCCTGCGTCAGGCGGGGCGGACTCTTGTCCCGCGCCCGGCGGGGCGGATTCCTGGCTTCCTGCTCCTGGCGCGGCGCCTGGGTCCGGGGAGGCTGATGATGCGGCGCCACCCGGATTCTTGCCGCCCCCTGGATTCCCGAAGACGGGTCGGTCGTTCCCTCTCCCGAAGGCGGGTCGGTCGTTCCCTCTCCCGAAGACGGGTTGGCCTTCTCCGAATGGGTTCCTTTGCTGGCTTTGCTGGCGTACGCGGTCGACGAGGCCTGGCCTTTCGACCCCGCCGGCATTCATGCCACCCCCCGAGATAGAAGAGCCGGCACCGGCGCCGCCGTATCCGGCGGGGTGGATACCCGGAACGGCGCCATAAGGACACTTTGCCCAGATGCCGCAAGAGAGGCTGTTACCGATAACCTTCTCGGCCCCCCACACGACGCCCATGCAGATCACGAACGCCACGGCGGCGGCCAGGAAGCCCTTTATGAGGATCGAACGCCGGCTGAGTGCCGGCAGGCGCGAAAACCAGGCGAGGGCGGCCCGCATCCTGCCAACGAAATTTTCCCTGAGGTCGGGACGTCCCGGCATGGTGCCGCCGAAATTCTGTTGCTCGCGGTTCGAGCGCAGCTTCTTCGGCATTCCGCGGACGCGGCCCGAGACGGACTCCAGGTAAGACTTGAGGATCGCCGACCCGCCGGTGATGATCATGGCCGTCAGGGCGGCGCCGAGCAGCGTGCCGGCGACGCCGAAGCGGGAGGTGACGAAAGACGCCGCCGTCGCGGCGAGTCCCGCCGACATGACCTGATTCGGGCTTACTATCGAATCTGCGCCTTTAGCACTCACGGACAGTGAATCTATCAGCCTGCTCGCGTCCTTTCAAAGGCCGCACGAGGGGTATTTGTGAAGGGTTTCTCAGGGGCGATTCAGTAGCGGCGGGAGTCATGGCAGGAGTAGAATCTCCACAGAGCGATCAGCGGAGGGAGGAGAATGACGGAGCGGGACGACGCGAAGTTTACGGAGCTTTTCGAGGTGATACGGGCCTACTCCCAGAGGGGCTACTACTATCAGGACAAGGCACTCCAGATCATCGCTGGGACCTACGTCTTTATGTTCGAGGAAGAGGAGATGCCGGACGTCCGTCCCATCGTGGACGACATCCTCGGGCAGTACGATTACGTGTTCACCACCCTGGAACGCGGCAACCTGGATCCCTTGAGCGTGGACGCTGTGGTGCGGGTCGCCCTGTACGAGGAAGAGTATACGGAGTGGGGCATAAACCGCCTCGGCCGCATCCTGGAGAGCCTACACCGCCGCTCGCGCGCCGACGAGACCTACGCCGACTTCGTAGAGGACGCAGCGGTCGTTATCCGCGGCCTGGAGAACATAGTGGCCGGTTCGGCCCTCGAGGAGATCGTCGAAGCCGCTGAGGAGGTGAACGGAGCCTAGAGCACCAAGATCAGCAGGATCTCCCTCGGCGGGGGTCCGAATGCGTAAGCCTATGACTAGCCCGCCGCTACGACCTCGGGCATGAGGCCGCGCAGGAAGCGGCCCGTGTGCGACTCTTCGATGCTGGCTACTTCTTCGGGGGTGCCTGTCGCGATGATCTCGCCGCCGGCGTCACCGCCCTCGGGTCCGAGGTCGATGACGTGGTCTGCAGACCGGATCACATCCAGGTTGTGCTCGATGACGATGACGGTGTTCCCCGCGTCCACGAGCCGGTGCAATATGAAGAGCAGCTTCTCGACGTCCGCGAAGTGAAGCCCGGTCGTGGGCTCGTCCAGGATGTAGACGGTCTTGCCCGTCGCCCTCTTGCCCAGCTCGCTTGCCAGCTTGACTCTTTGGGCTTCGCCACCGGAGAGCGTGGTCGCGGGTTGCCCGAGCCTGACGTAGCCGAGGCCGACGTCGCGTAAAGTGTCCATGCGGCGAGAGATCGCGGGGACGGGGGCGAAGAACTCGCAGGCCTCCTCGACCGTCATGTCGAGGACGTCGGAGATGGACTTGCCCTTGTAGGTGGCGCGCAGGGTCTCGTTATTGTAGCGGCGGCCCTTGCAGACCTCGCAAGGGACGTAGACATCAGGGAGGAAGTGCATCTCTATCCGGATCTGGCCATCCCCCCGGCACGCCTCGCACCGGCCTCCCTTTACGTTGAAAGAGAAGCGTCCTGGCTTGTAACCCCTGATCTTGGCCTCTGGCGTGGAGGCGAAGAGTTGCCTTATGTGGTCGAAGACCTTGGTGTAGGTCGCCGGGTTGGATCGGGGCGTCCTCCCGATCGGGCTCTGGTCTATGTCTATGACCTTGTCGACGTCCTCGACACCTCTAAGCCCCGCATGCCTTCCGGGACGGTGCTTTCCGCGGCTGACGGCGTTGGCGAGGGCCTTG
The DNA here is from genome assembly GCA_963811295.1 of uncultured Rubrobacteraceae bacterium. Taxonomy (GTDB): domain Bacteria; phylum Actinomycetota; class Rubrobacteria; order Rubrobacterales; family Rubrobacteraceae; genus Rubrobacter_D. Next base: position 10,948 of record CAWEQZ010000008.1, on the reverse strand, counting down.
TAGAGGATCTCGTTGACCAGCGTGCTCTTGCCCGAGCCCGAGACGCCCGTTATACAGGTGAAGACCCCGAGCGGGAACTCCACGTCTACGTCTTTCAGGTTGTGCTCCATAGCCCCGAGCAACTCAACGGAACCCGTCGGCTCTCTCCGCTCTTCGGGAGGCTCGATCCTCCGCCGCCCGGCCAGGAAGTCACCCGTTACGGAACGCTCTTCGGCCTCGATGTCCTCGACGCTGCCGACCGCGATGACCTCTCCCCCGTGCACCCCCGCACCGGGACCGACATCGACGACGTAGTCGGCCGAACGTATGGTCTCCTCGTCATGCTCGACGACGATGAGCGTGTTCCCGAGATCCCGCAGCTTCTCCAGGGTCGTCAAGAGCCGCCTGTTGTCCCGCTGGTGCAGCCCGATGGAGGGCTCGTCGAGCACGTACAAGACACCGACGAGGCCGCTCCCTACCTGTGAGGCGAGCCTTATCCTCTGGGCTTCTCCGCCCGAGAGCGTCCCCGCGGAACGGCTCAGGGTAAGGTATCCGAGCCCCACGTCGACGAGGAAGTCGAGGCGCTCGCGGATCTCCTTTACCACCCGCTCGCCGATGATCCACTCCCGCGTGGTGAACTCCACGCCGTCGAAGAAACGCTGCGCGTCCGTGACGGAGAGCTCCGTGAACTCGTAGACGTTCTTGCCGCCGACGGTCACGGCGAGGGCCTCTGGCCTGAGCCTTGCGCCCCTGCACTTGGGGCAGGGGACGTGGCTCATGAACTCTTCGATCTTCTCCCGCCTGTACTCCGAGTCGGTCTCGGCATAGCGCCGCTCCAGGTTGCCGACGACGCCGTCGAAGCGGGTCATGTATTGCCTGCGGCGGTTGTAGCGGTTGCGGTAAGAGATGTAGATGCGCTCGCCGTTGGTGCCGAAGAGGATGAGGTGCCTGTGTTCCTCCGGCACCTCGCGCCACGGGACGTCCAAGTCGATACCGTACTTGTCGGCGAGCGCGCCGAGCACGCTCCTGTGGTACTCGGTCTGCGAGTTTGCCCAAGGCACGACGGCTCCCTCGTTAACGCTCAGGTCCTCGTTAGGCACGACGAGCGCGGGGTCTATCTCGAGGCGGCTTCCCAGCCCATCGCAGCGGTCGCAGGCACCGTGAGGGCTGTTGAACGAGAACGTGCGCGGCTGTATCTCCGCGATGGAGGCCCCGCAGTTCGTACAGGTGAAGCTCTCCGAGAAGAGCATCGACTCGCCAGCGCCGTCACGCTCTACGGTCTCGATCTGTACCAGGCCTTCGGCGAGATGCAGGGCTGTCTCGATCGAGTCCGTGAGGCGGCGCTCTATGCCTTCCCTGATCACCAACCTGTCGACGACCACCTCTATGTCGTGCTTGTAGTTCTTGTCCAGCCCGAGGTCGACGGGCAGCTCGTGCAGCTCGCCGTCGACCCTTACGCGTGCGTAGCCGCTCTCGGCCAGCTCCTTGAACATCCTCCCGTACTCGCCCTTGCGCCCCCGCACCACGGGCGCCAGCACCATAAAGCGCGTCTTCTCGGGGAGGGTAAGCGCCTTCTCGACCATCTGCTGCGGCGTCGAGGAGGCGACGGGGAAGCCGCAGACGTGGCAGTGCGGCCTCCCTGCGCGGGCGTAGAGCAGACGAAGGTAGTCGTAGATCTCCGTCACCGTAGCGACCGTGGAGCGGGGGTTGTTGGACGTGGTCTTCTGGTCGATGGAGACCGCAGGCGAGAGACCGTCGATGTGGTCGACGTCGGGCTTGTCCATCTGGCCGAGGAACTGCCTGGCGTAGGCGGAGAGGCTCTCTACGTAGCGGCGTTGCCCCTCCGCGTAGATGGTGTCGAATGCAAGAGAAGACTTGCCGCTACCGGAGAGCCCGGTCACCACCACCATAACATCCCGCGGCATGGAGACCGTTATGTCCTTGAGGTTGTGTTCGCGCGCCCCCCGCACGACGATTCGGTCCTCCGCGATCTCTTCTCACCCCTCTTCTTCGGGACGCCTCAGGCAAGTATACGGCCCCCTGTTGGGAGGCCAAAGAAGCAGTTTGCTTTTGGCCATATTCTAGCACCCTGGAGACCCATTTCTGCGGCCGGGTTTGCGATTTTCTGCCCCTGGGCCCAAAATAATACGTGCCGGTTACACCCCGCTCGCGAACGGAGCCCGCAGTGATCCTGAAGGACTTCTCCCTGATCCTTCTACAAGAGTTGGACGCGGACTGCCCGCTACCAGGCGACGCCACCAGGCAGGTGCGCGGGCTCGCCGTCGAGGAGCCACTCAAAGGTTGGATCTCAGCCGACGAAGTAGCCGTAACCGCCCGCGAGACCCTGGACGAGGATTTCCTGCAGGAGGTCGCTTCCATCGGTTCACCTGCCGTCGTCTGGCGGCTGGAAGGCGATGTGCCGGCGGAATCGGTTGGGCGGGCAGCGGCGCTGGGGGTTGGCGTTTTCGTGCTCACCCCTGAGGTGCCCCTCCGGCGGCTCTTCGAGATCTTCTCCCAGGACGACGGGCTACTGCTGCTCTCCCACGGCGCGGGCCGAGCGCTCCTGGAGAGCGCCGGCGGTGAGACCACGATCGAAGAGCTGGCGGGCAGGATCTCGGGGATGCTAGGACGTTCGGTGGTCGTGGAGGACCCTGTGGGGCGCCTGATAGCCAGCTCAGGGTACGCGGAAGAAGACCGGCTACGCGCGACTCTCGAAGAGCAGGGTCTCCGCGCCTCTAAGAGTTCGAGTGTCGACGAGACTCGTCGGGAGCGTCGCGACCGTTACGCCAGGCTACCCGATGGGTACCTCTCCGTACCCATCGAGCGCTGGCGGGTCGCTGACGGCGAGCTGTTCTGGACCCCCATCGGCGCCGGCGCCCCGGCCGGGTACCTCTGGCTCGACCTGGAAGGCGGCAACCTGAGGCCCGAAGATGTGGTGCTTCTTTATTGGGCCAGGCGCGTACTCGAAGCCGAACTCGGGAAGGAGCGCATACGCCTGGAGACAGAACTTGCTGCCAGGGGAGACTTCGTGGACGACCTGGTAAACGGCCACTACGGCTCGGTCGAGCTCCTCCTGCAGAGAGCAAGATACCTCGGCGCCGACCTTGCGGAAGGGGCCCTGGTCATGGTCGTCGACATAGACGACTTCGCCCGCTACCTCGCGCGCCGCAGGCCGAAGGAACCTGCCATCCAGGAGCTCAAGCGACGCCTGGCGGACGCGGTACGCTTGCAGACCCGCCAACTCTTCTCGAACTTCCTCCTCGGCCCGCGCTCCGACAACGTCATCCTCTTCCTGGGATATGCGAAAGGCGAAGGCCCCGAAGAGTTGCCGGAGAAGGCGCAACTGCTGGCCAAAGGCATACAACGCTACGTCAAGGGTCTATTACCCGACCTTACGGTCTCCGTCGGGATCGGAGGTTTCAAGCAGGACCCCTCTCAACTCCCCGACGCGTACTCCGAGGCCGGAGTAGCGCTCGAGATCGGGCACCGCATCTACGGGCCCTCCAGCGTCTCGACCTTCGGGAAGACGGGGACATACAAACTCCTCTTCAGGGTGCTCCAGGAGAACCCCGAGGAGCTCGAATCCTTTTACGGCGAGACCCTGGAGCCCGTCGTCCACTACGACTCCCGCTACGGGACCGAGTTGGTTCGGACCCTGATCACCTACCTCGGCAACGACGCTTCGACCGTCAGGACGGCTGGGGATCTCTTCGCCCACCGCCACACGATCCGCTACCGCCTCGACCGCGTCGGCGAGCTGACAGGCCTCGATGTGGACAAGAGCGAGGACCGCGAACGCCTCACCCTCGGAATAAAGGCGATGCAACTCCTCGGCCGCGTCCCCGAAAGACCATCGAGTTTCGCGGACAGGTAGCACTTCAGCACGCTGGCTTGTACTTTCGCCAGAACAAGCGCTTCTAGCGGGGCACCCATCTTTATACATGTGGCTAAAGACCCTTGTGTGGCCGGTGCCTAGACTATGTACAAAGAGAACATACCCCGAAGATATGGAGGAAGCTTTTGCGGAGGTTCGCGTTACTTTCGACCACGGTCTTGTTGTTGGTGCTCGCGCTGCCCGGGCTGGCGTTCGCGCAGAAGGGTCCTTCGACGGCGGATCTCTCGTTGGCGATGGACACGATGTGGGTGATCATTGCGGCGTGTCTGGTCCTCTTTATGCAAGCAGGGTTCGCAATGCTCGAGGTCGGGTTCTCCCGGATGAAGAACGTGGGGAGCGTGGTAGCGAAGATTCTGGTAAACCTCGCCATCGCCGCCCTGTTGTTCTGGGCCGTCGGCTTCGCGCTGGCCTTCGGCTCGGGTAACGCACTCGTAGGCACCGAGGGCTGGTTCCTCGCGGTGCCGGCAGGACAGGTCAACGACGTCTACGCCGGGCTATCCTGGACGCAGGTCCCGCTCTCTGCCAAGTTCCTCTTCCAGGTAGCGTTCTGCGCCGTCTCACTGGCCATCGTATGGGGCACGATGCTGGAGCGGACCAAGTTCGCCGTCTACGTGGTCTTCGCCATCGTCTTTGCGGGCTTGATCTACCCGATGGTGGGACACTGGATCTGGGGCGGAGGCTGGCTGACCGAGCTCGGTATGCAGGACTTCGCGGGCTCGACGGTCGTCCACCTCTCGGGCGCGATGGCGGCGCTGGCCGGTACTCTGCTCCTCGGTCCTCGCCTCGGCAAGTACGACGACGATGGCCGCCCCGTGACCATCCCTGGGCACAACATGCCGCTCGCCGTCCTCGGCGTCCTGATACTCTGGATCGGCTGGTGGGGCTTCAACCCCGGATCGACGATGGCCGCCGTTCCCGACATCGCCGACATCGCCCTGACGACGAACCTCGCCGCGGCCGCCGGGGTCCTCGGAGCGATGGGCATGAGCTACCTGTACAGGCGCAACGTGGACGTCGGAATGGGCGGCAACGGCGCCATAGCGGCCCTCGTCGCCATCACCGCGCCCTGCGCCTTCGTCGCGCCGTGGGCCTCGATCGTTATCGGCTTCGTCGCCGGCATCATAATGTATGCCACCCTGGTCTACGTAGATAAGATCGGGGTCGACGACCCGCTCGGCGCCATAGCGGCGCACGGGATGGGTGGTATCTGGGGAACGCTCTCCTGCGGCCTGTTCACCACCCCAGCCCTTGCCGCCGTCGGCCAGCCCGGCCTGTTCTACGGCGGCGGCCTCTACCAGCTCGGTATTCAGGCTCTCGGTATAGCAGCGGCAGGGGGCTTCGTCTTCCTCGCTTCGTTCGCCGTCTTCGCGACGCTCAAAGCCACCATCGGTATCAGGGTCAAGCCCGAGCAGGAGCTCGACGGACTCGACATCCACGAGCACGGAGTCTTCGGCTACCCCGACCTCGTCGCAACCGATTACCAGAACGGGAACGGTAAGATCTCCGATCCTCTGGAAGGCGTGCCAGAAGGTACAGCGTAGGGCGGACACGCATTGGCACCGGCCGGAACTCGCCCGGCCGGTGTCTTTTCACGTCCACCCAAAATCGGTAACGCCGTCTTGTATCCTGGTGCGAGAGGCGGACCGCAGGCGGCACGGAGGATGGCTTGGAATCAGCGCCCATAACGCAGGCCACGGGGCACAACAATACGATCGTCAGCGTCTACGAAGACAGGGTCGAACTGAGGACGGGATGGCAATTCCAGAACGTCGAGCGCGTAGGCCTGCGCGACGTCGCCGTGATCGGCATAAAGGGCATCGTCAATGTCACCCTGACGATAGAGACCAATACGGGTCGTGTTTACCAGCTGAACCGCATGGCCCTTCCCGACGCGCGCAGGATCAAGAACACATTCGAACAACAGAAACGCAGGGCCGGCCTCTACGAGTAGCTTTTCAGCACGGCGCCTTTGGCGCCTTGTCAGCACGCTCCGGCCTGCGGCCTCCGCTTTCAGCACTTCAGCATGTCAGCAGGTCGCCCCGGTGCGCCGCCACTAGCGCGTCTCGCGTTCCGTCGGGAGCAAGCGCCGGATGCCGGTCGGGACCGCGCGCACTACAGCCTCCTCGATCCTGTCGCGGTTCTTTGCGTAGAGGATGCCGAGCGCGATGATCGCGAGTCCGGCCGTCGAGAGAACTCTTCACCTCTCTCCTCGTGCGCTCCTCAGGTGCTTACAATGTAAGCTTACGTCGTAAATATAGCGCTTATGCTGTAAGCTGTCAAGGGTGTAAGCGAAGGAGGTCATTGATGGCGGTTGTAAAGCGGCGGCCGTTGAGCCGGCGGCGGATATTAGAGGCGGCGGTACGGTTTGTGGATCGGGAGGGGTTGGAGGCTCTCAGTATGCGGAAGCTTGGGAGTGAGCTTGGGGTCGAGGCGATGTCGCTCTACAACCACGTACCGAACAAGAGCGCTCTGTTGGATGGGATGGTCGAGGTCCTTCTCGGTGAGATGGAGGTACCGCCTGCGGATGAAGGGTGGGAGAGGCGGGTCAAGGAGGCGTACCGGGCTTTCCGGCGGCTCGCTCACGAGCACCCCAACGTCTTTCCCTTGCTCGTGGTACGGCCGCCGGACACTATGGATGGCATCTGGCTGGTCGAGGAGTTCCTCAAGACGCTGAGGGAGGCGGGCTTCGACCCCCAGACGGCGTTGTACGCCTTCCGCGCGCTCTCCAGCTACGCTTCCGGCTACGCGATGGCCGAGATCAGCGGTTTCGCGATGGAACCCGCTGCCGCCCGTGTCGGCGCCGCCACGCTCTCTGTAGATGATTTCCCGTACATCCACGAGCTCGACGCGCCACTGCGCGAAGTGGATCACGACGCAGAGTTCGAGTTCGGGCTCGACCTCATCCTCGCCGGCCTCAAGGAGAGGCTCTGAAAAAGTGCGCCGGTCGTACAGGAGCGCGAAGGTGAGGGGTTTCGCAGGCCGCCATCCCTTCGCCTTCTCCGTGCTCGTCACGCTGGCTCTGTTCGCGTTGGATCTCACGAGCAGGGCTGTTTTTGTGAGGGCGCCGGTAGGCAATATCGAGAAGCTGCCGCAGGATGCTTTCGAGCCGCCCGTGGGTCTGGGTTTGATCCTCTCCGACATGAGGAATCCTGACACCCTGTTCTGGGCATTGGCGACGGTGCTAGCCCTCGGCCTGCTGGTGTGGACTGGCTGGTTGGGCGAGGCCGGCTTCAATCGGATGTCTCAGTGGAGGAACCTGCGTTTACTACTCTTCCCGTTACTCGTGTGTGCGCTGACCCTCTCCGGCGGACTCTTCGGATCGGGGCCAGCGTCGCTGGTCTCGGCGTTCCTCACCGCGCTCATCGCCGCTTTCGGCGAGGAGATAGTCTTTCGTGGCCTGTTGTGGCGCGCGCTCGCCCCGGCAGGTCCGGTACGCGCTGTTATCCTGACCTCATTGCTCTCTGGTCTGCTGGTCCTCGGCATTACCGCGACGGAGGGACCCTGGCCCGAGGCTGTCCGCCTGACGGCGCTGGCCTTTTGCGGAGGGTTCACCTTCGGCGCGCTTCGCTGGCGCACCACCTCCATCTGGCCCGTGATCCTGGTCCACACCGTCTTCGCCTTCGCCGTGAGCATTGCGACGCTGGGCGCTGTCACCTACCCCCTCATGATGCTCCTCAGCACCCTCGGTTTCGTGGCCTACGGGCTCTACCTCCTCCGCAACCCCCTAGTCAAGGGGGACGGAGACCTGAAGAAGCCTGCGCCCTCGCGCGTAAGGTGAAGTGCGCGTGTCCTACGAAGCTACCTCTTGCAGTTGCTTTTCGAGGTCTTTGATCTCATCGCGGAGTTTGGCAGCGTACTCGAACTTGAGCTCTTCTGCGGCCTCTAGCATCTCGGCTTCGAGGTCGGCGATGAGGGTGCGTAGCTCGTCGGGGTCGCGTGGGGCTTCTCGGCCGCTCTTCTTGCCTGCTTTATAGAGGCCTTTGGCCTCGGCGGCGATGAGGATGTCGGAGACGCCCTTAGTAATGGTGCGCGGCTCGATGCCGTGCTGCTCGTTGAAGGCGTTCTGGATCTCACGCCTGCGCTCCGTCTCGCCGATGGCGACGCGCATCGCGTCGGTCTCTTTGTCTGCGTACATGATGACCCTTCCGTTGACGTTGCGGGCGGCGCGGCCGATGGTCTGGATCAGGGCGCGCTCCCCGCGCAGAAATCCTTCTTTGTCCGCGTCGAGGATGGCAACGAGCGTCACCTCCGGAAGGTCCAGGCCCTCGCGGAGGAGGTTGATGCCGACGAGTACGTCGAACTCTCCCGTACGAAGCCCGCGGATGATCTGGATGCGGTCCAGCGTCTCGATGTTGGAGTGCATGTAGCGCGCTTTGACGTTGTGCTCGAGCAGGTAGTCCGTGAGGTCCTCGGCCATCTTTATGGTAAGGGTCGTGATGAGTACACGCTCGCCGTGCTCGACGCGTTTGGCGACCTCGTTGAGGAGGTCGTCGATCTGGTTCTTGGTGGGACGCACCTCGACCTCGGGGTCGACGAGGCCGGTCGGGCGGATGATCTGCTCCACTATCTGCCCCGAGTTCTCGAGCTCGTAAGGCCCCGGCGTCGCCGAGACGAAAACCATCCGGTTTGACTTGAGCAGGAACTCGTCCCACCGAAGAGGCCTATTATCCAGAGCGCTAGGCAGCCTGAAGCCGAACTCGACCAGGGTAGTCTTCCTGCTCCTGTCGCCGATGTACATGCCCCTGACCTGGGGCAGTGTTATGTGCGACTCGTCGATGAACGTGACGTAGTCATCGGGGAAGTAGTCCAGAAGCGTATACGGCGTGGAGCCCGCCGGACGCCCGTCGAGGTGGCGCGAGTAGTTCTCGATGCCCGAGGTGTAGCCGAGCTCGCGCATCATCTCCAGGTCGTACTGGGTGCGCTGCTTGAGGCGGTACGCCTCTAGGACCTTGCCCTCTCCTTCCAGCTCTCCCAGCCTATCCTCGAGCTCCGCCTCGATGTTTTTGACTGCCGTCGCGAGCCTGTCTTCGCCCGTGACGAAGTGGGACGCGGGGTACACGGTCAGGATCTCGTGCTCGCGCAGGATCTCACCCGTAAGGGGGTCGGCCTCGGTCATGTTCTCGACCTCGTCCCCGAAGAAGGAGATGCGGTAGATCGTATCCTGGTAAGCAGGATGCACCTCCAGCACGTCCCCGCGCACCCTGAAGTTGCCGCGGTTGAGCTGGAAATCGTTCCTCGTGTACTGGATCCTGACGAGGTCCCTCAACACGTCGTCGAGGTCATAAAAGCCACCTTGCTCCAGTAGGACCATCTTCGAGCGGTATTCCTCGGGGCTACCGAGGCCGTAGATGGCGGAGACGCTAGCCACCACGATCACGTCCCTGCGGGTGAACAGGGAACTCGTCGCAGAGTGACGCAGCCTATCTATGTCTTCGTTGATCTGGGCGTCCTTCTCGATAAAGGTGTCCGTGCGCGGGACGTAAGCCTCGGGCTGGTAGTAGTCGTAGTAGCTGACGAAGTACTCGACGGCGTTGTTGGGAAAGAACTCGGCGAACTCGCTGGCGAGCTGCGCGGCGAGCGTCTTGTTGTGCGCTATGACGAGCGCGGGGCTACCGGCCTCCTCTATGACGCGGGCCATGGTGTGGGTCTTCCCAGATCCAGTAACGCCGAGCAGGGTCTGCGCCTTCATACCAGCGTCGAGCCCCGATGCGAGCTGCTCTATAGCCTGCGGCTGGTCGCCGGTCGGCTGGTATTCGCTGTTTACCCGGAATCCGTTCCGCGTCGTATTCTCCATACAGAGACCTCGGGATCTTTCGTGGGTTGTGAAGCGTTGCGCTTCTGGAACATACGACCCGATTATACTGCGAACGCAGGCTTTTTCTCGGTCGTTTTGACACCAGCACCACGACTCGACGAACCACCACGAGGACCTGGCAAGTTCGCTACAAAGGCGAGAGGCGAAGCCTCGGAGATCCCGCCCCTTCGAACTCTCGCCCGCTTACGCGTCGCAGAAGTAACTGCTATCCGTTGGGCAGAGGCGCCAGTTGCTCTTCGAAGAACTCTCTCGTTGCCGGCGGAAGGGATGCGATGAACGCGTCTTCTTGCTTGAAAACCTCTGTTTTGTTGTAGGTTCCTGCCGTAGAGTTCTTGGTAGGTTTCTTGCGCCTCGAGCGCTCGGTCCACATAATCGCGGGTCTCTTTGAAGGGGATGTCCTTCGCGATGTCGAAGCCTTCGTCTGAGACCCAGGCGTCCACGTTTCCTTCCCCTGAGTTGTACGCAGCGAGCATGAGCCTCTCGTCGCCTTTGTAGCGGTCTTTGAGGTAACCGAGAAACCAGGCTCCCAATCTTACGTTGATCTCCGGGTCGCGGAAGTCGCCCTTTATGCCGCTCTTGCGCTTGATGAAGCGCGCGGACTCTGGAAGTAGTTGCATGAGCCCGTAGGCCCCCCTGTGGGACTCGGCGTCTGGCCTGAAGCGGCTCTCCGTGTGGATCACACCGGCTACGAACGTGGGATCGAGGTCATTCTCCTCGCTGGCCTGACGGATGATCGATTCATACCGTAGGGGGTAGACGATCCGCATTACAGCATCGGGTAGCCTGAGGGCGAAAGGCAGGATGGCGAGGATCCCAACGACCACCAGCAACACGAGAATTGCGCGCCGGCGACGGGCCCGCGACCTACCGTACCTGCGTCTCTTACCGTGGGTCGTCGTCGGATCTTCTCCTCCGCGAGATCTTACGCCCGAGTTCGTGCGCCCGCTCTCTAAGTCTATCCAGGTCTCCGTCATTTTGTATCGTCAGGCCGGCCCGCCTTGCCTTCTCCTCTCCGGAGAGCTGTCGCGCCTCCACGGCCCGCAGCGCCGCCTCGTCCAAGCCCCGCTCCGCCGCCCACGCGCGGCGCCTCTCTTCCGGCACAGTGACGGCCACCGTGAAGTCGAAGTCCTCTCCTCGATCTGTCTCGAACAGCAGCGGTATCTCCACGACGAAGAGCTCAGCCACAGAAGCCTCGATACGCCTGTCGGTCTCGCTTCGCACCAGAGGATGCAGTATCCCTTCGAGGTCCCGTAGCGCTC
>CAWEQZ010000007.1:0-15331 GCA_963811295.1 uncultured Rubrobacteraceae bacterium | reverse complement strand
CGAGTATCCCTGCAAAACCGACGAAAGAAGGTTGGCAAGCGCGGGCCCAAGCGATGAAAGATGAGGCCAAGAGGTGGCACTCCACAAGCGAGATCGAACGTCGTGCCGAGCTGGAAGCCGAAGCACTAGGCGTCCCATACGATGAAGTCCTCAAGCGTTTGGGGGAAGAGTCCAGGCACAGTGGCGGGGGAGATGAACGCGGAGTACGGGAGGAAGTAGTATTCTGATCGACAGTACCCCGCAGCGCCGATGTGCACCGGTAGGCAAGCAGCGTCTTCTGCACAGAGCAGGCTGTGCGATCTAGCTCGGAGCATACTTCTAACTTCCACTTTACGGAGTTTTCGGAAGTTGCGCCAGACCTTGTACCCCTTCACACTGGACACGTTGATCAACTTGAGGCGGGACCCGTCGGCCCCGCCTTCTCTTAGGAGGTGGGGTAAAGCTATGTATGTTGCAGTGCGCCGATACGAGGGCGTCACTGACCCCCAAAAGGTGGCACAGCTGGTCGATGAGGGCTTCGTGCCCATCATCAGCGAGATGCCGGGATTCGTGGCTTACTACTGTGTCGACGCCGGCGACGGCGTGATGGTTTCGACCAGCGTCTTCGAGCATAAGGACGCCGAGGAACAGTCGACCTTCAGGGCGGGATAGTTTGTGGCGCAGGATCTAGGTCAGTTGGCCCCGAACCCACCCCAAGTCACAGCGGGTGAGGTTGTCGCCTACAAGGCGACGTAGGCGAGACGCAGGGAGAGAGTTCGAGTGCCAGATCATGAGAGAGCCGGGGCTGCCAGGAGCCCCGGTCCTATGTGCTTTAGCGGTTCACTCTCCCACTCGCTTGGCACTCCCCCGCACTTCAAAACCCGCCGACACTATCTCGGGGTTGGTACGCACGAACGCGAACTTAGAGCCATCAGGGGCCATGAACTGATTGCATCGGCAGGAGCAGCACGTTCGTACCGATTGTCATGCACTCCGTGCGCGCCGCCAGGGCCGTCGCGGCGGCCAGCGGACTCGGCAGGTACCCGTCGTCAACGAAGTGGTGCTCCGAGAGCCAGACGCCCGCGTACCCAAGCTCCTCCCCCTCCTCGATCACTTCCAGGCATTCGGCGTATAGCCTAGCGTAGTCTCCAAAGGGCGGCCTCTGCTGGAAGTCGTACCAGAGTCCGAAAGTCGGGCCGTCTGAAGACAAGGGCGCCTCCGCTGCTCGCGCTGCCGCACCCCGTTTACACCCGGCGGAAGGCTCTCTATTCGGGGAACACGAGGAGGGTAGTCATCTCGATCCCCTATTAATTCAGCGCCACCAGTTCGCCGCACAAGGGGGATTCGTGCGTAGGACGCTTAACAGTATTTAACGAGAATTTCACACTTTTGGGGATGTACCTTCTCTGGGTTGAGGTGTATGGTAATTCATTGTGATAGGAGTGACGCGGATACGACTCTGCGTCGTGCACTCGGGGAAAGGGAAAGTGGAGTGCAAGCGGGAGAAAGGGTTCGGCCTGAACATCGGTTGACCATCCCCGATGCCTGCTTTGGATTCATCGCCGATTCACTGTTCCGGTCTACGCTGATCGGATTGTGTAAGAAAAGGGGCTGCTTTACGGGCATCCTCGGAAAGCACCGGGTAGGAGAAGATCGTGGGTAAGATAGACCCAGACTCAGGACGACCATTCATCTCGATGAACGATCCGGCACCGACCAAAACGAACTTTAGCATGATCCAACTTCGTTGCTAATGGGAGAGGAAGAATTGTCATGTATGAAGAGAGTGATGAGGATGTAGGGGACGAGTCCTCGAGAGGTATTGGTCGGGATCGCCTCTCGCTCGGCCGCCAACATCGGATCGTCTGTGCTGTACGTGGCGAGCCCACGTTTATCGGGATTGCCGCTGCCCGCACCGTGGACGACACCGGCAAGGCGGCCTTCCGGCCCGCCTGGGCTTCGGCCATAACCCTCGACGCAATGCAGGAGATCGGCGAGATAGCCGGCCCGGCTCTGGCTGGCATACTCTGGCAGACTGGCGGAGTGTTCCTTTTATTCGGGGTACGCATTGCGATCGCGATCATCCCCGAGATCTCCGCAATCGCCGTCTTCGGTGAGCTGCAAAACTATCGGCCGCGGCTCAGAATCCTGAACTGGGCTCGCAAGAACCGTCGGCGGGGAAGCATTTAGTTTGCCCCCCTCCTTTGACCAACTCTTCGACCTAGCGAAATAGCGCACCAAGTGCTTACCAACCAAGGAGGGGACCGAGGCTTCTATACCTCGGTCCCCTCTTGCTCTTACCCTGGCACTTCCCCGGGTTTAGGGGGTGTAACCCAGCAGCCTCTTACTCTGGAGTCAGGCTGCTCCCCTGTGCTTAGAAGGGGGGTTGGGGGGCACCATTCACCTTCTCGCAGTCTATGTCGTCGCCGTTCGTCACCCCAGCATGTGTCGTATCCGTCACCACCAATGACAACGTCCTTGTTGTCCCCGTCGGCAACGGTGATTTTGTCGTCTTGGCGATTCCCCTCCACCGTGTCCTCATCATCGCCGTATACGCTGGCGAAAATCTTATCGTCACCTTGGAGGCCGGAGATTTGGTCGTCTGCGTCGCTCTCGAGTAGTGTCTCGCCTTCATCGGTACCAGTTATGTTGGCCGCATAAGCCACAGCGGCGAATAGCGACACCATCAGCGCCATTGCCGCCAGTATCAGCATTCCTCTGCGCATCTTTCCCTCCTTAGCTTGATCGAGGAGCGAGTTAGCGCCTGTACTCACTCCCGAGTTGGCAATGCATCCATGTTCTAAGCGCTACGCCTTACCCCCCTTGGTCGGGCGACGGGTTATTCCCACCGCTCTTCTATGTCGGCCGCCGCATTATTACATAAAAACTAATTACTACGCAATACTTCTGAAGAAAAATAAAAGGTTTCTGAAGAAAGTACTCTCTGATGCACGCAGGTCGAGCGAGGTTCCGAAACGTTTGCAGGATAGCTTTCAAGGAGCTTATCGCCGGATTTGATGTTTGGGCCATGCCAATGTTGTAGTGTGATGTTGTAACAAAAACATCAATACAACAGGAGCGGGCTCGGGGTAGACTTTATGGTGGCCTCTTACGTGCTAGAGGTATGGTGACACGGCCTGGCGCCATTCGTCGATCGGGGACCGGCGATCACGATTCTTAGTCGTCCGGGCGGAGAGTCTTGCCGGATGAGTTTCGTGCGGATCTAGACGAGTCGATTAGAGATGTTTACAATCCGGCAAGTATTGTTGACTTGCGTTCACGGCAATTGCTTGCCATGAACTGGTAACGGCGGGGGGACTTGAAGGAGACTAGAAGCCGAGCACGTTCGAAACGCAGCCGGTTCAGGCGAGCGCGGTATCGCCGTCGTCGACTCCTGGCGGTATTCGTTCTGTCATGTCTGTTTTTCGGTATCGGTACGCAAGCGGCTGTTTTATTGAAGGGTGAGGGAGCGGATTCCGCGGGTGCCGTGGAGACAGCCGAATCACCCGGTTTCGTACCCGCCGCATTCGAGGGATTACTCGCGCAGGGAGATTCTGGCACGATCCCGGCGGGCGAGAACCGCGCCCCGGCACACAAGACAACGAAGGAGCTGGCAGCATCCGGCAGCCGGGAGCCGACCAACGAGACCGGGGACCAGTCAACCCGCAAGGTTTCTCCCGAGGCTAGAAGAGAGGCCAGGCTAGAAGCGAGAAAGGAAGCGGCCAAAGAAGCCAGACAAGAAGCGGCCAGAATAGCGGCAGCCAGAGAAGCCGAGCAGGCGTCGGACGAGCCGCTCGACGTGCTCGTGCTCGGTGTAGACCGGAGGCCCAGCTCGGCTGAGGGCGAGTCCACACGCTCAGACACCATAATGCTCGTCCGGGTGATTCCCGCTACCGGAGAGGTCAAATTACTCTCCGTACCTCGCGACTTGTACGTAGAGGTGAAATCCGGGGAAAAGGACCGCATCAATACCGCCTTCGGATACGGCGGCGTAGACCAGGCCAGGGCGGTAATGGAAGACCTCACCGGCGTGGACATAGAAAACTACGTAATCGTGGATTTCGAGGGCTTCGAGCAGGTCATAGACGCCATGGGCAAGGTCAGGGTAGATGTTGGGACGGGGGTGTTCCCCGTGAGTTGGAACATGGGCGAAGGCTTCGAGCGTCTCAACGGGCACAAGGCGCTCAAGTACGCCCGCTACCGGGGCACCCCGGGGGCAGATCTCGACCGGATAGATCACCAGCAGAAGCTGCTTGCGGCGCTACGGCGCCAGGCGCTCCGTTGGGATACCGTCACCAGACTACCAGCGATCATCAAGGTCACGAAAGAGAACGTCAGCACAGACTTGGGGATACTGCAGGTGATCCCACTCGCCCGGGCACTCGTACTCAACGGCGAAGACAACCAGATGACTACTGCCGAGTTAGAGGGTCACCCCAAGTCTCTGTCCGACGGTGAGCAGGTATTGGAACCCGACGGCGAGGCAAACGAGGCCATCCTGCAAGACTTCCGCCAGTAGCCGCCTCACTGGTGGTGCATCCCTGCAGAGCAAGGTCTCCGCTCGTCATCCGGACCCTCGGCCGGCGATGTAAGGAGGTAAGGCGTGGCCCGCGATGTATTCCATGTGGTCCTCGCAGCGGTAGCGGGGATGACAACCGACGTCCCCTTTCTCCATAGGGAGCGCAGCGTCACACCG
This sequence comes from uncultured Rubrobacteraceae bacterium, assembly GCA_963811295.1. GTDB lineage: Bacteria > Actinomycetota > Rubrobacteria > Rubrobacterales > Rubrobacteraceae > Rubrobacter_D. The sequence continues at coordinate 10,656 of CAWEQZ010000007.1, read as the reverse complement.
ACCGGGTTGCGTAAGGGAGAGCACCGCAAGGGCCGTGCTAATCATATGGTGCTCGTCGATGTACAGAGAGACGGCGCGCACGGCGCCCTCGAGCCACGCCAGGTGTCCCCGCCTTTCCCCGAGCATGAGCCTGGCGAGCAAGCCCCCCGGAAAGCGCTCTCGCGGGATCGTCACGGCGGAATAGAATGGAATGCTTGCCGCCCAGCGGCCATCCGGCATCATGAGATCCGCCAGGCGCAAGCGCGCCCGGCGTACGGTCTCGCCTGCGGTGCCGAGCGAGACCAGCGCCAGTATCGCCAGGGCGGTGGAGATCGGTATGTCGTACCGGCCGAACGAGTCGTCCTCGTTCATGCTCGCGAGGATCTCGCTCGCCAATCGCGCTCGGAGCGCGGTTGCGGAAGCGACCCCCTGCAGTGCCCACGCCAGCACCCAGTCCACCATGTAGGGGTTGGCGAAGTATAGCCCGCCTCTGTTCTCGAAGCCCTCCGCCAGGTATCCGACGGAGGTCTTGCACTCCAGCCCCGCCTCCGCTCTAAGGGCGGTTACCAGGCAGGTGGTACCGTACTCGGGTTGGCACCAGTGCCGATTGCGCGGGGTGACGACCATCTTGCCGCGCTCCGGCTCTTCCGAGCACAGCTGAGGAAGATACCCACCTCGGCCGTCGGCAAAGGTCTCGAGCGCCTCTACACCGGCCGGATCACGGAACCCCTGCAGGACCAGCGCGGAGTCGATGCAGGTGACGAGGGTACCACTGTGGTACGGCCACAATAGTCCCTGTCGTCTGCTGCCCAGCAGGTCTTCCAGGCCCCGCCTGACAGACGAGGCGGCGGGAGCGCCGACATCAACGGCCCTGAGCAGGAACCCGAGCGGGACCAGGTCCCCGTACGCGAAGGGCTCTGCCGGCGGCGGGGGCCGGCAGATCAGGGACATCGGGGTCAGGCAGGCTTCTCTCGCCAGCGACTCTACCGCCTCCCGACCTCGTTCCCTCGCCAGGACCAACCGTCGCTCTTCGGATTGCACGTCGTAGTGTCCCTTTCCCCGGTCAGACCGCCCTAGCGCCGCAGACGACGTAGCAAAGCGCACGGGCGGGTCGACACCTCGATTTCGCCAGAACAGGTTGGCTGCGGTGCTTCATGATCTTAGCCCCGGAGCGCGGGCGTGTGCCAGTGGTGGTTTACCGCCAGGTATGCCTTGGCCTCCAGCCCCTCGCCCGGCTGGTACACAACCTTTACGTGGTGGAGTGATCGTATGAAAATGCTCAGCGAGCGCCCGCCGAGCAGATGCGAGGCTCGGCGCAGCGCTCTCGGCCAGGGTATACCTTCCGCGTTCTCGCCGACGTAGCCCGGATACGCCAGCAGCGCGTCGCGCTTGTCGGCCGTACACAAGCCATCCCGGACAAGAGAATCCAGGAAAAGGCCCCACCTTGGCTCGGTCCTGGGTTGCTTGTTCTCATCGAAGTAACACTCGAGCCCGATCTTGCGATGCACGGTTTCGCCGACGTCGATGTCCAGGTACACACGATCCACCAGGCTGGCTATCGGCTCGAGGACGCCAAGGACTTCGGCTTCGCTGCACGGCCAGCCTACTCCTGCCAGATATTCCACCGCGCGCTCCACAGAGCCGATCGTGATGCACAGGCGGACGGCTTCGGCGCCGCGGGAGAGCATGAGGCCCACCTGAAAGACGTACTCTGACGAGGAGAGGGCGCGGAAGCAATCAGATAACATCTCGAGTTTCCGAGGAGCCAATTCGTTGCCGGAGAGAAGCTGTATCACCGTCTTGATTGTAGGTATGTATCCATCCAGGTTCGGTTTGTAGGCCACCCCTCTAGCACCCTCCTTGCCGCTCGGCTGTGGAGCGAAAAAGACGCTCGGGATGGGGATAACGGGAGGCGCACCGTCGACGTCGAACTCCAACCAGACGTTGTCCACGCCGCGGTACAGCGGAAAGGAGGGGTCCGCCCAGCGGACGGCGAAGTCGTCCACGCGCCTCCATATAGGATCGGTCATCAACCGCGCAGGCAACGTGCTCGTAGGATGGAGACCGGCCAGGCTGTCACGCCCATGAGATGCCCCGGCGAGCACCAAGAAGTCAGCCCGTGGGATCTTCTCTCCCAGGCGGCACTCGAAGCCGAACGTGTTGTAGGCCAGGCTCGCTGGCAGCACGCGGGCTACGGAGTCTATGTCGGAGAATGCAGAAGGCGAGATCAACGCCGGCGGGACGCTCGCTGCGACGGGCCTCAGGTACTCCTCGAACGAACTCGTCTTCGACACCCTCTACGCAATCTGGCGGGAGGCCAGGTCCCGGAACGGCCCCTCCCGCTCCATCAGTTCCTCGTATGTTCCGCTCTGAACGATACGCCCGGCCTTCGAGCACGTAGATCCTATCCGCGCTGATTATGGTGCTGAGCCTGTGGGCGATCACTATGCGGGTGGCCTTCAGATCCTGAAGGCTGGAGCTTACGATCGCTTGCGACCGGTTGTCCAGGGCGCTGGTCGCTTCGTCGAAGAGCAGTATCCGCGGTCTGGACGCGATCGCCCGCGCTATCATCAACCTCTGGCGCTGGCCGCCGGAGATCGCGGAGCTACCTTCGCCCAGGAAGGTAAACATCCCCATGGGCATCATCTCGATGTCCTCGTCGAGCCCGGCCATGCGCGCCGCTTCCCACGCCTGGTCCATCGTGAGCGCGGAGACGCCGGCGATGTTCTGGAAGATTGTGCCCGACATCAACCTGCCGTTCTGGAGCACCACCCCCATCTGGCGGCGCACCGCCTGGACATTGAGCTCGGCCAGGTTGTGGTGGTCGTAGTAGACGGAGCCGGCCTCGGGCTCCTCGAAGCCCAGCAGCTGCCTGAAGAGCGACGACTTGCCGGCGCCAGACGGGCCGACGATCGCAACGAACTCCCCGGGCTCGGCGAGCAACGAGACGTCGTCGAGCACGAGCGGGTCGTCTGGGTCGTAGCGGAAAGAGACGTGGTTGATCTCTACCCGGCCTCTCAGCGCGCCGGGGTCGGGCTTCTCCGTATCCACCTCGGGCAGGGTGCGCAGGATCGGCTTCGCCCTCTCGTAGAAGGGAGCGGCCTGCAAGATGGTCGTGAACGCCGTCGTGATGCCCGCGGAGGCAAACAGGAACTGGGCGAAAGCCGTGTTGAACGCTACGAAGTCGCCCGTGCTCACGCCTCCTCCCAACACGTAGGCTACGGTAGCAAAGATCACCACATAGGTCACCACACCGAAGACGGCGTTGAAGACGACGAGGGCGTTTGCGGCCGACTGGGCCTTGGCGGCGTTGGCCTTCTGAACAGAGTACTGCCCGGACCAGACGGCGAAGGCACGCATCTCCGCCCCCGCCACCCGCAGCTTTGCGATGCCGGTCAGCAACTGCAAAACGAGGCTCGACACCTTCCCCAGCATCTCGGTCGCCCGGCGCTGATAACGCAACTGCACGTAGCCGCCCGCGGCGGTGACCCCGCTGATTATGACCGCCATCAGCACGGCTATCAGCCCCAGTTCCACGCTGTAGTAGAAGATCACGGCTAAGCTGAAGACGGAGAACACCCCCGAAAGGAGCGATGATATGGTGGCGCCGGTTACCAGCTGGCGGATGGTGTTGATGCCCATCGCCCGTACCGCCAGGTCTCCTGCTGAGTAGTCGCGGAAAAAGGGGGTGGGCAAGCTAAGGAGACGGTCCCAGACGGCGGCCTGCAAGCCGGAGTCCAGCTTCGTCTCTATGCGCAGGACGGCGAACTGGCGGGCCACCTCGAACAGCATCGCGGAGATGGCTGCGACCCCGAGACCCAGGGCGAGGGCAACCGCAAGGCCGCCCTCAGCCTGGGGGATGGCGATGTCGACGATCTGCTTGGTGACGATAGGCACGAGCGCCCCGAGAAGCCCGGCGGCCGCACCCATGAGGAGAACCCGCAGCAGGTCCCCACGCAGGTCCCGCAGGCTGTACTTCAACAGGTCCCACGCCCCCAGTGGCCGATCCGGAAAGGGAGCGTAGAAGGTAAAGCCGAACGGTGCCAGATCCGAGGCCGTCTCTCCGGTGACCTTTTGTCTGGTCCCGTCTGAGGGATCCACGAGCGTGTAAGCTGAGGTGCCTCTCTGGAGCAACGCTACCGGGCTCTCATCTTCGCCACGAAATCCCAGCAGGGGGCCGCTATCCTGACGCCACCAATCCCCCTTCAGGGCGACGCGTCGCATGCGGACCCGCGAGGCCCGCGAGATCTCGTCGAGAGGGTCGCCCGCCATGCCGCCAGAGTACGCGGGGCGGCGAAATTCGACCCCTATAAACCTGCCGACAATCTGGCAGGCGGCCAGCAGGGGATCGTCCGTCGTGATGTCCGGGCTTACGTCCCTCGACTTCTCCGTCTCGAGCACGGCGCTCAGCCGGTGCACGGCGTTCCTGGCGAGTTCCCGGTCGTCTTCGTCCCTCTCGCGCTCTTGTTCCCGGCGCTCTACGAACGAACGCCGCGTTTCCCAGGCGAGCGCCGACACTATCATGGCGTGGAAACCGTCCAGATCGGACCACGACTCGTTCTGGGCCACGTAGCTCTCCGTGTCCATGCCGAGCAGCGTGGTCCCGCCGCTCGACTCTAGCCACGCCGGGTCCGATAGCGGGAAGAAGCCTTCCCCGCTGATCGGTGGGAGATCCGGATCGCCGAGGAAGCGCGAACTCCCCTCCAGATGCCGGACCCAGACGGTACCCTCCTGCGCCCTGACCGTGTCGTGAGCGTCCAACGCGATCTCCTGTCCGGGCACCAGCGGCTTGGATTCTTGCGGAAGCAGGTGTTGCCTTGCTACCGCAACGGACATGTTTGCCACCCAGCCTTCCAGCAGGGCAATCACCCGATCGGCGTAGGCAGGATCCTTCGTCAGCTTCAGCTCCACGAGCCTCGGGCGCCTCAGCTCCAGCAGGACGGTGTCCGCCACGCCGACGGCCAGTATTCTGAACCCCTCGTTGGTATGGCCCAGGTCCATCCCGAAAAGGGCCTGGCCGGTCTCGATCCGGCACAGGTGGCGGCGTGGCCCCATGGTCTGGCCTACGTCGGCCTGCGTCGAGAACACGTCCACCTTGCCGGAGCTCACCACCAGGACCGAATCCGGGTCGTCGAGCAAGATCGGTCTGTCCGAACCGACCTCGATTTGTCGTCCCTCCTGGGAGCCAAGCCGGAGCAGCCATTCCTGCTCCTGGGGCGTCGTCTCGTCGGATCGCATCAGGCGGACTCTTCTGTTTGGGGCTCCTGCTCCAGAGCACCGATCAGGCGTGCGTAGGGACCGTCCACGTCGCGCATCTGCTCGTGTGTCCCTCGCTGGACCACCTTACCCCTGTCGAGCACGATGATCTCGTCGCAGTCGCGGATCGTGCTAAGCCGGTGCGCGATGATGAGGCAGGTGCAGCCTCGCCGCCTGAGGTTGTCGTCTATATTGCTCTCCGTCGTGGGGTCTAACGCGCTGGTCGCTTCGTCGAAGATCACGATCGTGGGGTCGTCGACGAGCGCCCTGGCTATCTCCAGGCGCTGGCGCTGGCCGCCGCTGAAGTTACCCCCGTCCTCTTCGATCTCGCTCTCGTAGCCGCCCTTCCGCGCCGCCACGTCGTCGTGGATGCAGGCGTCCCTGGCGGCCCGAACGAGACTCGACTGGGTAATGGTGTGGTCCCAAAGCGTGAGGTTTTCTTTCACCGTACCCCCGAACAGGCTGATATCCTGGTCCACCATCGCCAGAGAGGAGGTGAGGAGGTCGTGGGGAACGTTCGCACGCGGCCGCCCGTCGAAGAGTATCTCGCCTTTCCAGGGAGGATACAAGCCGGACACAAGCTTCGCGACCGTCGACTTACCGCTGCCGCTAGCGCCCACCAGGGCTACGCGGCTTCCTGGCTCCAGAGTAAGGCTGAAGCCCTCGATCAGCGGCGCTTCGAGTCGGCTGTAGCCGAAGGTAAGATCTTGAAGCTGGAGATATCCCGACAACTCGGCCGGCATATCCTGGGGTATCTCCTCCTCTGAGTCGATCTTCGCAGGCACCTGCGGGTCTGGCTCGTAGCGCAGCACGTCCTCTACGCGATTCAGGTCACCCCGGCTCTCTTGGAGGGTGGTCCCGAGGGTGACCATCTGCCCGATGGGCGCCATGAAGCTCGTCATCAAGGTCTGGAAGGCGACCAGCATGCCGATCGTGAGGTCGCCTGACATGACCCGCAAAGCCCCCACGCCGAGGACGGCCGCGGTGGCCAGGGCCGTCAGCATCGTCGGGACGCCGGAGACGACCTGGGTCCTGGTACCCAACTCCTGCTGCGCCTCCAACAACTTTGCCTCCAGGCCGGCCCAGCGGACGAAGAAATCGGACTCGCTACCCGTCGCCTTGAGTGACTCTATTGACTGCAGGCCGCCCATAGACACGCCCGTCAGTTTGCCCTGCTCCAGCAGCAACCTCTGGTTCGTGTCGATTCTCATCCGGGAGACGAAGCGCAAGGCCACGAAGTTCAGCGCGGCGAAGAAGACGCCGATCAGGGTGAGAATGATGTCGTACTGAAACATCACGACGACGTAGAAGAGGACGGTGATGACGTTCAGAGCCGTGGTCGCCACCTGTCCCGAGAGAAGCTGTGCTATCCGGTCGTTTATGGTTACCCTCGAGCCGACCTCGCCCGCGTAGCGCTGGCCGTAGAACTCGATGGGCAGGCGCAGCGTGTGCCAGAATAACGTACTTGACATGCTTATGGCGAGCTTGGTCTGCAGGCCGAGCAGGTAGTGTAGCTGGAGCCAAGTCAGGGCGGCGCGCAAGAACGCCGTGAGGAGCATGCCAATGAGGAGCGGGAAGATAATTTCCTGCGAGCCCTGCACGAGGTACTGGTCGACGAAGATCTGGGAGAAGATAGGGATGACGATTCCTGGCACGACCAGCCCCAGGCTCGCCAGCACGACGAAAGCGAGGGCCCATTCGGAACCCCGCAGCCGCTTGCGCATGGCGGCGAGCAGACTGGGTCTTGACCCACCTTTGCGGAAGTCCGGCCCGGGCTCGAACGTCAGCACTACACCGGTGTAAGCCTGGTCGAACTCGTCGTAGGTAGCAACGCGGCGCCCGCCGGCGGGGTCGCTCACGTAGACGCCATGTCTGCCGAACCCTTCGATCACGAGGAAGTGGCTGAAGTGCCAGAAGGCGATGAACGGCGGAGCAAGTGCCCGTAGCTCGTCGGGCTCCTTCTTGTAGCCCCTGGCGGTCAGGCCGTACCCACGGGCGGCCTTGACGATGTTGGTGGCCTTGGACCCGTCCCGCGAAACGCCGCAGGCGACGCGCAACTCCTCCAACGGTACTACCCTGCCGTAGTAGCCGAGTATGATGCCGAGTGCGGCCGCACCACACTCCACCGCCTCCACTTGGAGTACGGTCGGCGTTCTTACGTGGCCGGCGGCCCGTTGTGTCGTGGGTCCGTCGCGTGGCCCTGGTGAGGTGGCCGGTTGCCGTTGTTGCCTCGGTCCTGTCACGCTTCTATCCCTCCGAGGAAGGTAAGACCAGGTTGATGGGGTGCTGCCTGCCTAGCACAAAGCTCGCCGTGCAGAGCGTCCCGCGGGTGATCGCGAAGGGCGGACCCTGCGACGAGGACCACTTGAACCCGCTAGGCGTCGATGGGTCTCTGAATAGCTTGACGTCCACCCTGTGCTGGTCACCGTTCCCCGTGCTAAGCTGGTCGAGCAGACTCTGGTTCTCTAAGAGCAGGAACATCTCGTCCTCGGTCAGCGGGAACTTCGACACGGAGGTGACCTCCCCCAGCATATACCCGAACTCTTCGGCCTTCACGGTCGAAGGCAGTACGTGAACCGACATGCCCTTCTTGAGCTGCTTGCCCTGCTCGCCGGCGACGAAGACGAACGCTTGCAGCGGCTTGTTTCCCCTTTTGATCACGGCGACCTGCTGACCGCGTTCCAAGAACATGCCTTCCTCGATCAGGATCTCGTCCACTCGTCCATCGAACAGGCTGACCACGTCGGTCTCGGCGCCCTCGTTGGGGCGTACCCGTGCGAGAACCTGTCCCTCCTGTACGTGGTCCCCGATCTCCACCCGGACATCGGTTACGAGCCCCTGGGTTTGGGAGACCGCTTGGCTGCGGGAGTCGCCTGCCAGAAGGACTCCCTTGTCGGCACTCACCTCGACCGGGAAGCTGCCGAAAACACCCCAGGCGACAGCCGCCGCGACGAGAGCCAACAGCGCGATGAGGGCCAGCCAGCCTTTGGGATCGGTAACACGCATCAACCGGTCAAGCTCGTCCGGAGACGACATCTGTTCCATTGCCTCTTCGCGAAACAGGCTCTTTTGCATGATACCCTCCAACATCGTCCCACGCCCTCTTCAGCGTCGGACTCCCACATCATCACCGTCCATTGTATATTAGGAGGAGGATCGTCTGCAAACAGGTTCCGCCGGATGCCATGCTGCCCCTATAGCGCCCTCTCCGGGGCCGGCACGCGGAAGGTGCGTCAAAGCTACGCAAAATTTTGTCGACCTGTAGCGCACCGCTTGCCCGGATGAGGGCAGTGTGAGATATTGGTCCCGCGCCCTAGAAGAGGCGCGGCCGCGTGGGGCAGTTCTGCAGAAACGAAAGGGGAAGGGATAATGACCGAAGCGACGGGTCGGGCAGAGATGGAGCGGAGGCTGATCGAGAGGAGCCTACAGGACGACTCCTTCAGGCAGCAACTCCTCGACGACCCCAGGGCAGTCGTGGAGCAGGAGCTCGGGACGCCGCTGCCCGAGGGCATCGAGATCCGGGCGGTGGAAGAGACTCCCGACACCATCTACCTGGTGCTTCCCGGTGCCTCGCCGGTCGGACAGGGCGGCGCGCTCTCAGACCAGGAGCTGGAGGCCGTGGCCGGTGGTGGCGGCTGGGGCAGCGAAGAATCTCACTGCATCTGTGACTAGGACCCCAAGGGGGTCATAGAACAGGACTCGGGGACGCGGCTGCCCGCCGATGTCGAGATCCGGGCGGTAGAGGAGACCTCCGACACCAGCGAGCTTTCCGCCGATGACCTCAAGCGGCATCGTCGCTTGCATATTGTACGAACGGTGAGTCCCGCCGGCTAGCGCTGCGAAGGTCGGCGGGACGGACCTACCCGACTGCCGATCAACGAGCCTACTTACCGGGCAGGCCGAGCAAGGACTTGTAGAATCCTATGAACTTCTGCCGGTCCTGGAGGATGGGGTTGAACAGGTACTCAGCAAAATGGGCGGCCAGGTACTTGTCCATGATCCGCCCCATCTCCAGGATGCCCGCCTTCTGCCGCTCCGCGAGGTACGCTCGGTGTTTCCTCACGAAGTAGAGCATGTCCCTCGCCTCGGCCAGATCGATCTCCGGGTGGGCCCTCAGCCCTCGTAACAACTCCTCGCGCAGCAGCTGGATCACGTTCCGCCCCAGCGCGTTGTAGCCGAACAGAACCCGAAACAGCTCCGCCTTGCGACTAATGAGGATGATCGTGCTCATGCCACCAAGGTGGAGATAAGGCAGATCGAGGTGGCCGATCTCCCATCCCGCTGACAGCATCTTGAAGGTGAAATCCTGGTCCTCGTAACCCGCGTAATAGAACTCGTCGTAGCCGCCGGACTCGACGAAGTCCTGCCGCCGCATGACCAGGGGCACGTTCTTCGCGATGACGAGCTCGCCACCCCACACGCGCGACTTTCGTTGGATCTCCGGGGTGACCGCGACGTGGCCCTCGTCGAGCATCCGGATGCTGGCCTCGATCCAGCGCGGAGAAGCGACGATGCAGTCATCGTGAAACAGCGCAACGTAGCGGCCGCGCGCCGCCCTTACCCCAGCGTTGTAGGCCCTGGACACCCAGCCGAAGTCCGAGCGGACGATGCGGAGGTTGCGAAAGGGGCCCAGGTCGAGCCCTTCGCCGTTGTAAACGATGACGATCTCGATCGGGTAAGCCGCACTGTTGGCCAGGATGCTGGGGACGAGGTGCCGCTGCACGAAGCGGTCGTTGCCCGTGAGCAAGACGACGCAAGAGAGCAGCGGCTCGGTGGCGTTCCGAAAGGACCCGCTCTCGATCCCGCTGAAGTCGGGGTAGCGGTGGAAGCGGGCGAAGAGTCGCTTCCACAGCCTATCGAGATCGGCGCCCCTCGTGGTCACGCGCAGGGAGATAGAGGACGCGCCGGAGTTCTCGAGAGCATAATCGAATCGGCCGTCCTCCGATTTCAGCCGGCCCAGGCACTCCGCCAGTCGCTCCTTCTCGTAACCGTGGCCAGGAACGACCAGCGGTCCCGTTACTGACGCGGTGGAAAGCGATCTCCCGCCCATCGTCCATAACGTAGTAGTCGTTCATCGCCCGCATACTTTACGCACTCGTCATCCCCAATCTTCCGTGCGCCCACTCCGCCATTTCCTCCTCCAAAGTCGTCGGCGCGAAGGGTACACTATAAGCCACCTGACGAATTTGCCAAGCCGTGGCGCGCAGTCCGACTCACTAATGGTTGGCTCTATCCGCGCACGCTTTCTGACCATGCGTTTCCCCTCCACGCTGGGCGACGCAAGTCGTTCTCTCGCTCGCACCAAGATCCTTGGGCGCATCCTCCCCAACCGAGCACCGCAATGCTTTTCCTGAGATTCAGAAGAATGCCACGGATGAGCGTTTGCCGCCAACGCTGTGACAGCCATGTGTAGATGGATTA
>CAWEQZ010000006.1:0-89331 GCA_963811295.1 uncultured Rubrobacteraceae bacterium | reverse complement strand
GGTCGAAGCGGCGCTCTTTGATGCCCATCACGACGATGCAGCCTCCCGGGGAAAGGGTTAGGGAGGTCATGCTAGCCGCGACCCGGTCTCCGCGTCGACAAGCCGGCCGTTCTGCAACAGTCTGGCAAGCTAAGGCACCGCCTACGCCAGCTTCCCACCAAGGAACTCGTCGCTAGCTGTGCCCGTTTCCGCCTCGGCAGTGATCCCGAGGAGGTTCGCACGGCAACCAAGTTCGCGCTCCGTTCGGTGGCTCCCCGTTACGAGGCTCTCTCAAGAGAGATCGCCGAGCTAGACGCACAACTCGACCGATCGGTGGCGCAAGTGGCCCCGGAGTTGGTCTCTTTGGTGGGCATAGGCACCGACAACGCCGCCACGCTGCTGATCGTGGCCGGGGACAACCCCCAGAGGTTGAGTAGCGAGGCTTCCTTCGCCAGCCTGTGCGGGGTCTCTCCCATCGAAGCTTCCACTGGCAAGGTTGTCCGGCATCGTCTCAACCGCGGCGGCAACCGGGACGCTAACCGTGCGCTGTACATGATCTGTCTGGCTCGGATGCGCCGAGATCGTCGCACCAACGAGTACGTCGCAAGGCGCACGGCGGAGGGCAAGAGCAAGCGAGAGATCATCCGCTGCCTAAAGCGCTATGTAGCCAGGGAGGTCTATCGCGTACTGGTGCCCGCCACGTCGCCGATCAGGCCATAGAGAGTGCAACATCACCCTCGTGACCGGCGTCGCTTGACTATAGGCCCCTCTGTGTCAAGTCGGTGCGAGAGAAGCGCGCGCCGAATCCGCGACGAGCGCCCCGAACACGGCATCCGAGACGCGTCGCTTGAGGCAGCGCATCGCCTCCCTGCGCGACTTGCCCTCCGCCAGCTTCTTCCGATGGTACGCCCCGCCGCGGGGATCGCTGCGGGCCTGGCAGACCGCGATCATGTGCATCACCTTGTTGAGGCTGCGGTTGCCGGCGAGCGAGAGCCTGTGCCTGACCACCTCCCCGCTGGAGGCCTCGATCGGCGCCACGCCCGCGTAGGAGGCGAAGTGCGCTTTGCTCGGGAACCGCCCCACATTGCCCACGATGCCGACGATCTTGGCCGCCAGTATGGGTCCCACGCCGAAGACCTCGGTGAGGGTGGTGCCAGAGACCTCCACCTCCTGCCGGATGCGCTCGTCCAGATCGGCGATCCGCCGGTCGAGGGCGCGAACGTCTCGCACCAGCTCGGAGGCCAGCCGTCTGCGGACCCGTCCAGCCGGGTGCCGTGGCTTGGCGCGGCGCAACAACTTGGCGGCGGCATCGGCGGAGAGCTGCTTCCTAACAGGATCGGAGAGGAGGTCCCGCAGCAGAACGTGCAGGCGGTTCAAAGAGCGGGTGCGCTCGGCCACCAGGTCCTCCCGTCTTTCGGTGAGCAGCCTCAGGATCTCGGCGTGGCCCTCCGGGCCGTCCTCGGGTTGGACGGAGGCCAGCCGATCGTTTCGTAGGGCGGCCAGCGCGGTGAAGGTGGCGTCCAGGCGGTCGTTCTTGCGGGCGTTGCCGGTCGAGAGTACCCTCACCTTCGCCGAGAGCTTGGGCGGGACGTCCACCACTTGCTCGCCTCCGGCCAGGAGCTTCTGTGCCAGTGGGCGACCGATGCCGCCAGCGCCCTCCACGGCCCAACGGCGCTCCGGAAAGCTGTTCGCCCAGCGCTCCAAAGCCCGCATTCCCTTGCGGTTTGTCGGGAAGTTCTCCTGCCCGACCAACCCTCCTTGTTCGTCGACCGCCGCGACGACGTTCGTCGCCTTGTGGGGATCCACGCCGATCAGCACTTCCATGGTGCATGACCTCCTTTACGTCGGGAGCACCGTCACCGTGGCGCGCGGAGGGCAATCCGACTTTGGGTGAGATCCACGCCTCTGTTGAGCCACCCCGCCCGCCGGACGCCGGCGGGTCGCAGGCCTATAGCAAGCCAACCCCGCTTCGGGCGGCAGGAGCGTCACGAGCGATCCCGACCGGCGTCCTGAGAGCTTAGCGGCTGCAGACCACAGAGCTCTTGGCCTGAGTTAAACAAGTCGGAGCGTCACTTGGATGAATAACCCTTCGAGGCAGGATGTCACGAAAGAGTGGGTGTTACGTGGGGGCCGAGATTAGCTAGTTTCTGGTGCGAAATGGGAAGGGGTAGCAGTTGACCATCCCTTCCCTTCGTTTCCTGCGATTGCGGTCCTCATCGTGCAGCCTCCGCGCGGGCTATGGCGTTGAGGTTAGAGGTCAAAACCCCCCACCCTACCCACCTGCCGAAGCCTTCCTCGCCCTTATCCCGGCACCTGCCCAGATAACCCCGGCGTTTCATCACGCTTATGCGCCCTTCGATGCCCGCTCTGAAGCGTTTCGCTCGCCTGAACCACCCTTGCCGCTCGTAGCGCTGGCGCTCTTCGTTTTTGGCTCCCTTCTTGGGCAACGCTACTCGTTTGACCCCCATGCTTGTGGCGGATTGTTCGTTGGCTGAGGAGTACACTCCCCTGTCGGCCGCCACCAGCTGCGGCGGGCGCCCGAACAGCCTCAGGTGATCCTCCAGAGTTGGCTGCAGCTGCTTCTCATCGGCTGGGTTGCCTTCGAGGATGCGGTAGCCCGTGACGATGCCCCCCTCCACCTCAGAGAGCCACACTTTGCGTCCGAACTCGGTCTTCTTGGCCGCTTTGCCCCGCGCGATGATCGCCGTGTGCTCCTCGAAGAGGCTCACCAGCTTCTCGTCCGCCTTAACGCTCTCGCCCTTTAGCACCCTCCGCTCGGTTTGCTCCACCACCCGCGCCAGCAGACCTTCGAAGCGTTCGATCTCATCGGCCAGCCTTTGGCCGCCGCCCAGGCGCGCCTCCTCATCCTCATCCTCCTTCTGCGAGCGCAGCATCTGTTGCACCTTGGTTGCCTGCTTCAAGCTGGCCCCGGCAACGCCGATGAGCCGTTCGTAGGCCGCCTTGGACGCCTCCTTGGCCTCCTCGCCGCGCCGCCGCGACCCCTCGGCTATGCTCCGCCCCAGCCGCTTGGCGCTCCTTGTGCGGTTGCGGAACACCTCGCCGCTGGCCCCCAGGAGGATCTGCTTGGCCTTGCTCATCAGCCGACCCAGTACCCTCACGCCATCGCCTAGCAAGCCGGAGTCGGTCGGCTGAGAGATGTTGGTCTCGACCACCGTGGCATCGGTCCTTAGCTTCCTGCCGCGCGTCACCTTGCGCTCGAAGGCCAAACCTACCGCCCGCTCGTTTAGGCATTCGAGTGTGTCTCCTCCGATCAGCTTAGCCCAGCGGATGAGGGTGGTGTCGTCGGGAGCAGCCTTGAGGTAGAGCCTCGTGAACTGCCTCAATACCAAAGAGTCAGAGACGTTGCGCTCGGTAGCTTCGAAGCTCCAGTCATACAGGCGCCTGACCACCAGCATCCTCAAGATCACCTCCACCGGGGTGGAGCGCCGCCCGAGCCTTTCGGAGTTCGGGTGGCGCCGGCACAGATCGGCCTTGACGGCCAGGAAGATCTCGTCGTCATCGAGTAGCCGGTCGAGGGCGGCCAGCTCGGACTCCATCTGAAGGCGCAGCTCGGGTATAAGCTCTGAGAGGTTCACGGTATCGTAGCGGTCTACTATCATATGCCATAGCCTCCGTTGGGTTTCGGGTTGTGCTCGCAACACGAATCCTAACCCGCGGAGGCCCTTTCGCACCAGAAACTAGATAGCTTGATGGTGCGTCTGCTGCTATCAGTCTTAGGTAGACAGGATTGCCCCCTGTAGACGGTTCTATTGACTCTCAGGGTCCGGGCATCCAGGTCAAGATCTTCCCATCTCAGACCGAGTGCCTCACCAACCCGAACACCTGTCGTAGCCATCAGCACCCAAAGAGGGTAGAGATCCGTACCTTGAGCAGCCCTAAGTAGAGCCTTCATCTGTTGTGCGTCAAGAGGTTGTATCTCTGGCTTGGTGATGCGGGGTAGCACGACTGCCATACAGACATTTACAGGAACCAACCTCCAACGCACGGCTTGCTTCAACGACTTGGACAGAGTCGAGTGCATCTTCAGCACAGATGCAGCAGACAGACCCTCGTCCAGCTTGCAGCGGTAGAACGATTGGACTTGTAGAGGGTTGAGTTTGCCTAACCGAACTCTACCCAACGCTGGATTCAGATGAACGCGAACGTTGATCTCGTGCCTGACCCAGGTGCTTTCACGCACCGTGTCCCTTATGGAGTCCAACCAGCGGTCAAGGTACTGAGCGACGGTGAGATGATCGCTATCAAAGATGAGTCCCTCGTTCCCATCGGCGACAGCTTTGGTCAACTTACTAGTGCACGATCAGGCGACCTCCTGGGGAATGGATAGATGCTCGTAATGCGGACAACCAAAGACCTCACATACCCTATCTGCAAGCTCGTAAGCGCCAAGCACTCTCTCGGGCTTGACCACTTTGCGCTTGCCGTGTACCCATTTGGGTTCTATGGTGTTCAGCCACGGACTCTTGGTGGGCAGGAAGCAGGTAACTATGCGTACTCCACGGCTGTTTTCTTTGACCTTGCGGTTGTGGGCGGTGATCCAGCCTCTCACCTCTCGGCTTTTATGCCAGCTTGCGTTGTCCCAGATCAGGAGCAGAGCCTTTTTGCCTCTCCTGAGGAGCTTGTGGCAACACCACCCGAGAAACTGCGTGGTTATGGCGCTCAGCGGCCGACCATCCACGAATCTCAGCCACGTCTCTTCAAGCTCCGGCAGATAAAGCCCGTAGCAGGAGAGGGCTTTGGGGTCGGGATCGTCCTTTGTGGGCTCCTTCTGGAGGAAGCGCATCGGCTGGCCCGCCTGCTCCCAGGAATGCACAGAAGGTCTCTCAAAGCGGCTGAACCAGGTCTCGTCCTCGAATCCCAAAACCCACTCCGGATGGGCCTCGGCGAGCCGGATCAGCCGATCTCGATCCCCTTTTTTCTCTCGTAGTCGGGATCCGGACTTTCTATCCAGCGTTTCGCCCTCTGCCAACGCACTCCAAGGCGCACCAGAGTGGCTCGGATGGTCTCTGCGCTTACCTGCCTGTGGGTTAGACCCTCCTCGAAGCTGACCTGTGCAGCGTACTGCAGTGTCCACAAGGTGCCATCTTTGCCGAACTTCCTCGGGTCGTGGTGGAGCATCTCTAGCAAGGCGCGGGCGCTACTCTCGTCGAAGGCGGCGTGGACCTCTGTGGGGCGCGAAGAGCCCTGCTTTAGGGCATCGAGGCCCCTGTCGTTGAAGTCGTGGATGGCGTTGCGCACAGTTTGTTGGCCGCAGCGAAGGTTTTCGGCTATCCGGGGAGAACGCTCACCGTGGGAGCTGGCTAAAAGGATCTGGCAGCGCCTGAGGACGAAGGCATCGGAGGAGCGCAACCCGGCTTCCAGCTCTTGGCGCTCGTGCTTTGAAAGCGTACGTACGAAGATTGGAGGTTTCATAAACATTACTGTAACTCATCCCTCACAACCTGTTCTGAAGATGCACTAGCTACTTCTTTGCGGGTCTTGCCGTAGCCGTATCTACGCTTCCCACCAACTTCGTACTGACCTACCCACCGGCCATCCTTGCGGCGGTAGATCGATCCCTTTCCCCTACCTCGTCTTCTTGCGGCCACAACAGCCTCCTTAAGCTGTGTTGAAGCTGTCAACCGGCTTAACAGAAGCCTCCTCTAATGGTATATTCACCGCTCCAGGGGCGATTAGCTCAGCGGGAGAGCGCTGCCTTCACACGGCAGAGGTCGCTGGTTCGAACCCAGCATCGCCCACCACGAAATACCTACAAATGTTGGGAGTCTAGAACCTCCGATTTTCGGGTCGGGGGTTGTTTACTGCGAACGTACGGCAACGCGGCTGGGTCTCGAGGGACCGGGATCTCCAACAGCTTGCAGATCCTGCGTGCGGTGAGATTATCTAACTCTGTGTGCCGGGGCACACTGGTACGCTTGCCTGTGTTGGTGTTCTGGTAGATGGAGTGCCTGGTACCTTCTCACCTCAGGGTGCAACTGTGTTCATATAGGTACCTGATAAGGGCGCGGCGCTTCAAACTTCCAGGGTCTCGCGGATACTTGTTTGTGACAGAGAGCAGTGGGTCCACTACCTAAACTAGGCCAGAAATAGGGCAATACCGGGCTGCGTCCGGGGTTGGCAGAGCGGTCCCACACGAGCTCAGAGAACGCCGTGCTACGCTTTCTACTGAACGGAGCAGGCGAGG
This sequence comes from uncultured Rubrobacteraceae bacterium, assembly GCA_963811295.1. Classification (GTDB taxonomy): domain Bacteria; phylum Actinomycetota; class Rubrobacteria; order Rubrobacterales; family Rubrobacteraceae; genus Rubrobacter_D. Next base: position 83,147 of record CAWEQZ010000006.1, on the reverse strand, counting down.
TCGGTCCTGCGAGCCACACCGGACCCACAGAGGACGAAGGATTCCTGGCACGCAACGACATCGGAGGCACGACGAGCTGGTCTCGGAGCTCGGAGGGTGGTACACACGCTCCGTCCCCGAGATGGGCTTCCACGTCCAAGAGAGGCGCTTCGGCTTCTACCAACGCCAGGAGGACACCGGCCGGGTCAGGGCGACCGTGAGGCATCTGCCCGCCGACGACGTTCCGAGCTTTATCGAGGATCTGAGGGAGTATGCCGGCGAAGAGGAGATCACCTTCCACGTGGACGACCGAGAGCTCGATGAGCGCATCGGCCCCGTCCTGCTCCAGAGCGGATGCACCTCCGACGTGGCTGAGGTGTTTCTCGCCCACACGGGACGGATGCCACACCTAGCCTCCGAATCTGAGGATCTGAGCGTCGAGGTGGTGAATGAAGATACTATCGAAGAAGCCATGAGGACGGAGAGGAAGGCTTTCGCGGACAGTGAAGCCGCGCCCGACCCGGAAGAACTCCGGCGACGCCTGAGCCTCCGCAGGGCGGAGATGGGCGGTCAGGGTCGCTTCCTGCTCGCCAGGGTCGGCGCGGAGCCGGCTTCAACGCTGGCTTTCTACGAGAGGGAGGACCGCTTCGTCCACCACCTCGCGACGCGGGTGCCGTTTAGAAGACGGGGCATCGCGAGGTGGCTGCTCACTGGGGTCCTCGCGGGGGCGCGCGAACGCGGCTGCCGTTCGACCATCATAAGCGCGGCCGAGAACGGTCGCCCGGTCGATCTTTACCGTTCTTTGGGCTTCACCGATGAGGTCTATTGGCGAAGGGAATACAAGCACGTCTCGGGCACGGCGCAGGGCGGTCGCTAGAGGGTGCCTACGTACGAGAAAGGCACCTGCCCCACGGGCCTTAGCGTAGGTCCTTGCGCATGGCGTAGCTGGGCCTCTCGTAGCCCCGGCGCTCGTAGAAGCGCAGCGCCTTCGCGCTCGCGGCCGCAGGCGAGCGCCGCTTTCTCGCAACCCGCGGCGCGGGCGAACTCTTCGACGTGGTCCATGAGCGCATCCCCGTAGCCGCCTGACCTCACTCCCTCCTTGGTCAAGAGGTCGTGCCGAAGCGATGGATCTTGGAGGGACATTCGGATGGTTGTACAGGGAACTGCGCCCCGACAAGGACTACGAGCGGAAGGTGCAGACCAGCGACACGCCCATCGAGGTGGCGATGATCCGGCTACCGCTCAGGCGGCTAACGAGAACAGTGTGATGGATCAATCGGCGGGAATCATGATGCCATGATCGCCATCTACTCTCTGAGGCAAACCATCGCTGATCGTGTAGTAGTCGCCCGAATCCTCAACGAACACGTGGACCGCCGTCTGGAGCCCCGTCGGTAGGTCCAACGTGCCGGCCGCGATCGAAACCCGCTCGCCCGAAGCAGGCTCCCAGAACACGCTAGATCCGCAACTTTCACAGAACCCTCGTCGCGCCGTCGCCGAAGATCGGTACCAGCGTAGCCCTTCCGACTCGATCAGGACCAAGTCTTCCTGGCGCGTCGCCGTGAAGGCCGCGAAGTGGCCGCTGGTGCGGCGACACTGCGTGCAGTGGCAATCGACCACGGGACGCAGCGGTCCACGCACTTCGTATCGGACGGCGCCGCACAGGCAGCCACCGGTCCCCCTGGTCTGAGGCGAATCTTCTTCTCGCGTCATCCTCCTGCTACCGATACACAAGAACGCTAGATCCCACAGCGTAATCTCCGTCTTCGCCCTTCTCCGTCAAAACGAGACTCCTCCTTCGCGTCCGTTTCAAATGACCTTTATCCACAAGGGGAAGCGTTGCTCCTCCTCGAAAAAGTGCCGCTCTACCCGTTCTTCCACGATAACGGCATGACCACGGCCAAAGGCAGATGCAAGCCTGGGCGGTCATCCGCTGCTCCGGGAGATCTGCTCATAGATCCGGTACTCGTCGGTGAGATACGCGCGTAGCTCGCGCTCGCATTTCTCGGATAGCTCGTAGGGCATCTCTGGCGAGACGTTTGAGCGGCCCACCTCGACATCCTCGCCTATCTTTTCGCAGAGGAACTCGATAAGTAGGTCGAGCCGCTCGTAGCGGAAGATGCGGTCGATGCCATGCTGTTTGGGTCGAGCGTGAACCATCTTTGCCTGACGGCCCACGCGAGCGAACCCATGCGTGCCGTTGATGTATGCTCGGGCGAACTCCTCGAAAGAGACGTTACCGGTATAGTTCTTATGTGCGCGGTGAGAGGGGTCTGCTATCGCTTCGCGCGAGCGGTAGCGCCACCAGCTATGTAGCCAGTCTGAGGGCTCACGGAAGGCGCAGACGACCTCGTAGGACTCCCTCGGCCAGCCGCTCGCGGCGAGAAACGGTGCCAGATAACGCTCGAACCTCGCATATCTAGTGTGCTTTAGCCGCGGCGAGTTCTTCTGCACTATCTGGGCGTATGGCCCGAACGCCGACTCTATTGCCGTGGATCCCGTCTTGGTCATGGCGAGGAACACGAAGCCGCGGGCCGGTGCAATGAGCATACGCGCCACTTTAACAAAGTAGGTCTGAGATTGTTTGTTGTTGTGTTAGCCACCCGGTGTCCCGCGGGGCTGGGCTAGGACACTGTACCAAGGGAAGCGCCTGCGGACGTCTTCGGGCGGCGTTCGTCCAGTTTCTCGAAGCCCGCGTGCGTGAGCATGGCGCGGAGACAGTCAACGGTGAAACGCCAGACGCCGCGACCACCGCGAATACTGGTGAGCCCTTCGGCCGTACGGTCTTCACGAATTATGTACTTTGCCCAGTTGCCCACTCTGAATAACACATTGGAGGTTTGCATGATGAGGCGCTCTCTGGTCAGCTCGCCGATCTTGGTTAGCACGTAAGGAGGGTCGGCTACGTGGTAGTGACCACCCAGCGCGATGACCACGTCGAATGGTTCGGAAAAGAGAGTGTCTAGCTCGTATACGTCCCCGGTCATGAAGTGGAAGGTGAAGTCGACCTTGTCCTCCAGCGTACCGGCCAGAAAATGGGCGCAGTCCACGCGCTCTTGGCTGAAGTCTACGCCGACCACTTCCCTGGCGCCTGCTATCGCGGCCTCTACCGATAGGGCCCCGTTGGCGCAGAAGAGATCCAGCACTCGTTTGCCTTTGACCTGACTTCTGATCCAGGAAGACACCAGCCCACGCTTCATCTCATTGTTTGCGTCCAATTTCTTCGAAGAAGGATGACGTGGCGAAGAGGCGTTCTTGAAATCGACGGAAGTGAACCATGACTCAGCAGGAAACCGTGACATTTACGCCTTCTGCTCTGCCGTGAGTTTTACGTCTAGCTGGTAGGGCATGCGTCGCACTCTAACACCGAAAATGTCGTCTGATCGTGCGCTAGAGAAGTTGCTCGACCTCGTCGAGGAACTTAAGCAATTCCTCAAGCGTGGGGTTGTTGTGCTCCGAGTAGCGTCCGTCGATACAGACCACTGACGGCTGGGTAGGGTTTTCCAAGGAAAGCTCCACCCAGCAGACTATGTCTCCGTAGCCCGCGGTGGCGGGCAGGCTGCAGATCACCAGGTGTGGATCGAAGCGCCGTATCTCCACTTTGAGAACGTCAAGATCAGCGGTGACTATCTCCGTTTGCGGGCGTACTATTTGGATACCGGCTGCGATCACCTCCCGGTAGGTGCGATAGTCGTTCTCCAAACATACCAGTATCCGCAACGCGACTGCTTTCCCCCTGCCACCTTTGACAACCATTTCATGATAGCAGTACGCGCCATTGGACCCAGAGACAGCTGGTAACTAGTCTGAAAAGTAGTCGCGGGTTCGCAACCCGCCGACGAACTGTTCCACCGCGCTTTGTATCTTCTCGCTTGACTCCCCCTTGTGCAGCACCTCGTCTGCCCCCGCCTCTAACGCCACGACACAGCGTTCCAGGCTTCGATCGCTGACGAGCGCCACCACCGGCAGTCCACGTAGTCGCTCGAGCAGGTCGATCCCGTCCCCGTCTGGCAGATCCAGGTCGACAACCGCACAAACTGGCTCTTCCTTTGCGTCGCCCAAGATACGCCGTGTCTCGGCAATCGAGCCGGATTGGACATTATCCAAGCCCGTTCGCCACTTGAGCAAGAGCGCCAGGCCCTCGCGAAATAGAGCGTGGTCCTCGACAATCAATACCCAACTCATCTCCATAGCATCTCCAGATCACATGTGTAGGAGAACCTCCTCGGCTTCCTTACTACTGCCTCGCAGGGTCGACATTAGGGCCACATTCAGCGTCGTCATCGGTGGGATAGTCCGTCTTTCAACGGCTGCCTCAAAGAGGTCCGCCCCTTTGCACCCTGACCACCGGCGACTGGTTCCCCTTATCTAATACCGTCACAATTGGTGTTATGCATCCGAGAGAACAGATAAATACTCACGAACCCAGCCTTGGCGAACAAATCCTTATGCGGACGCTCCGGTTCTCCCTTGTGTCGCTAGCTACGAGTTGTCCGACCCAAGCGTGAGACGCCAGGGTCGGTATGGCTTGGGGCCATAGGGGAGTCCTGAGCAGACCAGAAAACCCAGCTCGGGTAAATGGAACATGATGTGGGCAAGGAGACCGAGTACGAGACGAGCGTGATGTCTCGTGGTCAGTCCACCCGCCGCGAAGGACCTGGTCAGCTTGACTATGCAGTCCCCTGCTTACGGATTTCCGAGCATACATATCTCCCAAGAAGTGTATGATGCATATAATTCTCAAGACGTACGAAGCTAGCCAGATGGGGATGCGACTCGCCAGCCTTGCTGCTATAGTTTCACTCACGACACATAAAGGACATCAGCCTAGTGTATGGGTAGTAAAGGGTTGGATGGAGTCAGGGGTGCAACGAGAAGGCGTTGAAGCGTTATTATGTAGACGGGCTCTTATGGGGGAAGAAGATGTCTCTAGCATTCCCGCAATGGCGCGCTGTGACGGTGGCGCTTGTCCTAGCGTTCAGTCTGCTAATGCTGTCGGGCGCCGCAAGTCGTGCCCAGGCTGATTGCGGACAGGGGAGCTTTGTGCCCCGCCAGGTCATTGTCAAGTTAAATCCGATACTCGGAGCTACGGTCGGGCAGATCAACGCCACCTACGGATCGACCACGCTCGAGACCTTCCCTGGCAGCACGGACATCTACTTGCTCCAGCTACCGACCGGCTCGGGTGTGACGGAGACGGTGAAACAGTTGGTAAGCGACCCGCGCCTGCTCTACGCCGAGCCCAACTTCTTCGCCCATCCGCCCGAGGGGGGTGCCAGGCACAGAGCCTGGGGTGTCAGCGACGTTGCGCCAACCTCCGAGGAGTATGCGGCCCAAGCGCTCGGCCTCGTGAGCGCACACGCCATCAGCCAGGGCGAGGGCACCACGGTAGCCGTAGTTGATACCGGTGCGCAACTCGACCACCCGGCGCTGAAGGCTAACTTCAAGGACGCCGGGCGCTACGACTTCGTGGAAGGCGACCAAAACCCTTCAGATCTACCGGTCGGCATGGACGCGGACTGCGACGGAGAGAAAGACGAGATGGTGGGCCACGGCACGCACGTGGCGGGGATAGTCGACATCGCAGCCCCCGCAGCGAAGATAATGCCGCTCCGGGTGTTAGATCACGGAAGGCTACGGCGACGTCTTCACGATAGCCGAGGCGGTTCACTTCGCCGCTCAGAACCATGCGGATGTCCTCAACCTCTCCCTCGGCTCGCCGAGCCGATCGACGTTGCTCCAGGAGGTGATCAAAGATGCCACGGCAAACGGCGTCCTGGTCGCCGCTGCAGCGGGCAACTCGAACAGTTTAGTAGCAGAGTACCCCGCTGCTGGAAATGGTGTCGTGGCCTTTGCAGACGGGCTTGTGGCCGTGACCTCGGTAAACATGAATGACCGGAAATCCGGCTTCGCCAACTACGGGAGCTGGGTGGACATCGCAGCGCCAGGCGAGGGCATCCGGAGCGCCTTCCCGGTCAACAAGTACGCCTACTGGAGCGGCACCTCGATGGCAACGCCTTTCGTCTCCGGCCAAGCGGCGCTCATCCACGCGGTCAACGGCACACTCGACCCTGCCGGCGTAGAAGAAAGGATACGCTGTAGCGCCCGACCGCTTTTCGCGTCGGACCCGCTTTACGCTGCCATGTTGGGCGCCGGTCGTGCCGACGTGGGCGCGAGCATCTCCCCGAGCGCCTGCCCATAGGTTCATGTACCGTACTGTTAGATTCTCAGCGGGCAGGTACGACCGAGAGGTCTGCAGTCCACGCACGGAAACACATGCAGGCTGCGATTAGGTTAGACCGAGACCTCATTCTGGACTGCCGCAACGGCGATCTCGGCGCGTGGCAACGCTTGCTAGACAGATACGAGCGGCTTGTGTTCTCCGTGCCGCGAAGATACGGGCTCTCCCGGGATGATGCTGCCGACATCACGCAACTCACCTTCACCATCTTATTTCAGAACATGGATACTTTGTCAGAGGACAGCACCCTGGGCGCGTGGCTGACCACCGTAGCCCGCCGCCATACCTGGCGTCGGCTCGACCGGAAGCGTCGTGAGGAGACTGGCTGGTACGGGACTTCGAGCGAGAAGATCGTGTTGGCAGACACCGATACTGAAGATATAGAGCGCTGGGAATTGACCGAGTGGTTGAACTATGGTCTATCCCTTGTTGGCAAACCTTGCCGGGACCTCCTGTCCGCCCTTTACTTGGATCCGAAGCAGCCGACTTACGCCGAGGTTGCTGCCCGCCTAGGCATGGCTGTCGGTAGCGTGGGACCCACTCGGATTCGCTGCCTGAAGCGTTTAAGGCGAGTCCTGGGTGAGTAACATGGGGTGGCCGGGCAAGAACCGAGGCATAATCGGTCGCACCGTCACACGATCCTCTCGTCTTCGTACAGATCGGTGTACTTTTGGGTACATCGGTAGGCATTCACAGAGTAAAAGAGATGAAGACGTTTCGGAGGTAGCCAACTAATGCCCGGTCCCAGAGAGAGGATAGCCTTTTCCCAGCTCGTCGAGTGGGTCGAAGGTCGGTTGCCCGAGAAGGAGGCACGGGCCGTGGAGGAGCGAGTGGCAGTCGCCGATGCTGCGACGCTCGCCGACGTCGCCTGGCTGCGCAGGTTCGTCAAGGCAACGGAGGGTAGTATCCTTGAATCGCCGCCTCCAGAAGTGAGGAGCACGTTGATTGCTCGCTTCAGGGCGCACGCGGAGGGTCGCCGGACGCCCGGCGTGCTGAAACGCGTCGTCGCGACGCTGACGTTCGACGGTGGTTTGCGACCGGCGGTGGGCGCAAGGACAGCGGGCACGCAAGGGGCACGGAGGCAACTCGTCTACTCATCGGACGCCCTAGACGTAGCACTGAACGTCCTGCAACGCGCCCGCGACAAGAACTTTGATCTCGATGGACAGGTCTTGCCCCGCGACGACGTCGAGCTCGGATCCTTCAGCGTCCAGTTGTTACAAAGCCAGACCGAGCTAAGCATAACCGCCGCCGACAAGCTTGGCGCTTTCGCGTTTGAGTCCATACCGCCAGGCGTGTATGAGATTATCCTTAGCACCGATCGGGTCGAAGTTTCGATTGCGCCCGTTGAACTGAACGTGTAAGACGTGACCCCGGTCTCCGACCATAAGGTCGATGCCGGGTTCCTCGAGGAGTTGCTCGCCCTGCCGACGTTGGAGCAACGATCGGCTTTCTTGCGCACCGTGGGCCTGCTCAATGGGGAAGGCTTAGAACGTCTGCTGGACTTCGCCGACAGGTTGATACACAGCGATCCCGGTAAGGCGCAGCGGTTGGCTGCACTCTGCGCGGCCTTGGCGGACCTGGTCGGGGCGCCCTCCGCCGCGGCCCGGGCGTCTTACATCCGCGGTCAGACGTATGCCGCGAACGGCGAGCTCGGCGCTGCGCTGCGCATGGCCGAAGCCGCCCACGCAGGGTACATGGCCTGCGGCAAGCACCTGGAGGCGCTGCGCACCCACGTCGGTCGGATGTCCGTGCTCCTAGAGTTGGGGCTCTACCGCGAAGCACTCGATGCCGGGGAAATCGTCCTTGATGCCCTAGATGGCAGGAGCGAACTCGCGATTACGCCCACGCGTGAGCAGTCCGACCTGTTTACCGCGCTCGTCCACCAGAACCGCGGCGGTTGCTACGAATACATGGGCCGCTACGAAGATGCGCTCAGAGCGTACGCGGTCGCCGAAGAGCGCTACCGTGCCCTCGGCATGACAGAACGCCTCGGCGAAATCCTGGACAATCGGGGTGCCATCCTTCTACTGCTCGGCCGGGGTAAAGAGGCGCTTGCGGCCCATGAGGAGGCGGCGGCCGACTTCGCCGCCGCCGGGCTTACACTGTCTCACGCCAAAGCTCTCAGCAATATCGGGGAAGCGAACCGGCAGCTGGCGGACTACAGGCGCAGTCTCGACGCTTTCGAGCGGGCGCGTCGACTATACGACTCCCTCGACGCGCTGGCGGACGAAGGCTTGCTCTTGATCGACACGGCTGGCGCCTACCTGGAACTCAACCTGTACGCCGAAGCGCTGGCAGCCTACCAGGAAGCCCACGGCGTGCTACGCCACACCGGGATGGTCCACGATCGTGCGCGGGCGCTGTGGGGCATGGGCTCGACTTTGATCGCTCGCTCGGAGTTCGAAGAAGCCGAGAACTCACTGGCCGAAGCCGCAGAGCTTTTTGCGGCGGCCGACAATACGCCGTTACTCTCGGGCGTGATGCTAGAACAGGCTGCTTTGCAGAAGGCGCGCGGAGATCATGGGACGGCCGTGGCAACCGCGAGGCGGGCACTAAACCTCGTTTCCGGAATGGACCGCTCGGTGCAACGCGTCTACGCGCATCTTCGCCTCGCCGACTTGCTGTCCCCGGACGTTGCCGAAGCAGAGTCGCACCTTTTGGAGGCACGTCGGCTGGCCGAGCGCCTGGCGCTGCCGCACCTGCGCTACCGGCTGAACGAGCGTCTCGGCAGCTTGCGACGACTGCAAGGTCGCGATGAAGAGGCGCGGGTGCTGCTCGAGACAGCGGTGGACGAGATCGAACGCCTGCGGGGAACCGTCGCCCACGAGACGATGCGCGCTTCCTTCCTGCGGGATAAGACCACCGCCTACGAGGAGCTGTTGAAGCTACATCTCGCAAGGGGGGGCGAAAAGGGCTCCCATAGCGCCTTTGCCATCGCCGAACGTGCCAAGTCGCGTGCCTTGGTGGACCTGCTTACCGGGGTCGTACAAGGATCGGCAACGCCGGCAGATGATGCGGTGGAAGGGCGGATCCGCGATCTGCAGTCGGACCTAAACGTGACTTACACTCAAATGTTTGAGGGCACCGACGACGATGGGCACGGGAGGCCCCTCCCAGATCTGCGGGGGCGGGCCATCGAACTCGAAAGGGAGATCAGCCAGCTGCGCTTGCGCGCTGCCGCAACGTCAGACCTATTCGCGCCTCCAGCGGAGTCGGATAGCTTGGAGCATCCTCCTTCCGACGTGACGTTGCTGGCCTACCACCTGGTAGGCGATGAGATCGTGACGTTCCTTCAGGGGCAAAGCGGCATCCGGGTCGTGCGGAACCCTGGCTCAACGGCGAAGGTTGCACGTCTCGTGCAGCAACTCGACGTGCAGTGGGATCGGTTGGGTGCGGGTAGGGAATTCGCAGAGCGACACATGGCGTTGCTCGAGCGGTTGACGCAACGGGTGCTGACATCGCTATACAAGGAGCTAATGGAGCCGCTAGAGCCACTCCTTGAGGAAACTGTGGACCGGACCTCTGGCAGAACCGTAGCATCGCGCAAGCTCGTCATCGTGCCCCACGGTCTGCTGCATCGGGTGCCGTTCCATGCTCTGTTCGATGGCAGATCCTATCTTTTGGAGCGATTCGAAGTCTCCTACGCTCCGAGCGCGAAGGTTTACTCACTCTGCCAGGGGCGAATACCACGAGGATTCGACAAGGCCCTTGTGCTGGGCGTGGCCGACCCCTCCATACCAGCCGTGGCAGAGGAGACGCAAGCCGTCGTCCAGCACCTCCCGGCTGCCGAGCTGCTGAGAGACGAGCAGGCCACTGTGGAGGCGCTGCGTTCGAAGGTGCCGGGTTGCGGCGTATTGCATCTGGCATGCCACGGCATGTTTCGGGTGGACAACCCCATGTTCTCATCGTTGAAAGTAGGCGATGGTTGGCTGGCGGCCAGCGACGTCATGCGGCTTGATCTTGCAGGCGCCCTCGTCACCTTGAGCGCCTGCGAGTCGGGACGCAACGAGGTCTACGCCGGCGATGAACTCATGGGCCTGACACGAGCGTTCCTCGGGGCTGGTGCGACGACGCTCGTGGCCAGCTTATGGCTCGTGCAGGACGAGACGACGGCGGAGCTAATGGATAATTGGTACGAACACCTTAGCGAAGGCGTCGGACGGGCGACAGCTTTGCGCAACGCCCAGCTCGCGCTCAAAGAAAAATACCCACACCCATACTATTGGGCACCATTTCTACTGATAGGCCGGCGATAACGCTACCACCCACTAGATTAGTGGAGGTACGAGAATCGTCATGTAGTCCTTTCGCTAACCGCCACCTCGACCGAATCATCACCACTAGATCGAAGTCCCGATCGGGAAGTGCTTCTCCAAGACGTGCAACCGGGGAGCCTACGACCGTGCCAAGAGACAGAACGTTGAAATCTGCGTTTGTGCAGCAACCCGAGTTAGTAATCTGCCGATCGGCACGCTGGGACGCCATTGTCTAGCATCCCCCTGCTCCGCTACAAGTTCTTGAAGTACCTGGCTATGGGCAGGAGGACGTAGCCTACCTTCTCGTACGTGCGACGCGCCGCGGCGTGTCCGGGGTCTCCTCCCGTCTCGACCATCGCTACCTTCATCCCGGCGGCTTCGAGTCTGTCTAGCGCGAACTCGGTCAGGGCGGTTCCGATGCCGCCGCCTTGGTGGTCGGGGTCGACGGCTAGCATGGAAATCTCGCCCATGCTGCGCTCGGGATGATGAAGCTCGATCGCCACGAAGCCGGCGATGGTCCGGTCTATCTCGGCAACCCAAACCCGCTCCCTTTTCGCGGTGCAGACGTCCTCCACCGCCCGCTGCTGATCTTCCCGCCAGTCCGGATGCATGCGCCTGAAGATATCAGAACCCAATACTTGCTCGAGTGACGCGAAGACCGGCGCCCACGCCCGCAGCGAGAGGTCGACCACCGCCTGGGCGTCTCGATCGTCGAATGGTCGAATTCGCGGCTGGACAGAATCCACCCCCCGACACTAACAGAAATCGCAACCAGGCGGCCGCAAACAAAGCGACACGATTCCCGCGCCATGCATAGCCGCGCTGCGCTATGATGCGTGGTCTGGGGAAGGTTTGGCCCGAGAGCAAGCGCGATAGGAGAGACCGGCATGAGCGAGACCGGAGGTGCGAACGAGGACCGACCGAGGACTACAATCGATGAGACGGCACTAGCGCACCAAGTGCACGAGGCTTGGGAGAAGAAAGCCGCATTCTGGGACAAGATGATGGGCGAGGGCAATGCTTTCCAGAGGGTGCTCATCGGCCCCGCCACAGAACGGTTGCTTCGGGTGCTACCCGGCGAGACGGTGCTCGACGTCGCCTGCGGCAACGGTGTCTTCTCGAGGAGGCTTGCGGAACTCGGGGCGAGGGTGGTAGCAATGGACTTCAGCGAAAGGTTCCTCGAGTTGGCCAGGGCCCGTACCGAGGAAGCGGGGTACGCCGACGCCGTGGAGTACCTGGTAGCCGACGCGACCGATGAAGAGCAGATGCTCGCTCTCGGAGAGGAGCGTTTCGACGCGGCAGTCTGCAACATGGCGCTGATGGATATGTCGGCTATCGACCCTTTGATGCGCGCCCTGCGCCGCCTTCTCAAGCCGAACGGCCGCTTCATCTTCTCGGTGCAGCACCCGGCCTTCAACTCCAACGCAGTCAGGTTGGCATTGGAGGTAGAGGACAGGGACGGTGCCCTGGTGGAGACCTACTCGGTCAAGGTGACCGGTTACCTACACGTGCCGCCAGGGAAAGGGCGGGGGATGCCAGGTGAGCCTGTCGCACACCCGTACTTCCACAGGCCCTTGAGCGAGCTGTTCGGGGCTTGCTTTAGGGCCGGCTTTGCGGTGGATGGCTTGGAGGAACCGTCCTTCGCAAAACCCGAGGACGATTCAAGATCTACCGCAAGCTCGCTCTCCTGGGAGGACTTCGTGGGGATCCCACCCGTGCTCGTCGTGCGGGCGCGACCGACCTAGAAGTCTGTCATCGGCATGGCCTTTCTCAGCGAGTGGATAGCGGCTCGCGCAGGACATCACCTGGCAGCATACCGGTCGGTGCGCCTTCTACCCACACCGTTCGACCGGCTACGAACACCTTGCTGATACCCTCGGGGATTCGTTTGGGATCGTCGTAGGTCGCGGTGTCGATAAAGCGTGCGGGGTCGAGCAGCACGATGTCGGCGCGCAAACCCGATCTGATCCGTCCGCGATCCGCCAGGCCGATGCGATCGGCCGCCCGGGCAGTCAGCCGCGCCACGGCTTCTTCGACGGGGATCAACCGCTCCTTCAGGGCGTACCTCCCTAGCACACGGGCCGCCGTACCGTAGAGACGGGGGTGCGGCCGATCCCCGAAGATCCCGTCCGAACCGACAAGGTGCAGAGGATGGCGGAAGATGGTCCGCACGGTCTCCTCGGTAGCGTAGTGGTCGATCATCGTAACGTCCAGATCCGTCTCCTCAAGCAGATCCATGGTCGCAACGAACGGATCACAGCCTCGTTCCTCACCTATCTCTGCGAGCGTCTTGCCGACGTCTTCGGCGCGTTGGTCTGACGCATGCGTGACGACTATGCCTTCGGATCCGCAAGCCTTGTACACGTTTTCCCAGCCGGGTAGACCCCGCTCGATATCCCGCTTCAGCGCTTCGCGTTGATCAGGGTCCGCCAGGCGCGCCAGGGTATCGGAGGGACCTCCTTCTTGTGCCCAGGGAGGCAGCACAGAGGACAGCACGGTGCTACCGGCCCCGTAGGGATACTGGTCGAAAGTAATGTCGATGTCGGCGCTGGCGCGTTCGAGAAGCTCGAGCAGCGACTCTACAAGATCCGGGTTGCCGACCACCTTGAGGTGCGAGAGATGCAAGGGCGCCCCCGAGCGGCGTGCGACCTCCACCATCTCACCCACCGCTTTCAGTACTCCGTCCGCTTCATTGCGCACGTGCGGCACGAGCGGCGCGCCGAACGGCGCGGCCTCCCCGGCGAGCTCGACCAGTTCCTCGGTCTGCGAAAACGCGCCAGGCATGTAGATCAAACCGAACGAGAAGGTGCGGGCCCCGGCCTCGAGGCCCAGGCGCACCTCTTCTCGCATCCTCCGAAGTTCCTCTCGGTCGGGTTGCCGGTTGGCGCCACCCATGACTAAGTCGCGCACCGCATTGTGCCCGATGGAGGGCACGAGCGTGATCGCAGGTCGCGTGCCGGCCAGCGCATCGAGGTACTCCGCGAACGTCGACCACGTCCACCGCTCTGGGCCCGGGCCTTCGAGCGGCCGCAGGTAATCTCGCCGGGCTTTCAAGCGGTCTTCGGACACAGGAGCAGGAGCGAGGCCATCGGGGTTGATCAGCTCGGTAGTAAAACCCTGCGCGACCTTGGGCTCGAGGCGCGGATCCCGAAACGACTCCAGGGCTGTATGGGCGTGCATGTCGATGAAGCCAGGGCAGAGCATCAGCCCGGCGGCATCGAGCACTTCCCCCGCAGTCTGTGTAGGAAGGCCGGGTTCGACCGCCGAGATGCGTCCATCTTCGACGCCTACGTCAGCTCGGAGCGCAGGACCGTCGCCGGGGAAGACCTGGGCGCCCTTGATCAGAAGGTCAAACGACACTGACTCATCCTGGATCCGGCTTCGTGATCGGCACCTGCCATGACACCACCATGGTACAGCATCCCGGAGTGCCGGCCACCCGACCCCTGATCAGTAGCCCACACGAAACCTTCCAGGCTTGCCTTCTTCGGCGTTGGCCGATCTCCGGCGCTGCTGCTACTGTGTGGGGCATGCTGGTAACGCGTTCGCGGCTCGCCCATGATCTGGAGATGCTCGGTCTGAGGTCGGGCGGGGCGGTGATGGTCCATTGCCGCATGAGCGCGCTCGGTCACGTTCTCGGCGGCGCAGAGAGCGTCGTGCGCGCCCTGCTCGACGCCCTGGGGCCGGAAGGAACGCTCATAGCCTACACGGGTTGGCAGGACGCACCGCCCGACGATCTCGACGCCCTGGAGGAAGGGACGAGACGCTCCTACCTCCAAGAGCATCCGGCCTACGATCCACGCGTCGCCCTCTCACGGCGCGACCACGGGCGGGTACCGGAGGCGGCGAGGACCTGGCCTGGAGCGCTCCACAGCGGGCACCCTGAGGCGGGCGTGGCGGCCCTTGGCCCGCTCGCCGAGGCGCTCACCGCTCTCACCCCTACGACGACGCCTACGGAGCGGGCACGCCCTACGCCAGGCTCGTCGAGCTTGGCGGCCAGGTCGCCTTGCTTGGCGCGCCGCTGAACTCCGTGACGCTCGTGCATCACGCCGAGGCTGTCCGAGGTCCCGGGCAAGCGCCGCGTCGCTACCGTTACCCGGTCCTCGAGGACGACGAGCGCGTCTGGCGGATCTTCTCCGACATCGACACTTCGGAGGGCGCCTTGCCCTACGAGAGCATCTCGGCGAGGAGGACTACCTCGAGCACATAGCGCGCTCGGCGCTCGCAGCCGGCGTAGGCAGGAGCAGACCTGTCGGGGAGGCCACTGCTTACGTGTTCGAAGCGAGGGACTGGTCGAACACGCAGTCGGCTGGATCGAGCGTAATTTCCCGACAGGGAACCAGACGCACCTGGGATGAATCTCATCGCTAAGAATGAGAGAAGTCTACATCGTTACGACTTGATCCGACCAGCCATGGTCCGCCACCCTCCTCAAACCCGTCCCTACGGGAGTCTCTCGGGAGTGGCTGTGATCCGTATACTTCCTTTGCCATGGAAAATGTGTATCCCCTGATAGAGCGCTACGGATACCTGGTCGTCTTCTTCGGCGTGATGCTCGGGACCACGGGCATCCCTTTCCCTAGCGCGGCCATACTCCTGGCCGCCGGCGTACTGGTTCAGCAGGGTCACCTGCAACTCAGGGAAGCCATACTGTTCGGCATTCTCGGGGCTATCATCGGTAACCAAGTCGGTTACTGGATCGGCCACAAAGCAGGACGCCCGTTCGTCTTGAAGTGGGGACGGTATGTAAAGCTCACCCCAGAGCGCCTGGAGCGAGTCGAAGGGCTCTTCGCGCGCCACGGCGGCAAAGCGGTCTTCGCTGCCCGTTTCTTCTCGGTCTCCCGCTTGCTCGAAGCACTGGTAGCCGGCATGAGCCG
Organism: uncultured Rubrobacteraceae bacterium; assembly: GCA_963811295.1. GTDB lineage: Bacteria > Actinomycetota > Rubrobacteria > Rubrobacterales > Rubrobacteraceae > Rubrobacter_D. Next base: position 67,791 of record CAWEQZ010000006.1, on the reverse strand, counting down.
CATGCACTGGGGCACGTTTTTCATCTACAGCGCCCTCGGCGGGGCGGTGTGGGCTACGGCGGTCGTTTTGGTGGGGTACTTCTTCGGTGAGAGTTGGAGCTCGGCGCGGGATTGGTCAGGACGCGTTCCCCTCTTGCTAGTTCTTCTACTCGGGGTCGCGTTGGGCCTCTACCTCACCTACCGATGGACCACCTCCCGCCGGAGTCGATAGCCTCCTCCCGACTGTGCTTGGATGTCCACCGCTTCGGAGCACGCTGGTAGCTCCGGGTACACAACGCGTGCGCGGCTCGGCACCCTCACCGCGAGCTCCGAAGCGGTCAGGCACCGAGACGAACAAGCCGTCGCCTACCTGGAGACGACTCCGCAAGCGGTAGATGCACCTGTTGCTCGATGAGAACTTGCTGCGACCTGGCAGCATAACCCGCTCTCAAACTGCTGTCTCTGCTATCTCTTCTACAACTTCTTCCAGTTCATCTACTATCTCGTCTGTTCCGCCTGCTGTTCTGAACGCGTCAACCAGCGCCCGGTAGTACCAGAGCTGGTCCTCCCTGCCGGCGCTGAATCGCTGCCACGTCACTTCGCCCTCCGTGCGCAGGTCCCTGAGTATGGAGCGGGCGTTGTGGAGTTTGTCGGCGGCGGAGACCAGGCGCACAGACCTCGATGCGCCACTTACATGCGCCACGTAGTTACGCTTGCGCTCCTGCCACGGTGGCTTGGGAATGACGTCCGTGTCCGTAGTGCCGTCCACGATAATCGCGACCGAATCACCGAAGTGTTTCCTGATCTCCTCTCTGGTGGCTGCCCCACCCTGGTCTTCGACGGCGTCGTGCAGAAGGGCGGCGATCACTTCGTCCTCCGTACCACCATTCTCCCCCACTATGGCGGCGACGGCCAGCAGGTGCGTCACGTAAGGAACGTTCGTACCCTTGCGCATCTGGGTCCGGTGCAGGCGCGCAGCATACGTCAGCGCCTCCTCGAACTTCTCGCCGTAGGTCAACTCTGTCCACCTCCAATCTGCACGACGCAGAAGCGATTGCCGTCGGGGTCTTCCAACACGATGAAATCTTCATCCGGACTGTCTTTGCGCGGGTACCGAGTCGCCCCGATCCCGACCAGCCTCTCCACTTCGCCCTGCTGGTCATTGGTGTAGAGGTCCAGGTGCACTCTGCTCGTTCTGCCGATGGGCTCGAAAGGTTCTGGAATCTTCTCCAGAGACATGTTGGGACCTCTTCCCGTAGGATCGCAAAGTACCACCCAGCCGTCATCGACAGGCTCTCTGGGAACGTAGTGGAGTGCTTCTTGCCAAAACGCAAGCATCCTGTCGAACTCGTAACAACGTATAACGATCGAACCGATTTTCATTGCTCGTCCTTCAAGCATGGCCAACATCCGAATGCCAGGTAGATCATGATGGCGCGTACGGAGCCTATTGCCAACCTCATGTATATTCAACACTCTCTGAACTCGGATACGAGAGGCATCTACTTTGCAGCTACCGGATTTCCCGCCGACGCCGGTCGAAACCCTGGAGGCGGTCGTCGAGCGGCACGGCCTGCGCGTCGGGGAGATCTCACCGTCGAAGGAGGCCGGCATCTTCAACGCAATCTATCTGGTCGGAAGCGAGTACGTCCTTCGCGTGCCCAGGGAGGCGCCTCCGTTCGTCGCCGCCATCCGCAAGGAGTCAGTTGCTGTGCCCGCAGCCCGCGCGGCCGGGGTAAGGACGCCGGCGCTCGTAGCGTTCGACGACTCCCTACAGCTCCTTCCTGTGCCTTATGCGATCTACGAGCGGGTGCGCGGAGAGACGCTTGGTGCGCTTGACCTCGGTCCCGAAGATACCCCAAGGGCGTGGCAGAAAGTGGGAGGCGACCTCGCCAGACTGCACGAGGGAGTGGGCGAGTACGGGCCGGTAGCGGGCCTAGAGTGCGAGCCGCTCCCCGACCCGAGACCGATGCCGGACGAATTGGCCTCCGCCGGGTACTTCACCTCCGAGGAGGCCCGCTGGCTTTCTGGGTGGTTGGATCTCCTGGCGCCCTTCGCGCTCGCCCCGCTACCGAAGCGTTTCCGTCATGGAGATCTGCAGACGACCAACGTGATGGTCCGTCCCGACCCGCCAACATATCTCGCTTTGATCGACTGGGGAGCGTGCGGTTGGGGAGATGCGGCCCATGATTTCGCCGGTATACCGCTCAGGGCGGTCCCTTTCATGCTCGAGGGATATCGGGAGGTGGCTCCGCTTCCGGAAGACGAGACGGCGGAGGCCAGGATACTGTGGAGACACCTGCAGATCGCTCTTTATCTTCTCGGACGACCTCCTCAGCCGGAACTATCGTGGGCCGAGCGCCCGGCGGCGATGCTGCTCGAGATCATGCGCTTCTTCCTCGGTTCGCCTGGCAGGCCTTGGACGGACCTGTACCGAGCCCCGTGAACGACGACCATCGCGCACAACGCGAATATGCGGCCTGCGCCGCAAGACTCGTTCGCCGATCAGCCTGCAGAGCAGTTCGCGCCACTGACAGCTACGGACAAGGGCCGGGTGAGTAGATCTGCCACGGACACTGTAGTCGTTCTTCAGGGCTCGGCGAACCGGATCTCGTAGGACTCAGCGCCTGTAAAACGGATGAGCCGCTCTCCCTCCCAGGCCAGGGCGTCGCGATCCTCTTTGCTCAGGGGCTCGAAAGGTTTGATCTCCAGTGTGGCCCTACCCCGGCTCCGCTCGGTCTTCCACGTCCCGCGGACGAAGCCGTCGACGAGGAAGGCGGCCGGGACCATGCCGTACTTCGAGACGATCGCTTTGCGGTACTCCTCGGCGATGAAGCGGGTGCGATCTGCGTGGGATAGGATCAGGTTGTCGAACTCGGGCAAGAAGCGCAGTGGAGCCGGGGTTTCAGGGTCGGGCATCGGGGCGTCGGGCACATCGAAGAGCTCTTTCCCACGCTCGTCGCTGAAGATGCGAAGGCGCGGTCGGAGACGTTCGACCACCTCGCCGAGCTTGCTCAGGCCCGACCAGGTCTGTACATCCTTGACGGTGGCCGGGCCGAAAGCGCCGAGGTAACGCAACACAATATTCTCGATGGAAGGGGATGGGTCTAGCGGGCGACCGAGCCAGGACTCGGCCGTGGTGTGGGCGGCTGGTCCGCTCTCTCCCCAGACGCCCCGGGGAGGGACCTGAACCAGCGGCAGGAGGTGGCGAATGGCGCGGGCGAGGGAGGTGGGGTCACGCTCTGGCCACTGCTCTAGCAGCAGTTCCCCTAGCTCCTTTGCGGTGCGTGGCTTCACTTCGAGTAGCGTGCGGCCAGCGGCGACGAGGGCTCCGGTGTCTACTCCTTCGAGGTGAGCGCGGTTGGCGCGAGTGGAGTACAGGGTGCGGTCCAGAACTGGTTGCATCAGGGGGCGAAGCGCGAGGCAGTCCTGGGCGCTGACCAGGTGCACGGTGTTGCGCATCAACGCGATGCGCACCGCGCGCCGCTCCAGGATCAAACGCGCCAGCTCGTCGGGATGGAAATCCTTCAGGCGCGTCCACAACCCGATGTAGGGCGGAGAGGGGGCCTGTGCCTGCATGCCGACCAGGTGCTCTATAGCATCGAGAGCGGGCAGCTCTCGGCGACGCAGCAGCATTTGTCGCTCCAACGTGGCGCGGTTGAGCTCGCGCGGACCGAGCACATCATGATTGCCTCGTGCGATTGCGGAGTTCTTCGACGTTCGCTTCTGCATGCTACTCCTTTCGCCGGACTCCGAGACCCTGGTACCCAGTGGGGTACTGGTTTGTCCGTTCGCAGCACAATCTACCGCAATGCGACCTCCAGGGCTTTGCATCCTTCTCAGTGCCGTTCGGCACGACCCGCTACGTCTTGATCCAGGCTGGGGCTGGTGTTAAATGATCCCCAACAAGAAATGTCGGAGGCTTTGAAAGGTTTGTGGCCGCCGTGAATGAACGGGGACCGGAGGATCGGACCGTCTCACCGGGGAAGCGCCTGGAGCTGTTGGCAGGCGTACCGGCTTTCTCGCACCTGCCCGCTCCGGTGCTCGAGGAGCTGGCTTCACGTCTGACGGAGGAACGCTTCCGGCCTTCCGACAGGGTAGTGGTAGAAGGCGAAACAGACGACCGGCTCTATTTGATCGTGGAAGGTCGGGCCGAGGCATCGACTATCGGGCCCTCAGGCATTGTTCCTCTGGCAGCGCTGGGGCCTGGGGAGCTGTTCGGCGAACTGTCCCTACTAGAGGCCGGAAGCATTCGGCAGGCCACGGTTACCGCCGTCGAGCCCCTCCTCTTGCTAGGCCTGCGTGCGGCATGTTTCCGCCGGACACTCGACGCACATGCCGAGGGCCGCTCAGCCTTCGAAAAGCTGGCGGACGACCTGTTGGTAACGAAGTTGCTCAAGCAGGCGAGTCCCTTCTCCACGCTGGACGGCGAGCGGCTGCGGCGCCTCGCAGCACGGCTGGAGCGTCTGGAGGTCTCCACGGGAGAGACCATCATTCGCCAGGGCGAAGCCGGCGAAGAGTGCTACGTGCTCCGAAGCGGTCGTGTGGAGGTGCTCGCGAGAGGAGCGCAGGGCGACGAACGCATTCTGGCCACGTTAGATCCCGGCTCCCTCTTCGGGGAGGCGGCCCTGCTCACCGACGGACCACGCAACGCCACGGTGAGAGCCATCGAGCCGTGCACGCTGCTCGCGCTGCGCCGGACGGATCTACTGGAGGTCCTCGGCGAGCATCGGCAAACACGAGAGCGTATGCTCGAGCTCGTGCGGATGCGAGATCGCCCGCGTCGGGTGCGTGGGATAGAGGTGCACCATCGCACCACTATTACCGGAGAGACCATTACCACCCTAAAGGACGCCAGGCGCGATACCAACCACCGCCTCTCGCCAGCTGGCTGGTTCGTTTGGCAACGTCTCGACGGAGAACACACCTTGCGGGATCTCACGTCCGAGTACCTGGCTACGCACGAAGCGTCCGAGTCGCATGCCGTAGTGGAGGCGGTGGTTGGACTAGTGGCGGCAGGTTTCGTGGAGGGGGTGAAGCCGAGCCCCGAAGTGATCGCAGAGGAGCCCACCATCTGGCAGCGGGTGCGAGCGACGATAGGGCGCATCCTGGACTAGGATGCCACGATACCCGGTGTGGACGAGTGCCTCACTACGCAATCCCGCCTGTCTGTTTACGTGTTCTGATCTCATCGATAGTGTGGCCGGTCGCAGACGTAGTCTCGAGAAGGGTCGTAGTCCCGCCCGTCGATCTCCCCGAGCCGCGGACCGTAAAGGTGCACCGAGATGGCCGGCTCCTCGTTTGGGTTACCAACCCGGTGAATGCCCCGCTCGTACGGCAGTATGGTCGAGATCCCGTCTTCCCTTCCCCACGCGACCCGCCAGAGCTCCTTCAAATGGGCGTGATAGGGCACCGAGCCGTTATCGAGGCGCTCGTATCGCACTTCTAGCATGGACCCGACCGCGCAGAAGAATCCCCCCCAGGTGGAATGGTCGTGGATCCTGGTCCAGGAGCCCGGAGGCCAGACGAAGATTTGCAGGGAGTAGGATCCATCCGGGGAATCGTGGTGATGGGCCACGTACCAGTCCTCTGCCGTATCCTCCACGAGAGGTAGAACGCGCGAGCCCAGGAAGGCCGCATCGTCCATAAGGCTGGATAGCAGGGGGATGATATCCCATAGTGCCACTTCCGCGTGAGGAACGTTGGGCTTGATCTTTCCTAGCGTGAACGTCATCTTTGATTCCTTTCGCCCGCGTAGACCGGCGATCGGCCGCTCCGCTGGTGCCAGGCGAGGTGCCGCGCGATGTACTCAGCGACCCTGCCTACACCACCGATCAGCGAGGACGTGAACGCGAACTGGAAAAACCGGCCCACGAAGTACAGACCGGGCTCGCTATCTACGACGCCCCATTCGTGCATCGGCTCTCCGCTCTAATCGAAGACCGGAAGGTCGATCTACCCGAAGTCTGGCCGGAAACCCGTGCACCACATCACGTCCCGCTTTAACACTCTGAGTGGGCAGCGCTACGCCGTTTAAGGTCCTCCACGTGCCTGTCCATCGGCGCCTCCTTGTCGTCGGTGCGGGGTTGCATAACCGACAGTCTGCCTCCGACGAGGAGGAGGCGCATCAGGAGATCTACCCAACTTCCGCCGTGCGACGGAGTGGGTAATTCCACCCATTCCTGGGGTGTTCAGACGAGCCGGTGTTCGTAGGCGTAGGACGTGGCCGCAGCGCGGGAGGACAAGCCCAGCTTGGTGAAGATGTTGCTCACATGCCGTTCCACCGTCCTCTCGCTAAGGACCAGCTCGGTGGCGATCGCCTTGTTGGTCTTTCCGGCGGCGATCAAGCGCAGCACTTCGAGCTCACGCGGCGTCAGCCCGTGAGCATGGATGGGCGAGGCTTGGCGGATGAGCGAGTCGACTCGGGTAAGATCCGGCGCCGCTCCCAGGTTTGCGAAGTCCCCTCGGGCCGCTTCCAGCTCCAACGCAGCGGTGTCCTCGTCGCCAAGAGCTCGACAGGCCAGCCCTAGAAGCACGCGCACGCGCGCGACCTCGTACGGCACCTCGAGCTCCTGCCAGACCTGCTGCGCATGACGCAACGCGACCAGTGCAGCCCGGAAGTCACCTGCGGCCAGGTCGACTGATCCCCTGGCATGCGCGGCCATCGCACCAAGCATGCTGCTCTGAAAGCCTGCCGAGATCTTCCCGAGTTCGCGGCTGGCGCTGCGAGCGTCCTGGACATCGCCTGTGGTCAGCATGATTTCGACGTAGGCGGGAAGGAGACCTACGCGCTTCGAAGGCTCGGAAGTCTCGCCCACAGCGCGTCGGATCGCGGCGCCCGCGGCAGCGGTGTCCGCTTGGGCCAGGCGCAACAGGGCCAGACCCGGCTGCGGCTCCCACCCGCCGCGGCTCGCGTCCTGGTAGGCACCTTCGGCTGCAGCGAACTCCCCCCGCAGACGATGGACCTCACCCTGCCGGTAGTGGGCCTGGGCGGCTGCAGCCCGATTCATCGCCTGGGCGCAACGCTCAGCGGCCCGCCGCGCCTCTTCGAGAGCATTCGGCCACGCACCGTGCAACTGCATGATCTCGGCTCGATGCACCATGCACGCGCCGGTGAATGCCACCATGTCTGGTTGCTCCTTGCACCATCGTGTGAGGGCGGCCGTCCACTCCTGTGCGCGGCGCAGCTCATACGCGTCTTGGCAGCCCAGAATCACACCGCAATAAACCAGTCCGCTGACTATCGGCGAAAGCTCCCCTTCGGTGACCGCCATCATCGCCTCGTCGAGCATCCCGAGCCCCTCCACGACACGTCCCAGTTTGACCAGGAAGATACCCTGCGCCTGTACGCCCAGGGCGAACAGGTCAGCATCGCGGAAACGCTCGCCGATCTCAGCGGCTTCGGCCGCGATAGCGGCAGCGGCATCATAGTCACCGGCAGCCTCCTGCTGAAACATGAGCGGTAAAAGCAGATAGCCCTGCTCGACGCACTCACGCCCCTCACGTTCGACCAGTCGCCGCGCGCGGCCGAGCCAGCCGGTCCCACGACCTATCTCTCCCATGGTTGACAGTTGCATGCCCACCCAGAACGCGCAGCGCGCGGCACGCAATGCCTCACCAGCACCGAGGTACTCGTGATAGGTACGCTCCTGGAGGCTCAGGTCGTCGTCGCGGCCGAGCATGTAAGCCGACGTCGCGAGTAGTTCGAGGTCCTCCGGTTCGAGCGGAGCAGCATGATCGGCGCGCGACAGCGACTCGTAGGCGTCAATCCACGCCCGCCTGCGATAAGCCTCACGGCCCTGTTCGAGCTCGCCGGCGACGTCCACCACGGCTACTCCGATCGGTCCGAGCCGCCCACCCTGGCGATCGTCGGGTCGGTACAGTGTTCTTTGCGACGTAGGTTTTCCATCGTGCCCTCGAACAATCCCTTATCCCTGCTGATCATTATAGCTTGTGGGGCTACGTTCACCGAAGGTAGTCAGGGCAGGCAGTCGATCCTGCCGGCCCGGGTTGGAAATCTTGGCCTCACACGGAATCCGAGTGATTGGTTAGTGTCATATGTCGTTGGGGAGTGGGGAGGCGCTTCGGGAGTAGGTAGTAGTATTCCATTCCCTACTCCCCACCCACCGGGCACCGAACCCTCCAACCGGATTCCGTATCAGTCTTTGGGGCGCTGCAATTTGGAGATGAAGGGACGTAAGCCATACAGCAGGGCGAAGGCAATGCCGGATAGGATGTACATGCTCTGGTCGTCGAGACCGAGGCTTACGACGCGCGCGGCCATAGCGAGGGCGACGAAGACGAAGATCACAGGCGTCATGTCTACGTAGCGCTCCTCGTTCTTGGGCCTCTGTTCCTCGACCTCGGCACCGAGTCGAATAAGAGCGTATCGTCCCGCGCCGGGGAGTCTCCCCTCGACGATAACTCGCCTGCCCTTGAGGATCGGGCCGAGGAGGTATTCGATCTCGTATATGGAGGAGCGGTAGAGGGCCCTTCGAAAGCCGGCTTCGTCAACGTCTCTGCCTCGGACCTGACCAAGATCCCTGGGGTCGATCTCCCCTTCGCGCCAGGCTTCGAGCGCCAGATGCACCAGAGCCTCCTTCCTGGAGCCCGGTGTGATGGTGAATGTCGCGTCTTTCGAGCCGGTCTCTGAAGACACATGCTGCGTTGCCGAAGGATCAAATACGGGGTGAAGCCCGTGGCCGGATCTGTCTTTGGCCCTGCCTTTTCTGGTGTCGAAGTTCAAGCGCCTTCTATTCACCTCTTCTCTCTCATGGACAGTCGCTCACACTCTTGGGTCACTCCCCAACCGTTTCGGAACTGCCGGATTCGCCGCCACTGACTTGAAGGGACTCGCTAACATGTTCCTTCGACCTGCGGGATGTAGGCCTGTTGCGCATGCGCTCCAGGTCCTCTTCTGTGTAGTAGCGATGGCCATTTCGGTCGCGAAGGGCAGGAGGAAAGAAACCCCGCTTCTCCCCCACCCTCAGCCACTCGGCAGAGATACCAAGCTCGCGGGCGGCTTCAGAGATCCTGTACGTGGTGCGCCTGTTCCCATTCATATCCCTAAGATACTGGGTGCCAGGCTATTTCGGTACCGGAATTAGCGAAAGCAGGCAATTCCGGTACCGGGACTCAGGTACCAGAGCTCCAGAAGATCCTTGCACCTCCGCACGCATATTCGTCGGTTGCCTCATGGTAGCCACCGACGAACGCCTCACCACACCCTTCGTTCCCTGCCTTGCAATCCCGGTCCCGGCTGCTAGGATTGCTGAGGCTCCAGGGGCCCGTAGCTCAGCCGGGAGAGCGCCGCCCTCGCATGGCGGAGGTCAGGAGTTCGAGTCCCCTCGGGTCCACTTCGAAACCCCGCTTTAAGCGCAGAACTTGCGTATAGTCGGGGGCCGAACGTTTACTAGCCCTTACCACGCCAACCGAAGCACCAACGCAGCCGTTAGAGTGTGCTTACGGTAGGACCGAAGGGTATTATCTTCTTGACTCAACGGTAGTCTTGACCGAGCCGCTCGGGTTCAGCAGCGCCGAGGGTACGCTACTCAGGTGCCCGCCAAACCGTATCAAGCGCCCTTAGGTAGTTCGGTGAATAGGGGACAGGAGACCGTCGAAGGACCTCCCTGACGAAGAGCTTGGCTTTGGCGTGGGTCTCTAGTATCCACCTCTACTTACCGTTCGCCCGGCACACCACACCAGCGAGCTGGCAACCCTTCAGGGTGTCGTTGCGCAGGGAGTTGTGGTGAATACTCACCCCGGAGGTACTCTGGCGATGGCCGGATTTGGCTTGGATGCCGTGCCCGCGGTTCCCCTTGACGATGTTGTCCGCCACCTCGACGCCCTGGGCACTTACGAGCACTATGCCGCCCCGGCCATCTTGGATGTCCTTCTTTAGGTAGCCGTTAGCAAACACGCGGTTGTTGGTGATCTTGCTGCCCGGCCCCCTACAGATTTCGTAGCGGATCCCGCTCTTGCCGTTGTGGTGTACTCCGTTGCCGCTGATCACGATCGAACCTGCGAACCCGTCGCACCAGATCCCGTGCCAGTAGTTGTGGTGGACATTATTGTTCCTGAAGGTCGCGGGACCCCTGGTTATCTTGACGCCAGCCGTCGAGGAGGTACCGCCCTTAGTGAAGGAGGCCGAGCCGTTGTGATCGATCTCGGAGTTCTCAAGGACAAATCCGGGTCCAGGGTTACCGATACCCTGGTTCAGGTTATGGTGGAGCCTCACGTTAAGGACGTGGAGGTTCCAACCGTCCTTCTTGATGGCACCCCCGCATTCTGGGTCGCACCACTCTCCGCCCCCGGTCCCGCTAATGCTTAGGCCGCTGATGGTCACCCCCTTGGTATCCCCGACGTTGAAGGCCATCGATGCCCCGTTGGCGTGTATTTGCGGGCGGGTTCCGTCGGAGTAGACTCCCTTGAAGGTATCCCCACTATTGGCGTTGACGGCCGTCGAGAGCTTGTAGGTGCCGTCCTTGATGGTGAAGGTCGTGGAAGGAGGGCAGTTCGCTGCCACCCAGGCAAGATTCTCGCCTTGAGTGAGAACCGGGTTGCACGTCGTGGCAGCAGAGGCAACGGATACCCCCAGGCCGATCGCCATCGAAACTGCCAGGACAAGCAAGAGCTTCTTCACGTTCCCTCTCCTATCAAGGTGTTCTCTCCTGACTGAAAGCAGCACTATCATAGCAGCATCCGCCAGAGCTCCGATCCGTGTAGCGTTCGCCTCCGCCCCCATGCCTGCGTCCATCGCTACTTCCTCTGTGCGTGGGCTCTCCGAAGCGCTTGACGCCAGTGGCCCAAGTCTGGTGCGAGCTTCGGAGAACTCCGGCAAGAACCTGTCCGAACAGGGGTCCGAGCAACGCTCCGAGCGTGGATTTGGCCGGTGTACGGAGCGCGAGAAGAGGTATTAAGGTGGATTGTAGCGCTACGCTGCAGGCACCTCGGACCCTTTTCGGACAGTCTCAAGGCGAAATTCACAGAATGTACCTACCCCAAGGTTGGGCGAATAGGGGCGGCTATGCCTGATCCTCTCGGACGTATCTGCGGGTCAACCCTCCGGCCCCGCGGGTGCTTGCTGTCGCCCAGCATGCCGAAACAACAACGCCGATCCGACAAACAGCGCGACGAAGAGCCCGGTCACGCCCAGGATCTCTACCGGCCTGCTCCACTCAGAGCCCAGCCCGAAGGTCAGCGCGATCGCGGCGACCAACGCCTGAGCGAGCGCCGTCGCTAACAACGCGCGCGACATTCCATGTGGCCGGAAGCGCGCGACGATGGCGCCGATGGTCCCGACGGCGAGCACCCCGACGTACATCAGGTTGGCGAGTTCGTCCTCGGTCCCGATGACGCCGACGGCAAGGTTTATCCAGACGAGAAGGAGCGCTGCAACCAGCGCAACGCCGACGGCGGCACGGTACGCGATGTAGCCCGCCTTCCTCGCTACCAGCACATACGAGAGACCAGTGCCGAAGATGAGGGCACCGGCGACAACGAAATCGGCCATGCTCCAGGCCGGTGCCGCCAACAAGGGTATAAGCAATATCAACGCTGTCGCGAGTGCAACGCCGGCGACGGATCGGTACGGGTTCCTGGCCAACATGGTGCTCCTCTCCTTGAGCGCGGTGTAGAACAACTCCGGCAGGGTGTTGGCCCACAGCGCCGCCAGACCAAGGCCGCCGCCGTCCTCCAGCTCCTCGCGGCACAGCTCACGAAAGCAGCGGGCCATCTCGTCGCCGTACTCGTCTCGAAGCTCGCGCGGGTAGACCCGCAGGAGCGACCGGTAGGCCCGCTCCGAGGTCCCAACGACCCGTTCGTGCCCCCTCGGAGAGGCCATCACGCCCCCTCCGGGTTCGGCGCGGGGAAGGCGCCCTTCCGGCGCGCGGCGCGCACCAGGCCGTCGAGCCTTTCGACCTCCGCCGCCAGGACCTCCCCGCCGAAGCCGGTGAGGCGGTAGTAGCGGCGCCGCTCGTCGTCCGGGGCTTCAACGGGGTCGGGCCTCCGCCCGGACTCCTCGATCACGCCACCCTCCTTAAGGCGCTTGATCGCCCCGTAGAGCGTGCCCGGCCCCAGCCGCACCGTCCCGCCAGTCCTCTCCCTCACCTCCAGCATGATCCCGTAGCCGTGGCGCTCCCCGTCGGCCAGCGCCAAAAGGACGTTCAGCGCGACGGGCGTCAGGGGCAGAAGGTCTCCCGGATCTCTTGATCGCTCCCCCGTCACGTCCTCACCGCCCATGACACCACCTCTCTGCGTCGCTCTGTCACACGATGCATCGTGTGACGATGCATTCCTACGGCAGAGTACGCCGCTTCAGGACGCTTGTCAAGACGAGCCTACCGCCGCTTCTGGCAGCGGTTGGTCACCAGCGATCGTCGAGAAGAGTGAAGGCCCGGTACAACTCTGCCCAGGCGAATTGCTCTTGCTGCAAGCCGTGGGCCCACTTGATGCGTTCCTCGCTTCTCGCCGCCTCCGTCGAGAGGAATCGGGGGTCCGGTATGATTCCCACCCGCCACAGGTTCAACCGGTCGGCATCCCAGCACACCCCCACGGTCGGGTCAGGGCCGATGCCGCCGTTGGTGTGCTCCTCGCAAGCGAATGCCAGCAAGCCCATCTCGGCGTCCTCTAGGTCGAAGGCCTCGCCGCGTAGCTCCCTGGCCAGCGCCGCTCCCCTGGGACCGTGCTCGGGGTCGTAGCTATCATTCAGCCTCATGGAATCGTGAAAGAGGGCGAACAGGAACACGAGCGCCGGGTCGGCACCGGGCGTCTCGGGAAGGAGGGTCAGACCGGCCGCGGCGACCCGCTGCCAGTGGCTTTCGCCGTGTATGAAAGAGTCTTTGCCTGTAGACCTCTCGAGGACATCGTCCACGAGTCTTGCGGCGTCCGGTATGGAGACACGCGAACTGGAGCCCACGCTAGTTGCCAAAGGGCGGGTCTTGGGGCTTTTGCGGAACCGCCAACCTAGTCGTCGATAAGGAAAAGCCGCGTGGGCTTGCGGGCGGTGTTTCGACCCCTGTGTGCCCCGCTTCCCAGGGGCGCGGGCGGCAGTAGGAAGGCCTCACCCTGCGAGGCCCTCAAGGGTTCGCGGCCGTCATCGAACTCGTACTCGATCTCGCCCGAGATGACGTACCCGCGGTGACCTTCCTCGCACCATTCTACTCGGTAGACCCCTTCCCCGTACTCGACGGTGGCCCAACGCTTGCCCCCCACTTGCGCTTCCCTGGCTCTGATTCCGGGTGCGTCGTCGGTCCATCCCAACTCGCCGAACGGCACGCTGCGTGGCTCGTCCATATCACGCTCCTCGACTCTCTCGCGGGCCGTTTTTCCAGTGGTGCACGACGCGCCGTTCGAGCATGGCTCGGAAGCCTTCCGTCGTCTTCGGCAGCAACTCCCCGGTCCCCCAATCCAGGATGGCGCCTTCCTGGTCGTCAAAAAGGCACATGTCGGTTGTGGGTCATCGGGGTTTGGCTCCTAACAGTCGTATCAGGGCGGCAATGGGGCCCTTCTTCGAGTGGATCGAGACTCCCAAGAACTTCTGGAGTTCGTCCGCTTCGAAGACTATGACGTTGCCCTTGGTGCCGCTGCTGTAAAGGTAGTCGGGCACGTCCCTGCGCAGCTTGGCGACCGTGCCGTGTATGTCCTCGGAACGGAAGACGATCTTGTCTCCCCTCCTGTTCCACGCAGCGGGGTCGTGCAGCCACTGCTGCACCAGCTCTTCGCGAACCCGGTCGTGGCGGCTCCGCCCGTACTCGTCCATGGTGAAGATCCGGCACCAGTCAGGCAGGGGGCCGGAGGCGTGCTCTGAGATTAACTCCTGCAGCACTGATGAGGAGAGCTCGAGCACGTCGAGAGGCTCTTCGCGCTCCCGGCGTAGTCGCGGTAGCGTCCTCATCAAGTACTCCCTGTAGAGGGCGGTGCCGAGGTTGGTCTTGATCTGTTTGACGCGTCTACCGAGCCTTCTCGCCTCGCCGGTGTGGTCGGGCAGCGACGCGCCGGTGTAGACGATCAATGCCCGCTTGCGGATCTCCGAGTCGAAGGTGTCCTGGCCGGCGTTCATCGAGAGGACCACCGGCGGATATTCTTTCATCCTGACGTGGTCGTCTTTGATGAGGGCAGCGCCGTGCTGGCCGAAGCGGGTCTTGTCCATGTCGTCGAAGACGAGCGGGTAGCGGCGGTTTTGCTCCATGAGCACGGGGACCTGGCCTTTGGTGAACCAGTCGTTGGGCGGGAATCCCTCTTTGCCGAACATGGAGAGCAGCAAGGTCTTGATAAGTTCGGACTTGCCGCAGTTGCTCTTGCCGTAGAGGAGCCCGAAGACGGGATAGTCCCAGACGTCTTCTCCCCTGGCGAGTGCCGCGTTGCGCAGGTCGCATACGAACGGACCTGCGTAGAACCAGCTCCAGAACGTGAAGTAGTCCCTCGCGAGCTTATGGGGCTGGCCCTTGAAGAGCCGGTAGCCGCTGAAGTACTCGAGCCAGGCTTGGACATCCGTCGCGACGGCCTCGGCGGGGACGTTCAGGTCAAGCTCCCTGCCCGATAGGACTACCAGGCCCGAATCAGGGTGAATGCTCAGGTATTCCTCCGGGTTCTCTACCTGTGTGCGGGAATTGCTCTTGACGTAACGCACGGCGCGCTGCGCTACCTGACGGTCTATCTTCGCGACACCGCCCTTCGTCTCTATGGCGGAGGAGATGCCGCCGTAGCGCTTTGGTGGCCTTTGGCGGACGGCCTTATGCACGGTCGAGAGATCCGGGGGTCCGTCTTGTACTAGGATTACCTTGGGCGACTTCGAGTTTTTCCTTGCCGCAGAGAGGGCTGGGATATCGGCGGCGTCGAACTCTCCGTCGATCTGGGCCCGCTCGATGATGCTCGTGGTAGACCTGTCCCTGATCCTCTCGTAGGCTCTGTTGAAGTGCTCCCAGGCCGCCGGATCATCGTCGAAGCAGACGTAGCTCTCGTTCTGCGCCCCCGAGAAGGCCTTCTCCGAGAAGTTGGCCGAGCCCGTGATGACGCGTGTGCCACCCTCACCTTCCAGCAAGAATAGCTTCTCGTGGGAGATTATGTCCTGGACGACATGGAGCTTGATGGCTCCCGATTCGATCTTCTCCTTGATGAAGTCCTTACCCCTGGTGGCGTCGATAAGTTCCTTGACCAGCAGCTCCTGGAAGTGGAGATAGGAGGCCATATCCCCGAGGATATCCGGACGACCGAAGACGATCTCCAGCCGCTCCATCTCCTCCGCAGCCCTGTTGATGATGGAGGCGCTGCTGGAGTAGGTAAGTACCTTCAACGAAGAGTATCCTGCGATTAGCTCGTCGAAAGAGCTCTTATCGAAGCCTTCGAAGCGCGCCCGGACGATGCCGAGCTTCGCCGTCTCATCCAGAAGCGCGTCCTGGAACATAGCGTGTGCCGAAGGGTCGTTTTTCGCTGTCAACAGTCCACTCCCGACGCCGTCTCGCAATTCCAGGTCGTTCCTGCTCAGGTACCCACGCAGATCCGATCTTTCACCAAGGACGATACTACGACACTAGTGGCTACGCCAGGATCGGTGCCCGGCCATAAACTCGGGACATACGCAACTGAAGAAGTTACAATAACTGGCATGAGTCGGTATATCTCATATGGTACTTGCGCCCTCTGCGGTAAGCGCACTACCAAAGCAGGAATGTCCCGCCACCTGAAAAGCTGCCTGGCCGAGCACGAACCTTCCCGCGGAAAGGTCGCACGGCTCTTTCGTATGCGGATCGAAGACACCTACTCTCCCATTTTCTGGATGGACGTGGAGATGAGAGCCAGCTCCACCCTCAAAGAGTTGGACAGTTTTTTGAGGGGAGAATGGCTGGAATGCTGCGGCCACCTCAGTGATTTCGACATCGATGGGATCAATTACACGGTTACAACTTCCTACGGGATGGGGCCGCTCAGTGTGTTCGCAGATCCCAACGAACGCACTATGGAGGTCGAGCTCGGCGAGATCCTGAGCAAAGGCAGCCGTTTCCAGCATACCTACGACTTCGGCACTTCCACCGAGCTGAAGCTGCGTGTGGTAGATGAGCGCCAGGGGCGCATCGGCGGCGAGAGTGTGCGCCTCTTAAGCCAGAACGAGGCACCGGTCTGGGAGTGTGAGGTTTGCGGTGAAAACGCAAGTTGGATCTGCACCTTCTGCATGTACGAACGTGAGAACCCCTTCTATTGCGAGCTTCACTCTGAGGACCACGACTGTGATGAGCCAGAGATGCTGCTTCCCGTTGTGAACTCTCCGCGCATGGGCATGTGCGGTTATACTGGGCCTGACTAACCCCCGATCCACCAGCCACGCTGCGATCGTCTTCGACATGACTCGCCGCGTAAGAGAGACGACGGACGCCCAGATCTCCTAGCTCGAGCTCCGGGGACAGTCGCCGTTCTCATAAATGGCTCGAGGCCCAGGCCAACGAGTCGTTCAGTAGTACTGGCGGACGTAGCCGAACGCCCGGTCGAAGAGGTCCTGGTCCTATATCTTGTACCTGACGTAGACGATCTTGCGAAGCTCCTGCTTGACGGCCCGCTCACCGGCGTTGGTGGCCTGCCAGCCGTCGAAAGTTTGAGGGTTTCGAGGTTGGTTATGACCTTCTTGACCGACCCTTCGTCAAAGTCGAGGGCGGAGGAGACGACGTCGAAGACACCCAAGTAGTCCACGATCAGGCCGTGCGTCTTTCCGGGATACAGGCGGTTGGTACGACAGATGGCCTGCAGGAGACCGTGGTCGCGCATGGGCTTGTCCAGGTACATGGTCTGGAGGATCGGAGCGTCGAAGCCGGTGAGCAGCTTGGAGGTGACTATCAGGAACTTGAGGGGATCCAACGGTGCATCCTGATCGACTCCGCGCGATGAGGGCCAAGCGCACGATGTACGGGCGGTCGTAATCACACGAAATGGGATCACGATGGTTTATGGGTACGTCTCTGGCGGTGTGTACCGGGCGGGTTTGAAACCTGCCCCTACGTGCGCCTGCAAAGCGCGGCTTCCGAGGCTCTTACGGGGCGATCCATGCGGGTACTGCATACGCGCAGCGAAGAATCTAGCTTCTACGACTTGGGTGAATAGACCTTCGGCGGATGCATGGGGCTTCGCTAGATGGCACTATGGCGGTAGAGGTAGGCACAAGGTCGTGTGCCTACGTAAGGAGGAGCGTTTCATGGAAGAGCAGCGGGTGCCCAACCTGGAGGAGATGGACGAAGAGCACGCACGGCAGTTCCTCACCCGGCTGTATTCGAACCTCAGCCCCGAAGAGGAATACGAAGTGCGCCACCAAGACTACGTGATGGAGATGCCCCAGTCAGGAGAGCGCTTTCGGGGCAGAGAGAACATGCGGGCGTTCCAGAGAGCCCGCAACTACCACGCGACCCCACCGCAATCTCTGCAGTTGCGCCGGGTGCTGGTCAAGGAGGGACTTTGGGTTGTCGAGGCGACAATAGACTACGACGACGGGCGGGTATTCGAAGTGGTGGTGATCAGCGAGCTTAAGGACGGGAAGATGTGGCGGGACCGTTGGTACTTCGCCGAGCCGTTCGAAGCACCGGAGTGGCGATCGCAGTGGGTCGAACGGATGGAAACCTGAACTCCAGAGGTACGGGCCCACCTTCGCAGGGATCTCCCGCTACGAACTACATCCTCCACGTGAGCTCGTCCAGAACGCTGGCGGCGGGTGACAAAGCATCTCGATACCTGGGAATCGGCCTCACTCGGAGGTCTGATCCCTCCCCCCGTATGCGGGATCTGACAGCATCTTCCGCAGTTCCTGTATCTCGTTTTCCAGCCGGGGTATTGTCTCTGTGGACAGGGTCCTGACTCCTACTTCGATCCGGTCCAGCTTCTCTCCATCTTGGGACCCTTCAGACTCCCTCCCTCGAACGTCGAAGTCCTGCAGAAGCTCTCTAAGGCGTTCGGCGGATTCCTGGAAGGTCTCCCCGCCCGGTGCCCAGCGAAGCAGACGCTGCACGCCGGTTCTGAAGAAGAATCCGAAGATGGCGAGCAACAGTATCGTGCTGCCGAAGCTGGCCAGCAACTCCGTGACGATCTCCCGCAAGATATTCTCGGGACCGAACAGCCGCGACACCACGATAACCAAGATCCCGAAGATGGCTAAGGCCATCAGGCCAGGGACGGAGAGCAACCTCGGCAGATTGGGGGAATCGGGATCTTCTGTGGGCATCTGATCTCCCTCCTTGGTTCATCCACACTCCCCGGCAGCCTACCGGATCAGGCGATGAGATGGAATGAGATCCAGGTCCCCCCACCCCCGACTAAGGCGCCGAGCGTCAACTCGGCCAGCGTGTGGCGACCCAGCTCGAGCCTGGCCCAGAACACGGGCGGCAAGAGTGCGAAGGCCGGTAACCCCCACACCCCGAAAACATAGGCCAGGCAGACCGCAGCGCCGGAAATGCCGGCGGTGTGGAGGGACAGGTTGCTCACTGGCGTAATGAACACGAAGCCAAGCGTGGCCAGCGCGTAGGAGAGAAGCGCGGCCCTGAGCTCCGCCGGTCCGCCGAGAAGCGTGATGATAACGAAAGCCGCAGCGTGGAGCGCAGCTACTACACGCAAGGGCCCGACCCGCTCGACTCTGGGGATGGCTCGCGGGTCAGTGACCTTTCCCGAGCGGGTTAGATACACGAGGTATAGGAGCGAGAGCCCGCTGGTCAGGAAGATGCAGAGGACGGCCCAAAGCAGGCCCCGCATCCCTGCGGCCTCCACTCCGACCGCCAGGAAGAGCGGAACGGCGATGACCGGCAGGCGGGTTGCCGCTGAGACGAGTTCGGCCAGCCTGAGGCGGTTCACGGTCCGGGGATTGTACAATGCCTGGATCTTGGTACGAGTGGCAAAGATAGCTGAAGAGGTCGAACGTATTGCTCCACTAGCTCTGGCCGAAGATTGGGATAACTGCGGTCTGCAGGTCGGCGACCCGGAGGCAGAGGCAAAGCGGGTCCTGGTCGCGCTAACGCCGCTGCGCGAGGTCTTCGACGAGGCGGAGGAGAAGGGTGCTGACTTCCTGCTCTTCCACCATCCCCTCATTTTCGGTCCACTCAAGGCCGTAGTCACGTCATCCTATCCCGGGGACCTCCTGGCCAGGACCATCCGCAACGGTCTTGCAGTCTACGCTGCGCACACGAGCTACGATGCCGCCCCCGCTGGCGTGTCCGTCGCCCTGGCAAGGGCGCTCGGCCTCGGCGGCCCGCAGCGTGTACTGTCGCCGAGAGGAGTCCTTCAGAAGCTCGTGGTCTTCGTTCCGGAGGAGAACGCAGACGGCGTGGCGAAGGCGCTCGCGGGGGCCGGCGCAGGTGTGATCGGGGACTACACAGAATGCACTTTCAGAACACGGGGCACCGGTACCTTTCGCGGCGGAGATGAGACGAACCCCTATCTCGGGGAGCAGGGCCGGCTGGAGGAGGTCGAGGAAGTACGCATGGAGACCGTCGTCCCCGCCCACGCCCTACGGCGGGCCGTAGAAGCCGCCACCGCAGCCCATCCCTACGAGGAGATGGCGATGGACGTCTACCCCGTCGAGGGATCTCCTGAGGACTGCGGCTACGGGAGGCTCGGGACTCTGCCGGATCCGCTCACAGCCGGGGAGTTGAGTGACTACGTCTCGGAGTCGTTGGGTTTCCCTTCACGCCTCGCCGCAGACGCGGGACGGCGGATCGAGACCATCGCCGTCCTCGGGGGATCGGGCGGTTCCTTCATCCGTGAAGCGGCCGCCTCGGGCGCGCATGCCTTCGTGACAGGGGACGTCGACTACCACGACGCGTTGCTTGCGGAGTCGCTCGGCCTGACCGTGATAGACGCAGGACACGCCGCTACAGAGCTGCCTTCGCTAGAGCCGCTTGCCCTGCGACTCGCGACACTGGTGAATGTGCCTGTGGAGGTCAGCCAGGTTCGGCGCTAGAGCGGTTCGTATGTGGTGGTTCACGAACCTTATTTGGGCGGGTTTGAAACCCGCCCCTACGGGTGACCGGGGTTTCAGGTGTTGGCGTCCATGAACTGTTCGAGCTCTTTATTCGTCGGCAGGGCGCGCATGGCGCCGTAGTCGGTGCAGGCGAGGGCGCCGGCCGCGCAGCCCCTCAGGGTCGCTTCGCGCACCAGGGCTTCTTCCAGTGGTATGTCCGAGAGGTGGACGAGGGCCGCGGCGAGGAAGGCGTCTCCCGCGCCGGTGGCGTCCACGATCTCGCCCACGTCGAAGGTGGGCACTTCGCCGCTGAACTCGCTGGTGGCGTAGAACGCGCCTTCTGGTCCCTTGCTTACGAGCACGAGGGAGACGCCCCGATCGAGGAGCATCCCGGCGGCCTCCTCGATGTCATCGGTTCCGAGCAGAGGCGAGAGCTCGTCGTCGCCGAGCTTGACGATGGTGGAGAGGTCCAGAAGCGGGTCCACGGCTTCTCTTGCGGCCTCGGCGCTCTCCCACAGGTGCTCGCGGAAATTGACGTCGAAGGCCACGGGGACGTCGAGCTGGCGGGCGAGCTCGGCGATGCGGTGCGTCGCCGAGCGGACGGGCTCGCGGATGAGGGGGATGCTGCCGAAGTTCACGAAAGACGCTCCCGAGACCAGATCCTCCGCAACGTCCTCGGGCGAGAGGAGTTCGTCGGCGGCAGGGCTGGACCGGTAGAAGGTGAACTCGCGGTCCCCGTCGGCGCCTATCTCCACGAAGGCCAGCGAGGTGCGGGTAGGCGGCTGCTGGCGGCCTACACCGGAGGTATCCACGCCCTCAGAGTCGAGCGCCCGCAGGATGAAGTCTCCGAAGAGATCCTCGCCGACGCTTCCCACGAAGGCGGCCTCAGAGCCGAGGCGGCAAGCGGCGACCGCGACGTTCGCCGGCGCACCCCCCGGCCTGGCGACGAACCCCAGCTCTACCGCCGAGATCTCCTCCCCCCTGTATATGTCCGAGACGACCTCGCCCAGAGCGACTATCTTCCCCAACTCTTCCTCCCCACCCTATCTCTGGTTCTCCACCGGTTAGATCTCTACCTCGCCGAGAGCCCGTATCTCCTCGTCTGAGTAGCCGGCCTCCCGCAGGGGCCCTACGACGTCGCGTTCGAGGTCAGGGACGTAGCACGCCACCAGGGTGGCCTCCCCGGTCCTGGAGACTACCCTCACTTCTCCGATAGCGGCGGGCAAGATGCAGCTCTCGGCGCGTCCGAGCGTCTCGGAACCGTCCTCGTACTCTAGCTCCACCGTCCCCGCGCCGACGTTCGAGAGGGTCAGGAAGCGCCGCGGGTGCGAATGCTCTGTATACATCTCCTTGAGCGTCCAGCGTTCGAGGGCGAAGTGTGGGCCGGCGCAGCAAAGGACGCGCCTGTTGGCATCGTCCTCGAGCACGAGTCCGGGGTTCGGACGGGGCAGGTAGTCTGTCTTCAGCTCGTCGAGGGTGGCTTCTATGTTCGCGTCCCATTCCTGCTCGTCCAGGCGGTTGCCGTAGAGGTCGAAAGGCATCACGAACTGGCCCAGGTCCGAGGTCTGCTGGACCTCGAGGATCAGGGTGTCCGGTCCGAAGGTGTGCAGGATGCCGCCGGGCACGTAGACGGTGTCTCCGGGTCGGATCCCGTGGCGCGGCATGACGGCGCCGTAGTCTTCGGCCTTGAAGGCCGCGATGAGATCCTCCCGTGAGAGGTTCTTCGCGACCCCGGCGAGTATCGTCGCGTCGGAGGCGGCCCACAGGATGTGCCACGCCTCCGTCTTGCCGTGGGGCTCGCCGTGTTTTTCTCTCGCGGTCTCGTCGTCGGCGTGCAGGTGGACGGGCAGCAACTTGGAGGCGTCGAGGAACTTGATCAGGAGCGGGAAATGCGGCCCACGCCAGCCCTCCCCCACCAGCTCATCAGGGAACTCTTCGACCAGCTCGTGGAGCGTGCGTCCCGCATAGGGACCGTTGGCGACCGTCCCCGTCGTCTCCCGGTAGTCGCTGATCTCCCAAGTCTCGGCCACCACGCCCTCTGGCGCGTCGCTCTTGCCGAGCATCTCGGGGATCAGGCGTTCCCCGAAGTAATAGTCGCGCACGTGGTAACTCGACTTGATCGGGTAGGCATCCACGGCCCGTCTCCCTATCCCCTCGCCTACGAACAGGGGTATTCTACCTTTGTTGGCAGCCTCGGGCGCAAGCTCGGCCCCAAAGGAGGAGGACCGCGATGATCACAGACCCCTCGGGCAATCCGCTGACGCGAAGAGAGTTGCTCAGGCGGATAGGAAGGCTGGAGCAAGTGGCGGGGATAGAGCCTTTCGTCTTCGACGATGGGCCGGCCCGCGGCGTGCGTGCGTTCCGGTTCCGGACGGGTAGCGGCCTCACTTTCGACGTCGTTCCCGACCGTGGCATGGACGTGAGCTTCGCCGAGCACGGGGGCACACCACTGGCCTGGCTCTCCCCAAACGGTGTAGTCGCACCGTCGTTCTACGAACCTGCGGGCGAGGGCTGGCTCCGCTCTTTCCCCGGCGGGCTTCTCGTCACCTGCGGGCTCAGAAACGTCGGACCTCCTGGCGAGCGCGAAGGCGAAGAACTCGGCCTCCACGGTCGTGCTTCCAATATACCCGCGTCCAGAGTCTCCTACGACGCGTCCTGGGACAATGAAGGCTGCGTCCTCGAAGCCAGAGGGGAGATCAGGGAGGCAAGAGTGTTCGGTCCCAACCTGGTTCTGCGGCGCCGTATCTCCGCCCGAGTCGGCGAACCACGCCTATGGATCGAGGACGAAATAGAGAACGAGGGATTCGAGCCGGAGCCCCTGATGGTCCTCTACCACATCAACCTCGGCTGGCCGCTGCTCGACGAAACATCCCGACTGGTCGGTCCGGGGAGAGCCGGAGAACCGCCGGAGCCGAGGGACGAAGTGGCACAGGGCGGTCTAGAAGCCTGGGACCGCTTCGCTGCCCCGACCCCAGGTTTCAAGGAGAGGGTCTTCTACCACCGTCCCGCCGCAGGGCTCGACGGCCTCGCCGAAGCGCGCGTGGAGAACCCTGCGCTCGGGCTGGCATTCTCTGTCAGGTTCCATCCGGAGGAACTGCCCGAGTTCGTGCAGTGGACCATGACGGGCGAAGGGACTTACGTCCTGGGCCTGGAGCCAGCCACCTGCAGGGTCGAAGGGTCGGCTGCAGAAGAGGCGGCCGGACGCGTCATCCGGCTGGAGCCGGGCGAGATACGCTTGCACCGGCTGGAGATCGAAGTGTCGCAGCGACGGGCATGATGCCCGTCGCTGCGAGCATGTCAGCACGGCGCTTCGCGCCTTGTCAGCACGCTTCGGGCCTTGCGGCCCTCGCTTGTCAGCATGTCAGCTATTTCCGTTCCGACCCCGCCTAGCCGCGTATGAGGAACCATTGCCCGAGACGGTCTGTTCGCCCCACCTGGTAGCGCCTCGGGACATCTTGCTGACATGCCGACAAGGCGCCAAAGGCGACGTGCTGAAATGCTGACTCGGATGATCTTACCCTCGGAGACCAGGCACAAGCCGTAACCTGTATAGCCCGGATATAAATTTGCTCCGCCGGGCAGCCGGTAGTGCGTGAAACCCGCTGTTGTGGGTAGATAAGGGGGACGGAACCCGACCTGGGAGAAGTTTCTTGGCCCTCTACGAAACGAACGATGCGCATGCAGACCGACGTGTCCTCCTGACAGGCGCCACGGGCTACATAGCAGGCCAGCTCCTGCCGGCGTTCAGGGAGCGCTACGACCTGAGGCTCATCGACGTCAGGGAGGTGGACTCATCGGGCAACACCGTCGAAGGGGTCGAAACCTTCGATCTGCTCTCGGACGACGACTCCACGCTGGAGCCCTTGTTCTCGGACGTGGACGTGGTCGTCCATTGCGGGCACCTCAAACCGGAAGGCGACGGCCCCGAGTCGCTTTACAGGGGTGAGCGGCGCAACGTGGACATGATGCAGCGCGTCTACCGGCTCGCGCTCGAGCATGGCGCGGAGCGGGTGGTCGCAGCGAGCACCAACCAGGCCGCGAAGTGGTACGAGAACCCGTTTTACGCGGGACTCAAGGACAGAGTAGACCCCGAGGACTACCCGCGTCCGGACAGCTTCTACGGCTGGGCCAAGGCGGCTTACGAGCCGCTCGGCTTCCTCTACGCCTGCGGCAGCCTGGGACGAAAGCTGCAGGTCGTCCAGATCCGGATAGTCGTGCCCCGTGAGATCGACGCGAGCCTCTTCGAGAACGAGCCGCCCAAACGCTACGTCCGCGAGCTCGCAGGGTACATCAGCGAGCGCGACATGCAGCAGCTCTTCTGCAAGTCCGTAGAGACGCCGGATATAGAAGACGAACACGGCGTCCCTTTCCACATCTTCTACGGCGTCTCGGACAACGCCAGGACGTTCTGGAGCATAACCAACGCCAGGAAGGTCATCGGGTACGAACCCATTGACGACTCCGAAGCGCGCTTCGCCGAAGACATCGCCCGCCTGCTGCACCGAAAGGAGCTGGATGCATGATCACGGACCTCGGACACCCTGCCTTCGCGGGTTCTGAAACCTTCTTTACTGTCTGCGGGCCAGATAGACGCCGAGGAGAATGATGACTCCGCCGGCGATCTTATTGATCCCCAGCGTCTCGCCGAAGAACACGATACCTGACGTGACCCCGACGACGGTGATGAGGTACTGGTAGACGAGCACCCTGTTCGCCCCGATGCGGCTGATCCCCCTCTGCCAGGCCGCGAACGCGAACGCGGTGGCGAAGACGGCGGAGTAGGCGACTGCGGCCCAGGGTCCTGCCTCCACGCTCCCCCAATCCAGGCTCATTAGCTGTGGCGAGGAGATGAGCAGCAGGAAGGGGATACCGAACAACACGGGATAAGTCGCAACGGCGAGAGGAGTATGGCGCTCCAGCAGTGGCATAGAGAGCACCGCGTATGCGCCGACGCAGAAGGCGGCGATGAGGACGAGCAAGTCTCCGACGAGGCTGGCATTCTCTGACGTCAGCCCATCCAGGACGACCAGGGCCACCCCCACGATGGAGAGCCCGACGCCGAGTACACCCTTCCACGTCGGCCGTTCGAGACCGAGGGCCGCGCCAAGCAACAATCCCCACACCGGCGCCGTCGCGAAGATAAGGCCCGTGCTGCCGGCGCTGGAGAGGCTAACGCCGAACGTGAAGCCCGTCTGGGCGGTCGCCACCCCGAAGCAACCAAGTGCAGCCATCGGGAGCACATCGCCCCTTCGGAGCCTACTCTTGGGTTCGAGAAGCCGCAGAACAAGCAATAACAATAGCCCGCCGACCGTAAACCGCAGGGCGACCAGCAACAGTGGCGAGATACTCGCGGCGGCGTACTTGGTCGCGGCGAAGTTCAGGCCCCAGAAGGTTGCAGCCAGAACCAGCGAGACCTCCGTCGTCGCAGCAGCCTTGTCCTCGAGATCAAACACAAGAGCGGATTCTACCGCGGGTGCAATGATCGGGTAGGCTGTCTCCGGATCTTATCTATCCACCTACTCGAGTGACTCGGAACAGGCCTCACCACGCCGGCAGACTATCGGGCTCCCCTAAATACCAGCAGGCTACACATTCTGGCCTGAAAGGGTAAGGTCATCAGATCGGTCGTATCAGGAGGGAGTTGCCCAGAGCGCTAATCGGCGTCTGCCCAAACCGCGAACTCCACTTCGAAGAGATCCACACCCTCGGCACTGAACTCTGCCACGAGTGAATTGTCGGACCTGCGTAGGATCAGCAGGTCTGCCTCGCGTTCCAGGTAATAGCCGAACGGCAACCAGAACCCATCCTGCCCGTCTATGCTCTCATGCTCCACCAGCAAAAGACCCAGCGGCTAGACGGAGATGCGCCAATCCACCTCAGACAGGTCGGCGAGCCAGAACAGCTCAGAGCTCCCGTCCTCTAGCAGAACTTCGACAGCAGCATGTTCTGAATTACCCCAGCGCTCCTGTATGGTGCCACACATTCCGGCAAACTCGTCTTTCCAATGACCGTGCCTCACCCGCACCACTTTGCCTCTACGAGCTTCGTAAGCCTGCAAGAGCTGTTACCTCCTATGAAACCCCTCATTGGGACCAGACCCGTTCACCAGGGGAATGCAGGACCCGACCCCAAACGTCTTTCCCTTTCCCAATCAGAATGTATAGCAGGCCTGCTCCTCATTTTGTGTATAGACGGATACAAAGCATCCCGCAAGATGTGCCATGGGAAGCAAGGAGCCGAGCAGGGGTTCAATTCATTGTGACCCCTCGTTAACTTTTGGTTAAGGATCAACATCTGGGGTTGACAAAGTTTCCACCGAATAGCTATAGTGTTTCGATACAAAAGTAACATGCTAGGCAGCGGAGTGGCACGTCCAGGGGGAGAAGGGGGTGGCTGAATGACGACGGTGATCGATCACGTAGAGGGGCATTACGAGACGCAGCGCATGTCCTACGGGAAGGCGTACGTTTGGTGCCCCGAGTGCGTCGTGGTCGAGTGCGACTGCGGCGAGACATTGATCTTGACCGTCTCGGAATCAGTCTGCAGGTGTGGGACCGACCACGAGGCTTTGGTTCGAGAGACCACGGCTTTCGGGCAACCGCAGGACGAGGCGACCCACCCGTGGGACCGGGAGTATCGGGAGTGGCGGGAGAGGCAAGACGAACACCTGCGTTCGGAGAGGCTCTATCAACAGGAATTGAGAGCCATTGACTGAGAACGAAGGAGGGGAACGAAGGAAAGCTACTTCTCCCCTTCCCACGTACCAGTCGCTGGTGCACTACCTCATCGTCCGGCGTCAGCCCACAGGCTTCGAGGTTCCCCACACCTTCTTCCGATGCGGTGAGGGGGTGCTTCCGGTGTTCTGCGCCAGGGAAGCGGCCAGTAGGTTCTTAGACTCCGGCGCCCTCGGAGAGGGATGGTACGTAAGGGGGTTCTCTGTTGGTGAGATGATCTCGCTGCTGTTCGCCCTTCGCGAGAGGGTCGCGTGGGTCTTGTTCAGTCCCTTGCCTGGGCACCTGCTGATCGAAGATGCGTTATCTCACCAGACGAGCCGAGACGATTTCATAGCGTCCTTGATCGTGCGTTGAGGCCGCACGAGGGACTTTGCCGTGAAGCGCACGTTGTGTGCGGGCGGTCCTGGTAATTGGATACCTGGGCGTCGGTCTGGTCGTGGCTACACAACTCTCCGCCCCTAGCCACAGGAGCCAACCCCCACCGACGTCGGTCTCGACTACCGTGAGGTTAGCGTCCAGAGCACCGACGGGCTGGAGCTTGCGGGCTGGTGGGTGCCTGGGAATGATCCTTCCCGGACTGTGGTGCTGATCTCAGGCATCGAGGGCGACAAGTCCGACAGGCACGTCGTCAAGACAGCCTCCGTCTACGCCGGGGCTGGCTACGCCGTGTTGATGATCGACCTCAGAGCCCAAGGTGGCTCCGAAGGGGAACGAATAACCATGGGCTATGAGGAGGTGCGGGACGTGAGGGGAGCGCTCTCCTGGCTCAACGAGCGAGGCTTCGCGCCAGGAGAGGTAGTTCTGCACGGTTTCTCTCTGGGTGGGGCGACGGTCTTGCGGGCCGCACCGGAGAGCGGCGTTGCGGCCGTCGTGGAGGATTCCGCCTACGCCGACCTCCCGCTGATATTGCGGCGGCAGTTGCCCAAGGTTAGCGGCTTGCCGTCATTCTTCACCCCCGGCATCTTCCTCATGAGTAAGCTGTTTTTGGGCATAGACCCCTGGGCGGTGTGACGGGAGGAGGACGCCCGAAGGCTCTGCGAAGAGGGAATACCGCTCTTCATCATACATTCTGCCGCCTTCGAACTCGCCGTTAGCACGCCAGGAGGATCAAAGCCGCGTGCCCTGAGGCCGCCCTCTGGAGGATTGAGGGCAACGAGCACGTCGGTGCATACGCGCACCCAAAGTATAGGCAGAGGATTCTCGGCTTCCTGCGGACGGAAGTGTTCGCACAGGAGACCTGAATGAGATCTCAGGCTACCCGCCCGCAGTTAGCGTTGACATCCTCTCACAAGAGGTTCGCCCTACACCACCTTCGCGCCTGTCAGCCGTTCGGGGACCTCCAGCTTGCCCTCGCGCTCCTCGAGAGCCTGTGTCAGGTCTTCGAGAGAGAGGGCTTCGAGGCCGAGCACGTTACCCTCCGAGTCCACGTGTGGTCCGTGGCCTTCTCCGAGAGGTCTTCGGCATGGTCGGGCTTGCCTTCGCGCAGCCGGAAGTAGAGTGCGCCTGACTCCTTGTCGTATTCGATCTTCACGACTCCGAACCTTCTCTTCTACGGAGCATGACCGTCACGACTATGTTCTCATCCGTGCCCGTGTCGAAGTTGCCCATGTAGTACGCAACATGTATCCTGGCGCCTTCGGTGTTGAGGATCACGTAACGAAGGGTAAGCCATGTTCGAGCGTCGGGTCGCACGGACATATTGGGATGTGGCTTTATGGTTGCTGGCGAAGTTTGGCTTTGGAGCCTGGACTCTCGGCGAGGTGAAGAAAGCCAGATTCAGTCCCCGGACGGTCGTGGACGTGGGAGCGGGCCGCGGAACCCCGCGGCTTTACAGAGCTTTTCCGGAGGCCTACCACTTCCTCGTAGAGCCGCTAACGGAGTACGAGCCCGACTTACGCAAAGCCCTAAAGCCGTACCAAGGCGAGTACATCTTTACCGCCGTGGGCGCCACCAATACCAGGGCGTTCATCAACGTGGAACCGAGGCCGATGATGAGCTCTTTCTTGGCCCGCACCGACCGCACCTCTTCCGGCAAGCAGGTCGAGAAACGGGAGGTTGCGGTGAAAACCCTCGATACGCTTATGGAAGAGTACAATTTCGAGCCCCCCTTCGGCCTCAAAATCGACACGGAGGGTTTCGAGGACCAGGTCATAATGGGCGCAACCAACTTCCTGCGCCGGACGGAGTTCGTGATCGCCGAGGTCTCCGTGGCGGAAAGATTCGTGGATAGCTACACGTTCGCCGAGTTTACGGAGCTTATGGATGAGAATGACTTCTTTTTGTGGGACGTTCTGGGCGTGAGCGGAGTGAGGTTTCCCCTAACCTGTCTGGACGTCGCGTTCGTCAGGAGGTCGAAGCAAGAACCCGGTACGGTGGCCGGGCCGTAACCCGAAGGTTCGACGCCATTCGGCGTCCTCCGTTCAGAGAGCGGGCCTGGCATGATTCGAACCTGCGACACACGGCCCCGGACATCGTTGGATGTCACCCGTCGCACCGAACTATGCCGATTCCTAAGCCCTTCCTTCATCACCCCGGTTGAACGATACTATAGCTAGAGACTCTCACCAACTGTCGGTTAGACTGTCAGGCGTAGAGAAGCGAGGATGGGCTTGGTGGAGGAGAGGGAGACTCGTTACAGAGTCGACACGCTGCTGGCGCGACTGATGGACAACATTCCCGAGCTGGCAAGATCTGCCGACACACCAGCGCCTTCGCAGAGCCACGAGGCAGGCGCTCAGAGCGATCTCAGTGCTCGTTGTAGCGGGAGAAGGTCAGCCCTGAGTACGCCGCCCTGCGGCTCAGGCTGGAGGCTGTGCACGCTGCGGCTGAGGCGAGTGCGACCTCTCATCCACTAGAGACCTCCGTGTTCGCTTTCGACGGCGCCTCATGCCTACTAGAGCCCCGTCTCAGGATAGGCACCTTCCCATCCCGAAGACGTTGTGGCCAACAAGAGGCTTTGGGATACTAAGCCCTTGCGCCGTAGGGTCGCTAACACGACGACGATGTAGTAGGGAATAGGGCGCCAAAGAATGGAGAACGGGCCATGAGCGAAGCATCAGCCGGTGGCGGCAGGCGCACCGAGGTGGATCGAAGGCTGATCCAGAGGAAGATCTCGGCATCTTTCTGCGGACCGGTTGGACTTGTGTCGTTGAAGCCCTCGTAGGACAAGTTGGCGATCCGCTTGCCGTTGGGTGTCCACCCTCAGCGACGAGCACAGGCTCGATCCTCTACGTCCCCTCCTTGACTTCCACCTTATTCACCGAAGCTCGAAGCTCATAGACGGAGATGTGTTCTAAGGAGTTCAGCTTAGGGATGCGAAGCGTCGTAGCGTAAGGAGGGTGATGTCGTCCTCCTGCTCCCAGCCTTCCCCCACGAAGGAGTAAAGCTGCTCCAAGAGTGCTTCCTCCAGCGACTCTTGTTTGCCATGCTCTCTAACAAGCGCCCGCAGCCTGAGGAATCCGAACATATCTCTTTGGGGGTCGTGGGCCTCTACCAGGCCATCGCTGTAGAAGAGGGCGCTATCGCCCCCTTCGAGCACGATCTCCTTCTGCTCGTAGGACATGCCGGGCATTAGCCCAAGGGGCATTCCCCTGGCCCTAAGTTCCTCTGCTTCGCCATTTTGCCACACATAGGGCAGGTCGTGGCCGGCGTTGGCGTAGATGAGGCGTCCGCTCTCGGGGTCGAGGATGGCGTAGAAGCAGGTGATGAACATGTTGGCTGGGATGTCGGTCGCCAGAGCGTCGTTGACCCTTCCCAAGACACCTCCCGGTGAGTATTCAGTGCCTTGGGCTACGGCACGGAGCATGCTGCGGGCGCTGGCCATAACCAAGGCAGCAGGCACCCCCTTGCCCGTGGCGTCTCCCACGACGAGGCCCAAGCGTCCCTCAGGGAGCTCGAAGAAGTCGTAGAAGTCTCCTCCCACCTCCCTGGCTGGCTGGTAGAAGGGTGTGATCTGCCAGCCCTCCAAGTCGGGCACCTTCTCGGGGAGAGAGGCTTGCTGGATGCGCCTTGCCACCCTGAGCTCCTGCTCTATGCGCTCCCGCTCAATCCTCTCTTGCTCCAGACGCTGCTGCGCAAGCTCTGCGAGACCACTCCCCTGGCTCCACTCCTCGGTGATCTTGTCTCCCACTATGCGGTGGATAAGGATATGCGACGCTTTGAACTCCTTGCCGGTGGGCACCAAACCCATCCACTCGCCTCGGTCATGGGTAGAGCTTACGGCGAAGGTAGTCACCACCTCGTCCCCTTCTGCCAGCTGCTTCTCGATGTCATAGTGGGTGTGAGAGTAGGCGGCATGAAACTCGGCAAATGACCGCAAGTAGCCCTCGCGGCCGGGTCCTTCGCCAGGTATCAGGTTGTGGTCGACGAAGTCGGGGGCGAGCATACCCTCCACGGTGTCTAGATCGCCCTTAGCGTGCGCTTCCAGGAAGCGGCGGATCAAGGCTTTGTTCCTCTCTGCTGACATAGAAGTTCCTCCTCGCAAACCTGTGATCTTCTAACGTGTCGACACCATGACCATGATGCCACTCGAAGGAGTTCGGCGCATTGATCAGAGGCTTATTCACCCCAATGTCTAGAAGAGGCGTTTTCGGCCGTTGTGGTTAGGTCTCCTACACCCTACCGAAGCAGACCGCGAATCGAATCTCGACAGTGGGATGCTACTATCAAGGCTCTGAAGAGCTACTGTAGGAGACGATCTTTGGTGAAAGTGAAGCTCTACAACACCCAGCAATGACCCTACGCTCTGCGCACCAGGATGGTGTTGCACGAGAAGGGGATCGACTTCGAAGTCCACGAGGTCGACCTGAGCAATAAGAGCGAAGAGTTCCTGAGTGTCAGCCCCTACGGTAAGGTCCCAGTCCTGGGCGTCAACGGAACTTCTCTATACGAATCGAACATAGTCAACGAGTACCTGGAGGAAATTTACGACTCTCCCAGGCTGATGCCGGAGAAACCCGAGGAGAGGGCATTAGTACGCTCCTGGATGGCGTTCGCGGATGACTACTTCTTCCCTTCTGTCTACAGGGTTCGCATGGGGCTGCAGCGAGGGTACTCAGAAGATGAGATTCAAGAGGCTAAAGAGAAGCTCTACCATGCGCTCTCACGTCTAGAGCGCCAACTGGAGAGCAGGGAGTATCTGGCAGGGGAGTACACCCTGGCAGACATCGCACATGCCGGTAACTTCCACCGTCTACAAGTGTTGGCCAACAGCGGTGAGGTTAGCTTGGAGAGGTACCCTAGCGTAATGGCCTGGATAGAACGGGTGGAGAGTAGGGAGAGCTACGAGGCATCCGGTCAATCCTGCGTTTCTGTAGTTTCCCCCAAGAAGAACTCACTTCGCTTCATTGCTCCATAGAAGCTACCTCCTCTGCATGGCGCTTCTGGGAACGATGGTCCTCGAGCTCGCTCATGTCCAGGTAGCGCCGCCCCGTGATCCACTCCTCCGATTGCTCTACCGCCAACGCCGTAACCAACCGCAAGCAAGACCGCCGGTTGGGGAAGATCCTCACCACTCGTGTGCGCCGCTTTATCTCCTGGTTGAGGCGTTCTAGACCATTCGTCGTGCGGATGCGCCTACGGTGAGAGTCGGGGAAGGCCAGGCAAGAGAGGCACTCCTCTACGTGCTCCTCGAGATGCTCGGCGATCTTGGGATGGCTTTCACGCCAGCGGTCCGCCAGCTCATGAGCGAGCCTAAGGGCCACTTCCGTGCTCGCAGCCGCGAACAGCCCGCGTAGGCCTTCTGCGAGCTCCTTGCGCCTGTCATGGCCCACCATCCCGAGGAGGTTCCTCGCGTAGTGAACTTGGCAGCGTTGCCAGGAGGCTCCTTGGAAGTGGCGGTCTATGGCCGCCTTTAGCCCTTCGTGGTCGTCGCTGACGACGAGCTCGACGCCTTCGAGCCCGCGAGCCTTGAGCGTCAGGAAAAGCTCGTGGTAGGTGGCTTCGCTCTCGGTGTCGGCGACTTCCACGCCGCAGATCTCCCTGAAGCCGTCGTCCCTGACTGCCGAGACGACGAGCACTCCTTGGCTGACCACCCGCCCATCTACCCTCACCTTCTCGTAGCGAGCGTCCACGAACACGTAGGGGTAGCTCTCGGCCTCGAGCCTCCGCGTCCTCCAGGCCGAAAGCTCCGGTCGAGGGAAGTGGCCAAAGAGGAGACGAGGCTCTTTGAGGAAGAGGTGCCGCACAGCTCCTCGGTCACTTCCTTGACCTTCCTGGTGGAGACGCCCTCCACGTACATCTCCATCAAGGCCAAAACTAGCGCCTTCTCATTCCTTTGGTCACAGGAGAGCAGCCTGGTGGAGAAGGTCCCTTCCCTGTCCTGAGGAACGAGGAGGTTGAGGGTGCCCACCCTGGTCCTAAGCGTCCTCGGCTTGTAGCCGTTGCGGTGGCCGGTGCGCTTGTCGGTGCGCTCGTAGAGGGTGGCACCGATGTGGTGGGTCATCTCCGCCTCGAGCATCTCTTGGAGCACCCGCTCGACTACTTCGCGTAGGAAGCCAGGATCGTCGAGCAAGATCCCTTGTGCTAGCTGCTCACTCACCTTACGATGGTCTTCGGTCATCGTCGCTCCGTTTCGATCGGTTGACTTCGAGCACCAACCATCTTGGAGACGATGTAGGAAACCATCTGGCTCGGAGTACCGCTAATTAGCTCTCATGTTAGGTTTCCTCAGCAGCATGGCTCCAATGCTACGTATCCTCAAACGCTTCAATCTGTGCTTCCGCATCCATACCGCTCTGATCCTTGAACAGCACGTTGTTATTGCGGTTGGAGTTGAAAGGTGGGTCTAGGTAGACGAGATCTGCACTCTCGTCAGGGATGTACTCGCGCATGATGGTAGGTTATCGGCCGTAGAACAGCGTGTTAGTGGTGATGGAATGTTGCACATACCTTGCCCCCCTTACAACCTTCGTTTGTCCTACATCCTTGTGCCGTTTGGAACCATTTACTACTGAGAAGGTTTACATTCATGTCTATGTGCGGTATGAAGACAGGCAACCGGTGCCCATATCTCCTTCTTCCCTTTCCCTACTTATTACCCTGATACGGGCACCGGCTCTAAGGACTCAAACCGTACCTCTGTCGGGCCTCTCCCGCAACCCCTGTTTAAGCATACTTCGCAACGCTTAACACCGCTTCATACTCTCCCCCACTCATCCTCTCCTACGCACCTCCATGTAAGCCGCTTCGACCATCGCCAGAGATGTACTCAGACGTGAGACAAACTCACGGTAGTTACCCCAATCGCATTACCAGCAGGATAATCACCAGTATGAGTACGACAACCACTTAACAAGTAGCCTAACGAATAGCAGGGACTACGGTTTCGACTTAAGGTGTGTTCTCCTTCCATAAACAGCTATAGCGTAAGTGTAGCGCCTACCTCTGTTGATCCTAGCAACGGACAAGTACCGCTTATACCAGATGGAGACTGTCCAGTTGAGTTTCCGGTAGAACAGAACGGACGCTGTTACTCGCGCTAGTCCTCTTCGGTAGCTTCCTCTCTGGAAGAATCTACTCAATATCATCAGACCATTTATATACTCTGGCTCAGGATTGTCTTTGATCTATTCTCTGATGTAACCTGAGTTGCCCCCTAAAGGCATTGAATAGAGAAGGCCAGAAGGAAGCAGACGATCTTCAGCTCAAAGCCCTTCGGCGTAACCGCATGGATCTTCCTCGAAAATAACGCACTCAGCTTGCTGAAGACCGTCTCGATGTATTGGCGGATGGGCTTCGCCACAAACTCCTTGCATGCGGAGTGTGGCCGCTTGGATCTCTTCTTCCTTTGAGAGGGGTTTCACTCCAACCTCTTCGAGCAGATCCTCGTAATGGTAGTCGGTGTATCCTTTGTCGGCGTGGATGGTCGCTCCTTCGGGCAAGTCCAAATCCAACTCCTTGAACACCTTCACATCGGGCTCCGAAGCGGCCGCCACTGAGAACTCCACCGGTTCGCCCTTATCGCTGACCACCAGATGTATCCTTAGCCCGTAGAAGTAGCGGCGCTTACTAGCAATGTAGCCGCGAAAAGCCTCTTCATGCTCCTCGCGAGGATAGATCCGGCACCTATTGATGCGGATGTTGTCGCACACGGGGACAGGCAGGGAGTCAACCACGTAGGTTTGATCTCGATGGGATTGCTTGAAGGTTTCGGCCAACAGATCGAAGAGCGCCCGCCAAAGGTGAGAGTCTATGGCATGAAGCCTGCGGTTAAAGCGACTCTTGGAGATTGTTTTTTCTATGTAGCCGTACTCATCCAGAAACGATCGGGCCTTCTCGATGTTGCCGCCGAAGAAGGCGGCCGCGACAAGGGCTGTGCACATCACCTTGTGTTTTCTCAGGTCTTGCCGAGATCTGTACGCAGGTCGTACTGGCCGATCCACCGGCCATCCTTACGCCGATAGATGCTGCCCTCTCCCCTACCTCGTCTTCCGTTGCCCACGAGATGCGTCTCCTTTCCCATAAACTGTCAATAGAACTGTCAAAGGCAACTAGAAGCGATGGTGGTCCCCTAGGTCCCCGTTCTTGCGCGGGCCTGTAGCTCAGGGGATAAAGTGACGGTTTGCAGGGGAAATGATCAGGAGGAGGCATAAGCCTTCGAATACAAACCGGAAGCGGGCCTGGCAGGATTCGAACCTGCGACACACGGCCCCGGAAACCGTTGCTCTATCCCCTGAGCTACAGGCCCGCGCGTGGGGACCGCCCGGTGATGTTACCGTAACGCCTGCGGCGCTTCAATGGACGGTAGGAGCGATTGAAATCGCCCATGCAACGTATAAACTACGCCGCACCCGATATGTACGCGGTGATCTCGGACATCCACGGCAACCTCGAGGCCTTAGAAGCCGTCCTTCGCGACGTGCCCGAGGAAGTAGAGACCGTCTACTGCCTTGGCGATGTTATCGGCTACGGGGCGAATCCGGACGAGTGTTGCAACGTGGTGCGTTCTTTGGGGATGCCGACGATCTCCGGCAACCACGACCTCGCCGTAACCGACCTGGAGACGGACCTGAACTGGTTCAACCCGATAGCGGCAGCCGCCGTGCTGTGGACACGGGATCACCTGAGCGAGGAGAATGCCAAATTCCTGCTAACTAGGCCGCGCATGATGCTTAGCGAGGAGGCGCTCTTCGTCCACGGCTCTGTACGCGATCCCGACGAGTACATCATCAACGCGACCTCCGCGCTGGACAACCTCGCTATGCTGAAAAGCGAGTACCCTGACGTACCTATCTGTTTCTTCGGCCACACGCACGTGAAAGCCGTGGCCCCCTCTCCGAACGGCGCGATGTCGGAGGGACACACCCTGGATCTCCACTCTGGCGGTCCCTACCTGGTGAACCCCGGCTCTGTGGGCCAGCCGCGCGATGGGGATACCTTCGCCTCGTACGTGATCGCCGACGGCGAACGTGTGACTTACCGCTTCGTCGAGTACGACATCAGGAAAGCCCAGGCTAAGATAAGGGCCGCGGGCCTCCCCGACATGCTCGCGGACCGCCTGGCCGTGGGCCGCTAGTCCTGGGGCGTGGAACCAGCCTTCCAAAGGCTCTTCACCGTCGAAGAAGCGAACGCCCTCCTACCCAGCTTGCGTGAGATCCTGGACGAAGCCGCGCTCCACCGCGACGCCCTGCGCGAAAAGGCCCCGCACATGGAGCCTATTCTGCGGGCCGCAACCGGCAACGGCGGCGGAAAGGCGGGTTCGGAGTACGGCGTAGAGGCGTACAATCTCTACCTGGCGATAGGGCGTATAACGGAGCTTGGCATCGTCCTCAAAGACCTGGATATGGGTTTGCTCGACTTCCCGCATGAGCGCGAAGGCCGAGTCGTCTTCCTCTGCTGGCACCCACCCGAAGAGAGGGTGGAGTACTGGCACGACCTCGATGCCGGCTACGCCGGCCGCCAACCTCTCTAAAGACCTTGCGTATAGTACTCCAACGCGTCAAAGAAGCCTCCGTTAGCGTCGCAGGAGAGAAGATCTCCGCCATAGGCCCGGGCCTACTCCTGCTGGTCGGCGTCGCGCATGGAGACGGCGAACCCCAAGCGGCATGGCTGGCCGAAAAGATTGCAGGGCTGAGGATCATGGCCGACGAATTAGGGAAGATGAACCGCAGTGTCAGAGACGTAGGAGGGGCCATCCTGGCCGTCTCTCAATTCACCCTCCTCGCGGACACACGCAAAGGAAAGCGCCCCAGCTTCGTCAGAGCAGCCCCGCCCGAGGACGCCATACGTCTCTTCGATCACTTCTGCAAACGGCTCCGCGAAGCGGGCGTTCACCCGGTCGAGACAGGCCGCTTCGGCGCCATGATGGACGTATCGCTAGTCAACGACGGTCCTGTCACGATACTCCTGGAAAGCCCGCCGCCTGTCGGCGGCTAGTCAGCACCCTCCGCCCTTCGGGCTCCGCTTGTCAGCTCGTCGCCCGGCTTCGCCAGGCGACTTGTCAGCATGTCAGCTTTCGCATGGGCAGGTCCTTGCTGACATGCTGAAAGCGAGGGCCCGAAAGGCCCGAAGCGTGCTGACAAGGCGGCGCAGCCGCCGTGCTGACTAGCTGCCAAAGGCAGCGGGCTGAAATGCTGAACGGCGCCAGTCGCTGTAACCTCCCGTGTGGCGGTGCACTTCGCCTTCGCTGATCTCGACTATGCCGTCGGCGATGCGGTCGAGAAAGTAGCGGTCGTGTGAGACGAAGATCACCGTGCCCGGGAACCGTTCCAGCTCGTCTTCGAGGATCTCCAGCGAGTCTATGTCGAGGTGGTTGGTCGGCTCGTCGAGGACGAGGCAGTTCGGTTCTCTCAGCATGAGCAGGAGCAATTGCAACCGGGTGCGTTCTCCTCCGCTCAGGGATGTCACCGGTTCCCTGACCTGCTCGTAGCGGAACAAGAAGCGACCGAGTAGCTTTACGGCCTCGCCTTCGTAGATTGGCTTCGCGTCCCGCACGAGCCCGAGTGGTGAAGCGCCTGGTGGCGGTTCGTCGTTCTGGGCCAGGTACCCGATGTCTATGGATGGGCCCGCCCATCGCTCGCCCTCCGTCGGCGGGAGGATGCCGGCGAGGAGCTTCGCGAGCACGCTCTTGCCTGCGCCGTTGGGCCCAATTATCCCGAGGCGCTCGCCGCGCGAGACCGTAAGGTCAACCCCGATCAGCACCGGATCATCGTCGAAGGCGACGCTCACGTCTTGGAGTTCGATCACCTTGCGTCCGCCCCTCACCCTGCCGCGGAACTCCAGCCCTATTTTGCGCCGCTCCAGTACGGGACGCTCGACTTTGTCCATGCGGTCGATCTGGCGCTGTTTGTTGCGGGCCTGCTTGATGTGACGTTCGAACACGACCATGCTGGCCCACAGCTTGAAACGCCGGATCGCCTCTTCGAGTCGCGCTATCTCCTTCTGCTGAGCGACGTAGAGCTGCTGCTGCCTTTTGAGCTTGAGCTCCCGCGCAAGGGTATACGCGGAGTAGTTGCCGGGCCACGAGGTGATCCTCCCGTCTTCCAGCTCGGCGATCTCCTCGACCGTCTCGTCCAGCAGGTAGCGGTCGTGGGAGACGATGACAACGGCGCCGTCGAACGTGCGGACGATCGCCTCCAAGAGCTCCCTGCGCCCGGCGTCGAGGTGGGCTTCCGGCTCGTCGAGGAGCAAGACGTCGGGACGTCGCGCGAGGCAGGAGGCCAGAACTGCCAGCTTGCGCTGCCCGCCGCTCAGTTCCTTCATCGGACGATAGATGTCGCTATCACTGAGACCCAGCGACCTGAGGTAGCCGCGTGCCTCGCCCACAAAGCCGGGACCACCGAGCTCCGTGAAGCGGCGCAACAGCCGGTCCTGACGCTCCAGCACCCGCTGCATCCGGCGCAGGTCGGCCACCACCCCGGGCGAGCCGAGCTGCTCCTCGCACGTCTGGAGTTCCTCCTGGAGGTCCGAAATCTCTGGCCGCGCCGCGCGTACGACCTCCATCGGTGTACGTTTGTCGCCCTCGATGTACTGGGGCAAAGTGGCGACGCTCGAGCCCCGGCGCCGGATCACCTCCCCCCCCTCGACCTCCTCCGTGCCTGCGAGAATGCGAAGCACTGTGGACTTGCCAGCGCCGTTGCCGCCGACGAGCCCGATCCTCGCCCCCGCGTTCACCTTCATCCCCAGACCTCGCAGCACGGCCCTGCCTCCGTAGAACTTCTCCACGGAACTCAGCCCAATGAGGGTCATAAGGACCTCCTGTCTCTAACAAGAATATCACTCTCACCTGACTAATGATGACGCTCGCGCAGTTTTGGCGCATCACTCAATTAGATGATCTTCGAGATCTAAGCATCCTGTACGAGACCTTCGACGTACAGGGTGGCCGGACGCGTGTAGCCATCGCCCAGGATCTACATGTACGGCGTCACGCCTTTCGCGTAACCGTCTCGCGGTCGCCGGTGGCAACGAAAACAGTTCTGCGGGCTCCTCCTCCGCCAGGACCAGCTTCCCGAGGTGACGGATTTTCCATGGTGGCAATACCCGCCACCGCAACACCTGTCAGAAACTTCTCGTGCAGGGCGACGAGCCGTTCGGGCGGACCGATCCCGTAGAGCTGATTTCCACAAACCTCACGCCTCAACTCTGCTTGCAGCCCCTCGTCTTCGAGTTGGACCGCCGGTTCAGAGTCGACGAAGTCGCTCGTCGCGACCTTGCCACCGGGCCGTGTCACGACGTGTAGCGCCGCGAGCGCCTCTTGGGCACTCCTCCCCTTTACGTCTAACTCGTGGAACAAGCCCGAGGAGTAGACGAGGTCGAAGGTGCGTGGACCGAAAGGCATCTCGAAGACGTCTGCTGTGAGGAGGCGGATCGGGGCAGCAAGCCTGGCCTCGCCAAGAGAATCTTGTGTCTCCCCGACGCGTTCCGCATCCATGTCGATGGCGGTGACGCTACCGTTCTCCCCGACCCGTTGGCTGAGGCCCTCGATCCATAGCGGTGAGGATCCTCCTGCGTAGAGCACGTCTAGACCGCTGATGTCCCCGAGGAGGTCGAGTTCACGGTCGCAGAAAGCGATGAGGTCGTCTTCGAGCTCCTCTCGCTCTCCCGGCGCCAGGGGGTCCTGTTTGTATAATCTCTCTGCCATGAAGGTGATTGTCGCAAGAGATCTCGTGAAGTACCACGGTGGAGACCTGAAGGTCCTCTCCGGCGCGACGCTCTCGGTCGAGGCAGGGGAGAAGATCGGGCTGGTCGGGCGCAATGGCGCAGGGAAGACGACCCTGCTCGATATTCTGGCAGGACACTCGGAGCCCGACTCGGGTGCGGTCGAGCATCCTGGCGGCGCGAAGGTCGGAATGACGGCCCAAAAGCTTTATCTGGGAGAGAGGGGCGCCGTCTCCGTGGAGGAGGAGATCATCTCCGCCTTCGAGCCCCTGATGGCCCGCGAGAAGGAGCTCGAGGAGCTTGGTAGGCGCCTCTCCGAGGACCCATCGAACGCGCTCATGGAGCGCTATGGCAGACTTCAGAGCGAGTTCGAGCGGGACGGCGGCTACGAGTACCGCGCGCGGGCGGCCTCGACCATCACTTCTCTGGGCTTCGCCCCCGAGGACTGGAAGCGTCCCGTAGGCTCGTTCTCGGGCGGCGAGCAGAGCCGCATCGCCCTGGCCCGCCTGCTGATGGAGGAGCCCGACCTCATCCTCCTCGACGAGCCGACCAACCACCTCGACCTGCGCGCCATAGAGTGGCTGGAGAATTTCGTCAAGGGGGCGAAGAGCGCCGTCCTCGTCGTCTCCCACGACCGCTACTTCCTCGACGCCGTCGCCGGTACGATCCTGGAGCTCGAAGACGGCCTCCTCCACCGCTATCCCGGCAACTACAGCAAGTACGTGGCCGAGAAAAGGGCCCGCGAGGAGCAACTCGCCCGCAAAGCGAAGGCCAACGCCGAACGCAGGGCGCAGCTAGAGCGCTTCGTCGAGAAGAACCGGGCCAAGGCGACCAAGGCTAGCCAGGCCAAGAGCAAGCAGAAGCTACTCGACAGGATGGAGAAGATCGAAGACCCGAAAGGCGCCTCGAAGAACGTGAGGCTCGACCTCGGTAGGGAGCCCGCGCGGGCCGGGCGAGTCGTGCTCGAGATGGAGGACGTGCGCTACGCCCACGATGACGCTGAGGAGCCGCTCCTGGAAGGCCTCGACCTCGTCATCGAGCGCGGGGAGAGGGTGGCCCTGCTTGGTCCCAATGGGACGGGGAAGAGCACGATCTTACGCCTCGCCACCGGCGAGCTCTCCCCCCAGAGGGGCACGGTCAGGCCTGGCAACAACGTAACGCTCGCCTACCAGGACCAGCAGTTGGCCCGCCTCGACGACTCCAAAACCGTCCTTGGGGAGGTTATGGACGCCACGGGGTTCGATGCCCCCGAGGCCCGGGATCTTCTCGGCGCCTTCCTGTTCTCCGGTGATGATGTCTTCAAGAAGGTGAGATCCCTCTCCGGCGGCGAGAGGAACCGTCTGAGCCTGGCCGAGATCGTGGTGAGCGGTGCGAACCTGCTCCTGCTCGACGAGCCTACCAACAACCTCGACATCCCCGCCCGCGAGGCCCTCGAAGACGCGCTCCTGGAGTACAGGGGCACGATGTTCTTCATCTCCCACGACCGCTACTTCCTCCGCAAGCTGGCGACCAGGGTCGTAGATCTGGAAGGCAGGAAACTCAGGAACTACCTCGGTGGCTACGACTACTACCGCTCCCACCGCAGGCTGGACGAGGGCTCGAAGGGCACCAAGGGCCGCCAGCGCCGGCGCATCAGGCCGGGCCAGAGCAAAGAGCAAAGCGTCCTCGCCACCCGCCTCGTCGCCGTGGAGGGTGAGATCGACGCGACCGAGCGCCGCGTGGCCCGCCTCGAAAAAGAGCTGGCCACCTCAGAGCTCTACTCCGACGGTATACGCTCCCGCGAGATCGTCACCGAACACCGCCAATTGAAAGGCGTTCTCGACGGCTTATACACCGATTGGGAGGCGCTACTCGAAGAGGCAGAGGAACAGAGCTAGGAAGCACGCTGCCGTTGGCATCGGCTTGTCAGCACGCTCAGGCTCGCCTTCGCTCGTCAGCATTTCAGCACTTAGCAAGTCGTATCGTGGCCTCCTCATGAACGTAGGTCCTGCTCGAGATTCGACAGCGCTTGTTAGGGTGCGGCTCGGAAAGGCCTGACAGCTGACCGGCCTACAAAAGTCGGGACGAGAGGATTTGAACCTCCGACCTCCTCGTCCCGAACGAGGCGCGCTACCAGGCTGCGCTACGTCCCGACTGTGGCGATGATTGTATCAGCTAGCATCTAGGTTTCAGGCTGTAAGTCTGGGAGAACGCGTGGCCACAACGGGCGCTTACGGGAGCCCTGTTCTTTTGTCGGCATGGAGACATGGATAGCGTGGAGAGCGACCTGAAGCCTGATGCCTAGCTATACAGCTATGAATGCTTTGTCGCGGCCGGCGTAGAGTTCGAGGGCGCTGGCTATGGCTTCGGCGACGGTTGCTGGATAGTAGGGATCTGAGGCGAGGTCTAGCTCTCCTGGGTTGGTAAGGTGCAGGGGCTCCAGGATCACGGCCGGGATGTTCGTCTCGCGCAGGATCTCGAAAGACCTGCCGAACTCCCCGATATCCCGGGTACCCAGAGTCTGGCTGATGCCTCGTTGCAGATAGGCGGCGGCCATCTTGCCTCTGTGCGACTGGTAGCCGAGCCGTCCGAAGTAGAAGGAGGCTGTGCCGGAGGCGGTCGGGGTGGGGTGGGAGGCGTGGTGGATGGAGACGATCATCCTCGCTTTCGAGGAGTTGGCGAGGAAGGCCCTGTCGACCGCCGAGACCTCCTCGTCCCCGCTCCTGGTCAGAAGGACCTCTCTGGCTGGCAGGATCTGGGCCAGCTCCTGCGCCACGGCGAGGTTCAAGTCTGCCTCCGAGATCCCCGTCGGGCTCTCGTACCCCGTGTCCCTGCCGCCGTGGGCGGCGTCCACGACTATGGCCCCGGAGAACAGGTCTTCCGTGAAGTAACCTCCGCTCTTGTCAGGGAGCTGGTGGGTGCCGAGGGACTGGGCGGCGAACGTGTTCAGGACTTTGAAGACCGCGGCGTCGACCACCCCGTCATCCTGCAGGCCGGCGTTCCTCTGGAAGTCGCGAACGGCCCTGACGGTACGGGGGTCGAACAGGCCGTTGACGGCGCCGGGGTCGAACCCGAGGTCGTCGAGCATCTGCTGGAGTTCGACGACGTCGGCGCCTCTGAAAGGCGGCTGCCTGAGGTAAAGCAGGCGTCCCCCCGGCCTGTAGCCGGCCTCCACGATCTCGCGCCACGTGATGGGACCGACGAGACCGTCAGCGAGGAGACCGAGGCGCTGCTGGAAGGCCCTTACGGCGAGCCCCGTCCTCTCCCTGAAGACGCCGTCTATGCCCCTGTTTCCCAGGTCGAAGCCGAGCGCCTGCAGGCGGGTCTGGAGGTCGACGACCTCCCTCCCCCTGTCTCCCCTA
Organism: uncultured Rubrobacteraceae bacterium; assembly: GCA_963811295.1. GTDB lineage: Bacteria > Actinomycetota > Rubrobacteria > Rubrobacterales > Rubrobacteraceae > Rubrobacter_D. The sequence goes on along the minus strand of CAWEQZ010000006.1, from coordinate 24,715 downwards.
CGCAGCGTACGCACGTACCCGACCGGTCTCCCCTCTGTCCTCGCTCAGTGTTCTAGCCGGCTAACGCGTGAGCGCCGGGCATCGGTGCCCGGCGCTCCGGAGAGCCGACTCTTGCTCTTTCCTCTAGCTCTCGACTATCCCCAGGATGTCGTCCGCGTCGAGGATCATGTAGTCCTCGCCGTCGAGGCTGATCTCGGTCCCCGAGTACTTGGCGAAGACGATGACGTCGCCCTCGGTGACCTTGACCCCGTTCTCGAACTGGCCGACCGCGACGACCTCGGCGGTCTGCGGCTTCTCCTTGGCCGTATCGGGCAGCACTATCCCCGAAGCCGTGGTCTCCTCGCGCTCGACGATCTGGACGAGCGCCCGCTCTCCCAAAGGCTTGAACTTCATCCGTTTGACCTCCTTGTGTCTTCGGACTCTTGTACGGCGCCCCGCGCGATGACCGGACTCTTACCCGGCTCCGCGGAGCTTATGCGCCAGAGATTGTAACCGGGAGCGTTGCTCCTGGCAATTACAGGCCGAGTTGTGCCGATAGCTGGTTCTTCGGCAGGGCTCCTACCGCCTGCTGGGTAACCTGCCCCTCTTCGAAACGGGCGATGGTAGGGATGCTCGAGATACTGTAGTTCATCGCTGCCTGAGGGTTGTCGTCCACGTTGACCTTGACGAACGCAACGTCCTCGCGCGACTCGGACATCTCTTCGAGGATCGGGGATACCCGCCGGCAAGGCACGCACCAGGGCGCCCAGAAATCCACTATAACCGGCCTCTCCGACCGCAGAACGTCGCTCTCGAAAGTCGCGTCCGTTACTTCGGCTACCGCCATGATCTCGAACCTCCGTAGTCTCTGGAAGTGAACTTCGCCGAACATTCTAGCACGCCAGCGCGGGCTTCTCGGAGCCTCGAAAGTTACCTAAGTCCGGCTCTCCTGGAGGCTAACCGAGGAGACCCCGACCTGCACGGAGTCGGCCAACTCTTCGGCCCTGCGCGCCTCGAAGAGGCCTGCGCCGAGGGTCTCGGCGTTGGCGGCGGCGCACCCTGCGGCGAGCCGAACGGCTTCGGCCGGCGCGAGGTCGCGGTGCAGTAGACCGGCGAGGAGCCCGGCCAGATAAGCGTCGCCGCTCCCTACCGTCGAGACGGCCTCGATCCTTGGCGCGCGCGCCGAGACGGTGCCGTTCTCGGTGCTGAGGTAGGAGAGGCCCTCGGGGGAGGTGATGCAGGCATTCGCGGCCCCGTGCTCGACGAGCCTCGTGAGGCCGAGAGGAAAGTCCCCTTCCTCGATAAAGTCGAAGCCGACGACGCTCTCGGCCTCGTGCTGGTTCGGGCTTACGAGCGAGGGGTTCGCCTTGAGCGCGGACCTGAGCACGGATGGCGGCGAGTCCACCACCGTGTAGATTCCACGCTCTCTCGCGCGCCGCACGAGGCCAACGAGGAAGCTCTCGTCCAGGTTCGGCGGGACGCTGCCGGCAAAGACGACGGCCGTAGCGTACTCCATCAGGTACTCCAGGCGCCTGGAGAACTCCCTGGCCTCGGCGGGGGTTACTTCGGGGCCGTACTCGTTGATCTCGGTCTGAGTCCCCGCCATGGGGTCGATGATGGCCGTCGAGGTACGGGAATATCCCTCTATCTCGACAAGGTCGAACGGGATGGCCGCCTCAGAGAGGCCGTCGCGGATGGCGTCACCGTTGCGCCCGCCGGCGAACCCGGCGGCGAGCACCGGCACGTCCAGGGTCCTCAGGGACCTGGCCACGTTGACGCCCTTTCCTCCGGCCAGCGTCATGCTCTCGGGCGCCCTGTGCCTGTGGCCGAGCGTCAGGCTGGGAACGACCAGCGTTCTGGCAACGGCAGCGTTGAGGGTGACGGTCAGTATCATGCCTCTCCCTACCTATCGTCTATTCGAAAATCCCCTCAACGGTATACCATACCCGCCGCCCGCGCGAGGCCCAGAGACTACGGAGCTCCCTACCCTACAACAAGGGCCACGGTAACGGATACAATCTTTACGTCGTGTGTCTCTTCAGACCTGCTTCGGAGGGTTAGTGAAACGTCTGGCCATCGTCGTCTTCGTCGTCGTGGCCGCCGCGTTGTTCTACCGTTCCTTCGGCAGCGCCGAGACTGGTACGGGCTCGCTCACGCTGCCCCAACCAGCCCCGAACGTGGGCGACAATGCCCCCGGCTTCAGGGTGAAGAGCGTGGACGACCGCGTCTTCGAGCTCTCGGATAAAGGTGTCTACGTACTCACCTTCTGGAGCACCCTGAACAAGGACTCGAACGAGGCCGTTTCCGGCTTCGAAGATCTCGCCAGGGAGTACGAGGACGAGGAGGCCTCCTTCGCCGTCGTCTACGTCAACAGCGCTCCGAGGGACGACAACGTCCCCTACACGATGCTCCTGGACTCGACGGGAGAGCTGGTCTCCAAGTACAACGTCAAGAGGGTGCCCAGGCTGTTCGTGGTCGAGGACGGTACGATAGGATACGCCCAGGACTACTATTACGAAGGCTATGAGAACAGTCTCAGGAAGGCCATCGACGAGGCCCTCGCGAGTGAGCCGGAGAAGGGCCGCCAGAGCTTAGGTAGGGAATGGGGAGTAGGGAAGATAGGCCCCCCGGCGTCTTCAGGAGCCGATCCCGCCCCTGGTAGTGATCGACGGGATTCGTACGAAACGACTCGAAGGAGAAGATGAGCAGAGAGAGCATGGTACAGATTTTTGGGGCTCTGGTCGCGGCCGCGACGGTGCTGGTGACGGTGCTGGCGTTCGCCCACCTGTTTTCTGTTTGATCGCGGTTCGTTAGGGGGCGGATTTGAAACCCGCCCCTACAGGTGGGCTCCGGCCAAGCGTAATTCGTCTCGTGCTTTGCGGGCGGCTTCTCTGGCGGCCTCTTTGTAACCTGTCGCCGAACTTTCGTAAGCGTAGAGGATGCTCCGGCTGCTGTTGACGAGGACGCCTCCGCCGCTACGATCGAGCAGCGGACGTACGCCGGAGGCGTCACCCCCCTGGGCCCCGTAACCGGGGGAGAGGAACAGGGTTTCGGGCAATAACTCTCTCACCCGGCGCCCGATCTCGGGCCGCGTGACCCCTACGACCGCCCCCGCATCAGGGTAGTCGCCGGCCGGGCTCCCAAGCCCGGCAACCAGCCCGGCGACGACCTCGAAGAGCGGCGGAGCCGTGGTCTCCTGGACCTCGCGGGAGGACGGGTTCGAGGTCGCGACGAGCACGAATACGCCACCGCCCAGGCCCTGCCTGCGGGCCTCCTCGAGGAATGGGAGCACCGCATCCTCCCCCATGTAAGGGTTGACGGTGACGCAGGTAGCGCCGTAGACACCGAGATGCGCCCCGGCGTAAGCGGCGGCCACGGGGCCGATGTCCCCGCGCTTTACGTCCGCTATCGTCGGCAAGCCTAACTCCCCGGCGGCCTCGATCAGGTCCGCATAGATCCCCATCCCGGCGGGACCCAGGCGCTCGAAGAACGCCGCCTGCAGCTTGACGGCGGCGACGTAAGGCTCCACCGCCTCCAGGATGCCCCGGCAGAACTGCAGGGTCGCCTCGGGCAGAGCGCGCAGTTCTTCCGGAAGGCGTGAGGGTATGGGATCGAGGCCGGCGACGAGAACGCTCTGCTTGCGGCGCGCCGCGTCTACCAGCGCCTGCATCGCGCCCTGGTTGGTCGACAAACGGACGAAAAGAATGGTGCCGCGAGGATAAGCGCGCGGCACCGGAAACGCTTTTGGGGAGCTACTTTATCTGGTCCTTGAGCGCGTTGCCCGCGGTGAACTTCGGCACCTTGGATGCTGGTATGTTGATCCTCTGCTTGGTCTGCGGGTTGATCCCCTGCCTCGCGTCGCGCTTCTGAACGTAGAACTTGCCGAAGCCCGTGATCTGGACCTGCTCGCCGTTCTTGAGACTGTCGGTCACGACCTCGGTGAACGCGTCGAAGAACCTCTGGGCGTCGCTCTTGGAGGCGTTCGCCTTGCCGGCTATCTCCTCTATCAATGCCGTCTTGTTTAACGCCACTACTTCCTCCCTGCTTCGCTTGAACTCCTCTTCCCTCCGGTCTGCCGGAAGGACCTACCAGAGACACTATAGCGTCTCAATGCGGTTTAACTACCCGTAAATCATCCATTCTAAGCAAAGACCGGAAAGGAAATCCCCCGAGCTTCCCCCTGTTCTCTTCCCTGCGGTCGAGTACTGCTACTATCGTCACGACCTCGGCCCCCGTCTCTTCGAGGTTCCTGGCGGCCCGCACGGCCTGCGTACCCGTGGTGACGACGTCCTCGAGGAGGGCTACCCTCTCGCCCTGGTAGAGGTTGCCTTCGATGCTGCGTCCGGCGGAGCTGCCATGCTCTTTGGCACTCTTGCGGACGATGACGTAGGGCAACCCTGTGGCGAGGGCCGTGGCGACAACGAGTGGAACGGCACCGAGCTCCACGCCGGCGAGCCGCTCTACTCCCCCGGGTATCTCTGCCGCCAGGGCGCCGGCCACGTCGCGCAGGAGGTTCGGTTCGGTCGAGAAGAGGTACTTGTCCACATAGAAGCTGCTGCGCTCTCCGCTGGAGAGCACGAAGTCCCCTTCCAGGAGCGCCGCGTCCCTGATGCGGGGTGCGAGATCAGGCACCCGGCTCACCGGTAGTCCTCTCCCTGTGTTCGTGATCCTCCATGGCCTCATCGAAAGGCCCGAAATCTACCTGTCCGAGGAGCGCGCCGATCTCGCGCGACTCGTCCCCCGCAGTCTCGAGCCTGGCTTCTATGCGGCGTTGATCTGGGCCAATAGCTCCACGGCCTCGCCCAAGGCCCCTACCAGCTCTTCTTCTGGTACGTCGTCGAGAGAGTCGGTGAGCTTCTCGAGCTCGTCGACCTTCGCCTCCAGACCTCCCAGATCGTCCTGCTGCTTCCCTCGATCCTCCATTGGTTCCGGACTATACACCATCCCAACCCCGTCTTCGGCCCCCTGTAAGACCCGCGCTCGTCGAGCGCCGCAACCATCAACGAGTAACCCGCGAAAGGCACCCCGGTCAAGGACACCACAGCCCGCCCCCTACTTTCACTTCGTTACCCTGTCTATGGCCTTTATCAGGTCGTTTATCATCTCTTCGGAGGCGCCATCCCGCTCGGCCCGCTCCTCGACGAAGTCCTTCAAGAGGACCGTGTTTATTCGCCTGATGGCCGAGAAGATGGCGTTGGTCTGCTGGACGATGTCGGCGTAGGTTACGTCACCCTCTTCGACCATCTTCTCGACTCCCCTGACATGGCCCTCCACGCTCTTGAGCCGGCGTAGCACCTCGCTCTTGGTCTGCCTCTGCAACGCCCTCGCTACCTCCCTCTATCTCCGCCAGTAGCTCCCTGACCACCGTGGCGTCGTGGAAGGGGATGTCCCCTTCAGGGAGGTGCTGGACCCTCTCGTGTCCCTTTCCGGCCACCACTACGACGTCACCGGCTCTCGCCGCCTCCAGCGCGCGCCGGATCGCCTTCCGCCTGTCGAGCTCGATGCTGGTCCGCGAGAGATCCGAGCCCGCTTCGACCTCTCTTGCTATCTTCTCGGGGTCCTCCGAGTAGGCGTCGTCCGTCGTGATCAAGCTCATGTCGGCGAGAAGCGAGGCTACCCGTCCCATCTTGGGCCGCTTCGCCCCATCCCTATCTCCGGCCGCCCCGAACACACATATAACCCGCCCCCTGCTACCGGCTACCCCCCTCGCCACCCGCAGGACGGCATCCATCCCAACGTCGGTGTGGGCGTAGTCCACGACTACCTCGAACCCGTACTCTCCGGACGCCGCGACCCGCTCGAAGCGTCCGGGAACCTGTCCCATCCCCAGCACCGCACGTCTCACCGTCGTTTCATCCGTCCCGATCGCGAGCGCGAGGGAGACGGCCCCAGCGACGTTGAGCACGTTGTAAGGTCCGAGCAAGGGCGTCTTTAGCCTGAGGACGCCCTCGGGATGGTGGAGCGCGAAGCTCGTCCCGCTCCGGGTCGTCTCGACTTCGGCGATCCTGTAATCCGCCTCGGCCGTGTAACCGAACGTACTTACGTTCTCCAGCTCGCCTGCCAACCGCCTCCCGTAGGCATCCTCGGCGTTGGCGAGCCTGGGACCTTCCGTCATGTAGAACAGTTCCCGCTTGGCTGCGTAGTAGGCCTCCATCGAGCCGTGGAGATCCAGGTGGTCCCTGGTCATGTTGGTGAAGATTGCGCCCGAGAAACGCGTCCCGGCGATACGCTTCAGGGACACGCCGTGCGAGGAGACTTCCATAACGACCCTGCGGACGCCTGATCCTAGCATCGAAGCGAGCGTCCCCTGCACCTCTGTGGCCTCGGGCGTAGTCCGTACAGCGGGACGGCCCTCGCCCCCAGAGATCGTCTCCGCGGTGGTCATCAGCCCGCACTCGCCCTCACCGTAGGCTCCAGCGAGGACAGCATGCAAGACGTAGGAGGTCGTGGTCTTGCCGTTGGTACCTGTAACGCCATAGACCTCCATGCTCCGCGAAGGATCCCCATTGATCCCCCTGGCCAACATCGCCAGAGCACCCCGCGCGTCCTCCACGACCGCGGTCGGGACACCGGGAATATCGTGCTCGGCCACGATGAGGGAGGCCCTGCGACGGACGGCCTCGGGCGCGAACTCCGTCCCGTCACGCTTGAAACCGGGGATCGCGACGAAGGCGAAGCCAGGCTCAACGCAACGGGAATCATGCGTTACCCCCCTCACGCCCCGCACGCCGGAAGGGATCTCCGTCCCGAGAACCCCGGTAAGCTTTGCCCGGTCCAGGATCATGGCCCTAGTTTAACAAGAGCCGTAACGAGAACCTCTTGTAGATTTTCTCAAGAGGATACAACACTCCGAAACATGCTCGAAATACCGCTGAAACAAGCGCTGAAACCGGCCCTGGTTTTCCGAAAGGGGAAATGTGGTAAAAGAACACACACGAAATAGGTCCAGAAGAACGGTGACTCACCATATGTGGTGTGCTAACCTACGCGGGTCATTTTTTACAGGGATTTCACAATTGCGTCGATGTGTGTCCGGCTGCCGTCGGTTGGTACACAGAGGCACAGGAGAGGAGATAAATGGCGACGCAGAACTCCATGATGCTGGCGGAGCGGACTGACGAGCTCCTGAGTCGGGGGCGAAGTCAGGGCTTTCTCAGCACAGAGGAGGTCGCCAATCTCTTGCAGGAGGGGGATCTCTCGGCGGCGGAGGTAGAGGAGTTCTACGCCACGCTGGAGGAAGAGGAGATAACGATCGTGGACGGCGAGGCGTCCGAGAACGGGGGGAGCCGCACGACGGTAACCGCTGCTGTCCACGTCTCTGAGCCTCCTGCGGTCCAGATCGCCCACGCTGTTGCCACGGGGGATTCCATCAGGATGTACCTCGCGGAGATAGGAAGGGTGCCCCTTCTTACCCACGCTGACGAGATAAGGCTAGCCAAGGGTATCGCCAGGGGGTGCAAGAGGTCCAAGGACCGTCTCGTCGAGGCCAACCTGAGGCTGGTCGTCTCCATCGCGAAGAAGTACCGCAACCGGGGCGTCTCGTTTCTCGATCTGATCCAGGAGGGCAATCTCGGGCTGATAAGGGCGGCCGAGAAGTTCGACCACTCCAAAGGCTACAAGTTCTCGACGTATGCGACGTGGTGGATAAGGCAGGCGATAACCCGCGCCATCGCCGACAAGGGACGGACCATCCGCATCCCCGTTCACATGGTCGAGAAGGTCAACAAGTACCACAGGACCCACAGGCGCATGATCCAGACCCTCGGACGCGAGCCTTCAGAGGAGGAGATCGCGCTCGAGCTGGGCGTTTTCGTGGCGGAGATCCAGAGGCTGCAGGAGATCAGCCAGCGTTCCATAAGCCTCGCCACGCCCGTCGGGGACGACGACTCCTCCGAGCTCGGCGACTTCCTGGAGGACGCCGGCTCCGTGACCCCCACGGACGCCGTCTCGGAGTCGCTGCTCAAGGCCCATCTCAGAGAAGCCCTAGACGAGCTGCCTGAGAGGGAGCGTCAGATCATCGAGCTCCGCTTCGGGATGAAGGATGACCGTCCCCGCACCCTCGAAGAGGTGGGTCGCGAGTTCGACATCACGCGCGAGCGGGTACGCCAGATCCAGATGAAGACGCTGAACTTGCTGCGCGAGCAACGCCGCACCCAGAACCTGCGCGAGTACCTCAACTAGAGAACCGCCACCAAGATCGGGGACGCCCTGGACACTTCGAAAGAGCTCCACGCGTTCGTCTGTGACGTGGCCCGCAGGGCTGGGGAGCTTCAGATCTCACGCTACCAGAACCCTGGCGAGGTAAGGGAGAAGGCCCCCAAGGACTTCGTGACCGAGGTGGACCTCCTTTGCGAAGAACTGATGGTGAACGCCATAGGGGAGCGCTACCCCGACGACGCCATCCTCTCCGAGGAGCGGGGCGGGTCGGTCTCCGAGAGCGGGCGCACCTGGCTCCTGGATCCCGTCGACGGTACGGCGAACTACATGAAGGCAAACCCCTTGTTCTGCGCCTGCGTCTCCGTTATCGAGGGCGGCTTTGTTACCCACGCCGCCGTCGCCGCGCCCCGCCTCGGCGACCTTTACCACGCGAGGTTCGGCGGCGGCGCCTACAAGGAGACCGGTGGCAGCGAGACACCCCTGCGCGTCAGCGACACCAAGAGGCTGGAGTACGCGGTCGCCGGCGCCGATCTCTCCCTACACGGCGGAAAGCCACAAGATCCCGGGGTAGAGAGAGTGCTACACAGGGCCTGGCAACTAAGGGCTCTGGGCAGCGCGGGGATCAGGGGCGCCTGGCTCGCGGCCGGGTATCTCGACGTCTCCGTCGGAACCCATAACACGGCCTGGGATTACGCCCCCACGGTCCTCCTCGTCTCCGAGGCGGGGGGACGCGCCACGGACCTCTCAGGCGGGCCGTGGAGCCTCGCCTCGGAAGGCCTCGTCGCCACCAACGCCGCCCTGCACGACGAAGTCCTGGAGACACTGCACAGCGCCTGACCACGCTGGACTCTGCGTAACAGCGTTGAAACGGCGGCGACCTTGGGCTATTGGCGTCCTATTTGTCCCGCGATGAGCGCCAGCGACAGGGCTGCGAGGAGCATAGGTACTACGATGCCGAAGGCGGTGCCTATGCCGATCCTGTCGGCCAGGGCTCCCAGGACGAAGGGAGCGACGAGTATAGCGCCTCCTCCTCCGATAGCGAGCCTCGCCGCTGCCGCATCGGTGTTGCCAGGCGCCGCCGCGATGGCCGCCGCGACGCCGAGCGGGTAGACGCCGCCGATGCCGAGCCCCGTCAGGAAGAGGCCGGCCAGGGCCAGGAGAGTCCCCGGAGAGAGCCAGAAAAGCGGGAACCCGATGAACGCCACGAAGAGGGTTATCATGAGGAGGACCGCCGGGGGAAGCGTACGCGCCAGGCGGCTGCTTGCGACCCGGCCGACGAGCATCGCGGCGAAGAACGCGGTCAGGGAGGTTGCCGCGGCCGGACGGGTCAGGCCGGTTCCGTCCGCGAGGAAATCTGCCCCCCAGTATCCAACGCACCACTCCGAGGCAACGCCGAGCGCAACGAGCGCCCAGAACGCCCAGTAAAGCGGTGGCAGGGTCGGGACATCGGCCGGCGCACCATCCTCCGCCGCGTTCGGCGGAAGATCGAGGGGCCGGGAGAAGTAACGGGCGGCGAGCAACCCGAGGGCCAGCACGGGCAAGATCAGCGCCGCGCGCCAGCCGAGCCCCGACGCCGCGGACGCGCCGACCAGGAGCGGGGCGACGATCGCGCAAGCGCTCGCCGTGACGTTGGACTCGGTGAGGGCTACGGCGCTGTAGTCTCCATGCCTGTCGGAGAGCACAGCCTGGGAGGTTATGAGCACCAGGGCGCCGCAGATGCCCATGGCGAAGGTCGCGGGGACGGTACTCCAGACGCTCGGGCTCGAGATCAATAGTATGGCACCGGCGGCCACGCCGAATGCCCCGCCCCAGAGGGCTGCGCGCCTCCCCCAGCGGCCCACGAGCCTATCTCCGAAGAAGCCGAGCAAGACGGCGCCGAGGGCGAAGGCGCTGAAGTGGAGACTAGCCGCGGCGTAGCCGAGGTCCAGCTCCCTCCTTAAGAAGGGCATGATCGGCCCCAGCACCGTCTCCATAAACGCGAAGAAGCCGACCAGGCCATAAGTCATCCAGGTGGCAGAATCCCTCGCGAAGCCGGCCTGCTTCACGACCTACTCCGGATTCCTATACCCACGCCGCTCTTGCGGGCGGCGAAGACGCAAGACTCTGGCTGTACCCGCGTACGTTCTAGCCCCCATCCGGTTCGGGAGACGCCGATGATGGAGAAGCGCTCGCCGGGAACTGTTGCGATGTCCGCTCCTGAACCGGGTCCGGCGTGGACGGTGTCTGCTCCTCGGAGGAACCCGGCTCATCGGGTTTGGTAACTGTATTCTCTGGGCCCGGCTTTTCTTTCTTCGTGACTGCGCCCTTCTCTTCTTTGGGCTTCTCCGGCTCTGGCGGGGGTTCGGGCTTGACGTAGGTACGTCCGTCGGTCTTCACCTCCAGGTGCAATTCGGGATTCGGGGCGTCGAACTGTTGGATCGGGTACTTCTGGACGGCGCTCTGCATATAGAGGGACCAGATGTCCAGCGGGTAGTTCTCGCCGTTGATCTGGGGGAGGCCGTTTATGTTTACCATGGAGCGCCGCTCGTTCGGGTAGCCGACCCAGACGCTCGTGGAGAGTTGCGGTATGAAGCCGATAAACCAGGCGTCTATGAACTCGTTGGAGGTGCCCGTCTTGCCCGCAGAGAGGCGGCCGATCTCGGCTTCGAGATCGTGGTAGTAACTGGCCGTTCCGCTCTCCGTCACGCCGCGCAGCGCCTCCGTGACGACTGCCGCCTCGTCCCTGCTCAAGACCTCTTCGCCCAGGGGTCGGTGTTCCTCCAGGAGCGTGTCCTTCCCTTTGTCGTCCTTCGTGAGTTTCTCGACCAGGTACGGTTCCATGTGCGTACCCGAGTTGGCGAAGGTCGAGTAGGCCGAGGCCATCTCCAAAGGCGTAACCCCGACCCTGAGGCCCCCGATCGCGGTCGAAGGATAGGCGTCGACCTCGCTGTCTATGCCCAGATCGTTGGCCATCTCCACCACTTTCTGGAGGCCGAGATCCAGGGCCAACTGGACGAAGACCGTGTTGTCCGAGTCGGCGAGCGCCTTCTCTAGCGTGATCGGACCGCGGTGGATAAAGTCGTAGTTGTCCACCTCGTAGGGTCTAGCGTTACGGCCCATGTCTATGGTGAGGTGCTTGGAGACGTACATGGTCTCGGGTGAGATACCCTCGTGTACGGCCTCCGAGTAGACGAAGGGCTTGAACGAGCTTCCCGCCTGCCGGTGCGCCTGCGTCGCGAGGTTGAACTTTACCTGGTCGAAATCCGAACCGCCGACCATGGCCCTTACCGCGCCGGTTCCGGGTTCGATGGAGACCAGGGAGGCGGAAGGATCTCCGGCCTCCGGGTTGACGATGGAGTCGACCGCGTTGTTCGCCATAGCCTGGAGATCCGGGTCCAGGGTGGTGTAGATCTCGAGCCCTCCCTCGTAGACCATCTCGTCGCCGTACTCTTCGGCTATCTCTTTGCGGACGGCGTTGAGGAAGTACTCGTTGTCGTTCTGGTACTGGACCCTGCCGCGGCTCACGTTCAGCTTCGATGCCACGGCCCTGTCGTGCTCTTTTTCCGAGATGTGGCCGTACTCGAGCATCGTGTCGAGCACGACGTTGCGCCTCGCTTTCGCACTCTCGGGATCTACGAAAGGATCGTAGACGCCGGGCAGATTGATGATTCCTGCCAGAAGGGCCGACTCTGAGAGCGTGAGGTCTGAGGCTTGTTTGTCGAAGTAGGTTTTGGCCGCGGCCTCGGCGCCGTAGGCGTTGGACCCGAAGTACACGGTATTGAGGTACTGTTCGAGGATCTCATCCTTGGAATGCTCCTTCTCGTACTGCCAGGCTAGCGAGCCCTCGACGAACTTCCGTTCGAAGCTGGCGACCTGGCGCTCCTGCTGGGCTATGTAAGTGTTTTTTATGAGCTGCTGGGTCAAGGTGGAACCTCCCTCCTGGATGGAGAGGCTCTTGACGTTCTCCACCGCCGCCCGTCCTATAGCCTCGAAATCCAATCCCCTGTGCTCGTAGTAACGATGGTCTTCGATCGAGATGATGGCCTGCCTGAGGGTCGGGTCGACCTCTTCCAGGGGGACCACAAAGCGGTTCTGGACGCCGTAGAGCTGGTCGACGATATTGCCTTCGGTGTCGTAGATGAGGGAGGTCTGGGCGAGCTCGGTGGAGTGGTAGTCGTCGAGGTCGGGCATGTTGGCGGCGAGGGCCTGGTAGGTGCTCACGGCGCTCGCCACCATGCCGACCACCCCGAGTATGCCCGCAAAGCAGAGCAGCAGTAGGGCGGTCCTTAGCCTCTCTAGGAGCTTGCTCTTCTTGCGCGCGCGTTTGCGCCTGCGGCCGATTCTGAGGAGGTTACCGTTCTGCATGAAGAGGCTATTATACAGAACGGGCATTCCGATCCCGGAAGGAGAGACGCCATCACAGACACGAGCCTCCCCCGCGAGATGTTCCCGGCCCTCGCCACGAACGACTGCGCCTACCTGAACACCGGCAGCAGCGGACCTCCCCCCGCCTATGTTCTGGAGGCCATGAGGGAAGCGGACGACCTCTGCTCGGGCCCTGCCTACCTCGAAGGCCTCGGCCTCTTCGTCCACCAGGCCGAGACGAACTCACGCGCCAGGGAAGCCGCGGCCCGACTCGTAGGGGCTGACGACGTAGCCCTCACCCAGAACACCACCCACGGCATGAACCTCGGCGTCGGCTCGATAGACTGGCGCGCAGGCGACGAGGTCGTCTCGGTTGCGACGGAGCATCCAGGCTGCCTCGTGCCGCTTCACAACCTGAAGAACCGCTTCGGGGTAGAGATCGACCTGATCTCGCCCCCCGTGACGCCGGAGAAGATCGAAGCTTCCCTGACGCCCCGGACACGCCTCGTTGCCTTATCACACGTGGACTGGACGAACGGAGGGGTACTGCCACTGCGGGAGATCTGCGCTGTGGCCCGGGAGCGGGGAGTCCTCACCCTGGTGGACGGCGCCCAATCGGTCGGGAACATCCCGGTCGACGTGCCGGCCACCGGAGCGGACATGTACGCTTTCACCGGCCACAAATGGGTGCTCGGCCCCGAAGGCATCGGCGCTTTCTACGTCAGGCCGGGCCTGCCGGTCCACAGCCCAAACGTAGGTTTTATGTCGCTGAATGACCCAACCGACTTCGACATCGAGGGTGGCTACGGGCTGAGGTCCGACGCCCGACGCTTTGAAGCTTCGACCATGAGTCCTGCCCTCGCAGGCGGTCTCGCCGCCGCAGCAGATGGCGTCCACGAGCGCGGCGGGGCGTGGTTCGAGGAGATCCGACACCGCGCCGATGTCTTGATAGACCTCCTCTCACGGCTACCACGCATCACCATACGTTCACCGAGACCAGCCCGATCCGGGCTCGTCAGCTTCGAGGTCGAAGGCGTAGCGGCCGCAGACGCCGTCGAACACCTGCTCGGCCAGGGTTTGATCCTTCGCTACCTGCCTGACCCGAACCCCTACGTCAGGGCGAGCACCCACCTGTTCAATACTGACGAGGAATTGGAGGCGCTGGCGAAAGCGGTGCAGGCATTGTAGGGGTCGTTCGCGAAAGACCCCTACAGAGTCGACAAGACGTCGACGGCCGATCGGATGTCGGGGACGAGGTGGTCGGGTCCTGAGGCGCGTAAGGCGTCCTCGGAGAAGGCGCCCCAGCTTACGGCGACGCTGGTGAGGCCTGCGGCCTTCGCGGCTTCCACGTCGAAGGGGGAGTCGCCTACGTAGGCGGCTCGTTCCTTTGGGATGCTGCCGAGCAATTCCAGTGCTCTCAACAACGGTTCGGGGTGGGGCTTGTGCTGCGTGGTGTCCTCCAGGGTAACGAAGCGGTCCACGACGTTGCGGAGACCGGGGAAGATCTCGAGGGCCATCTCCACCGAGACGCGGCGTTTGGAGGTGACCACGGCTACCTTTGTCCCGGCCGATCCGAGTCTGTCGAGTGATTCCTCGACACCGGGGAACTCCCGGATCAGGGCGTCGTGGTGTTGTTCGTGGTGGGTGCGGTAGGCCTCGAGTAGCGACTCGGCGTTCTCTGTGTCTATCAGCTCCATCTGGCGCGGGAGGGGCTGGCCAACGTTGGCCAGCAGCGTCTCACGGGGGATATCTTCGCGGCCGAGGACTTCAGTTGTGGCGTGGCGCATGGACTGGTGGATCATCTCCGTCGTATCGACGAGCGTCCCGTCGAAGTCGAAGAGGACAGCGGAGAGCAACGTCTAATCGAGCCCGTTTTTGAGCAGCCCGTCCACGTCCCAGGCGCCGAGCTCTTCGAGGCCCGGTTTATCCGTTAGGTCGAGGTGGACGGGGGTGATGCTGATCTCATCGTTCTCGATGGCCGCGAAGTCCGTACCCTCCTCCTCATGGTGGCCCGGAGGGTTGTTGTAGATGTCGTAGCCGATCCTCCCCTCTTCGTCCCTTACCTCGACGAGCTCATCCTTGTAGAACCGGCGCCCGAGCCTGGTAACCCGCGCGCCTCGGAGCCTCTCGCGGGGCAAATTAGGCGCGTTGACGTTGAGGATTCGTCCCGACGGAAGGCCCTTGAACGCTACCTTCACCAGGCATGCCGTAAAATCCGCGGCGGCCTCGAAGTGTAGCCCGCCGTCGAGGGGCATGGCCTCCTGGACCGTCTCGTGCCAGGGGCGGTTTATGCTGAGAGAGACGGCGATGCCAGGAACCCCTATAACGATCCCCTCCATCGCACCGGCGACCGTCCCCGAATAGGTGATGTCGTCGCCGAGGTTCTCCCCGTGGTTTATCCCCGAGACGACGACGTCTGGCTCGAAGTCCATGAGCCCGAGGGCGACGAGCCGCACGCAATCGACCGGCGTCCCCGTGCAGGCGTATCCGGTCACCCCGTCCGCCATCTCGCGCTCCTCGACGTGGAGCGAGCGCCCGAAGGAGATGCTCCTGCCTACTCCCGAACGGTTCTGGTCCGGGGCAACGGTGATGACGTCCCCTACCTTCTCCAGCGCCCGCCTGGCCGCCAGAAGTCCTGGAGCCTCGATCCCGTCGTCGTTGGTCAATACTATGCGCATAGCTCCAAACCCTCCGTAAGTCCGGAGGTTATTGTCGTCCAAAAGGGTCCTGATTCTATCATCCTGGCCCTGATGTCCCCGGCGGCCGGGCAAAGGAATCGGCGGTATCCGGCATAGAAATGGGCCATTCGTAACATTAAGAAAAAAGAATGGACAAAGCCGCACATATACGGTAGCTTACCGTGGCTGTGATGGAGAGACCTACGCAAGGAGTGTGATGTTGTGAACGCCGTAGAGTGGTTTAAGCATCGCTCCTATGACTACAAGCAGTTCTCGGACCTGGAGGCTCTCGGCTCCCGCAAGCGCGACCTCGGCTTCACGGTCAGTGTGGTCCTGCCCTGCCGCAACGTCGCCGACACCGTGGGCGGTATCGTCGACGAGATCCACGCCGTCAACCATCAAACGGGTGATCATCCGCTGGTCGACCAGATCCTCGCCGTCGACGCTGACTCGCCTGACGGTACCGCGGATGTGGCAGCATCGAAGGGCGCCGAGGTCTACTCGGAGAACGAGCTCATGAGCAACCACGGCGGCGCGCACGGCAAGGGCGACGCCATGTGGCGCGCACTCTCCGTCGCGCGGGGCGACCTCGTCATGTACATCGACGCCGACACCAAAGATTTCAGGCCCGAGCTCGTCTACGGCATTCTCGGCCCGATCCTGGAGGTGCCCGAGATCCGCTTCGTCAAGGCCGCTTACAGGCGTCCCTTCAAGAGCTACGAGACCGTGGAGCTGGACGGCGGAGGGAGGGTTACGGAGCTTTCGGCCAAACCCCTCTTCAACCTCTTCTACCCCGAGCTCACGGGCTTCGTGCAACCCCTCGCAGGGGAGTTCGTCGCCGACAGAGAGCTGTTCTCCTCCATCCCGTTCCTCACCGGCTATGCGGTGGAGACCGGGATCATGATAGACGTCCTCAAGGTGGTCGGGCTGGAGGCAATGGCGCAGGTCGACCTTGGTACTCGCCAGAACAGGCACCAGCCGTTGCGAGATCTCTCCCGCATGGCCTACTCCGTCCTTCGCGCGGTCGCCAGGCGCATGCGCCAGGAGGGACGCCTGAACCAGGTGCGGGACCCTGGCATGCCTGACTCGCTCTTCCAGCTCTCGGACTATCTGCACGCGGTCGCCACCCCGGACGGCCTCGAGCTCCAGGAGTACGTCGAGGAACTCGTCGAGCGGCCCCCGATCAAGGAAGTCTTGAGGGTCGGATAGGAGCAGTACCTTGGGTGGAGCCCACGACATGGGCGGGTCGCCCGGAGGACCCATAGACAAAGACCAGCACGAGGTCGAGGACTGGGAGCGTCTGGCCGACGCTATCAACTCTGCGCTCGGCGGGAAGGGGCTCCAGACCACGGACGAGCTCCGCAGGTCCATAGAGAGCCTCGAAGAATACCGGGATCTCTCATACTACGAACGCTGGGTAGCTGCGACCGAGAAGCTACTCATCGAGAAGGGCCTCCTCTCCAGCGACGAGATAGACGAGAGGACGGCGGAGATCAGCCGCCGCTGGAACAGACCGTGATGTACGAACCCGGCGACCGGGTCAGGGTGCTTTCCTCGGAGAAGCCCGGCCACGTGCGCACCCCGGCGTACCTCAAGGGAAAGGCCGGGTGGGTCGAGTCTTTGATCGGCGCTTTCCCCAACCCGGAAGAGATCGCCTACGGTCTCTCAGGCCGGCCCGAAAGGCCCCTGTACAGAGTCGGCTTCAGGCAGACCGACCTCTGGGACGACTACAGAGGTCCCGCCGAAGACCGCCTGTACGCCGACATCTACGAGCACTGGCTGGAGCCCGAAAGGGGAACGACGTGAGCGACCATCACTCGCATGAGGAGACGAGAGGGACCACGAGCCCGTATGCTGCGCGCATCAGGGCCATAGAGGCACTGTTACTGGAGAAAGGCGTTCTCACGGAACCTGAGGTGCAGGACAGCATCTCCTACATGGAGGCCCGCTCCCCGGCCAACGGCGCCAAGCTCGTGGCCCGCGCCTGGGTGGACCCGGATTTCAAAGAGTTGCTGCTCACCGATGGTAAGGCCGCGGCTTCGGAGCTAGGCATGGACCCCGAGCACCCTGCAGAGTTCATCGTCGTCGAGAATACGCCCGAAGTTCACAACCTGATCGTCTGCACCCTGTGTTCCTGCTACCCGCGGGCCATCCTCGGCCGTCCGCCAGACTGGTACAAGAGCTTTGCGTACCGTTCGCGCGCCGTCAGGGAACCGCGCGCCGTGATGCGCGAGTTCGGGTTCCAGCCTCCAGAAGGCGTCGAGGTCATCGTCCACGACAGCACCGCGGACGCCCGCTACATGGTCCTCCCCATGCGCCCGCCGGGCACGGAAGATCTCGGAGAGGACGAGCTCGCCGGTCTCGTCACGCGGGACTCGCTGGTCGGGGTCTCCGTTCCCCGCTACGCGGGGAGCTAGTCAGCACGCTCCAGCCTTCGGCTGCGCTTGTCAGCACTTCAGCATTTCAGCTTGCGCGTGCCCAAGCTCTGGCTGACTGGCTGACGAGGCGCCGTTAGGTGCCGGGCTGACAAGCGGAGGCGCCAGCCGGAGCGTGCTGACTTGCTGAAATGCTAACTCGCTGCTTTCTCCTCCTCCCTCTCGTTGGCGGCGAGGACTTTTTCTACGAGGTTCGGAGGGACTTCTTCGTAGTGGCCGGCCTCGACGTGGAAGTTGGCGCGTCCGCCGGTTATGGAGCGAAGGTCGCGGGCGTAGGTGAGCATCTCGATCTGGGGCACTTCGGCCTGTATGATCTGGCGCTCGCCGCGCTGCTCGACGCCCATGGGCCTTCCGCGGCGGCTGGAGAGGTCGCCCATGATATCGCCGACCAGCTCGGAAGGCGTTAGCACCTCGACCTTTACGTACGGTTCCAGAAGCACGGGATGGGCTTTCTCGACGGCGTTCTTGAAGGCCATCGATCCAGCGACCTTGAACGCATTCTCGGAAGAGTCGACGCTATGGAACGCGCCGTCGTGGAGGCGCACCTTTATGTCGACCACGGGGTAACCGGCGATGTTTCCCCCGGCCATCGCCTCGATGATCCCCTTCTCCACGGCAGGGATGAACTGGCGCGGGATGGCGCCGCCGACGATGCCGTTCTCGAACTCGAAGCCCGAACCGCGGGGCAGCGGGGAGAGCTCGATCCTCGCGTCCCCAAACTGGCCCCTTCCGCCGGTCTGTTTCTTGTAGCGGCCCTGGGCCTGGGCCGAGCCCTTGATCGTCTCCATAAAGGGTACCTTCGGCGGCCTCGCCTCGACCTCGACCCCGTAACGGTGCTCGATGCGCTCCAGCGCGAGTTCGACATGCATCTGGGCGAGCCCGGACAGGATGTCCTCATTCGTCGCCTCCGTACGCTCCAGCTTGAGCGAGGGGTCCTCATCGACCATGCGCCTAATCGCGTCGAAGACCTTCTCTTCCTCACCGCGCGCCTTGGCGCCGACGGCGAACGCCGCCGTCGGCTCGGGAAGCTCGACCGGATCGAAAGACATCGGCTTCTCGGGCTTGCAAAGTGTGTCGAAGGTCGCCGTATCGCGGAGCTTGGCGACGGCGATAATGTCCCCGGCAACGGCCTCGTCTACGGGCTCGCGCTCCTTGCCGACGAGGTGCGAGATCCCTCCAAGTCTCTCCGAAGAATCGGTGCGCGGGTTGGTTAGCGCCTCGTCCGAGCGGCATCGACCACTCACGATCCTAAGGACGCTCAGGCGGCCTGCGTAAGGGTCCACGTAGGTCTTGAACACGTAGGCCGCAAAGGGTCCTTCAGGATCGCAAGGGATCTCTTCGCCCTCTTCCGTGATGAAGACGGGCTTCGCACCCGGAGCTGCCAGTGTGCGCCAACGCTCCAGGTCGGAGGGGCTTGGGGCGCTACCGGCGATCACGTCGAGCAGGCGGTCTATGCCGATCATACGCTCCGCGCTCGCCGCGAGGACGGGAATAATGAGGCCCTCGGCGATCCCTTTGCGGATCCCGTCGAAAGCCTCCTCGGTGGTGATCTCCTCGCCTTCGAGGTACTTCTCCAGCAGAGTGTCATCGCTCTCCGCTATGGCCTCGAAGAGCTGCGTCTTGGCCGCGTCTACCTCGTCTTCCATGCCCTCGGGGATCTCTGCCTGCTGCTCCCCGTCCACGAAAGAGGTCCCGGTGAGGAGCCCGTAGATGCCCTCGAGGTCGTTCTCGCGTCCGATGGGAAGGTTCAGGGGGACGACGGCCTGCCCGAAGCGGTCTCTGAGTTGCTCGACCACGTCCCCGAAGTTCGTGCGCTCCCTGTCCAGGTGGTTCACGACGATGACGTGGGGGATGCCCTCCTTCTCGCCGCGGCGCCACACGCGCTCGGTGACGACCTGGATGGGGTCCTGGGCGTGGACCACGAGAATGGCGCAGTCGGCCACCCTCTGGGCGATGAAAGCGTCACCGACGAAGCCCCCGTCCCCGGGGGTGTCGAGAACATTGACCTGGCGCCCCTTCCACCCGAGATTGGCCACGCTCATGCCGAGCGTCATGCCCCGCTCGGTCTCCTCTTCCGTGTAGTCGAGGACGCCGCTCGATGGGCCTTCGCGCCCGGAAGCCAGCCCGATCATACCCTCGGCTATCGACGTCTTGCCGCTTCCGCGGTGCCCGATCAGGCACACGTTCCTGATGGTCTCCGTCTCTACAGCCACGGATTCCTCCTTTCGTGAGCCACCCCTTCGCCCGTCCCCGCGGGCGGGGCATGTAGCTTATCGCAGAGAGGTCCTTCGCGCAGGCCACGGCGGCCCCGCAAGGGCCGCGACCCGTCCTCTCGTCGGCGGCCGGAAAGGTGCTAGACTCAGAATGCAGGCGATAAGGAAGATCGCCGCCGGAAGCCTCGTTGTTGGAGACTTGATCTGGGCACAACGTTCGAAAGAGATCGCGCGGTCGTAGTGACGGAAGCGTTGCGGAAAATCTCCGCGCCCGCCCTAGGCCTTGTGGTGCTCGGAGTGCTCGTCAACCTCTTCTCCAGGGAAGAGGTCTACACCAGCCTGGAGTACGGCTTCCCGCTGCTCGCGCTGTTCGGCGCGGCAGGCTGCATCGGCCAGTTCACGGTCAGCATCCCCCGGCGCTCCGGCAACCTCGCCTCGGCCTGCCGCATCCCCGTAGGGATTCTGCGGTCGGCGGTCGTAAGGGACGGCGTTCGTGGCGAATCCGGTAACCTTCCCGTCCTAGTTGCGCTCCTCTTCGGACCGCTCGTCGTCCTCCTCGCCGGTCTCGGCGGCTGGGTGTAAGGTTCGCGTCCCCGCCCTATGGCGGGACCGTGCACCATACGCTTATAGCCACGCGGGAGGAAACGACGATACATGCTCGACTTCTTGAAGACCATTCTAGCCCCGCTATACAACCTCATGGGGGTCACGCTCCAGACCTTCCACGATTGGGGAGCGCCGTGGTGGCTCTCCATCGTAATGCTCACCATCATCGTGCGCACGCTCCTCTTCCCCATCACCTACCGCCAGGTCAAGAGCATGCGCAGGATGCAGGACCTCAAACCGGACATGGACAGGATCCGGACCGAGTACAAACACGACGTCCAGAAGCAGCGGGAGGAGATGGCGAAGCTCTACCAGGAGCGACAGGTCAACCCTCTCGGGGGATGCCTGCCCATCTTTATACAGATCCCTATCTTCCTCGTGCTGTACTACACGATCAGGCACTTCGACACGCTCGAGAGCTTCAGGACCGGCGGCCTCCTATGGTTCCAGGACCTGACACGGCCGGATCATCTCTTTATCCTCCCCATCCTCTACGTCCTCACCATGATGGCCTCGCAAGAGATCACGATAAGAAACACGGCGAGCCAGCAGAGACAGCTAATGCGCTTTCTGCCCATAGTCTTCGGCTTCTTCCTCGCCAGGTTCCCCACGGGACTCTTCGTCTATTGGATCACATCCAACTGCATCACCTTCGCCCAGAACTACGTGATCTACTACGTTCTCCCGCACAAGAAGGCGGAGACCGAAGAAGAGCCTGCGGCCGTAGCCGAAAAGAAGTCGCCTCCCGCCACGAAGGAGGAGCAAGAAAAGTGGGAGATCCCGCAGGACCAGCAGAAGCGCGGCCGCGCCAAGAACAGGAAGAAAAAGAAGGTCGGCAAGAGAAAATAGGCTGTAGGTTAGCTTTGAAAGCGCCCCTACAGCACGGACTCCAGAAAGCGCCTCGTCCTCGGGTCTTTGGCCCCGCCGACAATTTCGGCTGGCGGGCCCTCTTCGATCAGGTCTCCCTCGTGCATAAAGGCCATCCGGTCGGCGACCTCGCGGGCGAAGCCCATCTCGTGGGTGACCACCACCATCGTCGTGTTCGACTCCAGGGCGAGGTCCTTCATCACGGCGAGGACCTCCCCGATCAGCTCGGGGTCTAGCGCGGAGGTCGGCTCGTCGAAAAGCATGACCTCGGGCTGCATGCTCAGGGCGCGGGCGATGGCGACCCGCTGCTTCTGGCCACCGGAGAGCCTTATAGGGTGTTCGTCGCGCTTGTCCGCGACGCCGACCTTCTCCAGAAACCGCATCCCGAGCTCTTCGGCCTCCCCCCTGGGCGTCCCCTTGACCGTCTTCGGGGCCTCTATGACGTTCTCGATCACGCTCAGGTGCGGGAAGAGGTTGAACTCCTGGAAGACCATGCCGGTTCTGGACCGGATCTCGCGTATGGTCTTGCGCCTCGCGCGGTTCGTCGGCCCGGCCTCGTAGCGAACGCCGTCCACCTCGACGCTCCCCGAGGTCGGCTCCTCCAGGAAGTTGATGCACCGGAGGAGCGTGCTCTTGCCCGAGCCCGAGCGGCCGAAGATCACGACGACCTCCCCCTCGGCGACGTCCAGGTCTACGCCTTTGAGAACCTCGTTCTCCCCGAACACCTTGCGGACGCCGCGAAGGCTCACTATCGGAGGTGGGCGTCAGTGCCCATGCGGACCACCGCCCTCCCTGACGTAGCCTTGACAGTCTCCGCTCCAGGCGTCCCTGGAAGTAGGAGAAGATGCTCGTGAGGATCCAGTAGATGATCGCCGCCACCACCAGCATCTCCAGGTTCTGGAAGTACTGGCGCCCGATCTTCGAGGCCCGGAAAAAGAGTTCCTGGGTGCCGACGATGCCGACCAGCGAGGAGTCCTTGATCATGGCGATGAACTCGTTGCCCGTCGGCGGGATGATGACCCTTACGGCCTGGGGGAGCACTATTCGGCGCATCGTCTGCGCCCGCGTCATCCCGAGGGCCTGCGCCGCCTCGACCTGCCCGTGTCCCGACCGACTGGATGCCGGCGCGGAAAATCTCCGCCATGTAAGCCCCGTAATTGATCCCAAGGGCCAGTACCCCCGAGGTCACCGTTCCCAGGATAAAGAGGTTCTGCAGTGGTCCTGGCGCGTACTGGGCGAGCTGCGGGAGGCCGAGGTAGATGAAGAAGATCTGCACGATCAGGGGCGTCCCGCGGATAAAGGAGACGTAGAAGCCGCTCACCCCGTTGAACATGGGGTTGTTGGAGAGCCGCCCCAGGGCCCCGAGCAACGCGAGCGGGACGGCGAGCAGGATGCCGAGGACGGAGATCAGGATGGTGAGCGGCACGCCGGCGAGGAGGAACGGCAGCCACTCCAACATGAAGGCCGTGTTGAATTGGAAGGCCGCGAAGATTACCGCGAGCACGATGAAGATCAGGACCCAAACTACGGCCAGCTTGGCGCGGAATGAGACGCGAGAGGACCGCGCCTCCAGGGCGTCCCTTATATTGGAGAGCGTCGACATGGTAGCCTCAGACGAAGATCAGGCGCCCTGCTTCTTGGTCAGGTCGTAGCCGTACCACTTCTTCGAGAGCTCGGTGAGCGTCCCATCTTTGTGCATCCCCTTGATGATCTTGCTCACCTCGTCGACGAACGGCTGCGGATCGGCAGGCGCTTTCTTGTCTATGGCGGCGGCGAGCGGCTCGTAGTAGAGTGGCTCGCCGACGATCTTTATGGGGGTGCCTGAGTCTATCGCCTCCTGGAGGGTAGTCAGGGCGGACATCGCCGCGTCCAGCCTTACGCCGTCGCCGAGGGCGAGGTCCTGGATGGCCGAGGAGTCGGTGTCGTAGGTCTGTATCTGCGGGTCGTCCACGACGAACTCGTAGTTTCCAGGGATGTTGAGCGAGCGGTCCAGGTAGAACTCGTAGGTGCATGCGCCGCACACCCCGATCCTCTTGCCGTCGAGGTCGGTCTCCAGGTTGGTGATGTCGGTGTTGTTCTCGTGCACCGCCGCGGCGGCCGGGCGTGTAGTAGTAGGCCGGGGTGAAGTAGAGGACCTTCGACCGTTCGGGGGTGATGGTCATCGAGCCCACGCTGAGGTCCCACCGCCCGTTCCAGCTGCCCGCGGTGATCACATCCCACGAGGGGGCTATCCACTCTACGTCGACGCCCATCCGCTTGGCGATCTCCTCCGTCACGTCGATGTCGAAGCCCTTGAATTCGCCGCTGTTGGTCTGGAAGGACTGCGGCGGGTAGGCCGGGTCGGTCGAGGCCCGGAGCGTGCCCCGGTCTTTGATCTCCTGCAGGAGGTCTCCGCCCCCGCTACCGCCGCCGCTACTCCCCGCGGAGCTGCCTCCTCCACAGGCGGTGACTACCACCAAGGCCGCAAGCGCGACGGCCAGCGACGCAAGCCTTCCCAAGGTCCACTTTCGATTCATGCTTATTTTCTCCATTCCTCGATACCCCTTCGAGACGTATGAACTATAGCGGTTCAGCGGGGCGAATACGAGGCCAGGCGCTCCTTGAGCCGCCGCTTTCGCTCCGCGCTCTTGTGGTCCCCGACTACCACCTTCGAGGCGTTAAGGCCAGGGATACCCATGACCCCGCCGCCGGGGTGGGTGCCGGAGCCGCAGAGGTAGAGGCCGTCCACGGGCGTCTTGTATCCCGCGAGCTCCGTGGTGGGACGGAAAGAGAAGAGCTGATCTAGCGACATCTCCCCCTGGAAGATGTTGCCCCCGATAAGGCCGAAGCGCTGCTCGAGGTCGTAGGGCGTGAGGACCTGGCGTTCGATCACCGAGTCCCTAAAGTTCGGGGCGTACTCGCCTATCGTATCCACAACCCTGTCTCCCAGAGCCTCTCTGGCGCCACCGTCCCAACTCCCCTCTCTGGGCTCGTAAGGGGCGTACTGCACAAAGCAGGTCATTATGTGACGGCCCTCGGGCGCGATGGTCGGGTCTTTGGTCGTGGGGATCACCGCGTCTATCATCGGTCCCTCCGAGAAGCGCCCGTACTTGGCGTCATCCCACGCCTTCTCCAGGTACTCGAGGGAAGGGCTGATCATGATCTCGGGGTGCTGCGGTCCGAGCTCTTTGCCGGGCATAGCCGTAAAGTCGGGAAGCTCGGAGAGCGCGAGGTTGACCTTGGCCGAAGGACTCCGGTTCCTGAAGGTCTTGAGCTCCCGGACGACCTCATCTGGGAGGTGCTCCGCGCCGAGAAGCGAAAGCAGCGTGGTCTGGGGGTGGGCACCGGAGACGACCGTACCGGCCTCTATGCGGGTACCGTCAGTCAGGGTGACACCGGTAGCCCGGCCTCCTTTGATGTCTATGGTGGCGACCTCGGCGTTGGTGCGGATCTCCGC
>CAWEQZ010000005.1:0-38021 GCA_963811295.1 uncultured Rubrobacteraceae bacterium | reverse complement strand
AAGTGGGCGATATTTGCAGTACGACAGATCATTCTCGGCTCCTTACCACCCAACCTCCTATCTTCGGAGGTGGCGCCACAGCCGCAGCGTTGGCTACAATAAATAGAAGGCGCTTCGATGGAGAGCGTCCCGGGAAAGGAGGACTAGCACTATGCCACTATTCATGGACCACCACAGGGCTGTAGAAGGTTTGACCCCTGAAGCGGTGGCCGACGCCCACAGAAAGGACGTAGAGATCCAGGAGAAGTACGGGGTCAAGTACCACAGGTACTGGTTCAACGATGAGACGGGCGAGGTCTTCTGCCTTGCAGAAGCTCCGAACAAGGAAGCGGCTGAGGCCGTGCACCGCGAGGCGCATGGCCTGATGGCGGACGAGATAGTGGAGGTCAAGGAAGGTTCTTAAGACCCACCAGGAAGGGCCGGGGCATCCG
Source organism: uncultured Rubrobacteraceae bacterium (assembly GCA_963811295.1). Lineage (GTDB taxonomy): Bacteria > Actinomycetota > Rubrobacteria > Rubrobacterales > Rubrobacteraceae > Rubrobacter_D. Next base: position 37,590 of record CAWEQZ010000005.1, on the reverse strand, counting down.
AAGGATGCCCCGGCCCTTCGCTTTGCCCAGGACCTAACGGCTCTGATCAGGAACCCCCTTTGTGGGCCAGGGCCCACTGGTCCTCTTCGTCGATCGTCGCGCGTACTCCAGGCTCATTGGCGCCGGCGGGGAATGGGAGGTAGGGATGCGGTTCGAGAACAGGGTTGCCATCGTGACGGGGGGAGGCTCGGGACTGGGTCGGGTACTGGCGCACCGCTTCGCCGCGGAGGGCGCGGCCGTCGTCGTCGCCGACGTGGCGGAAGAGCGCGCAGGCGCGGTTGCGGATGAGATCTCCGATGCTGGGGGCAAGGCTCTGGCAAAGGCGACGGATGTAACCGACGCGTCCGACGTCAAAGCCATGGTCGAGACGACCCGCGAAGTGTTCGGACCGGTGAATGTACTGGTCAACAACGCGGCCAAGGCTACTGACGCCGACTTCCTAAGCCTTGGCGAGGAGTCCTGGGACGAGGACGTGAACATTACGCTGAAAGGCCCGTTTCTATGTTCGCAGACCGTGCTCGCCGACATGATCGAGAACGGGTCTGGGGTCATTCTCAACATCAGCTCGGTGAACGCCCTGGGTTACTACGGCAACGAAGCCTACAGCGCGGCCAAGGCCGGCCTCCTCAACCTGACGAGGAGCCTCGCTGTCCGCTACGGACCATGCGGTATTCGCGTGAACGCCATCGCCCCAGGCACCTTGAGAACGCCTGCCTGGGAACAGCGAAGGGAGACGAACCCCGATGTCTTCGAGCGCCTCACCAGGTGGTATCCGCTAGGCCGCGTCGGCGAGCCCGAGGACGTGGCCGGGGCCGCCATGTTTCTGGCCTCGGATGAGGCGGCCTGGATCACAGGCACCGTACTCCCCGTCGACGGGGGACTCACCGCCGGCAACCTGCAGATGATGCAAGAGATGATTAAAGGTCAAGGCGACCAGGCGTCGCCTCCTTGATCGCAAGCCCCCGGATGGATAATCTGTTGCCCCTATGGAGACGTCGATGCTCGCCTTCGCCACCGACCTTCGCGACGAAGGCACAGCTACGGTGTTGGACAACGTCCAGAACAGGGCAGGGATAGACGGGCTGACGATGGCCGTCGCCTACCACGACGCCAGGGACATCTTTCCTCACAACCCCGTCCGTAAGGTGCGCTATCTGGAGGGTGGCGCCGTCTTCTTCCTGCCTGACGTCGCCCGCTACGAGACCCTGCAACCACGCGTCAGCGCGCTCGCCCGCTCGGGGGACCCTCTCGGCGAGTTGTGCCAGGCCGCCGGCGAGCGGGGTATGAGTGTAAACGCCTGGGCTGTTTTCCTGCACAACGACCGATTGGGTTTCTCGCATCCCGAGTGCGCCACGCAAAACGCTTTCGGAGATCGCTACCTGACCGACCTGTGCCCATCCAACCCCGACGTGCGGATGTACGCGCGCACGCTCGCCTCGGACATCGCCCGCTACGATGTCTCGACCATCCTCTCGGAGTCGCTCCACTTCCACGGCCTCGGGCACGGTTATCATCACGAACGCTACTTCGAGGAGCTCGGGGCTGTCGGCGTCTACCTGCTCGGGCTGTGCTTCTGTGAGCACTGCCTCGAGGCAGGCCGCCGCAGAGGAGTCGAGGCAGCAATGGTTAATCGGTCTGTACGTGACGAATTGGAGCGTCGCTTTTCAGGCGGGGGCTGCGAGGACCCCAAAGTGCTGACGCGCGAGGATCTCGAACCCTTCGGCGGCGAGGAGATGCTAGGGTATCTCGACGCGAGGACCGAGACGGTGACCTCGCTCGTAGACGAGGTGGCAACGGCAGCATCCGGCGGAGACGCCGACTTCACAGTCTTGGATCTTTGCGGGGCCGAAAAGGGTTTCGCAACCGGGCGTCCCGAAGGCGAGGCCGCGCCCGCCCTCGGGTGGCAAATGGGCATCCACCACGCCGCGCTGGCAGATGTATGCGAAACCGTCTCGGCGACCGGATACGCCGCCGACCCCGGCAGGCTCGATTTCGATCTCGACGCTTACCAGACCCTCGTCCCCGACGCCTCCCGACTCGGTCTCGTGCTCCGTCCGATGCCGCCGGACTGCCGGTCGGCAGAGAACCTTGCCGCGAAGGTCGCCCTCGCCCGCGAGCGTGGGCTGGGGCGCCTCGACTTCTACCATTACGGCTTCTGCCGGTTGGACGCTCTGGATTGGATTCGTCAGGCCCTCGCTACCTGAACGCGGTTCGGATGTGGGCGGGTTTGAAACCCGCCCCTACTGCGGTTTCGTGGGTAGGGCCACAGGACTTGTCTGGGGTGCTGACGATAGGACCTATTCGACCACGGCTATGCAATCCACCTCTACCTGCATGCCGAGCAGGTTTGCTCCTACGGTGGTCCGTGCAGGGGGATCGTTCTCGAAGAACTCTTTGTACACCTCGTTGAACTCGGCGAAGCGTGTGAGGTCGGTAATGTAGACGTTGACCTTCACTACGTTGTCGAGGCTCGAGCCGGCGGCCTCGAGGATCGTCCTTACGTTCTCGAAGGTCTGCCGCACCTGATCCGTGAAGGCGTCAGGCATGGTGCCCGTGTCGGGGTTCACAGGACCCTGCCCCGAGATGAACACGAAGTCGCCGGCGACCACGGCATGGGAGTACGGGCCGGCAGGCGCCGGCCCTTTCTCGGCCATAACGGTCTTTCTCATCAGTTCTCCCTCCTTGGTGGATTGTCCGTTCCCTGTCTGGATCTCTTGGTACCCTGATCGTAGTCAGAAAATGCGGCCGACGATTTGGGCTAGAGACCCCCGTTCACGGGTTCCTCCTCTGCCGACAAGCCTACACCCCTCGGAATAGATCTGCTTGCACTCGAACGACAGTAGCAAGGCGCTGGTGCGAGATAATCCTATTCAGCGGCGCCGAAGAAGCGGTTCGGGTTGAGCAAGCAGCGACCTGGGCCAGTAGGCCAGCGCGAGCCTCGCGTCGGCCCGCTCCCACGCGGTCTCCGTCGGCAGGATGTCGAGGACGGCGAGTCGGTCGATACGATCCGGATGGTCAATCCTCGGTCGCTCGAGCGCACTCTCCCGGGTGTTGTGAGCAGTGCGGCTCATCTCCGGGAAGTCTCCGACGGTTCGCGGCGATCCAGTCGTAGGCGCGGTCTTGTGCGCACTTTATCAATGGCAAGCGGTAGAACGCGTAGGGAAGTTTCGTGCCGAGGGCCACCGCCACGACGAGGTTAACGGCCATGGCACCTCTGTAGCGGTGGCCCTCCGGTGTCACCGCCCAAGCGGCTCTCCTGCACGCTTCCACGGTTAGGCCGGCAGAGGCGGGCACCCCGGGCATCTGGTAAGGCACCGCGGTTATACGCTGCTTCCTGTCGAACCTTTTGATCATGCGAACGTACCTGGTACAGACCCCGCAGTGCCCATCGAATATCAGGGTGGCTTGCTGAGGCACCTTTGTCATTATCCCATCCACCGGACCTCCTGGCAGGTTGCCGTATACCCGCCTAGGTCGTCTGGCCGGCTCCGCCGGTTTGCTCCGCGGGCTCTCTCGCGAGCTCCTCGGTGAGATCCTCCCTGAAAGATTCGGTGGCCAGGTAGACCGAGACGAAGCTGATGAGACCCACAGCCATCACATAGAGTGCGACCGGCCAGTAGCTTCCGGCCCAGGCGAGCAGCGCGGTGGCGACGAACGGCGCGAGGCCGCCGGCGAACACCGCCGAGAGCTGGTAGCCCAAGGAGACCCCGCTGTAACGGACGTTGGTGCCGAACAGCTCCGAGAAGAAGGCCGGTTGGGTTGCGAACATCGCGCCGTTGCCGACCGCGTAGGCCAACACGATGGCGAGCCGGATCAGGATAGGCGACTCCGTGTTGGCGAGCCAGAAAAACGGGAAGGCGAAGAGGATCAGGAACCCCGCGCCAAACATGTATACCGGCCGCCGGCCGATGCGGTCTGAGATGGCGCCGTAGATCGGTGTGATCAAGAATTGCACCCCCGCGGCGATCATGACCCCGGCGTAGGCCGCGCTGTTGGGCAATCCCAACTCCTGGGTGACGTAAGAGAGCACGAAGACGGTGAAGATGTAGCCGCAGGCATTCTCGGCGACGCGCATGCCTATGACCAGCAGCAGGCTCTTGGGATAGGTGCGAACCGCGTCGACGAGTGGCATCCGGGCCTCGGTGCCCGTCTCCTTCACCCGCTCGAACGCCGGCGTCTCGGCTATCTTCAGGCGTATCACCAGCCCCACTGCCACAAGCACTATGCTGAGCAGGAAAGGAACCCGCCAGCCCCAGGAAAGGAACTGCTCCTCAGGCAACGACGAGACGGCCGTGAAGAGCCCCGTTGCGATCAATAGCCCGGCCGACGACCCCATCTGGGGCCAGCTGCCATAGAAACCACGCCTCCCTCCGGGGGCGTGCTCCACGACCAGCAGAGCGGCGCCGCCCCACTCACCCCCGACGGCGACTCCCTGCAGGGCGCGCAATACGACGAGCAATATAGGGGCAAGGATCCCTATGGACTGGAAGGTCGGCAGGATGCCTATCAGGAAGGTGGCGAGACCCATGAGGAGGAGGGTGAGGACGAGTATGGCCTTCCGACCCAGCTTGTCGCCGTAGTGCCCGAAGATGGCGCCCCCCAGGGGTCGGAAGAAGAACCGACCCCGAAAGTGGCGAAGGCCGCCAGGGTGCCGAAGAGACGATTCTCGAGCGGAAAGAACAGCTGGGTGAAGACCACGCTCGCCGCGAGCCCGTAGAGGAAGTAGTCGTACCATTCGACCAGGGCGCCGATAAAGGCGGCTATGCCGACCTTCGTCATCGTGGTCTCCTGCCCCAACTCTTCTCCGCCGATGTTTCTCGCGAGGCTCAAGGCGTACTCCTTCTTGTCACGAGACGTCCGTTCTCGATCACGAGTTCCAACACAGTCGCCCCCTACCTGACCTTCCCGCGGGCCGCCACCCGCATCTCCTCCACGCCGCCGTCCTCCCCGAGCAGGTATACCTCGTCGTGCAGGTTCACCGTGCTACAGATGTGGTTGGGGATTATCTGCAACGTATCGCCTACCTCGAGGTCGCAGTCCTCGTCCACAGAGAGCATCCCGTGCTCCTCCGTGAGCCTCTCCAGCACGGCGCCGGGGTATCCGACGACGTGGCCGTACCCCTCCAGGTTCAGCGGCTCTGCACCGGGTCCTACATCGGTAGCGAATGTTTTGCTCCCGCCGTCGATGACGGCCAGGTCCCGGGTGGGTCTACTTACCACCGTACAGACTACGACGGCCGCGCATTCGTCGAGCGAGCAGGCGCCGAGCCGGGCCTGCATCCTATCGTAGAACACGTACGTGCCCGGTCTGATCTCCGTCACCCCCTCTACCTTCGCCACGTACTCCGCCGTCGGAGTAGAGCCCACGCTGACGTCGTCAACCCTTATGCCCCGCTCCCTCAGCATGTCCGCCAGGGAGACCATGAGTTGCCCCTCTTCGAGGCCGGCCTTTTCGAGTTCCAGTGTCTTGGACCCGCCGAGGACGGCACCACGGTAGGTATAGATCCCCGTGAGATCCAGGTTGCTCATCGCCTCGATCTCACTGGCTAATTCGACGGCTTCATCTGAAGGGACCCCGGTGCGCCTCAGGCCCGTGTCCACCTCGAGCCTGACCTCCAGAGTGTGCCCCTCCGCCACCGCGGAGAGCCTACTGGCTCCTTCGAGGCTATCTACCCCGACGACGAGCCTCACCCTCTCGCCCAGCCGGATCGCCTGCCGGATCTTCGCTTCCGTAACCAGCGGGTAGGCGATGAAGATGTCCTCGACACCACCATCCGCCATGACCTCGGCCTCGGAGAGCTTGGCCACCGTGATGCCCGAAGCGCCGGCCTCCAACTGTTTTCTGGCTATGCCAGGAATTTTATGCGTCTTCACGTGGGGTCTCAGATCGACCCCGTTCTCCCTGGCAACATCGGCCATCTTCTGTATGTTTCTCCCCATCTTCGCGCCGTCGATCAAGAGATACGGCGTCCCAGAAGAACTTGGAATTGAGAGTTTGGAATTTAGGATTGTCCGCTTACTCGCCACTGCTTCCCAATTAGTAGTTCACACTTCACAATTCAATGCTAGCATCTTTCGTTCGTTTCTTGCTTTAGCAGATTACGAGGGGCGCTTAGCGTCCTGTTGGCTCGAGCACGATCCGTCTTTTCGCAGCGGCCTCGACCTTCTCTCTGCTGTACAGCAACGGTACGGCCTCGTCTCTGGCCCACGGAAGGAAGAGATCCGAGTAGTGCGGGCTCGCTGGGTCGCCGGATTGCCCCGGCGAGTTGATGAAGAGGGAATGGTCCCACTCCCCAACGTCCACCACCACGCGCCAGGAGGAGCCGCCGGTCTGCCGGAGATTCTCCAGGTGGTATGCGGTGTTGCCCACCGTGTCGCCACTGCCTCCGCGCGGCACTGGGCCCACATCCAGTCGCTCCCGCGTCCGCCTATCGACGAGTGGAGACAGAGGATGGACCATACGGACCTGGTGCAACTTGCCCCACTCCCAGTCGGCCCGATCCACTCCCAGAAGTCCTTCCAGATGATCCGTAGCTTCCTTCAAGGTCGAGGACAACACCTCGTCGACCACCTCATAACCCAAACTTGTGTCGAGCTTCTCCAGGGTCTCCAGGCTCATCCTGGCGTCGCCCGCCTGATCCTCGACAGGCATCACCCTCGACACCGCCTCGTCCAGCCGTCCACGTTCGACGATGCCTTCCATGGCCCTCATCAGGAGAGCCTGGCGTAGATGTAAGCAGTACCACACCTCGAAAAGGGCCGCGGGGGCAGAGTCGGCACGGAGGACGCAGTCCCAACTGTTCAGCATCTTTAGGGTCCGCTCTAACTCGGGATCCTCGGTGCGCAGCCTTCGTAGCCTGGCGATGATCCGGCATGCGGGTACGGAGAGGTAGTCGGTCTGGAGCTTCACCGAATCTTGGATGCTGAGACCAGGGTTCTCCCGGAGGACCTCGGCTATCCGCTCGTAGCGGTACGGGGCGTACCATTCGAAGCCGACTTTCTTCTCCTCGTGGGGATAGCCCTCGGGGAGGTTCATCTCGTTGGCGCTCGCGACCCAACCCCGGGGAGGGTTGAACTCGACCGGCAGTTCGTCGGCGTCGAGGAACCCGTCCCACTCGTAGCGGCCGTCGCCGGGAACCGGCAAGAGTCCGTCCCAGTTGGGCCTCCTTGGAACGAGGCCGGCCGGCTTCCATCCGATGTTGCCGTCCGTATCGGCATAGACTTGATTTTCGCCAGGCGCTCCCCAGCGGTTCAGCGCCGACAGGAATCCGTCCCAGTCATTGGCGCGCATGTAGTCCACGCTGCCGAGGTAGGGGGCCGTGCCAGGCTCCAGCCACGCAGCCCTCACCGCGAAGGCGACATTCTTCTGGGTATCTTCGGAGATGACGGGCCCGTGACGGGTGAACTCGAGTCTTGCCTCGACAGCGTCTCCGTCCTTGACCGGGATGAGCTGGCGCTCCACCTCCATAGGCTCCCAACGCCCCTCGTAACGGTACTCGGAAGGATCATCCGGGTTGGTCTCATAGACGTAGAGGTCCTCCTGGTCTATGGAGAAGATGGTGAAACCAAAGGCTATGTTGCCGTTGTGGCCGATTGAAATCCCGGGCAGGGCTGGCTCTCCCGCTCCTATGACGTCCATGCCTGGGGAGGAGAGGTGGATCGCGTAGCGTAGGGAAGGCACGGACTGGGCGCGGTGCGGATCGTTGGCCAGAATGGGACGGCCCGTCGCCGTGCGCCCCGGCGAGATCGCCCAGTTGTTCGAGCCCTCGAGGCTTTTCGCGTGGGGTGACTGCCCTTCCACGAACTCGACGGGTTCTGTAGCCAGCTCGTAGACGCGCAGAACGTCCGCGGGGATCAGGGAGGGATCCAACCCCTCACGGACGGCGACGTCGCGCGGCGGTTCGAGGGGTTTGCGCAAGGCATCCACCTCGGGCCCGAAATCTCTCAGCACGAACGCGCGCTCGACCTCGCTCGCGAGGTTCTGGTAGAGGCCGTGACTCCTTATGCGGGCGACGTCCTCGGGCGACCAGAAGGACGGCAGGTAGCCCATCAGGCGGAACTCTTCGGGCAGGAGAGCCGGGTTCTCGCGCGAGAACCTCACGTACTCGTTTACGCCGGAGACGAACGCCGTCGCCACCCGCTTGGTATCCGACCCGTAAGCCAGCCACTCAGTGCGCATCTCTCCGCGATACAGGAAGAGCCGGGCCGCCCTGTCCTTCTCGACGAAGGAAGGACCGAAGACCTCGGAGAGCAGCCCAAGGCCCCTCCGTCTCCACAGGTCTATCTGCCACAGGCGGTCGCGTGCAGTGTTGAAACCCTGGGCGAAAAAGGCGTCGTAAGGGGAGGAAGCATAGACGTGGGGAACCCCCCAGCGGTCGATGAGGATCTCGACCGGTACCCGCGGGCCACTCACGCCGTAGGAGACGGTCTCCAGATCCACTAGAGTACCCTCCGTGGCAAGCCCGAGCGGGCGGCGCTTCCCGAAGCCAGTAACCTGCTCGAAGGCATAAGCGAGTTGGAGGACGCCAAGGTCATCCCTGGGGCGGCCCACGATCTGGATCCCTACGGGCAGTCCCTCCGGCGTGAAACCGCAGGGCACCGAGATAGCGGGCAGTCCCGTAACAGTCACGTAGTAACAGCTCTTCATCCAATCGACGTACGTCTCCATCTCCACCCCGTTTATCTCCGTTACGTAGCGTCGCTTCACGTCGAAGGGCGGGACCTGGCTCACGGGCGCCGCGAGGAAATCGTAGCCTTCCATGAAGGTCCGCACGCGGTGGTAGAGTTCTGTCCGCTTGCGCTCGGCGCGTCCCACGTCAGCGCCGCTCAAGCCCACTCCCTGTTCGATGTTCCAGACCACGGTGTCCTTCATGCGGCCCCGATGCTCCTCGAGCAGTTCCCCGTAGTTGAGCTCGAAGTGCCAGGCGCGCAGAGCTTTGAAGACCTCGTCAGCGTCGGTGAGATCTGGCTCATCGTCTTCCACCAGACAACCTATATCCTCGAAGACGTGACGCTGACCGTCCAGGACGGCGGTCACCCGCGGGTCGACCGGCAACCCGCCGAGGTCGCGGCTCCAGGCCACCCGCGCACCCGAGAAGTCTCGCTCCAGGGGACCGAAAAAGTCCTCCCCCGGCCCAGAGATGGCGAGTGGCGAGCGCGGGTCAGGGCCGGAGATCACACCTAGCATCAGGGCGACGTCCCGAACCGTACGCGCCATCGGACCCTCCGTGGAGAGCGAGGACCAGGCCGTCTGTGTAGGCCAGGAGGGCACCCTGCCTAAAGACGGCCTGAAACCCACGACGTTGCAGAAGGAAGCGGGGTTGCGCAGAGAGCCGCCCATATCGCTCCCATCCGCGATGGGCACCATCCCGCAGGCGAGGGCCACTGCTGCACCGCCGCTGGAGCCGCCGCAGGTCTTGGTGGTGTCGTACGGGTTGAGGGTCTCGCCGAACACCTCGTTGTAGGTCTGGGAGCCCGCGCCAAACTCCGGGGTGTTGGTCTTACCTACCGTTATGGCGCCGGCGCGGCGCAGGCGTTCGACGATGAGGTCGTCCTCGTCGGGGACGAAGTCTTCGTAGATGAGGGAGCCGAACGTGGTGCGGATCTCCCTGGTCGCTGCCAGGTCCTTGTGGGCCACCGGCAGGCCATGGAGCGGGCTGACTTCCACCCCACGCTCAAGCGCCTCAGCGAGGCGCTCGTCGGCGGCGCGCGCGTCTCGCATGGCCCGTTCCGTGACTAGCGTAACGATGGCATTTACGCTCGGGTTGGTACGCTCGATCTGCTCTAAACACGCCGCCATCGTCTCTTCGGCCGACACTTCCCGCCCGCGGATGAGGCGTCCCAACTCCTCGGCGCTCAGAAAGCAGATCTCTGTTCCGCGCACTTCCCTCCCCGTGCCATCCGGCTTAGGAATTCACACTGCTCTATCCCGGCCACGACCGGGCAATTCGAGGGGTACAACGTGCATTACTCCTCCCTCACCGAAACCCACCACCCTCACCTTGTGTCCCATTCCTACCGTGGGCTCACTCTCTCGCAGGTCAGTTTCTTCTGGGGCGAACGCCAGCACGGCTCGCCATCGCTCGCCGTGCACGAACACCCATCCTTCGGAGTTCACCCCAACGGGCCTTCTTACGGTGCCCACCTCGCCGATCATCCCCTCCTTGCCCGTAAGGGCCGGCCTCCTTCCGAGGTCCCGCAATGAACTCAAAAACCCGAAGAGCACACCCCCCATTAGCATCGCAACTACCACGATGGCGCCGAGTAGCACTCCCGAGTAAGGGACACCCGCGCCAAAGAGCGCCAGGCCTCCGGCAAGTAGCGTTACGATGCCGCCTGCGGTGAGAAGGCCATGGTTGGTTACGCTCAGGTCTATGATGAAGAGTGCGATCCCAACGAGGATCAGGATCACCCCGATCTCCGGGGATATCATCGGAACAGTGCCGTTTGGCTGGTCGATAGATCTTTGAATGATGGTAGCATCGTCGCTCGAGAGTGATTGTACCGTAACCCACGGTGACACCTTCAAGGCCAGGGGGCCTCAAGCCCGGCACTTTCGCACAGGAACCGGAGCGTGTGCCCTCCCCGGCTCCACTTCTTCGCCCGGTCCGTGCGATTCCACCAAATCCCACGCCCGTTCGCGCTTATGATGTTCCCCTCACTGCATGTTGTGCCGTGGGAGGAGAAGGATGCCAAGCGCGGGTTTTTGCGGCCAGCTCATGGCTGCTTCGGGAGCCGCGTCGATGCGCCTTCACCCGGATTCTCATACGAAATCGGGTGGTGGCAAAAACGTGCACGGGCGTAGACTCGATGCAGTGAGTTCTATCGAGAAAGATCCGAGGAGGACCAACGATGGCTACAGTCAGCGTGCGTTACATAGTCGATGACGTCGACGCGACGATCGCGTTCTACACCGAGCGGCTCGGCTTTGGCGTCGAGTTTAAGCCCGCCCCCGGTTTCGCGGCCCTCTCGCGCGGTGACCTACGTCTCTTGTTGAACGAGCCCGGCGCCGGAGGAGCAGGCCAACCCATGCCCGACGGGCGCAAGCCGGAGCCGGGCGGCTGGAACCGCATCCAACTCGAGGTCGACGACCTCGCCAACGAAGTCGAGACCCTACGAGAGGCGGGGGCGCACTTCCGCAACGAGATCGTCGGCGGCAGGGGCGGAAAGCAGATCCTGCTAGAAGATCCCTCCGGCAATCCCATCGAACTTTTCGAATCCCCGAGGACCTGACGCCGCCGGCTCCACCGCAGGCAATCGGCCAAGGATTAGATCGTCGATACCTTCGGTATCTGCAGCCTTGCTCCAGCTATGGGCAACGCCAGTAGTGGTGAGATTTCCCACGCCTTCTCCCCGCTTCTAATTCACAACTCCAACTCCACAATTCCAGCTCACCCGCCGCGTACGTCGGAATGTTGGCGTCGAGGAAGAGGCTACTCACTGTGGCTCTAGGGCGCCCCCTCCGTGGGCCTCGGAGAGTTGCCGCTTCAGTTCGGTGGGTTGAGGGACGTCCTCGACCTCCATACGTCCGATCCTCTCCGCCGCCGCCAACCGCGCGGCGCCGGCGACCTCCGAGACAAGGCTTGCTGCGACGAGATTCAACCAGACGCTCGTGGCGGCGTCCCGGAAAGCTGAGCGTATGTGCCGCTGGTCGGCTTACCGAACGGTAAGCTCGCTCGCACCGCCGGAGAGTTCAATCTCGTAGCGATCGGTAGCTCCTTCGTAGCCGGGACTCTGGAGCCGGACTTTGCCGCCCAGGGCGTCGAAGCTCTGCTCGTCGAACGTTAGCTTGCTGGCGCCGCCTTTCACGCTCATCCGTGCTTCGACACCTGCGGGACGGTGTATGCTAACTTTGCTCGCGCCCCCGGACAGACGCACCGAAACCACCCCCGATGCTTCCGGAAGCGTCAGGGCGAGGTCGCTGATCCCCCCCTTGAGGACGAGGGACGACAGCTCTAGCCCGCTGAGATCCGCGTCGATTCGGGCCGCCCCGCCGCGTACTTCGACCCCCCAGGGCACCGCAGCGTTCAGAGTGACCTCCTCGGCATGTCTGCGCGAGCCGAAGAGTTGGAAGCGCCTGGAACGGCGGAAGGTCACGGTCCCGTCTTCCACTTCGACCTTCGGGGCGGTCCCCTCGAATCGGGCCCGATAGAGGTCGTCCATCCCGTAACCGGCGCGGAGGGTGAGCCGGAAGGCCCCGTTGGCGAACACCAGCCGCCCGCTCTTCACCGAACCCAGGGGAGCGGCGAAGTCACCGCCATCGTCGCCCGCCGACGACGCCCGTACCCTTGCGATCAGGTCACTCGTCACAGCGTTGGATTTCCGCATGAGGTCGAGGATGACGGCGAGGTCCCGGTCGTCGTAGTCTGAGATCAAGTCCTCCAACTCCTTCCCCTGCGAACCGAAGAATCCCGCACCCACGCGCTCCAACTCCTCCAATATTGGCTGTATGACCACCCGGCGACCGTCGTTCGGGTCCTTCTCCCGCCGCACGTACCCCGCCTTCTCCATCCGATTGATCACACCGGTTATCGCCCCCGTCGTGAGCCCCATCATCTCCGCCAACCGCCCCGCAGTGATCGGCCCCGTCGAGGTCAGAATGTTTACGCACTGCAAATCGGTCAGGTTCATCCCACTCCGCTGCGCAACCGCCCGCAATAAAAACACTCCATCCATCGTGCTCCTGCGGTTCTCCACCTCAAGCTCCCGCAACAACTCTTCACGCTTTTTCGACATACCCCTTGACAACCTCCACACCCTCGCCTATCCTACATTTATCTTAGATGCTAAGATATTTATTCAGTATTTAAGTTACCAGGTAAGTGAAAAGAGTATAGCACGGCAATCTGGAAGAGAGGAAGAGATGGACGTAGATGGAGACAGGCGCGTCGGGCGGAGGGCGAGGAATGGGTCGCTGGCGATAGGCGCGAAAGGGCTCGTTTACAGTTTCGGGGACAATGTGGCAGTCGCGGGCGTGGACCTCGAGGTGGTTCGCGGGGAGATCTACGGCTTCCTCGGTCCGAACGGCGCGGGCAAGACGACGACCATACGCATGCTCGCGACCCTGCTTCGTCCGGACTCGGGTACGGCGCGCGTGTTCGGGCACGACATCGTGCGCGAGGCCGACGCGGTGCGAGGCAGAGTGAGCCTCACCGGGCAGTTCGCCTCGGTGGACGAAGACCTCACCGGAAAGGAGAACCTCATCCTTATAGCGAGGCTCCTCGGCTACTCGCGCAAGGAGGCCAGGGTGAGGGCTGGCGAATTACTCGACGCCTTCGGACTCACAGGCGCGGCGGACCGTCAGGTAAAGAACTATTCCGGGGGCATGAGGAGAAGGCTAGACATCGCGGCCTCGATAGTCGTCACGCCGGATTTGGTCTTCCTCGACGAGCCGACTACGGGACTGGATCCTAGAAGCCGCAACCAGGTCTGGGACATCGTCCGCACTTTAGCCGCCTCGGGCACGACGGTGCTTCTGACCACGCAGTACCTCGATGAAGCTGACCAGCTAGCCGACCGCATCGCCGTGATAGACAACGGACGGGTCATCGCCGAGGGCACGCCCGGAGAGTTGAAAGCGTCTGTAGGTTCGGGCGCTTTGCACGTCCGGCTGCGAGACCCCGAGCAGCGCGCCGAGACGGAGCAGATCCTCTCTCGGACGCTCGGCGTCCCGGCGGAGAGTGGTTCGGACCCGGCTGCGCTCTCGGCGAGAGTCTCCGACCCCGAGCGCGTGGCTAAAGCGCTCTCGGAGTTGTCAAGATCCGGCATTGCCGTAACCAACTTCTCCCTCGGCCAGCCGAGCCTCGACGAAGTGTTCCTCGCCCTCACCGGACACCGCGCGGAACATGAAGAGACCGACGATAAAGAGGAGGAAGTCGCATGACCACGCCATCCAATACAATGCTCGAAGATAACCTGCGCTCGGCGCTCGCCTCCGGCGAGAGGCCGAAGAAGGCGAATGCCCTCTCAGCTTCGCTCACCTTCGGATGGCGGGCGCTCTTGAAGATAAAGCACGTCCCCGAGCAGCTCTTCGACGCCGTCTTCAACCCGATCATCTTCACCCTGCTGTTCACGTACCTTCTGGGCGGCGCCATCGCGGGCTCGACTGGAGCGTACCTCCAATACCTCATTCCCGGCATCCTGGTGCAGACCGTGCTTCTCATCACGGCCTACACCGCGGTCAACCTCAACACCGACATCTCCAAGGGCGTCGCCGACCGCTTTCGGTCGCTCCCAATATGGCGGCCGGCTGTCATCGTAGGGGCGTTGCTCGGCGACGCCGTGCGCTACACGTTGGCGTCGGCGATAGTCCTCGCGCTGGGGTTGGTGCTGGGCTTTCGTCCCGAAGGAGGCATTTTCGGGGTTCTGCTGTCAGTGCTGTTGCTCCTGGTGTGCGCGTTCAGCGTCTCGTGGATCTGGACGGCCTTGGGGCTCGTGGCGCGGACGCCGAACACCGTGTTGTGGGTGAGTACGCTGACCATGTTTCTCCTCACGTTCGCTAGCAACATCTTCGTGGACCCGAAGACTATGCCCTCATGGCTTCAGACAGTCGTCGGATTCAACCCCATCACTCACCTCGTGACCGCGGTTCGCGGCCTGATGTCCGGCACGGTGATGATGGGTCAGATCGGCTGGTTGCTCTTATCGTGCGCCATACTCATCGCCGTCTTCGCCCCGCTCACGATGTATCTGTACCGGAACAGGAAGTGAGCGAGACGACTTCTTCGGCGCCGGATCGGATCATTCCACGTCATCACGATGAGGTTCCGACTTGGCCGACACCTAACCGTCGATGAGGAACAGTCGCGTAGGCTGTCGGGAATGAGGTATTGGAGGTACGCCCCGGCACGCACTCCGGCGGTCCCGACCGAACTCATCCTCCCCCTCCTTCCCAACCGAAACCCCGGCCGCATCGCGTCCCCGGACCCACGGCCCTACGCCAGATACATGGCGCAAACGACACGAAAGCGTCCGTACGGCCGAACCGGCCCTCACCCCACCCTTTCGGCCTCGTCCCACTCACCAAAATCGCAAGAACGACGCCCCCAGGCTCCATGCCCGCCAGAACGACGCGGACCGCTCGTATGACCCAGACCAGCGCGCCACCTCCATACTATTACTATATTAGTATTAGTATGCGGGTAGGATCGTATACCGTTAAGGGTTGGGGAAGTTTCGGCTAGCGGGGGAAGGGTGGGGCTTGGGAAGAGAATTCGGCGAGGGTTCGGGTGGTGAGGTGGTCGAGGATGGTGTTCTGGCCTTCGGTCCAGGCGTCGTGCAGGGTGCAGGGGCGGCTCTCGCCGCAGGGACGTTGTTGCATGATGCAGTGCGTGATCTCGAACGGACCCTCCACGGCCTCCACGGCGTCGCGCAGGGTGACCTCCTCGGGCGTTCGGGCCAGACGGGAGCCTCCGCCCCTCCCCTCGCTGCTCTCCACCAAGCCAGCCCGGGCGAGTTTCGCCATCACGCGGGCGAGCAGACGCCGCGGCACCGCCGCCTCGGCCGAGATCCTGTCGGCCGTCACTAGCTCGCCCCGCTCCGCGTCGCGCGCCAGGTATACCAGCGCCCGCAGCGCGTAACGACCCTCGCTCGACAACTCGAGCTTCATCGGCATGCTCTTTCGCTTTCCATCTCCCGAAAGATACACTCCCACGCCTCCCCGCGTGAAAGCTTTCGCCACATCGATCACCATACTCATACATATTACGTCATAGTTAAGCATCTGGCGAATGGACCGGTGTTGTCTACGGAGAGGAGATAGGGGCGCGGCTCGACACCGAATAGAATTCTGCACTCAGCTCACAACAGCGCGTAGAGACCGACGAGGAACAGGGCTCACCCGCTCTCGCGCCGGGCGCTCGCCGTACGCGAGACTCCACCGCGAGATGTCCCAAACCCGGCCGTCCTGTTGATTATCCCGGCTACGCGTTGCGGCGTCGCAGGCGTAGGTCGCCTACGACGGGGGGATATATCTCCCGAGATGGCATGCAAGAATCATTTCGGGCGTCCCGGTCGGGGAGGGACAGTAACCTCCCGCACGTGCCTACGGGCGGGTTAGGAACGGGAAGTCCGCGGGCATCTTGATCCAATCACAAAGATACCGTTTACAGGCTTACCGTCGGGAGAGAGGATAGAACGGAGTTGACGACACTCGCCGTTCTCTTGCCGATCGCACTCGCCCTCCTCGCGGCCCCCATCGCGGCCGGGGTAGGGGCGTTCAGACCCGCTTACGCGGCCCCTGTCGGGGCGGCCTTCGCCACCCTCGCCGCCCTCTCGGTGCTTTGGGGGTGGTCCGCTGGCGGCAGCGTGGATCTGGCCTGGGCTCCGAGCTGGGATTTGCGCATCTCCCTCTCGCTCGACGGGCTCGCCGCCCTGTACGCCTTGCTCGCGACCGGTATAGGCTTCCTCGTTCTCGTGTACTCCTCGCGCTACCTGCCGTTGCACCTGGAGCACGAGGGTCGCCCCGAGTCCGCCGCCGTGCGCTTCTACTTCTTCGTTCTTCTGTTCATGGGCTCGATGGTGGGCCTCGCGATGGCGCAAGACCTGATCCTACTCTTCCTCTTCTGGGACCTCACGGCTATCGCATCCTACTACCTGATCGGCTACGACGCCCATAAGGAGGAGTCGCGGGCCTCGGCGCTGATGGCGCTGCTAGTCACCGGGGTAACGGCGGTGCTGCTACTCATCGGGGCTCTCCTCCTCTACGCCGCCCACGACACATTCTCCATCCCGGAGCTCGCCCGACGCGTCGCGCCGGGACCGCTTCTCACGGGCTCGGGCCTGCTCATCGTAGTGGCCGGGCTCGCCAAGAGCGCGCAGGTCCCGCTGCACTTCTGGCTGCCGCGAGCCATGGCTGCCCCGACACCCGTCTCCGCCTATTTGCACTCGGCGGCGATGGTAGCCGCGGGGGTGTTGCTGATCGGACGTGTGTACCCGCTGCTCCAGAATAGCGACTTTATCCTCGACACGCTCCTGGTCGTCGGCATAGCCTCCATGGCCGTCGGCGGCGTCCTGGCGCTAACGCGGGACGTCCTCAAGCAGCTCCTCGCCTACTCCACCATCGCCCAGTACGGGTTCGTGGTCACCATGTACGGCCTCGGTGGAGAGTACGGTGCCGGAGGCGCAGCCTACTACGTGATCGCCCACGCCATCGCCAAGAGCGCCCTGTTCCTCACCGCCGGGGCGGTGACGGAGGCCACCGGCCAGGACCACCTTAGCAAGCTCGGAGGATTGCTGAGGCCCATGCCGTTGCTGGCAGTGTCGTCAGGGCTCGCGGCGGCCACGCTCACCTCGCTCCCCCTGACTTTGGGATTCTTCGCCGACGAGTTCTTCTTCGCCGCCGCCCTCGAACGCGGTCTCCTCTTCGCCACCATCGCAGTCGTCTCGGCGGCTGCGACGCTGGCCTACACCTGGCGCTTCTGGGGCGGCATCTTTCTCGGAGAGTCCCATGCCTCCTCTGTCGCGTCCCGCCCCGTACCCCGACTGCTCGTGGCGCCGGTCGTGGCGCTGGGAGCGATAGGGCTGCTCGGAGGTCTGTTCGCGGGGCCGTTCGAGAGACTGGCCGAGGCGGCAGGTGAGGTGTCCTTCGCGGCTCCTACGCCGTTGGATGCCACGTACCATGCGGAGGTTCTCCCCGAATATGTAATGGCCCTGGCGGCCTACGTTCTGGGCGCGGTGGCAATAGCTTCGCGCTCTGTATGGTCGAGGGCAGCGCTCGGGTTCAGCGACCTCGGGAAGCTGGCGGGGCCCGAAAGGTTGTACCGTCTGAGCGTTCGCGGGCTCAACCGGCTCTCGGACCTCGTCCACCGGCTGGAGATCCGCAACCTGAGAGGCCGGGTCGCTTTCGTGCTGTTGCCGACGGCCATGCTCGTGGGCGCGGCCGTGCTGGCAACGCCCACAGCCGGCGCGTACCGGGTCGGAGAGTTCCGGGCCGGGGAGACGCCGCTAATGCTGGTGATGTTGGCGGTGGTGGCGGCCTCCCTGACGACGACCTTCACGCGGCGGCACGTTACCCTGGTTCTCGTGCTCTCCAGCGCGGGCTTCGCGCTGGCGGTCGCTTATGCATTCTACGGAGCGCCGAACGTGGCGCTCGTCGCGGTCCTTGTAGAGACCATGGTCACGCTACTCGTCGTCGCCACCCTCAAGCTGATCCCTTACCGCATCTTGCACCGCCAGGCGGAGTTACCACTTCCGAGGAGGGGCCGCAATGTCTTCGTCTCGGTAGTCGCGGGCGTCTTCGCCTTCGTGGTCGTCTGGGGATCTCTCTCGCAGCCGCCGGCCGGCACGACCGTCGCCGAAGAACACGTGCGGCTCGCCCCGCAGGCGCACGCCAAGAACGTGGTCACGGCCACGCTGGCTGACTTCCGCGGGCTGGACACTTTAGGCGAGATCTCCGTCGTGGCCCTCGTCCTCCTGGGGGTGGCGACCCTGCTAGGAGGGGTGAGGCCGGATACCCTCCCGACCGATAGCGGTCCGCCGGGCACGAGCGGGTCTGCGCGGCCGGCTGCGCGCGCCGTGACGCAGGAGGTGGCGAGATTGCTCTATCTGCCGACGTTCGTCGTCGCCGCGGCCATCCTCGTCAAGGGTTTCGTCCAGACCGGCGACGGCTTCTCCGCCGGTGTGGTGGGCGCCCTTGGGGTGCTGCTCCGGTACCTCGCCTTCGGGCACGAGGAGGCAAAGAGGCTGCCGGCCGTGCGGCATGCGACGGCGATCGCGTTCGCGGGACTGCTCGTGGCCCTCGGCGTCGCCGGGGCTCCGCTGTTGCTGGGGGACGCGGTCCTGACCCACTACCCGCCGCCCGGCACGGAGCCCATCCACCTGGGGACCCTCGAGCTGATGAGCGCGGTCCTCTTCGACCTCGGGGTCTTTCTGCTGGTCTTCGGCTTCGCTGTCGGGGTCGTCTCGTACTTCGCCCGCGCCGGCGAAGCCACAGGGGACCCCTCGCCGGGAGATGAGAGCCCGTGATCCTCTCCGCCGCGCTCGCGGTCTCGGTCGTCTTCGCCTCCGGGACGTTCCTCCTCCTCCAGCGCGATCTCGTGCGGGTGGTCGTCGGCATAGTCCTCATCTCCAACTCGGCGGTCCTCTTCATGATCTCCGCCGGGCTGACGCGCGGCGAGGCCCCGATCTATCCTCTGGAAAGAGCCGGCTCCGTCAGTGATCCGCTGGTGCAGGCGATGGCCCTGACCGCCCTCGTCATAGGCTTCGGCGTCGCCGCATTGCTCCTGGCGATGGTCTACCGGCTCTACACCGCGCACCGCACCGTGGACACGGAAGAGATCGCCGACGCCGAGATGCGCGAGGCCGAGGCCCTGGAACGCGCGGAGGACCCCGAGAGGGAAGAAGTGCCCGAGGAGGAGCAGGACGCCGAGCGGCAAGACGGGACGCAAGAGAGGCCGGCGCGATGACAGCGGCGAGCCAGACTCTCCTCGTTCTCCCGGCCGGGATACCCTGGGCGCTCGCGGCGGTGCTGGCCCTCCTGGATGGCCGCCGCCTGTGGGTCGGCCTGCTCGCTGCGGGAGGCCTCGGGGCGAGCTTCGTCTCGCTCGGGTGGCTGGCCTTCATAGTGGTCAGCGAGGGATCGGTCGAAGTGGTCGCGGGCGGCTGGCCGGAGGGAGCCGGGATCTCGCTGAGGGCCGATCCTCTTGGCTTGACGTTCGCCCTGGTCTCCGTGGGGGTGGTTCTGATCTCTTTGCTCTACGAGGTCATCTTGGGGGTGCGCTGGCGCGCCTTTCCGGCGCTGGTGCTGCTCGTGGCCGCCGGTCTGAACGGGCTGTTCCTCACCGGGGACGTGTTCAACTTTTACGTGTTCTTCGAGATCTCCATGACCGCATCTTTCATCCTGACCAGCTACAGGGAGAAGGACTACCAGGTGAGGGCCGCCTTCATCTTCGCCGTAGTCAACCTGCTGGGCTCGGTGATCTTCCTGATCGGGATCGCATCGCTCTACAGCGTCACCGGCAGCCTGGACATGCAGACCATCGCCGAAAGGGCGGGCGTGCTGGAGCCCCGCTCGGTGATGGTTATCGGGGCGGCGATCTTCGCTGCTTTCTCCCTGAAGCTGGGTCTTTTCCCGTTCCACTTCTGGCTGCCGGCGGTCTACGTGGGCTCCCACGCGCCCGTGGCCGCCATACTCTCGGGGGCATTGGCGAACATCGGCAGCTACGGGCTTTTGCGTTTCGGCGGCGGCCTCCTACCCAGGGAGCTGGAGATCGGGTCGGTCGCGGTGCTCGTCCTCGGGACGGCGAGCATAATCTACGGGGCGTTGCAGGCGATCTCGCGCCGCGACCCCTCAGAGGTCATGGCCTACTCGGCTATAGGGCAGGTCGGCTACATCCTCCTGGCCCTCGGCCTGGGCGGTCCGGTGGGGTACGCGGCGGCAGTCCTCTACTCGGTCGTGAACTCCCTCAACAAAGGGGTGGTCTTCCTCGCCGCAGGGCTTCGCGGGCCGCTGGTCGGCGGGGCTTTCGCGGTCGGGGCCTTCAGCATTGCGGGCGTGCCCCCGGCCGCCGGTTTCGTCGGGAAGATGGCGGTATTCAAGGCGGCCATTGCCGAGGGCTCACTCGCCGTGAGCCTGGCCCTCGTCGCACTCGTCTTCCTCGGCGGCGCGCTGTCATTCCTGTACTCGTTCCAGGTCTACCAGCGCCGCTTCATGAAGCCAGCTCCGGGAGATGCCGGCAAGCCCAGCCCGCCGGCGGCGCGCGTCCTCGTGGTCGCCCTGGCGGCCCTCGTGGTGCTCCTGGGGCTCTGGCCCGAGCCACTAATCTACCTGAGCGAGCAGTCGGCAGCCGTCTTGACAGGAGGCTCCGGATGATACGGTACGTCGCGGCCATTGCGGCCCTCACCCTTGTCTACGCGCTCGCGCTGGCGAGCTTCCATCCCTGGGACCTCTTCTTCGGCGCGGCCCTATCCGCCGTCCTGGTCTTCGCGTCACGGCGGTTCGTCTTCGGCA
Source organism: uncultured Rubrobacteraceae bacterium (assembly GCA_963811295.1). Lineage (GTDB taxonomy): Bacteria > Actinomycetota > Rubrobacteria > Rubrobacterales > Rubrobacteraceae > Rubrobacter_D. The sequence goes on along the minus strand of CAWEQZ010000005.1, from coordinate 16,644 downwards.
CCGGCCCGGCGCCCGGCCTGCTCCGGCGCGCGGTGGCCTTCGTGCCTTTCGCCGCCGTGGTCTTCCGGGACATAGTGGTGGGTACCTGGGAGGTCGCGCTGGTGACGCTCCACCTGAGGCCCCTGGTGAGGCCTGGCATCGTGGCCGTGCCGGTGGGCGACCGGACGCCGTTCGGAGTGGCGATCTGGACGCTGGTCACGGGACTCCCGCCGGGTTCCTATTTCGTGGACGTGGACCGGGGGCGGGGGGTCGCCCTGATCCACGTACTGGATGCTAGCGACCCCGAAGCCTTCCGCGAGCAGCAGGAAGTCTTCTACCGCCAGTACCAGAGCAAGGTATTCCCTTAAGGAGGTCCCGATGCACGAGATAGTCTTCTACCTGGCCTTCGTGTGGATGACGGTCCTGCTCGTAGTGAGCGCGGCGGCGGTGATCCGTCTGCGCTCGACGGCGAGCCGGATCCTGGCGCTGGACATGCTGACCCTGATACTGGTCGCGCTCCTGGTGCTCTTCGCGGACGCCCAGCGCGTCCCTTACTACATGGACGCCGCGCTCGTACTCTCGCTCTTGGCGTTCCTGGCGACGCTCGCCCTGTCCCGCTACCATGGCGAGAGGAGGATCTTCTAGTGGCCTCTGCGTTCGCATCCGCCATCCCCTATGTGGCCGACGCCCTGGTCATCCTGGGTATCTTCGTGATGACCGTCGGGGTCTACGGCGCGATCCGGATGCCCGACACCTACACCAAGCTGCACGCGATGAGCAAGGCCGTGTTCCTCGGCGTGGTCTCGCTGTGCGCCTCATCCACCGTGACAGGCGACCCGGCGATCATCTACAGGGCGATCCTCATAGGAGTGTTCCTACTTGTCACCACTCCCATCTCGTCCTTCGTGATCGCGCGCGCCGCCTATCTGCGGGGGGAGAGGATGGAGGAACCCGGCGTCCGCGACGAATCGGGTAAAGGCCTGCCCAGGAGGACCTCATCGTGATGCCGTACAAGTCTCTGGGCTTGAGAACGGAATCGGCTTCCTGGGGTAGAGGCACGGGAAAGTAGGATCGGAGTCCTGCGTCCCTTAGCTCCCGATGCGATCTTCCGGGCGCGGCATTTGCCCGACCGCGATTCGCCTACCCGACGTGACACGAGAAAGAAAGGCCCAAAGTGACCTACATAGCGTTGCAGAGTACGATCGTCGTCGTTTTGATCCTCCTCAACGGTCTCTTCTCCATGTCGGAGACCGCGCTGGTCTCGGCGCGCAAGGCCGGGCTCAGGCAGCGCGCCGACGCGGGCGACGACGGGGCGCGCTCCGCGCTGGAGCTCGCCGACTCGCCGAACCGTTTCCTCTCCACCGTGCAGATCGGCATCTCCCTGATCGGGGTCCTCTCCGGCGCCGTAGGCGGAGCGTCGATAGCCGATCCCCTGGCGGCCGTCCTCTCGGAAGCTGTCCCCGTCCTCGCGCCGTACGCCGGGCCCGTAACCTTCGTCGTGGTGGTTGGCACTATTACCTACCTCACGCTGATCCTGGGCGAGCTGGTGCCCAAACGCCTGGCCCTGAACGACGCTGAGACGGTCGCCTCGCGCGTGGCGGGGCTGATGCGCCTCCTCTCGATCTTGGCCTCTCCAGCAGTCAGGCTCCTCGGCATCTCGACCGACGCGGTGCTGTGGCTCTTGAGGGTGAGATCCTCCGACGAGCCCCCAGTCAGCGAGCGGGAGGTCGAGATCCTCCTCGAGGAAGGTGCGCGCGCGGGGGTCTTCGAGGACGAAGAGAGAGACCTCGCCCAGCGCGCTCAGGCTCGACGACCGCCCGGTGCGCGCGCTGATGACCCCGCGACCCGCGATAGAATGGCTCGACGCCCCGCCCGACGAGCACCGAGGATCGGTAGCCGAGAGCCGGCACTCTTACTACCCGGTCGCCAGGGGCGACCTCGACGAACTCCTGGGCGTCGCCCCGATCAAGGACGCCCTGGCGCGGGAGATCCGCACGGGAGAGACCGCCAACCTGGTGGCCCACCTGCAAAATCCGCCGGTGCTCCCGGAGGGCGCTCCCGCCACGGAGGCCTTGGCGGCGTTCAAGCGGTCCGGCCTACCCCTGGCGCTCGTGGTCGAAGAGCGCGGCAATGTCGAGGGACTCGTCACACCGTCCGACGTCCTTGAGGCCCTCGTCGGCGACGTGGAGGACCCTCGCCAGGCGCCGATGGTGCGTCGCGGCGACGGCTCGTGGCTCGTAGACGGGTTGATGGACGCCAGGGAGCTAAAGGAACGCCTCGGTTTGGGCACGCTGCCCGACGAGAGGGAGGTCGATTACCAGACCGTGGGTGGGATGGTGATGGCCTACCTCGGGCGCGTGCCGACGACAGGCGACCGCTTCGAGTGGGACGGGGGCTCTTTCGAGGTAGTGGACATGGACGGCCACCGCGTCGACAAGGTACTCGTGACCCGGTCTAGCGCGGCCATCCCCGACGACGCGTCGCAGGAATGACACCGCGTCTCCACGAGCAGGGCGGGACACCCAACGGAGGCCAACCTCTCCTCGTTGAGCTCCTCGGGCCGCAAGACGGTGGCCAGGGGTGAGATCTCGCTCTGTCCATAGCAGTTGTAGAACCTGGGGTTGGGCAACCTTTCAGGCAGCTCCCGGAGCACGGGCATGATCGAGGCACCGTACTGCACCTTCTCGAGGCTGGCAAGGTGTTGCTCCTCGAAGGCCTCGTGCCGAAGGAAAGAGATTCAGACCGTCGGAGGGGCGGCATGGATACGTGAGTCCAAAAGCACCCAGTCGCCCGGACTATGCTTCCATGCCTTGCTGACCGAGGGCAATGATCCAAGAGTGCAACTCCACAGCCCTGAAGTTCGTCCATGGTGCAGCTACGAACTTCACCCTAACGCAGTTCTAGGAAGTTGCGCCAGACCTTGTACCCCTTCACACTGGGCTCGTCGATCAACTTAAGGCGGGGCCGACCGGTCCCGCCCTCTATGTGAAGGAGGTAGGCTAAAGCTATGTACGAAGCGGTGCGGCGCTACGAGGGCGTGAAAGACCCGCAAAAGGTGAGGCAGGTGGTCAAGGAAGGCTTTGTACCCATCCTCAGCGAAATGCCAGGATTCGTTGCTTTCTACTGGGTCGACGCCGGCGACGGCGTAGTGCAATCAACCAGCGTCTTTGAGCATAAGGCGGCTGAGGAACAGTCTACCATTAGGGCACGAGAGTTTCTGGAGGAGCATCTGGCCCCCTTGATGCCGAACCCGCCCCAAATCACAGCCGGCGAGGTTGGCATATACAAGGGGAGGTAGGCGAGACACAGAGAGTTTGAGAGCTAGATGTGTGAGAGAGCGGGCCCTTAGGAGCCCGCTCTCTCACTGCCCTTATTCACCCAAGTGCCGATAAGAAGGATACTCCGAAGTTGGACTTCCGTTTTACGCAGATCTAAGAAGTTCGCTACCTGCTAGCATCGCCCAGGCTACGGCAAAGATAGCCCATTCGGGGGATACGCTGTTGCCCCGCCCCCTCTATTCTTTTGATGTGTGATGGACGGTCTGCGCAACATCCCCTGCACCAACCCTGCGGGTTTGATCTTCGGAGCGCTGGCCGAGGAGCTGGGTAAGCCGTTTGCGGCAAAGCAGTAGCCCGAGGGGAAAGAGAGGCCGGAGCAGGATCCGTGAAGAAAGGAGATTGGAATGGATGGAGACGTGAGCCGCACTTCTCCGGTCGGGTCCGACCAGGAGTACACGCGGCGTAGATTCCTAAAGACCGCGGCATGGGGCGCTGCCGCGATCTCGGCGGCGGGCAAAGCAGGGTGCGCCAACGGTGGGGAGGAGCAGGGCAAGGCCGGGGAGGCCAAGAAGAACGCGCAAGGAGATCACCAAGGGGTAGGAGGCACTAGCGTGAGCGAAGCACGAGCGGCGATCGTGCTCAGCAGCAACCCGCTGTACGACGGGTTCGGCCAGCGCGGGCTGTTCCATGCGTACTACGGCGGGGCCGACTTCGGCGAGGTCACGACCACGGCGGGACGGATAGGCGACAGCACCAGCGCCGAAGACTGGTACCGCGAGTGGGTCGCCACGGCCGACCGCGTGGCAGGGATCGGCGACGAGAGCGCAGCCGCCGGCCACCGCCTCAAGGGCCTCGTCGGAGAGCTCTTCGCCTTCGCCTACCGCCGAGGCGCTGGGAAGCACCAGGTAGATGGTATCTGCGCTCTCCTCAACCACCCTTACCTCAACACCCTCAGGCAGCTGCGTCTCCAGCTCCTGCTCCACGGTAGCCTTGGGGTCCGCAAGCAGCCTCTGGCGGAAGTCCTCGTCCTCCATGCTTCTCTGTACAAGAGTGCGCTCCATCTCGGCGCGAGTGCCCCCACCGGCTGATGCTTGGCTCATGGCCCTCTCTCCCTCCGCGTTGGCGTCCTATCCCCTACTACGGCGTCGTATGTTAGCGACCCGACGGCGCAAGGGCCTTCGAGCGCCGAGATCGCTATGGCCATGGCTTCGAACAACACTTGGCGATTCGAGTCCCCGCAACAATAGTTCGTTCGCGACCCGGTTTGCCCCGGCGTCGAGTTCGGTGTAGGCCCAACGCCGCCCACCGCAGATGAGGGCGTCCTTCTCCGCGTTGCGACCGGTCGAGCGCCTGATGGCATCGTCGATGGTGTTGCGGCAAGCGCGTTCTATCGTCCAAGCTATCTCTTGCGTATCCGTCTAGATGCGCTCCAGAATCGTTGCGGTGGACATACCATGGCCGATGCACATGACCTGGAGGCCGAACCGGCCGTCGGTGGCTTCGAGGCCGGCGAGCATCTTCGCCATCAGTCCGGCGCCGGTGGCGCCCAACGGATGACCGTGGGCTATGGCCCCACCCCACGGGTTTACTCTGTCCATGTCGGGTTCGAGTTCGTCAGCCCAGGAGAGGACGACCGTTGCGAAGGCTTCGTTGATCTCGATCCAGTCCATTTCGTCGATGCTAAGCCCGGCCTTCTTGAGCACCAGACGTGTGGCCGGGATGACGCCGGTCAGCTGCATTACCGGATCCTCACCTATGGCGACGCGAGCCACGAAGCGCGCCCGTGGGATGAAGCCGTCGGCCTGGGCCACCTCGCGGTCCCCGACGAGCACGGCAGAGGCCCCGTCGGTGAGCTGGGAGGAGTTGCCCGCCGTCACAACCCCCTCCCCCTCGGGCCTGAAGACGGTCTTCAGGCTCGCCATCTTCCCGGCATCTATGTTGTGGCGAATGCCCTCGTCCGTCGTGAGCTCCACCTCGTTACCATCGGGGTCGAGACCGGAAGTGGGCAGGATCTCCTTGTTCTTGCCCTCACGGGCCGCCGCGCTCGCGCGCCGATGGCTCTCGGCGGCGAAAGCGTCCAGGTCCTCGCGCGAAATCTCCCACTTCTGGGCTATACGTTCGGCGCTCTCGCCCTGGTGAACGAGGTCTTGCTTCTCCAGGAGGGCCGGGTTCACCTCAAAGCCGGTCTCGCCGTTACCGGTGTCGCTGAACATCGGCGCCCGCGTCATGCTCTCCGCGCCCGAGGCGATGGCGTAGGTTATGTCGCCTGCGGCTACGGCCTGCGAGACGAAGTGGGCCGCCTGCTGGCTGGAGCCGCACATGCGGTTGAGGCTTACCGCGGGCACCGTCACTGGGAAGCCCGCGAGCAACACGCCGAGCCGGCCGATATTCGCCCCCTGTTCGCCGGCCTGGGTAACGGTGCCGTTTACGACGTCCTCGACTTTCTCCGCGTCTAGCCCTGCGCGCATCAGGAGCCCGTCGAGGGTATGCGCCAGAAGAGAGTCGGGACGTACCTCGCGGAAGGCACCGCCGGCCTTGGCGAACGGGGTGCGCACCGCCTCGAGGATTACGGGCTCTCTCATCTGTGTCATGGTTTGTCTTCCCCTCTCTGTGGGCGTCCGCTTTCTCTCCGAGGCGAACGCGGTTTCGTCCTCTCTGTTCTCCTCACCATGCCCCAAGTGCCTCACCGCGGCGAGCGGAAGATCGCGTTCCGTCGCCCACTCCTCCCACTGTTCGGCGGCCTTCGTTTGGAAGATCCGCTCCAGGTCCCGGCGGTCGCCTTTCACCTCGAGCTCCTCCGACAACCGCTCCCAGAAGTGCGGTTCGAGGGCGGCCAGCGCCAGGTGTCCCTCCCGCGCCCGATACAACCCGTAGCCGGGGAAGCCCCCACCGAGGACGCCACCGGGCGCCGTGAGCCCCTGGCGCAACGGCTCGGCAAATGACCGCGCCGCCTCCGAGAGGGCCACCTGCTCGTACCCCACGCCTTGTCCCCGCTCCCTGGCGAACAGCAGCGAGAGGGCCGCGCTCACGGCCTGCTCGGCCCCCGCCAGGTCGGCCACCAGAAGGGACGGCATCTCGGGCGGCGACAGCGTTCCGAAACGCGCCTGGTAGGTCAGATCGTGGCCCGGCGCATCCACTTTCGGAGGGGGATGCCCGACGATCGCGACCTGGCACAGGTGGGGGAAACCATCGTGTAGCTCGGGCCACGAGAGCCCGAGCCTCCCCAGTGCCGCGGGCCGACTCGCCGTAAGCAGCAGATCCGTCTCCCTCAGCCGGACGTCCAGCGATGCGCGGTCCTGCTGGTCCTTCAAGTCGAGTCGCACTACCTCCTGTCCGGCGCTCAGGTCCTCGTAGTAGCCGGGGCACATCCGGGCCAGCGGATCCCCGCCCGGCGGCTCGACCTTGATCACGGACGCCCCCATAGCGCAAAGTCGGGACGCCGCCACAGGACCAGGCAGGTTCGCGGCCAGCGTAAGGACCCGCACGCCCCGGAGCGGCGGATGCCGGCATCCCCACCTCCCGTTCTCATAACGATGATTGCCTCCTTTCGACTATCTCCTATCATCAGGAACGTTTTCGATCTCTGCCGGAGCTTATGGCTCCCTCGAGTAGATCAGAACCGGGCATCTCGCTGCTCTGAGCACGTTGGTGGAGACGCTGCCTAGCCGCGCGCGACCCATCGCGCCGAGCCCGCGGCACCCTGTGGCGAGCAGTGTCTTACGCTCTCCCTCCTCGGCGATTTGCAGCAGGGCGAGCGTGGCGTCCGCATCGACCAGCCGCGCCCCCGGGCGCCTGCCCATGACCGCTCCGAGCGCCTCGGCCCGCTCGTTCAGATCCTTTACTTCCTTCGACCTGGCTTCTTCGAGCTTGCGACGATCCTCGGCGCTCCAGCCCAATATCGGCGCGGGAGGGTTCCGGTAGGCCCGCACCAGCACGCCTTCGGCCCCGCAGACGCTGCCTATGCCCCCTGCCAGTTTCGCGGCAAGCGCGGCGCTCTTCGAGCCGTCGTCGCCCAAGACGATCCTTTCGGGAGGCCAGCACTCCTCACCCCCACGGACGACGAGCACCGGACACCGTGCGTGGTGGACGACACCCTCTGAGACGCTACCGACGAACATGCGCCTGACCGGCCCAAGGCCGCGGCTGCCCACGATCACAAGACCGGGCCGGAGTTCCTCGCAGAGGTCGAGGATGGCGTCTATGGGAGGGCCGTGAAGGAGATGCGCTTGGTCGACGGCGCAATCCGCGGCCTCGACCGCATCCACCTGGGTCTCGAGGATCCTCCTGGCCTCCCGCTCGTAGAGGTCGGAGTAGTCGGCCCATTCCAACGTCGGGTAGCCAAGGCCCTTTACCAGGTGATACCAGGCGTGGGCGACGTGCAGCCGGGCCCCCGTCCTCAGGGAGAGGTCGGTGGCGACTTTCGCGGCGAGCATCGCGTCTTCCGAACCATCGGTCGCCAGCAGCAACCTGTCTGGTCTTATGACACTATCGTGCGATGTGTCCAAAGGAGCGCTCCTTTCTTGCGTACCGCGTTCCCGGTGTCATCCGGGTGGGAGCGGTCCGTGCGGATATTGCGCCGTGCGGATCGGGGCGGGTCCCATCTCTAGATCTCCTCGTCCGGGCTCCTACCACGTCAGTATACGAGTGCCGGGTACGCGAGCGGCTGGGCGTTATGATGGTAGTCGGGGCGTGCTCGAAAGATGAGCTTGCTTGACCCGTGTATTGGGCTCTCTGGCTCTGGTAGTCTCGCAACAGGTGTGTAAGAGTGTGCCTCGTGAGTACCCTTGTGGGCTACAGACGCCATCTTGCAAGGACATTGAGATTTCTCGCAAGCTTTGGCTCTCTGGTATGGATGGCTTTGAGCATGCAATGGTTGCTTGGCATAAGGAACATACCGGTGCTCAAAGACCTCCCGGAGACGGATGTCGTCGACCATGATCCAGCGCTTTCGATAATTCTGGCCGCCCGCGACGAAGAGCGGTCGGTGGGCGAAAGCGTAGTATCCATGTTGGCCCAAGATTATTCGGGCACGTTGGAGGTCATAGCCGTCAATGACCGCTCCACCGATCGTACCGGTGAGATCCTGGACGAGCTGGCGACCAAGCACCCTGACAGACTTCGGGTATCGAACGTAGAGTCATTGCCGGAAGGCTGGCTGGGGAAGACCCACGCTCTATACGCTGGCGCAACCCAGGCCACAGGAGAATGGCTCCTGTTCACCGATGCAGATGTGATCTTCTCCGAGGACTGTGCCGATAGAGCGGTACGCTACGCGACCGGTAAGGGATTGGATCACCTGACGATGCCACCCGAGATCGTGTGCAGGAGCGTTCTGCTCCGGAGCTTTGTCGCGGCATTCACCCTGGTTTTCGAGATGACCCAAAAGCCCTGGCGGGTGGGCGATCCCCAGGCACAGGAGCACGTGGGGGTTGGGGCATTCAATCTCGTCAGAAAAGATGCCTACGAGAGGAGCGGAACCCACCGCGCCATCCGCATGCGTCCCGACGACGACATGAAGCTGGCCAAACTTCTCAAGAGCCACGGTTTCAGGCAGGGAGTTGCTTACGGGGCCGGACTCATCAGCGTCGAGTGGCACCAGACCCTGCCGGATGCCGTGCGGGGACTGAGCAAGAGCATGTTCTCCGGACTTGACTACAGGATCGGCGCGACGCTGGCCGGCGTGCTGATGCTCTTGCTGACCAACGTGCTCCCGGTCTTCGGTCTCTTCTCGCGCAATTCTATGGGAACGCTCTGCAGGTCGAACATCTTCTGGACCTTTCTCCTATACGCTTACCGGGCCAGACACTTTGGGAACGAAACGCCGTGGTGGTATGCTATGCTTCACCCCTTCGGTATCGGCGTTTTCATCTACGCCATGCTCAGGTCCGCGTCCACTACGCTCGTCCGTGGGGGAATCGAGTGGCGAGGCACACGATATCTTCTGAAAGACTTGAAGGACGATGCGATCTGATCGGAGCGTATAGGACCGCCTCAACCCCTAACCCAGAAAGAGAGTTCCGCGAGACAAGGCGTAGATGCGGCCCTGTTCCACTCGTGCCTCGGCTCGACGCAACGAGCCGATCAGCACTCCAGAACGCGAAGCTATTGTCCAGGAGTCGGTAGTGGTCGGCTCCCTCAAACTTACTACGCCACCTTTCTCTCTCCTCGCCGGGGTTCATTTGCCAACCAGTCCAGGGCGACGGCCGCGGTCCACGACTGTTCGGTCGCGCCGAGACGCTCGCCGGTGAAGGGGTCGAAATACTCGCCAAAACCGCTACTAACGATCTGCTGTAGAGACGCTTGCCGAAGCCCCTCGGCCCGCTCTGCTTTGCCGGCTCGGAGCAGCGACCACCAGAGGAGCCAGTTGACTACCGGCCAGGTCGGCCCCCGCCAGTAACTGCACCGATGGAACCCCTCCTGGAAGGGACTAGTGCTCGGCGGCACGGGCCAGCGTAGCCAGGGATGTCCCAGGAACGCAGGTGAGTCGAGAGTGGCGATGAGGGCATCGACCTGTTCGAGACTCTGCCGCCCCGCTATCAGGGGGGCGAAGCCGGCCACGGTGCAAACCCGTAACGGTTTTCCGGCCCGCAGGTCATGATCGAAACAGAGGCCGTGTTCAGGGTCCCGGCACGTCTGGAGTCCCCGGCGGCCGCGGTCGATCCAGTCGGCGATCCGGGCGCGGTCTTCATCATGCGCCGAGACGAGCGCGGCAATCTCCAGCAACGCTTCGTTGGCCGCCATCAGGATCGCACTGAAGAGCACGTCTTTGACCAGGAACGGGTGGTAGCTGTAGATGCTTCTCTCGTCGCAGCCCGCCTTCTTTATCAGCTTCACCAGCCACAGGTAGCGATCGTAGTCCGCGTCGGTAGGCCTCTGGGAACGGTTCGCGACGTGCTGAAGGTCATGCCGGGGGTAAGGCGCCATGTCGCCGACCTGTAGCGCCGCGAGGGCCGTATCCCAACGGGGAGAGTTGTCGGTGCCGCTCTCCCACGGGTGGTAGATGGTGACGAGGCCGGAACCTTCGGGATCCCTGTAAGTCAAGAGGTAGCGGTGCCAGCGCAGAAGACTGGGGTAGGCCTCCTGCAGGAAAGCCCGCGCGTCTTTGGCCTCCTCTCCCCCGTTTCTCTGGGCCACCTCCCAGACACGCAGGGCGGCGATGGCGTGGACCGGAGGCTGGCACAGGCAGCTGGTGTAGGGCGGCGCGGGCGGGGCGTCGGAAGAGGTCGAGGCGCATGCCCAGTGCTCCGGTCCCGGGAAGTAGCTCTCCGGCGGAGCGTCCGGGTTGAAGACGATGTGGGGGATCTTACCTGTCCTCCACTGGTGGGAAAAGAGGGCAAGCAGTTCCTTCGCGGCGCGACGGGTGTCGAGGTGGGCGAGACCGATGGCGATGAACGCGCTGTCCCAGCTCCACTGGTGAGGATAAAGGTCGGGAGCGGCACGGGTCCAATCTCCCATATCGTTCATGCGCAAGACACTACCTGCTCGCGCAGCCAATCGTTCGGGCGTTGCGGACAATTCTCTCGATGAAGCCCTGGTTTGCATTGTGCGTTGGCTCCTTCAGTCGGCGAGAAGTACGATCTTCCCCCGTATGTGCCTGGCCCTGCTTTCTCCCAGCGCCTCGGGTGCTCTCTCTAGCGGGAAGGTGCGCTCGAGTCTCACGGAAAGCTCACCGGCGTCGACCCTCCGTGACAGCTCCTCCAGCCGCCGGGCGTCGGGCTGCATGCTTACGTTCGTCGCCTGGATGCCACGGCGCGCTAGTCCTTCTATGTCGGCCGCGAACACCGACGACGCGAGCCGTCCGCCCTGCTTTAGTAGCCCCGCTATACGCTCGTGCGCCTCACCGTCGCTTATCACATCGATGACTGCCTCGATGCCGCCGGGATGGGCGGCTCGCACGGTCGTTACGAGATCCTCTCTGGTGTGGTCGATCGTCTGCGCCGCTCCCAGCTCCCGCGCGAACACCTCGTTCTCCGGACGGGCGGTAGCGATCACTCGGGCACCGCGTCCGGCGGCCAGTTGGGTTGCGTAGGAGCCGACGCCGCCGGTGGCCCCCACGATCAAGACGGTCTCGCCCTCCTCGAGGTCCACCGCGTCTACGAGATCCATGGCGGTGAGCCCCGGCATCGGCAACGCCGCCGCTTCTGCGAAACCAACTGCTTCCGGCTTCCTGGCGACGATGGCCGCAGGAGCACAGACGTACTCCGCGTAGGTGCCCTCACCTATTACCGGCTTGGAGAGGTACCCGTAAACCTCCTCTCCTTCGGAGAGCCCCCTCACGGCGGAACCGACCCGCTCGACTACCCCCGCGGCGTCGAAGCCGAGTATCAGGGGGAAGCGATGTTCCTTCACATCCTTGAGAACCCCGTCTGCGACCTTCCAGTCGAAGGGGTTGACTCCGGCGGCCCGGACGCGGATCAGTACCTCGCCTGCCCCGATCTCAGGAGTTGGAAGTGACATCAGGGCTACGGGCCCTCCAAACTCACCTTCGGCTATCGCGCGCATCTTCTCCTCCTTCTTCTGGTGGACCCGCTTCTATCCGGGCCATCATCTCCTCCAGCGGACCGCGCATACCGTGGATACTCTCCAGCCACCAGGTCGCCCCGGCCGCCTCATAGGCGCGCGGCAGCGTGGTATCGCCTGGCTCTGAGTACCCGTCCACGGCCACGTCGAAGGGCGTGTCCGCCATCCGGTGACGGCGGATCTCGGCCACCATCTCGGCGATACGCTCCGGGTCTTTGGCCATGATCGGCGTGCCGTCGGAACTCGTGGCGGGCGCGAGCCAACCGTCCCAACGGGCGGCGCGTCGAAGGGCGGGCGCACCCTCTCCGCCGATCCAGATCGGGATGCGCGGACGCTGGAGCGGGAGCGGCGTCAGGGACACGTTCTCGACGTCGTAGTGTTGCCCGTGGTGTGTAAGCGGCTCGCCCGACCAGAGCCCATCCAGAACCGTGAGCCCCTCGTCGAGCATTCGAGCACGCTCCTTCGCCTCATCCGGCTCGCCGAAGGCGGTGAACTCCTCCGCAACCCCCCCGAGCCCAGCCCCGAATATGACGCGCCCACCGCTGAGGAGATCCAGGCTCACCAAGGCATTGGCCACGACGTGCGGACGACGGCGCGCCAGCGGGGTAATTGCGGTTCCCAGCTTGAGTCGGGTGGTGGAAACGGCGATGGCGGACAGAACACCCCACGGATCGCACGACGGTGCGCCCCACACGAAGCCGAGGTGATCCCACACGAAGAAGCCCTCCCAGCCGGCCTCCTCGGCCCCCCGAGCCAGGCGGACCGCCAGGCGCGGGTCAGCGTAATCATCCAGGTTGGACATCACAATGCCATAACGCACTCGATACCTTCTTTCGTCCACGCCGCCACCTCTAGGCCGATCCTTCACACGCCACTTCGAGCGGCACGGTCATCGGCAAAAGGTGCCCCATCTTCTCCCGCTTGGTTCGCAGATACCCGAGATTCGAGGGATTCGGCGAGATCCCCAGCGGTATGCGCACCACTACTTCGACGCCGTAACGCTCGAGGCCTTCGATCTTTGTCGGGTTGTTGGTCAGTAGGCGGGCCCGTCGCACACCTAGGTCGAGAAGCATCTCGGCCGCGACACGGTAGTTGCGCATGTCCTCCGGCAACCCCAATGCAAGATTCGCCTCGACCGTGTCGAGGCCCTGGTCCTGGAGCGCGTAGGCAGAGACCTTTCTGGTAAGGCCGATGCCGCGCCCCTCCTGCCGCAGGTAGAGCAAGACGCCGCGACCCTGCTCCTGCAAGAACCGCAGACTCTCGGCCAACTGTTCTCCGCAATCGCAACGAGACGAACCGAAAACATCGCCCGTCAGGCATTCTGAGTGCACGCGAACCGGAACCGGCCTGCCATCATCGATCACCCCCAGGGTGAGCGCCACATGTTCCTTTTGCTCGGGAGCGTTGTACACGAACATCTCGAAGGTGCCGTAACGGGTCGGAAGGCTCGCCCGGGCAACCCGTTGGGTGCCTGACATGATCACACCACCCTCCTGCTCGCTAACTTGGCCCGCGGCCGCGAATACGAGCGCTTTGGCGATCGCCGTGATCCGCCAGTACAGAGCTAAGCGCCGCTCGTTCCATCATGTACCTCCCTGAAGGTCGCTTCCTCGCCTGCATCGCAGTCTACACGTTGTATCTACATTATGTCAAGTATAAACTTGATTTATTACGATAATTTGATTTACTTGCTATACTGAGGTTGGCGAACGGAGGGATCAGATTGGCTACGAGCTGGGACGCGAAGTTCTTCGAGAGTACGCGGGGCCGGATCGTCGTGCTGCTCAGGCGCTCGGGGCGCACTGTCGAGGAGCTCGCCCGGGCGCTGGATCTCACGGACAATGGCGTCCGCGCGCACCTGGCCGTTCTGGAACGCGACGGGATCGCCCGGCAGCGGGGATCGATACGCCGTGGCAGCGGCGGCGGCAAGCCGGCGTACGTGTACGAGTTGACATCGGAGGCTGAGGAGCTGTTCCCGAAGGCTTATGAACCGACGCTCGGCCGGCTCCTGGATGTTCTGGCCGAGCGGTTTGGGCCTGAGGAGTCCGAGGTATTACTGAGGTCGGTAGGTCGCCGTCTGGCTGAGGACAAGACTGCACCGGCGGACGGCACACGCGCGCGGCTCGAGGCGGCCGCCGGCGTGCTCAACGAGCTGGGCGGACTGGCGGAAGTCGAGGAGCGGGACGGTACCATTGTCATTCAGGGCTACAGTTGTCCGCTGGCCGCTTTGACACCGGAGCACCCCGAGGTTTGCCGCATGGCCGAGGCTCTCGTCGCCGAGGTTGCGAGAGTGGCGGTCCGGGAGCGCTGCGACCGCGGCGAGAGGCCACGCTGCTGCTTCGAGGTGGCGAGCATCGAGCAAGCGTAACGCGGTCCGTCGTAGAGCTTCTGCCGGCTCTTGCTGAGACTGGGGCGCCATGGAGATGCCCTAACTACGCATGGTCCTGTTCGCGTGTGCGGATGGCGTGTGCGCCCAGATTCTCGGCGGCGAGCTGGAGATGGAGCGACATCTGCGTCCCCTCGCCGATGTGGCTTTGGGCTTCGATACGACCGCCGTGGGCCTGAACTATGGATTGGGCGATGGAGAGACCCAGGCCTGCGCCTTCCTGCTTGCGCGTCCTGGCTTTGTCTACGCGGTAGAAGCGCTCGAAGATGTGTGGCAGGTGCTCTTCAGGAATGCCGGGACCGCGGTCTTCGACCCGGATAAGCAACTCACCGGACTCAGTGGTTGCAAAGAGAGTTACTAGCTTCCCGTCAGAGCTGTACTTGGCGGCGTTGTCCACCAGGATGAGAACGGCCTGTTCTAGCCTCGCGGGGTCCACCCTGAGGTATCCTTCGCCGCTCAGGTTGGCCTCGAAAGACGCTCCGCGCCCTCGGGCCAAAGGCTCGGCCCGTCCCTCTAGCGCTGCCAGAAACGTCGGGACGGCGATGATCTCCATTTCGAGCGGCGGCGACTCGGAGTCGGAGCGTGCCAAGAACAGGAGATTCTCCACCATCCGCGACATCTGGGAGGATTCGTTGACGATATCCTCGAAGATCTCCCGCTGCGAAGGATCCTCTTCGAGCTGCGCGCCGACCTCCGCATTGGTGTGTACCACGGTAAGGGGGGTCCTGAGTTCGTGGGATGCATCGGCCAGGAAGTCCATCTTGGCCCGCAGCGCCCTGGCGAGTTGCTCCCTGGCCTCGCGGATCTGGCCGACCAGGCGCACCGCTGCGTATGCCAGCGTTGCTCCTATCAGGATCAGCCCCCCGACGAGCGCAATCAGGAGCACGCGCGCGATGTTCGAGACCTCTTCCACGCTCTTTAGTGCGATCGACGCACGCTTCTCGCCCAGCTTGTCGATCTCGTGGGCTGCTTGCTCCAGCTCGTCCAACCTGGTCAATCCTAGATCGCTAGCCTTTGTGAACTGCTTCGGCTCGGAGTTGTAGAGTTCTGTCGCGGGCCTGAAGTCCGTGTAGTAGGTCTTCGCCATCTCGCGGAGCCGGTCCGGCTCGGGAAAACCGGTGCCCCTGACACCGATCTCGTCCACCTTGCCTATCGCCACCTGTAGATCGTCGTAGGCTCTGTCGAAGTCCTCAATACCTTTACGCGATGGGCCCACCAGGGCAAGGTTGCGGTGCTGGAGATCGAGGTTGAAGACGGCGAGTCTCAGGTCGTCGCCCTGATCCTCCAGCTTGACGTCGTACGTCAGAGCCCGCGCGGTAACGCTGTCCACCCGCTCGTGGAGCGCGAGCTCCAGTGCTCCTGCGAGGACGACCACGACGAGCAGCCCCACGACCGCCGCGATGGCGAGCCGCCCGGGCTGCGACCGGATGTCATCGATCCATCTCAAGGAACCTCCACCCGAAAACTTCCTTGCGGACGGCAACGATTATACTTTGCAATAGGCGCCATGCAGATCCTGCTCGTAGAAGACGACGCCGCCCTCGTGCGGGCCCTGCGCCGCGGGCTCTCCGCCTACGGCCACGAGCTCGTCAGCGCGGAGAACGGCGAGGACGGGGCTGCTATGGCCGGGGAGGCGGAGGTGGATTTCGTGCTGCTCGACATCTCCTTGCCGGGGCTGGACGGCCAGGAGGTCTTGAGGCGTATCCGTGCTTCGCGGCCCGACCTTCCGGTGCTCATGCTGACTGCCCGCGACGATCTCCTGAACAAGGTGACCGCTCTCAACGCCGGCGCCGACGATTACCTGACCAAGCCGTTCGAGTTCGAGGAGCTGCTCGCGAGGATCCGGGCCCTCACCCGGCGCACCGAGCAGCCCGAGTCCGTGTGGCTCAAAGCCGGCGACCTCCGCATCGACCTTCTCTCGCGTCGCGTCTGGCGCGGCGACGAGAGCATAGAACTCTCGAACCGGGAGTTCGCCCTGCTGGAACACTTCATGCGCCACCGGGGACAGGTCCTGAGCAGGGGGCAGATCTTGTCGGCCCTTTGGGACTACTCCTTCGATACCGGCTCGAACGTGGTGAACGTGTACGTGACGCACCTGCGCCGTAAGATCGACCGTCCCGGAGAACCCTCACTGATCACCACCGTCCGGGGCGCAGGTTACAGGTTCGAGCCACCAGGAGATTCTTAGTCACTCTTAGCGTCTTCATCGAAACCGTCTTCGTACTCTCCGTCTGAAGATGGAGTAGTCGAGGGAGCGGCCTGTTCCGATCTCTGGGGTGAGGAAGAATCTTTGCGGGCTTCCTTCACTTTCTGAGGCTCGCTCACCTCGATCTCAATTTCGACCAACCCTCTTCGGATTTCGATCTCGGTGCGAATCGAGCCCGGGTAACGGGGCAGATCGGAGAAGTCCTCACCCGGCACGTCGGCTTTCGGCAAGGTGGCATCCGGCCTCGCGGTAGCGTTGGATATGGCCGACTGCGA
>CAWEQZ010000004.1:0-60159 GCA_963811295.1 uncultured Rubrobacteraceae bacterium | reverse complement strand
ATAACCCTTCGACGGCCAAGAGTGCTGCGCCTCTGCCAGGTGGCCATACTAAGGCTATTCCAGGTGGCCATTCTTAATTGCCCCCAGCCCCACACTCCCATAGGACCAGCTGCTCCAGATGAAAGACGCTCATATGGCAGGGTATTTATGCGCCGAACATCAGGGTTCGGGAATTTGAACTTCTGAAATGCACGTTCTTCTACGAGGTTGGGTGAATACTACGCGGGGCTCAGCCCCCTTCGGCGCGCTCCCAGAGCCAACCCATGGCCGCTGCCGCGCCAGAGTTGAGGATCGAGATGTGCCCGTCTTCCGGGTGCAGCCACAGTTCCGCCGAGGGGCAGCGGCGCGCGAGCCACTCACCGTGCGCGGCGGGCACCATCCCATCCCGTCCACCATGCAGGGAAAAGGGCTGGAGCGGCGACGTCGGCGAGATCATTGTCGATGAACCACGACCATTCGCCGGCGAGGGCGGCTTCGTCTTCGGGGGTGAACTCTGGCTCGTCGTCGGACTTAGCCAAGTACTTCTCCAGCGCAGCGCGCCCGGCTGCCGCTGCACGCAGCTCGGCCACGCCAGCTGGCCCGAACACTTCGAACCAGTCGAGCCCCTCGGCGCCGAACGGGGCATCCCGGCCACGACGACCACCCCCAGGACGCGTTGTTGAATGTCCACGAACCGGTCGATGCTCAGATGCACGCTCGACCTCGGCGACTGCGGAGGCGTTGCCTATCGCCGACGCCACGTCCCGACCCGGGCGGGGGTCGACCCGGCGTAGCCGTGCCGGTCGTAGGATACCCAGCGGATGCGGAGTCAGTCCGCGGCCGAGAAAAGTGGCTCAGGGGGTGCCCCGATGTTCGGCGAGCCATGGTGCCAGAAGACGGCGAACCGGCCAGCCGCGTTATCCGCGCCCGTGTCGTAAGCGTGCAGCGTGCGGCCGTCGCCTAGATAGTTTCTGGTGCGAAAAGAGCCGGTTGAGCTAGGATTCGTTTGCCCGCGAATCTCAACTCAACCGGAGGCTCGACCCTCATGATAGTCGACCGCTACGATCCCGTGAACCTCTTCGAGTTGATCCCCAAGCTCAAACTCGAAATGGAACCGGAGCTTGCAAGACTCGATGTGCTCCTCGATGACGATGAACTCTTCTCTCTGGTGAGAGCCGATCTCATCCAGCGCCATCCCAACTCGGGAAGGCTCGGGCGCCATTCCACGCCTGTTGAGGTGATCCTGAGGATGCTCCTCGTGAAGAAGCTCTACGGGTGGAGCTACGAACAGACCGAGCGCTTCGTGTGTGATTCGATCGTCTTGAGGCAGTTCTGTCGGCTTTACCTCGAGAGGGCTCCCGACGATACCACCCTCATCCGATGGGCCAATACGATCGGTGCGCCAACCCTTGCTGCTCTCAACGACCGGGCGGTGGAGTTGGCACAGACGCTCAAGGTCACCCGAGGCCGCAAGCTCAGGACCGACGCCACGGTGGTCGAAACCAACATCCATTATCCCACCGACGACGCCCTCATCGCCGACGGGGTGAGGGTCATAAGCCGACTGGTGGGACGGGCCAAGGATCTCATCCCCAAGGACGTGCGCCAACTGACCAGAGGTGAGCCTTTCAGGAACCGCATCCGTAGCGCCAAGAGATTGGCCCACAAGATCTCCAAGATGGCGCTTGGGCGCACCCAGGAGGCTAAAGCCACTTACCAGGCGGCCTACGAGAGGTTGGTCGAGGTAGCCAAGGCCAGCATAAAGCAAGCCGAGCAGGTGCGAAGTATGCTCGAAGATGTACCCTCAGCACCCAAGATCTTGGAAGAGATCTCCCACTTAGCAGGGCTTCTTGAGCGGGTGGTTTCGCAAGCCCATCGGAGGGTGCTTGAGGGCGAGCAGGTTCCGGCCAGGGAGAAGCTACTCTCCATCTTCGAGGAGCACACGGCCGTAATCCGCAGGGGCAAGGCCCGCAAGCAAACCGAGTTCGGAAGGAAGGTGTGGCTCTCCGAGGTGGAAGGGGGCATCGTAAGCGGGTTTCGCATACTGGAAGGCAACGCTGGCGATGAAGCCCAGCTCGAACCGGCCCTCGAGGATCACCTCAGATTGTTCGGCAAGGTGCCGGAGTTGGTGGCAGCAGACCGCAACGTGCATTCCAAAGAGAACGAACAGATAGCTAAAGAGATGGGGGTAAAGAAGGTATGCTTGCCCAAAGCGGGCAAGAAGAGCATCGAACGCGAGGAGCACGAGCGGCAAAGGTGGTTCAACAGAGCGAGGCGATTTCGGGCGGGTATAGAGGGGCGCATCAGCGTCATGAAGCGCCGCGAATATCTGAGCCGTTGTCGGGATAGAGGCGAGGAGGGCTTCGGTAGATGGGTGGGTTGGGGGGTGCTCGTGGCCAACCTGGATACCATAGCTCATACATTGGCGACTCGGTGAGCTCGAAGCGGACCATACCCGAAGCCGAAATGGCCAACCGATGCCTACGGTTGTTCGTTCTTCTATTTCGCACCGTAAACTATCTAGCTCTAGATCGGTTTCCGTAACCACCCGCCTAGTCCAAGGGCCATGCCCCTCCTTTTGGCCCCCGAACTTCTGAGAATTCACCTTCTGGTGAACTTTGGCCAATCACGCTGCGTAGCAGAGCGCGTCGGTTAACCGTTCTATGAACTGCCTTGGGACTTTTGGTGTGTCGGCCTCCCGCAGTGACTCGCACAAAGTCTGCTCTTGAGCCCACAACTCCCTGCACACCAACGCCATCGCGTCAGAGAAGGTCGGATAGCTCTTGCGGTACCAGGCCGTTCGTCTTACTGTTTGCGTGCCCTTGGTCATGTGCTGATGAGCCAACAACGTGACCACAGAGAACAAGGCCAACAGCGCAGGAGCGCTCCTGTGAATAGCCCTTTGGGACTAATGCCTCTGGGTCTCGAATCCCAAGCGCTGGCGTACCTCTTGAAAGGTGGTCTCCATCTGCCAGCGTCTTACGAACCACGAGATGATCCGTTCCGGATCGGCATCGAGATCGGTGCAAAGAAGAGCCTGGGTTTTGAACTCCCCCTTGGGCTCTAGGATGAGCACCCAACGCAATGGCACGGCGGGCAAGAAGCCCGTGCTGTGCCAGATGGCGCTATCGAAGACGATCTCCAGCATGCGCTCCGTGCCACCGTACCAGTTGCTCACCGTGATGGGCCTCCAGGCCGTCTTTGGGTCTTCGCCTACCACCGAGAGGTTCGGAAGGCGAGAGCCCTTCAGGCGAGGTCTTCCCATCTGTCCTGGCTTGCGGGGCGCAGCCGGCTCGTAGAGAGCGGCGTCGAGCCTAAGGCGAGTGATGAAGGTGATAGGGTTCTTGAGTCTCCGGCAGCTCTCCAAGAGCTTTAGAGAGGCATACCCTCCATCGGCTATGGCCACGATCTGGCGTTGTGGGTGCCAGCGTCTTACTACCAAGTGCATTTGCCAGGCCCACTCGCTAAGACTCTTGTAGCGTTTGCCGAACTCTTTTGCGTAGCGCTCGGAGTAAGCTAGCGCTGAGAGGAAAGGCACAGCCCACACCCTCGAAGCCCACGGCACCTCCGCCAAGAGCACTACGCAGATCCATCTAAGGGCGATAATTTTCACAAAGTGGGTGTGGCTGGATCTAACCGGGTCACGGTAGATGCCCTTCGCCGCGATCCTCTTTCCCTGGCGGCGCTCCAGGGTCTCGTCAACGCCCACGACCAGCGGCGCTCCTTCTGCTACGAAGGCCTCCACCAGCGAATCTAGCAGGATACGACTCGCTTCCCTGCTCGACCAAGCGGCGCGGCTCAATACCCGATGGTAGCAATGGAATCGCTTCTCCCGGTCCAAACCCATTGCGCGCAAGGCCGAACTCACCGTCCGTTTGCCCGCAGCGAGGATCGCTCCTGCCAGTAATATCTGCACATGTTGCCAGACTCCTTTAGAGAACAGTAGCGCGAAAGGGGCCAAACCCCGTATCATCATGGTCGGTAGTTGCGACACGAGGTCGCTTGAGAGGAGCAGTCCGAAATGGACTCGGGATAGTGTTCGATCCCGTCGTCATCCGGCGCGTGCGAGCTCGGTAACGAACTGGTGCGAAGCCGCCGGAGAAGTCCAAGGGGAGCCCGAACCAGGCAGGCGAACCGGACCAGGCGAAGTTCGGACGGGTGAACGCAGAAGTGAATCTCCGCAGAGGCGTCGTTATGCGAGGTCACCGAAAGCCTGGTTGATGCGATGATGTTGGATCGTACTCGGTCCGGGGTTCCTACCGTACCCCGACATGAACACCGAAGGTCCCGGCGTACAGGAGGCACCCACCCCGACCGCACCTCCCTCATGCGGAACGTGCAAACCCCGATGGGGTCCGCCGAACAAAATGGCGGTAAGCCGACCGTGAGGAAAGTCTAAATCCCCAGCGGGAGAAGGAAGGATCGAGAAGCGAACGCCGGCTGCCGAAAGGCAAGGGGAAACCATAACCCGCCGGATAGGGCCTATTGGCCTGACCCGATAAAGGTGCCGACGCGATCCTGGTGAGTCGCCCGAAGAGCGTAGTGAAGGAAGCTAACCTCAAGGTGAAAGTTGGATGCGGGTCGAAAGCCTTGCAAACGGAGCCGAGGGACGGAGAACCGACTGGAACGCCATTAACTGGCGCAAGATCGAGAGGTCCGTCAGCAACCTGAGACGGCGCATCTTCCGGGCATCCGAGCAAGGCGACCACCGCAAGGTGAGGTCGCTACAGAAGCTCATGCTGAAAAGCCGGGCCAACGCGCTCCAAAGCGTACGCCGGGTGACGCAGATAAACGTGGGCAAAAGTACTCCGGGCGTGGACAAGCTCGTGGTCAAAACGCCGAAGGCCCGAGGCGAATTGGTGGATCAGATCCGGTCCTACCAGCCATGGCGGGTCAAACCGGCAAGAAGGGTGTATATACCGAAGTCTAATGGCAAGCTCAGGCCTCTGGGTATCCCCACGATCTTAGATCGGGTGATGCAGGCGATCGTAAAGAACGCCCTGGAACCCTACTGGGAGGCTCGTTTCGAGCTGGCCAGCTACGGTTTCAGACCGGGGCGCTCATGCCACGACGCCATACAAAAGGTCTGGAGTATCGCGCGACCGAACAAACGCAAGAAATGGATCTTGGACGCCGACGTGGAGAGAGCTTTCGACACAATCTGCCACACCAAGATGCTTGAAACCATCGGAGCATTCCCCGCCAGGGAATTCATCCGGCAATGGTTGAAGGCAGGCTATGTGGAAGAGGACTCCTGGCACAAGACCGAAACCGGCGTGCCCCAGGGCTCGATCATCGGCCCTTTGCTGATGAACATAGCCCTTCATGGCATGGAAAATGCTCTGGGCGTCCGCTACAACAAAGCGGGCGAGATCGTCGGAAGTAGGGCTTTGGTCCGGTACGCGGATGACGGGGTAGTGTTCTGCGAAAGCCGGGAGGATGCCGAAGTCGCCCACCGGGACCTACGGGAATGGTTGGCACAGAGAGGTCTGCGGCTCTCCGAGGATAAAACCCGGATAGCCCACCTCTCCGAAAGCTTCGACTTCCTCGGCTTCAACATAAGACATTACCCGGCTCCCAATACCAGTAGGTCGGGATGGAAGCTGCTGATCAAACCGAGCAAGGACTCGGTGAGGAAGTTCAAAGAACGCCTGCGCCAGGAATGGATGTCGCTCAAGGGCTGCAACATGCGAGCGGTCCTGAAGAGGATCAATCCCATCCTGCGCGGCTGGGCGAACTACTTCCGGATCGGCGCCTCCAAAGAAACATTCGAGTCCATCGACGAGTGGATGTTCAAACGCTGCGTGCGCTACGTCAAGTTCACCCACCCCAACAAAGGGTGGCGATGGTGTCAGAGCAAGTACTGGGGAATACTCCACCCCAAACGCAAGGATCGGTGGGTGTTCGGCGATAAACGCTCGGGAGGGTATCTTCTGAAGCTCTCCTGGACACCCATAAGGAGGCATGTACTCGTAAAGGGCGCGGCCTCCCCAGACGATCCGACGCTCCAAAGTTACTGGGCCTCTCGCCAAAAGCGTAAGGTCCGGGGACTGCCTCCCCGGCAACAAAGGATAGCCCACGCTCAGAAGGGGCGATGCAGCCATTGTGGGACATCCCTACTCAACGGGGAAGAACCGCAAATGCATCACCTGAAGGGCAGGGAAAACCCGGATTCGGAAGAGCCGCGAAACTTGCGGCTCATACACCTCTACTGCCACCAACAGATCCACGCCAGAAAACAGGGGTCCGAGGATGCGAAGCGACTTGCTTGAGCCGTGTGCGGGGACGACTCGCACGCACGGTTCTGAGGGGAGGACGGTGCAGAGATGCGCCGTCCTTACCCGGCGGTACGCATAAATCGTTCACCTCTTTCGACGGATCGGTGACGAGCGTACCCTACCCTTTCTTTCTGAAAATGGCTAAAGTCCACAGCCTGTTGAAATACGCCTTCGCTCCGGCGAAAGAGGACCGCCGTCCAGTCACATGAGATCCGCAACGACTCACCGGATCCGGTGGACGCAGGGCTGCCGCCTGCGCCAGCTTCCGCGGACCCCGCTCCCGGGCCGCTACCAACCTCTTTATGTTCTGTCCGGAGGCGATCAGCAGCGCCTCGACGTTCACCTTCTCCAACCTCCTGAGCCTGAACCTGCGCAGACCGTGCCAGTCTTTGGCCTCGCCGAACAACGGTTCCACCCATACCCTACGTTTACGCAAAGCCTTCTCGTAGGAGAACGTATCTCGGTAGCTCTTCACACGATCCACGTAGCGTTCGTCGCGGTGGCGCAGGACTTGGCGGCCCGTCTTGTTGTCGGTGCATTGTGGCCGGAGCGTGCAGGAGTCGCAGGTTCCAGGCTCGGTTTTGTAGATGAGCTGGTTTCTGGCAGTCCTGAAGGTCTTCGGGGTGAGGGTCTCGCCCGCCGGACATCGGTAGACGTCGCGCTCGGGGTCGTAGGCGAACTCCTCCTTGCTGAAGTAGGGTCTCGCCTTGCCCGCTCCGGTTAGCGGGACATAGGCGCGGATGCCCGCCCGCTCCACGGCGGCGATGTTCTCCGTGGTGCCGTAGGCGGTGTCTCCGGTGACTTGCTTTGGGCGGATCTGCCAGCGGAAGCTGGTGCGCCAGAGCAGGTCGAGCATCGGCGCGTTTTCAGTGACCTCGAAGGGGGTGACCAAAGCGTTCAGGATGATCCTCGACTTGCCGCCGTCCACGACGTAGTGGGTGTAGTAGCCGAGGTGTGAGCCTTTGCTCTCGCGGCGTTTCATCGGGGAGGAGTCGGGGTCGGTCATGCTCGCCAGGAAGTCCGCCTTGCGCCGGTACCACACACCCTTCTGCTCGCGTCTCTGGCTACCGTTTCGGGAGATCCAGTCGTCCTTGGGGCCATTGCTCTCCATCAGCGCCTCGTCGTCGGCGGACGGCAGATCATGGAACCCGGCCACAAGCGACTCGCCCAACTCGTTCGCTATGGTGGCGCTCTCTTCTTCTTGCTCGGCGTCGATAGTAGGCCCTTCCTCGGCGAAGAGTTCCCCCAAATGCTCCTCCACGTA
The DNA here is from genome assembly GCA_963811295.1 of uncultured Rubrobacteraceae bacterium. GTDB lineage: Bacteria > Actinomycetota > Rubrobacteria > Rubrobacterales > Rubrobacteraceae > Rubrobacter_D. Next base: position 52,638 of record CAWEQZ010000004.1, on the reverse strand, counting down.
GAATCTCGGAGCGATCGAGTCCAGAGAGGCGTTGGCGTCCACTTTGGTGGCGTCGAAGTACAACTCCTCGCCCCAGACCAAGCCCGCCTCGACGCACTCCCCCACGATCCGCTCGAAGAACTCGCGGAACACCGCCAGGCCATAGCGATCGCGGATTCTGGTGAGGCTGGAGTGGTCGGGCAAGTTCTCGAAGAGATCGTATCCCACGTACCACCTCGCGGAGAGGCGGTCGGAGACTATGCGCATCAGTTCCCTCTCGCTGCGGATGCCCTCGTAAAACATGACCATTTGCAAGCGAAAGAAGACCTCGGGGTCAACGCTCGGACGGCCAGAATGGGCGTATAGGTTCTCGACCAGTCCTCTCACGAAGGAGAGATCGAGCCTCTCCTGAAGACGACGGTAGAAATTGTCCTCCGGCACGAGATCTTCGAGGGAGATGTCCTTGGGGAGTGGTTGGAAATTGCGCTCTTTGATACCCATCATGGCGTGGCCTCCTGCCGCACTTACGAAGAAGTTCCATGCTACCCATACTCCGATCCACACTCTACAGAGCGTATTTCAACAGGCTGTCCAGCTCAGAAGTTAGTCGCCTGCCCGCGGTCTGGAGCTCGCTTAGTGCCCGCCGCCCAGAGCCACACCCCCAGCACCACCCAGCCCAGACTAAATAGCAGCCCGAAACCAATGTGCACCGAGCGCGCTTCCAAGACTGCGCCGGAGTCGGTCAAGTTGTAGGCCCAGCCGAAGACCCCCGTCGCGAGACCACTGCGCCGGTCCCCCGTGACCACTCACTCCTTACTGTGGCGACGCCCATAAGCGTCAAGCCGGTGAGCAGGAACTATAACCAGGAGGTTAAATAGTGCGGCCACTCCCTCTGTGGAAATACGCCCACACTAGCTTCGCCTCCGACGCTCCAGCCCCATGCGTACACGGCGAGGGCCATACCCATCCGCCCGAGCATTCCGAGTCGGCGCCGCCAAAGGACGCAAAGGCCAACCACTGCCACCAGGAACAGCGTGGGGACGACAAGAGCCAAGACGTGAATCACGGCTATAAGGTTCTCAGGGATGTAGCCCCACACCACAAAGAGCACTCCGCCCAAGAGGCCCGCAAACCCACACCATCGGAGTAAGATCGGGTAGGTCGCAAGGTTGAGCCGTTTTCGTGGTACTCGCTTCACTAGATCACATGGTGCCATCTAGTGGAGTCCGAGTCATCCGCAGAAGGTCCATTCATCGAAGCGCCTAGAAGAAAAAAAGATAAATTCTCGGAAGTTCGGGGTAGCAAGCAACCCGTCAGACGCAGCGGTAAGCACCCTACAACGGTGTAGTGGCGGTCAAGTCCTGCGTTTTCTGTAGTTTCCCCCAAGAAGAACTCACTTCGCTTCATTGCTCCATAGAAGCTACCTCCTCTTCATGGCGCTTCTGGGAACGATGGTCCTCGAGCTCGCTCATGTCCTGGTAGCGCCGCCCCGTGATCCACTCCTCCGATTGCTCTACCGCCAACGCCGTAACCAACCGCAAGCAAGACCGCCGGTTGGGGAAGATCCTCACCACTCGTGTGCGCCGCTTTATCTCCTGGTTGAGGCGTTCTAGACCATTCGTCGTGCGGATGCGCCTACGGTGAGAGTCGGGGAAGGCCAGGCAAGAGAGGCACTCCTCTACGTGCTCCTCGAGATGCTCGGCGATCTTGGGATGGCTTTCACGCCAGCGGTCCGCCAGCTCATGAGCGAGCCTAAGGACCACTTCCGTGCTCGCAGCCGCGAACAGCCCGCGTAGGCCTTCTGCGAGCTCCTTGCGCCTGTCATGGCCCACCATCCCGAGGAGGTTCCTCGCGTAGTGAACTTGGCAGCGTTGCCAGGAGGCTCCTTGGAAGTGGCGGTCTATGGCCGCCTTTAGCCCTTCGTGGTCGTCGCTGACGACGAGCTCGACGCCTTCGAGCCCGCGAGCCTTGAGCGTCAGGAAAAGCTCGTGGTAGGTGGCTTCGCTCTCGGTGTCGGCGACTTCCACGCCGCAGATCTCCCTGAAGCCGTCGTCCCTGACTGCCGAGACGACGAGCACTCCTTGGCTGACCACCCGCCCATCTACCCTCACCTTCTCGTAGCGAGCGTCCACGAACACGTAGGGGTAGCTCTCGGCCTCGAGCCTCCGCGTCCTCCAGACCTCGAGCTCCGAGTCGAGGGAAGTGGCCAAACAGGAGACGAGGCTCTTGGAGAAAGAGGTGCCGCACAGCTCCTCGGTCACTTCCTTGACCTTCCTGGTGGAGACGCCCTCCACGTACATCTGCATCAAGGCCAAAACTAGCGCCTTCTCATTCCTTTGGTAACGGGAGAACAGCCTGGTGGAGAAGGTCCCTTCCCTGTCCTGAGGAACGAGGAGGTTGAGGGTGCCCACCCTGGTCCTAAGCGTCCTCGGCTTGTAGCCGTTGCGGTGGCCGGCACGCTTGTCGGTGCGCTCGTAGGGGGCCGCTCCTATGTGGTGGGTCATCTCCGCCTCGAGCATCTCTTGGAGCACCCGCTCGACTACTTCGCGTAGGAAGCCAGGATCGTCGAGCAAGATCCCTTGTGCTAGCTGCTCACTCACCTTACGATGGTCTTCGGTCATCGTCTCTCCGTTTCGATCGGTTGACTTCGAGCACCAACCATCTTGGAGGACGATGGCCTTCCATTCTAGCGGCCTACAAATCTACAGAAGTTTAGGGACACAACCGTAGTAGCACCCCTTAGTGCACTACCAGAATAGGTGTCGTGTAAGACGCTATAGTGAAAACCATGAGATCTCCCATCTTCGTCCGTTCACTTTCGGACACCGAAAAAGAGCAGTTGGAAAGCGCCCTACGCTCCAAGGACGCTTTCGTCATGCGCCGAGCCCAGATCATCCTCGCCAGCAACAGGGGCGAACGCGCCTCGACAATAGCCCGCTCGTTGGGATGCGGCTCCCGTGAGTAGGTGCGCGACGCTATCCACGACTTCAATCAGCGCTGCCTGGCCGCTCTGGTGGCTGGCTCTTCTCGTCCCAGAGAACTCGCGCCGCTTTCGATGAGCAAAGCGCCGAGGCCCTCAGGGAACTGTTGCACCGCTCTCCGAGGGAATTTGGCCGGGATAGTAGCCTCTGGACCTTAGAGATGGCCGCACAGGTAGCCTTCGAGGAGGGGCTCACAGAAAGACGGGTCTCGGGGGAGACCATCAGGGCAACGCTTTCGCGCCTCCTAGGAGTGAGGTGGCAGAGAGCCAAACGCTGGATCACTTCACCCGACCCCCTCTACGAACGAAAAAAAGAAGGCGCGATCGATTGATGGAGATGGCTGCGGCCAACCCCGAGTGGGCGGTGGGCTTCGAAGACGAGTGCTGGTGGAGCCGAGTGGCTTTGCCCGCCTTGAGTAGCTTCTCCGAGCAGGGCAAGCCTCTGCGCCTCGTCCAACAGTCGGTCGCCAAGGACGACCCCGATCCTAAAGCCATCTCTTGTTACGGACTCTACCTGCCACAGCTCGACGGGTAGACGTGGCTGAGATTCGTGGATGGTCGGCCCGTAAGCTCTATAACGACGCAGTTTCTCCGATGGTGTGCCCAGAAGCTTGAAGAGATCGGCAAGAAGGTCCTACTTGTGATCTGGGACAACGCCTCTTGGCACATCTCCAAAGAGGTGAGGCGCTGGCTAGGAAAACACAACCGCCGCCTCAAGGAGAGCGGTGAAGGTGTGAGGATCGTGAGTTGCCTTCTTCCGAAGCGGAGTCCGTGGCTGAACGCCATAGAGCCCAAGTGGATCCACGGCAAGCGCAAAGTAGTCGAACCCGACGGACTGCTGGGAGCTTACGAGCTCGCTGATAGGGTTTGCCGGGTCTTCGATTGTCCGCATTACGAGCATCTCTCCATTTCCCAGGAGGTCGCCTGATCGTGCATTAGGCGTCGAAACGCGGCAACTACGTGCCATTCTTTGCGCCAACGTGTATCAAGGGGTTGCGCCTCGTAACGATGCAACTACTGGAGAAATCCTAGACCATCGGACCGGGGCCTTGGCGAACTCCTCATGACGGAGTTCTTTAGAAGTTCAGCTCAGAGGCGCAGGGAGCCGTAGCATAAGGAGGATGATATCGTCCTCCTGCTCCCAGCCTATGCCAACGAAGGAGTAGAGCTCCTCCATGAGAAAGTTCCCCAGCGGCCTCTCCTCCTCATTAGCGTGCTCGGCGAGGAGTGCACGTAGATGCGGGAAACCGAACGCTTCGAGGAAAGACTTGCACGTGTTGTGCCAAGACCTGTGCTATAGTGCATGGTCCACGACAAAGGCAAACCCACTGCGAGGTGGGGGCGCAAAGCCACGGACCTCTTAGTAAGAGGCAGCCGGGCTACCGAAAGGAGAAATCCCGTGCATCCCATCTGAGATTCCCAAACTATAAACCATCAGTGCTTAAAAGCAGGGCTCCGGAGCGCCCTTAACACCCCGAAGCCCAGGTCCATAGAAACTGAGGAGCCCCTACGGACCACCCTATTCTAACTCTTGATCTGTGCCTGAGAGATGCCCCGGACTCCCTGCAATGGGCAGACCTGGAGCGCTGCGGCTTGCTCACTGGCGGACATGGAGAATCATGAAAACGAGGATACCGCTTGTCCCTGCCCTGCTAGTTATGATAGCAACGTCGCTTGTAGGGCTTGTCGTTGTGCGTGTGGCGTTCGCCCAAGTGCCACCGCCTTCACAGTGCCCAGACGGTCAGTATCTGGCCACCTACCGCAACGAGAGTGCGGCTCAGGCCTTTACTACGCAGCCGGTTCTCACCCGCTGTGAGTCAGCACCACTGAACTATGGGTGGGGAACTTCCAGTCCCGCTCCGGGGGTAAACGCAGACGATTTCACGGTGCTTTGGAAGGGCAAGTTCAACTTCGAGGCGGGCGACTACAAGTTCAGCGCCCGCTCGGATGATGGCATCCGAGTATACGTGGACGGCACGCGCATCATAGATGCCTTCTTCGACCAGAGCGCAACCGATCGCCAGAGCACCCGAACGCTCACAGCTGGCACCCACGAGGTGAAGGTGGAGTACTACGAGAACGGGGGGGATGCCGTGGCCAGGCTCTCGTGGGTCAAGGTGGCTTCTGCGCCACCTTCACAGTGCCCAGACGGTCAGTATCTGGCCACCTACCGCAACGAGAGTGCGGCTCAGGCCTTTACTACGCAGCCGGTTCTCACCCGCTGTGAGTCAGCACCACTGAACTATGGGTGGGGAACTTCCAGTCCCGCTCCGGGGGTAAACGCAGACGATTTCACGGTGCTTTGGAAGGGCAAGTTCAACTTCGAGGCGGGCGACTACAAGTTCAGCGCCCGCTCGGATGATGGCATCCGAGTATACGTGGACGGCACGCGCATCATAGATGCCTTCTTCGACCAGAGCGCAACCGATCGCCAGAGCACCCGAACGCTCACAGCTGGCACCCACGAGGTGAAGGTGGAGTACTACGAGAACGGGGGGGATGCCGTAGCCAGGCTCTCGTGGGTCAAGGTGGCTTCTGCGCCACCGCCAAGCAAAGCTTGCACCACCTTCTCTTCTCCCATAACGATAACGTCAGGCGGGACGTATTCGGGCTGCTGGCAGTCCACTTCGTTCAATACTCCGGCGGTGACTATCAGCACTACCCAGCCTGTAGTGATACAAGATTCTTCTATCAAAGCAAAGGGGTTCAAGATCAAGGAGGGTGTGCAGGATACAAACGTAACCGTGCGCCGCACGACTTTTGCTGGCATGAACCCAAACATCTCAGGCGCGGCCACAGAGTACGCTATATACCTCCTAAATCCACAGAACGTCGTCATAGAAAACAACCACTTCGAGTCAACGCCCGGTATACACATTCGCAACATGATCGCCCCAAGGACTGGTGGAATAACTGTCCGCTACAACACTGCCCACAACATAGATGCCAGGCAGTCAAACGGTGTAGGGGGCTACACCGCAAACCACCATCTAAGGCAGTTCTTCCAGACCAACCGGGCTATAGGTGTTCCGGTGGAAGTTGCATGGAACCAAGTAATAAACGAACCTGGTCAGTCTGCAATAGAGGACAATATCAACCTCTACCTATCTCGTGGTACACCCACCTCTCCTATAAACGTTCACGACAACTATATTGACGGAGCGTTCCCGGCGAGTGTAACCGGGCCGGGTGTTACTATCGAGAGATTTTCAGGGGGTGGCATCTTGTGTGGCGACGGTCCTCACACGAGTGATGCCGATGCTCCGGCGTATGCTCACTGCCATCACAACCAGGTGCTTGACACCCTCAACTATGGCATAGCAGTCTCCCACGGCCATCACATAGAGTACGACCATAACCGCGCTGTGGGCGACTCAGACGGTGTGCGGATGACCGCCTGGGCTGGCGTTGGTATGTCTTGCCAGCACAGGGACACAACCCCTAGCTTCCATGATAACTCCATGCATGATAATCAAGTTGCTTGGCTCGCAAATGGCTCACGTAATGACTATTGGCTGAGTGGCCTCTGTGTGGGTGAGGCAACCAACCCATCTCTACCAAGCGTAGGTGAAGCTGCGGAGTGGATCCTGTGGCAGAGCAAGCTCGCAAGCGCGAATGTCACCTTGGGACCCTAAGCTTGTCAGCCTGTTGAAAAAGTAGGTGTCGGCCCGGTCGGCGGCTCAAGAGAGCCCGCAAACAAGTCCTAAACACTACGAAAACGGCGTATTAGGCCCCTGGACCGGGGGCCGGAGAGGGCGCGAAGGAGTTTTTCAACAGGCTGTTGTCTTTTAAGCAGGGGCGGTCATCGGAGAACTGCGGAAACGAGCACGTAACCGGATCCGGACATCCTGGACTTGCTCAGGCGGCCGTTTTGAGCGCCGGGTGACGCTTGGCCGACCCCGAACGACTGCCCTTCGGGCGACCGGGAGACCTCCCGCAGGGTTTCGGAGGCTTCGCCGGGGTACCCACTACCGCTAGGAGCGTCGCAAAACCCCGCAGGACGCGCGTGGGGGTCAACCGCTGTGGCCGTTGCGGACGCTCCCAGGGCAGCCTCGCGTCGGCGACGACGGCACGCGCTAGCCTCAGCTGGGCGTAGGCGGCCAATACCAGCCAGGTCCAACGGTCGGCCTGCTCTGGATGGCGCACCCTCGGCGTGGTCCAGCCCAGGGCTTGTTTCATGAAGCGTATCGTGTGTTCGAGGTCGAACCTTCGACAGTACGCCCGCCAGATGAGGTCGAGATCCGCCTCGCTCTCTCCGCTCCACCAAAGCCACAGCTTCTTCGGCTTGCGAGTCTGCCTGGGCAGCTTGCCCACCTCGACCAGGACCACGGTGCCCCGCACCACGGGTGCCCGCTTGCACCCGTAGCGCTCGCCTATGCGTCGGGTCTTCGGATGCAAACCGCTCCACGCCCTGACGCGCACTGACCCGTAGTCCGCGCTGTCGCAACGGTGCTCGCGGGTAGGTCCCGGCCAACTCGCGGGGTCTTTGAGGTCGAACCTCTTGCCGTGGCGACGCGGGCGCCCAACCGGCTTCGGCTCGACCTCCTCAGGGGCCGCGTAGAAGACTCGGTTGGAGTGCAGCCTCACCAAGATCCGTGCGGTGCACCCTTCCAGAGCGCGCTGGAGTTTCACCGGATCGTAGCCAGCGTCGAAGACGAAGATGGGCAGAGCTTCGGGCTCGGGTAGCCGTTCCACCAGAACCCGCACCTGCTCGGCGGCGACCTCGTCGGTGTCTTGCGTCGGTCGTACCCGCCTGGCGTCCACGGGCGCCACCCACGAGTCGCGCTCGAAGCCGAGCTGGACTACGAGCTGGTAGGCCCACCCGGCTACGATGGGCTGGCCAGCGGAGTGCCTCGACGGATGGTAGTAGTACCCTCGCTCCGGGCTCGTCTCGGCGTCGCATCGTGGCCACACCGAGACGTCTACGGCGTAGATCGGAGGAGCACCGGGATCCCTGTCTCCGAGGGGGTGCCGAGAGAGCAAGCCCCGCAGACCTGCTTCGTCCATGCGTCCCCTACCGAGCGCGGCGTAGAGGCTACCCCAGCCGCGCCGATGGACCGTCGCCAGGCTCAGGTGTACTGGCGAGGGGACGGAGCCCGCGGTGAGGATGGCGTCGGTGAGTTCGAAGAGGGCGTCGGCGCGTCGATCCAAGCACCGGTAGAGTGAGTCCCGGAAGGCGCGCAGAGATTGAGCCAAGGAGTCCATGGCGACCCATCGTGCTCCAGCCGATCGCCGATGTCCACCGCCGACGCCGATCCGCAGAACTTCGGCTTAAAAGACAAGCTAAGGGCTCACCATGGCCGCCTACCGAAGCATCTTGCCTTAAACGCTTGGTGTGAGTTATCTGGCAAAGATTTGAGAGGAAGGTGCCCCTTCGCTAGAGTCGGCTTGCTGACCGATCCCTAAGGGAAAGGAACCGACCCATGCTCGATGTGGACAGTCGGGTAAGGACGGCGCATCTCTGCGCCGCCCTCCCCTCAGAACCGTGCGTGCGACTCTCACCGCACACGGCTCAAGCAACCTGCCCTGAAGATTCGGCGTCTCCGATTGCGCACGGTTCTATGGGTCCGCCCCTCGGCTCCGTTTGCTGAGTCTTTGACCCGCATCTAACTTTCACCTCGGCTAGCAACCTTCACATCGTCCTTCGGGCAGTTCACCAGGATCGCGTCAGCACCCTTTCGAGTCGAGCCATATGACCCTATCCGGCGGGTTATGCTTTCCCTCGCCTTTCGGCTGATCCGGCATTCGCTTGTCGATCCTTCCTTCTCCCGCTGGGGTATTGAGCTTTCCTTACAGTCGGCCTACTGCCCAACTATGGGCAGACCCCATCGGGGTTTGCACGTTCCGCATGAGGAAGATACGGTCGGGGTGGGTGCCTTCTTTACGCCGGGACCTTCGGTGTTCATGCCGGGGCAGGAAGGAGTCCCCGGACCGATTGTGATCCAATATCGCCGTGCCGACCGAGTTTCGGCAATCTTGCGGTGACGACGCTTACAAAGATTCACTTTACGTTCACCCGTCCGACCTTCGCCTGGCCCTGGTTCTCCCGCTCGGTTCGGGTTCGCCTTGGACTTTCCCGGCAGCTTCACACCAGACCGTTGCCAGTCTCGCATGTGCCGGTGGCGATGGGATCGAACACTATCCCAAGTCCATTTCGAACTGCTCCTCTCAAGCAACTTCGTGTCGCACCCTTCCTCACCACACTTTACGTTATGGTCGACGACTTCTGCCACTCTCAGCCGCCAAAGAAGCGCCCCGGTCCAGAAGCCTCCCTCTCCAGGAGCGAGGTCATTACCCTGGCCGTCTTTGCCCGTTGGAGCCGTTTCAACAGCGAGAGAGACTTTTATCGCTACGCCGACAGCAAACTGCGCAAGGCCTTCCCTTCCCTGCCTGATCGTTCGCAGTTCAACCGCTCGGTACGATCCCACGCCAACCTCATCGAGGCTTTCGTCTTGCATCTAGTTGCCGTGCTGCGGACTCCAAGGGGTCCTTACCAAGCTCTGGACAGCTCGGCGATGCCCACCCGGGACGCCAAGCGCCGGGGACATGGATGGCTCGCAGGACAAGCGGACATCGGCTGGTCCAACAGCATAGGATGGTACGAAGGCTTCTCTTTGCTCACCGCTACAGATCCTACGGGAGTGATCACTGGCTTCTGTTTCGGCTCTGCCTCCACCGCCGACCAGCCTCTAGCCGAGACCTTCTTCAACGTCAGGGCCAATCCGAACCCCAGGCTCAAGAGCGTGGGCTTGGCCTTCTTGGGGTCTTACGTTGCTGACAAGGGCTTCGAGGGCGAAGAGAACCACCGGCGCTGGTCGGAGAGCTACGGGGCACACATCATCCATCCGCCCAAACGCAACTCCAAAAAGGGAAGCTGGTCCAAACATTTGAGGCGGTGGATTGCGGGCATCCGCCAGATCGTGGAGAGCGTCTACGAGAAGCTCTTCAACACCTTCGGCCTGTGGCGGGAGCGGCCCCATGAGCTTGAGGGTCTGCGCTCTCGCCTGGCGGCGAGGGTGGCTCTGCACAACTGCGAGAATGTGAATAGCGACGATCTCCGGCCGGTCTGACCCAGCTGCACAAGGGCCAAATGAGAGTGCCTTTCAGAAGATTCGTCGTCCGGTTCGGAGGTCGCCGCTTGGCGCCGCACCGCCCCAAGCGTGACCTTATAGGAGAGTGCTTTCCACAAGGAAGGTCTGGTCGCAGTTGTGTCCGCCTTGTCTCGGTTCTCCGGCGAGCGTACAAGCTGTTGCCCTTCGATCTCTGGGAGATAATAGACGTGCACATAGCCGACCGTATGAGCGTAGAAACGAAGATCACCTTGGGCGTGGATACTCACAAGGATACCCATATCGCCGTTGCCCTCGACGGGCTTGGCAGGCACCTGGGGACCTTGAGCGTACCTACGAATACGGCGGGATACCGCGAGCTACTCGGATGGGCCAGAGAGCTGGGCATCATAGAGCAGGTCGAGGTCGAGGGAACGGGCTCCTTCGGGGCCGGACTCGCTCGATTGCTGAAAGCCGAGGGTATACCGACCCGCGAGGTGATACGCCCCAAGAGGCGCGATCTGTACCGCTGCGGCAAGTCCGATCCTATAGATGCCGAGGCAGCGGCCCGCGCAGTCCTGGCAGGTAGCGCAACAGGCAAGCCCAAGGACGCCGACGGCCAGGTGGAGATGATCCGTACCTTGCGGATCGCGCGTCGCTCGGCGGTGAAGGCCCGGGCCCAAGCAATCAGTCAGATAAAGACCATGCTCATCACCGCGCCCGAAGGATTGAGCAGTGAACTGTGTGGTCTGTCCACGGCGAGGCTCCTCGAGAAAGCCTCTCGGCTCCGGCCAGGCGCGAATCCTTCGGACGTGGTAGAGGCCACCAAGTTCGCGCTGCGCTCGGTGGCGCGGCGCTACCAAAGGCTCTCCGAGGAGATCTGCGAGCTGGAGGAGCAACTGGAACGCCTGGTTGCCGAGACCGCGCCGGAGCTGGTAGCCGTGGAGGGCGTTGGTACTGACACGGCCGCCTCTCTTCTGATCGCCGCCGGGGACAACCCCGAGCGGCTCGAAAGCGAGGCGGCGTTCGCCCACCTGTGCGGTGCGGCGCCCATCCCGGCCTCTTCGGGCAAGACGGTTCGTCACCGCTTAAACCGACACGGCAACCGCGACGCCAACCGGGCGCTGTACGTGATCGCTCTCTGTCGCATGAACCGCGACGAGCGCACTCGGAGATACGTCGCCAAGCGCACCGCCGAGGGCAAGTCCAAGAAGGAGGTCATCCGCTGCCTCAAGAGGTACATCGCCCGCGAGGTCTACCGGATCCTCTCGTCCCTGTCCTTACGAAAAACCTCGATCTCGGCAGCTTGACAAACATAGAAGCATCAGGCGTTTAACTGTACGAGCATGTGGAACGCGTGGTGGGACGCCTCGGGGACTACCAGGAGCCAGGAGCGTCCGTCGTCGAGTGAAGGACACCTTAGTGGATTGACCGCTTGGCTTTCCCAGCATTGCTGTCTCCCTAAGACCGCCTACCGGAGGTCACGAAAGGGTGAGTTGCAGCTACGGGTCGATTCTCGAGCACCCGATTTCGGCCAGGGTTGGAAAGTGGCTGTCTCCTAACAGGGGCGCTACCTCCACGCGGCAGAAGAACGGCGCCCGCAGCTAAGGTGATCTCTCATTTAGACACTCACCATGCAAGATTAGTCGCTATGAACTTCCCCGCTGCCTCGCTGGGTAGCCTTTTCGAGAAATAGAAACCCTGGGCCAGGTCGCAGCTCATTGCCGTCAAGCTCGCCACCTGCCGGTCGTTCTCCACTCCCTCGGCGGTGACCTTGAGACCAAGCGTGTGTGCGAAGTCCACGATCAGGCGCACGATGGCGTCGTTTATCTGGTCTTTGCCCAGGCCATCGACAAAAGACTTGTCAATCTTCAACTCGTCCACCGGGAGATCCTTCACTTTGTTCAGCGGCCAGAAACCGCTGCCCAAGTCGTCGAGGGCGCTCGTACTCCGAGAGACCTCGGATCTCGTAGCACACCAACTCATCTTCGCGAGGATGCGCCCTACTAACACCCGGCACCAAGCAGTGAAAAGATATCGGAGAGTATGGGGAACGGCGGAATCACACCATCGCTTACTCTTGGTATACTTTTGGACTCGTTCTTGGCTCGTTCAGGCCAAGACGCCGCTGGTCTGACTCCTCTCTTAAGGAGACGATGTTCGTGGACAAGCTTTCGGGGATGCGCCCTTTCTCGGCATCGATGCCCTTGGCGTCGTTAGCGTCGTCGCCATAGGTGCATGGCGACACGGGCGCACGGCCGAAGAGCTCGGAGAGGGCGCTTCGAGCTACTGCGCGATCAGCACGAGCGACCCTCGCTGCTGCACGAGGAGCGCAGGATGCTGCTAGACGAGCTCGAGCGTGAGCGTCGGCAACGGCTGGAGGCGCAGAAGAAGGTCAAACAGCAAATGCGGTAGTACCTGTCCCTGGAGCCTGAGCGAGAACTCCAACACCTCACGGAGGAGCTGGAGTTGAAGCGCGAGGGACGTACGCACAAGCATCGCGAACGCCAGCCCTTGGGTGCGGACCTGGAGCGTGAACGCCTGTCTCGCTCCGGGGATCAGCGGAACGTCCAACGCCTTCACCGAGACCTTCGGGAGCAGCAGCAGTTACTCGAGGAGCTGCAGCAGGCTCTCAAGGCTCCGAAGAAGGACTGTGGATAAACCTCTTGAGCAGCGACAATCATTAGGGCCCCCATCGGGTGATCGCTCAGGGTCACAGAAACACCCTTCGGGATGCGGAGGGCGGGCAGCGCACTTGCGCGCTACACTCACGGACAGCATAGAATAGCCAGACCATGAACCGAAAGTATTAGCACCTATGGCGGCCGTAGGCTCGGAAAAGGTGGCCACGGGAACCTACACAAGGATGGATATCAGATCGAACATGTTGACTGCACCTGATCGGGCACTTACGAGAAGCTCCTACCTGTTTTCTGGACCAACGAGAGGTGGTCGCAAGAGAAGTAATGCACGGCGTGGGGGATGCTCCATTCCCACCTGGCCGCGTGGGCCACGGACATGATGCGTGAGCCGCAGGACAGCCCCAGGTCCCTGGGCCTGGTCTGGGTCGACTGCCCCCGCTCGGTCGTGAGCGCCGGACTCGTGCGAGCCCTGGAGAAGCAGGCCACGGTTCACCAGGGACTCAAGCCGCCGAGGGACGTCCCCTCTTGCATCATACTCTGCGCCAACAGCCACGAAGGTCTCTCCGAGCGTGTGAAGTTCTACCAGGAGTTGAGCCCGGATGCGCCACCGATTGTGGTCTTCGGCCCCCAACTGGACCTGCCGCTCGCCCGCGACGCGCTGCAGGCAGGAGCCTCCGGTTTCGTCCACGCCGAGATGATGCCCGACCAGCTCGTGCGCGCTTTGGCGGTGGCCGCCAGGGGGGAGCTCGTCGCGCCACGGGAGCTGCTTCGGTACGTGTTGACCAATGACCAATCCGGCGACCTCGCCGCCCTCTCGGTCCGCCAGAGGGAGATCTTGGGTTACGTGGTCGAGGGACTCTCGAACGCCGAGATAGGCAGGCGCCTTTACCTCTCGGAGTCGACCATAAAGCAGCATCTGCGCGCCGCCTACAAGCTGCTTGGGGTGAGCAACCGCACCGAGGCCGCCAACCTCTTCCGTCGCGGGGACTGAGCTCGCCACTAGAGCAGGTTGCAATGAGGTTGAACCTCATTGCAAGCATTTCAGCCCGTCGCCAGGCTTCGCCAGGCGACTAGTCAGCACTTCAGCATTTCAGCTTGCCCAAGCCCTGGCTGACTTGCTGACAAGGCGGCAAAGCCGCCGGGCTGACAAGCGAAGGCGCTAGCCGGAGCGTGCTGAAATGCTAAAATCCGCCGCTTGCGCGGGCCATTGCCCGATGGTTTCTTGGACGCACAAGGAGATTCGCTCTTATGGACCAGCAGAGAGTTCTCATCACCGGCGGGGCCGGATTTCTGGGGATCAACCTCACGAGGCACCTCCTCTCCAGGGGCTACGCCGTGGCCTCCCTCGACGTGGAGGAGTTCGACTATCCCGAGCGCGACCGGGTCGAGGTCATCAAAGGCGACATCAGGAACAAAGCCCTGGTAAACCGGGCCGTAGAGGGCGCCGACTTCGTCGTCCACACCGCGGCGGCCTTGCCCCTCTACTCGCCCGAGGACATCTACACCACCGATGTGGAGGGCACCCGCAACGTCCTCGATGCCTCTGTGCGCCACGGCGTAGAGCGCTTTATCCACGTCTCCTCGACGGCCGTCTACGGGATACCCGACCACCATCCCCTATACGAGACGGACAGGCTGGAGGGCGTAGGCCCTTACGGGCAGGCCAAGATCCAGGCCGAGATGATCTGCCTGGAGTACCGCGCCAAGGGGCTGACCGTCCCGATAATCCGCCCCAAGTCGTTTGTAGGTCCCGAGCGCCTCGGCGTCTTCGCGCTCCTCTACGACTGGGCTTACACCGGACACAACTTCCCCATGATCGGCTCGGGGAACAACCGCTACCAGCTACTCGACGTCGAGGACCTCTGCGACGCGATAGCCCTGACCATGACCCTCCCCGAGGAGCAGGTCGACGACACCTTCAACATCGGCGCCAGCGAGTTCACGACGATGAAGGAGGACTACCAGGCGGTCCTCGACTACGCGGGCCATGGCAAGAAGGTGGTCGGGTTCCCCGCAGCGCCTGCCATCTGGGGGTTGCGCCTCCTCGACCGGCTGAAGCTCTCCCCCCTCTACAAGTGGGTCTACGAGACCGCCTCCAAGGACTCCTTCGTCTCCATAGAGAAAGCACAGAGACAGCTAGACTACGCACCGAAGTTCTCCAACAAGGAGGCCCTGATCCGCAACTTCCGCTGGTACCTGGACAACCTGAGCAAGTTCGAGAACGCCTCTGGCGTCTCGCACAGGGTGCCGTGGAAACAGGGCGCCGTCGGCGCGCTGAAACGGTTTTTCTAAGGGCGCTTCGCGAAGCGCCCCCTGCCCAACAATGATGCGGCGGATCTGGTCGAGCAACCATTCCGGTCCGCCTTGGGGTTGGATCAGGGCGGCAGGATACGCGCGTGGGTCCGCGTCGCCTTCGAGGATCTCACTGATTGCTTCGGCCTTGTCCTCGCCTGCGACGAGAAAGATGACGGCCCGCGCCGCGTTTATGACGGGGACGGTGAGCGTGATGCGGGTAGTATCCAGCTTGAGTACGGGGTTCGCCACGACCCAGCGGTCGTGGACCTCTATAGCCGAGGTCTCGGGGAAAAGGCTCGCCGTGTGGCCGTCGGCGCCTATGCCTAGCAGGATCAGGTCGAACCGTGGAACATCATCGGTCCGGAAGAACTTCCGCAACTCCTCTTCGTAGGCCTCCGCCGCCTCATCCGGCGGCAGCTCGCCCCGCATCCTGTGGACGTTCGCGACCGGGACGTGGTCGAGGAGCACCTCGCTGGCCATCTTGTGGTTCGAGTCCTCGTGATGCGGGGGCACGCTCCGCTCGTCCCCAAAGAAGACGTAGACCCTGCTCCAGTCTATCCGGTCCATGTAGTCGCGGGCCAGGATCCCGTACATGGTCTCCGGTGTCGAGCCGCCCGCGAGCACCACGGCGAAACGCCCGCGCTCCTCGATTGCCTCCTCGGCCCTGGCCGTGAACTCGCGCGCGGCGGCCGCGGAGAGCTCTTCTGGACTACTATAGACGCGGACGCTCACAGGTCGAGTATCTCCACGGCCGCACGCAGAGATCGTTCATAAGCTTCGTCGCGCCCGCGATAGCGCAGCTCTTCCCCGACCAGGACCCCGAGGTCGAAGGAGCCCGAGGTGGACGGTGCGCTCGGCGAGCAGTTCGTCTCCCCGCATCACGGTAGTCCTCGCGTCGGAGAGCTCGCGGTGGCGCGAGACCTGGAAGCTGTATTCCTCCGAGTACAGCCGGATGCGCCTCAGCCTGGCGTCGGGTGAATCGGGAGAGAGCACGACGGATGATCCGACCCGAGGGTCCGGAGAACTCTATGTTCTGGCCGCCACCATTACGGCTCGCGCTCTCGGGCTTCCATCCCAGGGTGGAGGCGAGCCAGCCGACGAGGAGCAGTGCCCTGTTCTCCCCGCCCGGCGCGTAGAGAATCTCTGCCCTCTCGATCTTTTCGAGGTCTCCCGCCCGCTCGGGGGCGCCGAAGGTGTCGGCCAAAAGCGAGCGCCAGGGCGAGAGCCCGACCCACTGCAGGTCCCCGATGGCCGGCATCTCGGGGTCTTCGATCAGGGCCGCTATCTCGCGCAGGCAGGCTTCGTGGTTCTCTGAGGCCGCCGAGTCCACGATGACCCTGTCCGCGAGATCGGCCATCGCCGCGAACTCTAGAGAGCGGGGCGAGAACCCGCCCGGGTACCACAGGAATACGGGGAGGTCAGGAATGAGAAGTGGCCCGGCGAGGCTCTCCAGGTGCCTCGCCGGAAGACCTTCGGCGTGTATCGTCACCTGCTCGGCGCAGACCTGCGCGCTGCTGCCACCCCTGACGTTGCAGAAGGCAGAGAGCCCGCACGTCCACGTTCGATTCGCCTTCGGGGTCAGCGATAAACACCACGGCCCGCGCGGGGTGGCGGCCCGCCAGCTTCGAGACCGAGGCGGTGATCTCCTGTGCCGACTCCTCGTCGGTCACCACGATCAGGTTGAGCACGCTGGAGCGGAGGGCGAGCGTCCCGTCGTCGTTCGCGCGCAGTTTGCCGAGCTCGCGCTCTATCTGCCCGACGCTCATCCTTCCACCGCCGGGGGCCTGGCGCGCCTCCCCGATCACGGCCTCCTCCACTCCCTTCCGTCCCGCTCGAGAAGCGCGTCGGCCTCCTCCGGTCCCCAGGTCCCGGCAGGATAGAACGATACTTCCCGCTTCTGTGACCAGTGCCTCATCACGGGGTCGAGTATCCTCCAGGCACCTTCGGCCTCGTCGGCCCGGATGAACAGCGTTGGGTCGCCGAGCATCAGGTCGAGGAGAAGCCGCTGGTAGGCATCTGGGGCTTCTTCGAGGAAGGCCGTACCGTAGAGCAGGTCCATGTTCACCGAGCTGACCTCGAAGCCGGTACCAGGGACTTTGGCCCCGATCTTCAGGGAGAGGCCCTCATCTGGCTGGATTCGGACGACGAGCACGTTCGGCGCGAGGCCCTCGGTATCGTCGTGGGCGAAGGGGGTATGCGGCGAGGCGTGGAACTGGATGGCGACCTCCGTCGCCTTCTTCGGAAGCCGCTTGCCGGCCCTGATGTAGAAAGGGACCCTCGCCCACCGCCAGTTATCCACGAACACTTTGAGCGCGACGAAGGTCTCGGTCACGGACCCGGGGTCGACGTTCTTCTCCTCGCGGTAGCCGGGGACCTCTTCACCCCACACCCAGCCCCTCTCGTACTGCCCGCGCACCGCGTAGTTCTCGACCTCGTCCTCGGGGATGGGACGGACCGCCTTGAGGACCTTCACCTTCTCCTCGCGCACCGACTCGGCGTCGAACGTGACGGGCGGCTCCATCGCCGTAAGGCAGAGGACCTGCATAACGTGGTTCTGGACGATGTCGCGCATGGCGCCGGCTTCCTCGTAGAACGCCCCGCGGGTGCCCACGCCTATATCTTCGGCGACCGTGATCTGGACGTGGTCGACGTAATGCTGGTTCCAGACCGGCTCGAAGATACCGTTGGCGAACCTCAGGGCAAGGATGTTCTGGACCGTCTCCTTGCCGAGGTAGTGGTCGATGCGGTAGATCTGGGTCTCATCGAAGTACCGCTGGAGCTCGGTGTTGAGATCCTGGGCACTCCTGAGATCCCGCCCGAAAGGCTTCTCTACGACCAGTCTCGCCCAGCCGCCGTCCTCGCCTTGGTTCAATCCAGCCTCGCCCAGGTTCTCCACGATGGCGGGGAAGAGCGAGGGCGAAGACGAGAGGTAGAAGGCCCTGTTCCCCTGCGTCCCCCGCTCGCTATCCAGCCTCTTCAAGAGTTCTTTGAGTTCGTCGTAGGTCTCCGCCTTCTTCGAGTCGCCGGGCATGTAGAAGATACCGTTCGAAAAAGACTCCCAGACGTCGTCGGAGACCTCTCCCGGAGCGCTGCTCCTCCAGTGTCTTTCGGAGCCTGTCCCTGAACTCCTCGTGGCTCATCTGCGGTCCGCGAGATGCCGACGACCGCGAACTCCAGCGGCAGCCTCCTCTGGGCGGCGAGGTCGTAGAGAGCTGGAACCAGCTTGCGGGAGGTCAAGGTCCCCGGAAGCGCCGAAGATCACCATGACCCCGGGCTCGGGTACGCGCGGGAGCCTCTGCTCATCGCGCAGAATATTCTGCAGAACCTGCGTATCTGCCATCGCCTGGCTACTTCTCTTGCTCTGTGGCGGCTTCTTTTATCGCATGGCCGCCGAATTCGCCGCGCAGGGCGGCTATGACCTTCATGGCGAAAGAGTCGTCCTGGCGGGAGGCGAAGCGGGCGAAGAGGGAGCCTGCTATGGCGTTCGCCGGTACGTCCTCTTCTATCGCTTCGAGCACGGTCCAGCGTCCCTCGCCCGAGTCCTCGACGTAGCCGCTGATGCTGTCGAGGTTGGCGTCCTTCTCGAAGGCGCTCTCGGCGAGCTCGAGGAGCCAGCTACGGACGACGCTCCCCTGGTTCCACAGGCTGGAGAGGGCCCTGAGGTCGTAGTCGTAGCGGGACTTCTGGAGGATCTCGAACCCTTCGGCGTAGGCCTGAAGCATCCCGTACTCGACGCCGTTGTGGACCATCTTGGCGAAGTGTCCTGCGCCCGCGTCCCCGAGAAAGGCGTAGCCGTTCTCCGGAGCGAGGGTCTCGAAGGCTGGCTCGACGTGCTCGAAGGCGTCGGCGTCGCCCCCGATCATGGTGCAGTAGCCGACGTCGTAGCCCCAGACGCCTCCCGACACGCCGGCGTCGAGCCACCTCAAGCCCGCGTTCCTGACCTCCCTGGCCCTCGCCACAGAGTCCCTGAAGTAGGAGTTGGCCCCGTCCACGATGATGTCTCCCTCGTCGGCGAGCTCCATGAACTGATGGATCATATTGTCCGTCACGTCCCCGGCAGGGAGCATGGTCCATAGCACCCTGGGAGACTCCTGCATCCCTACGAACTCTTCCACACTATAGGCGCCCTCGGCCCCGTGCTCGACCGCCTCGTCCACCTTGCCCGACGAGCGGTTGCCCGCGATCACACGCTCGTCGCCCCTGTCGACGAGCCGGCGCACCATGTTGAAGCCCATCCGCCCCATGCCGTAGATTCCGATGTCCATTTCGCTCCTCCCTCCGGTCGTCGCTAGCCAGTCAGCACGCTTCGGCTTCGCCTCCGCTTGTCAGCACTTCAGCTTTTTGGTTTCGGTTCGCCGCCTATGCTCGACCGCGAATCGTTTGCCTTCATAAACTGCCTCTCAAGAGAACCTCCGCCGTCTGCGAGCTAGGTGACTAGCTTACTAATTGGCGGCTCTTGTTCTGTATCTCTTCGAGCATCTCGTTGAAGGGGTCTGAGAACTTCTGGATGCCTTCCTTCTCCAGGATGTCGGTTACGTCCTCGTAGTCGAGGCCGGCCTCTCTCAGGCGCTTCAGGAGTCTCTTGGCTTCTTCGACTCCCTCTTCGAGCGTCGGTTCTATCTCGGCGTGGTCCATAACGGCTTCTATGGTCTTCTTGGGCATGGTGTTGACGGTGTCGGGTCCGACTAGGTTGTCGATGTAGATGGTGTCGGGGTAGTCGGGGTTCTTGGTCGAGGTCGAGGCCCAGAGGAGGCGCTGGCTGTTGGCGCCCTTCTCGGCTAGCTTGCGCCATCTGGCGCCGCCGAAGACTTGTTTGTAGATCTGGTAGGCCAGCTTGGCGTTGGCTATGGCGAGTTCGCCTTCGAGGTCCTCGGCCCCTAGCTCCTGTAGTTGCCGGTCCGCCTCGGTGTCTATTCTGGAGACGAAAAAGCTCGCCACGGAATGCACTCCGGAGGGATCTCCGCCGTTCTCGACGAGCCTTTGGAGGCCTCTGGTGTAGGCGCGGGCTACTTCGCGGTAGCGTTCGAGGGAGAAGATCAGGGTGACGTTTATGGACTTGCCGCGGGAGATCATCTCCTCTATAGCAACGAGCCCTGGCAAGGTGGCCGGTATCTTGACGAAGAGGTTGGGTCTGTCGACTATCTCATGCAGCCGGGTGGCCTCTTCGACCGTGGCCTCCGCGTCGTAGGCTATGTCGGGCTGGACCTCCAGGGAGATAAATCCGTCCCTGCCCCCGGTCTCCTCGTGGACGGGCGTGAAGATGTCGCAAGCGTCCCTTATGTCCTTCGTGGCGACCTCCCAGAATATCTGCTTGGGGTCGTCTTCTCTTTGAGCCAGTTCGTGTAATTGCTCGTCGTAGAGATCCGAGCCTGCTATGGCCTTCTGGAAGATGGCCGGGTTCGATGTAACGCCGACGATGCCGTCTTCTATCATCCGCTCGAGGCCGCCGTTCTCTATGTCCTCGCGCGAGAGCTCGTCGACCCAGGGCGCCTGCCCCAGCTCCCGCATCTTCTCCAGTCGCTCGTTCATCTGTCGCCTCCTTACAGAGCCCGATACTGGGACGGTAGTGCATCCCGTTCTTTCAGTCTACCTCACAGCGGGGTGAGGAAGACTCGAGCCATCTCATCCTGCGCTGGTCAGCAGTCTGCTGCTGCGCTCGACAACGATCTAGGGCCGCCAAGTCAGCCTTGACAAACAGTGCCTTCTCATGGAAGTTCGCCAAAAACCTGTAGAAAATACTGCATTTGAGGGATGCCTAGACTCTCCTTCAGGGCGTATGCTGTGACCGTTACTAAAGCCGGGGCTCCTGAAGAAAGGAGGCGCCGGGCCCGCTGAACGAAGCACGGGAATGCACACCGAAGCAGTCAGTGATCCTTCACGCAAGCGCCGGGGGCGTGGCGACAACCCAGGCGATCTTCGGTGCGCTCACTGGCCAGGAGGAGCAACCGCCACTGGGCGTGGTCGTCTCCACCCTAGTGATCGCCGCGCTGTTCATGCCCCTCAGGCGCCGCATCCAGTCCTTCATAGATAGACGCTTCTATCGCAGGATATACGACGCGAGGAAGACTCTAGAAGCCTTCTCCGCCCAGCTGCGTGATGAGACCGACCTGGACACCTTCGGCGATGAGCTGATGGACGCGGTGCAGGAGACGATGCAGCCCACACACGTCTCGCTGTGGTTACATCCCGATACAACGTCGAAGTAGAGAGAAGGCTACGGCGATTCGACTCAGGATACTCGACATCAAGGAGGTTGAGCGAGGGTGACGTGAAGATCGGGACCCTGGAGTCGGGGGTGCTGATCATAAGCGTACTAGTGGGCACAAAGATATCGAGTTCCGATGGTTCGAGAACTACGTCTACATAGGGTTGCTGATCCTCGCCGAATACCTCTGCATCCAGCGCCTGCGAAACGTCACCTTGACACCGGGGAGGTAAGCGGAGAGATGGAGAGCCTTGAGGTCGAGGCGCTGCGCGAGGATCCCTCCCCCATAGAGACGCTCACCGTCCCGCCATCATCGAGCGCTACGAGGGCATCGAAGACGAGCTAGTTGAACCGCCGAAATGCTGGCCGTGGGTCAACCCAGGGCCAGGCGACGGCCGAGCTCTTCGGCCACCGTGAGCACGAACTCTACCTCGTCGGATGTCGTCCTGAAGTTGACGAAGCACACGCGCAGGCAGGCGTGGCCGTCGACGGTGGCCGGCGCGAGGAACACGCGCCCGTCGCGTTGCATCTCGCGGGCGAGTTCGATGTTGTGCGCGTCGATGTCATCTGCGCCGGGTGGAACGTGTTGGAAGCAGACGGTGGAGAGCATAGGGTCGTGGAGGAGCTCGAACTCGGGAGATTCGCGAAGGGAGTCGGCGAGGAGGCGGGCGTTGGCGAGGGTGGCTTCGATCCAGGCGCGGTACCTGGCGGCGCCGTATACGCGGAAGGCCATCCAGAGCCGCAGGGACCGGAACGGGCGCGAGTACTCGAGCGTACGGTCTACCGGGTTGGCTACATCGCCCTCGTGCAACATGTAGCGCTCCTCGTGGCCGAACGCCGCCCTTAGTCTGTCCCTCTCGCTCAGCAAAACGACGCTGCAGCTCTTCTGCACTCCCAGCCACTTGTGGGCGTCGATGGTCGCAGAATCGGCGCGCTCCAAGCCGGCGAACAGCGGCGCCGCAGACGGCGCCGCAGCCCCGGGAAGTCCGTACGCGCCGTCGACGTGCAGCCAGACGCCGTGGCGGTCGCAGACGTCCGCGACCGCGTCGAGCGGGTCGACCGCCCCCGTGAGCGTCGTACCGGCCGTCGCCACCACGGCAACGGCCACGACGCCCGCAGCTATGTCTTTGGACAGCGCTTTCTCCAGCGCTTCGGGTCGCATGCGGT
This sequence comes from uncultured Rubrobacteraceae bacterium, assembly GCA_963811295.1. Taxonomy (GTDB): domain Bacteria; phylum Actinomycetota; class Rubrobacteria; order Rubrobacterales; family Rubrobacteraceae; genus Rubrobacter_D. Next base: position 30,321 of record CAWEQZ010000004.1, on the reverse strand, counting down.
GCTTTTCGTCGACCGGGATGGACCGGACGGCGCTGCTCCCCAGCCCGCAGACCTCGACTGCGCGGACGACGGAGTGGTGCGACTCCGCGGAGCAATACACCGCAGCCTTGCGGTCCCCGAGCCCGTCGACGCGGCATCCCGGCAGCGCCCGCTCCCGCGCCGCGAGGAGCGCCGTAAGGGTCGAGGTCATGCCGCCGCTCGTAAACGCGCCTTCCGCGAATGGGAAGCCGACGAAGTCGGCGACCCAGCGCAGGGTCTGCTCCTCTACTAGGTCGGCCCCGCCGGCCGCGACGGCCAGGTTCGCGTCGTAGGTCGCCATGAGCGCCGAGGCCAGCACCCCTATCTCCAGGCCGGTCGAGCCGATGTAGCCGAGGTAGAGCGGCCTGGAGGGCGAGATGCTGGCGTCCAGGACCCTCGCCGCTTCGCCGAGGGCCACCTCTACGTCGCAGGACTCCTCCGGGAGCGGCTCGTCGAGGCGTCCGATCAAGGTCTCGTCCAATTGCGGCTCGGCGGTTCGCGGCGCGTCGAATGACTCCCAAGCCTCGCAGATTACGCGTTCGAGTTCGTCCAGAACACCCTCGCGGTCGGCGAGAGCGGGGAGGCCGGCCCGTTCGTGCTCGGCGTCCGTGCCATGCCCCTGTAGGCTCACGGCTCTCCCTTACTCCTCGACGCCCGCGCCGCCGCCGATACGCTCGTAGACGTCGGGGCGGCTGCGTTTCAGGACGGCGCCCACGATCAGGCCGACGATCCCACCCCCGAAGAGGATGACGGGAAGCACGATCGTCATCGTGTCGATGGGCGCGTCGGTGAGGCCCGTGATCAGGACGTTGAAGTTGGCGACGCCCAGCACGAGCAGGACCAGGAGCAGAACGCCAGCGATCGCCGGCGCCCAAGTAGCGGCCCAGCTTCCGACCGCGTCCTGCGGCCTCCGCCTGAAGTACCCTACGACTGCGAAGGACGTTGCCGCCATCAGGAGTAGCACGCCCAGGGCGCCCAGGTTCGTCAACCACGTAAACAGCGTGAGCACCGGGTTGGCCGCGGCTATGGCGAAGACGAGGACGACGGTGAGCGCCAGGATGGACTGCGTCAGCGAGGCGACCCACGGCGCGCCGGTGCGGCTGTTGACGCGGCCGAAGACGGAAGGGAGCACGCCCTCGCGGCCGAGGGCGAAGGCGTAGCGGGCGACAGCGTTGTGGAACGACAGGAGCGCCGCGAAAAGGCTCGTGGCGAACAGGAGCGCCGCCGCCGTGCCCCAGATCTCACCCAGCCGCTCGGCCCCTGTGATAAACAGCACGGTTGTCGGGTCGGGGGCGCCGTCAGTCTCGAACCCGGCCTTAACGAGGGCTTCGGGGTTGACTATGGTATTCGGTCCGGCCGCGACGCCGAGCAGCCAGCTGGAGAGGGCGTAGAACACGGCGATCAGGCCCACGGCCAGGTAGGTCGCGCGGGCGACCGTGCGCCTGGGGTCGCGACACTCCTCGCTATATATGGCCGCCGATTCGAAGCCGACGAACGAGGCGACGCAGAACGTGAGCGTTGCGCCTACGGCGGCGCTGAACGCTATGGTCGGGCTGAAGCCGATCAACGTGAGCCCCTGCGGACCGGGATCGCCAAGGATTGCGAAGTCGAAGAGGGCTACGATCAACACCTCGAGGCCGAGCATCACGGCAAGCACCTTGGCGTTGAGGTCGATCTGCAACACCCCGAGCAGCGCAATGACGACGCCGGCCACGAGGCACCAGAACCACCAGGGGAGGTCCACGCCGAGGTAGCCTGCCATAAAGCCGCCCATCGCGACCCCGAAGAGGCCGTAGATCCCGATCTGCATGCTGTTGTAGGCGATGAGTGCGACGAACGCAGTCCCGATACCAAAGACCCGGCCGAGGCCCCTGGAGACGTAGGCATAAAACGCCCCGGCGTTCTCGATGTAGCGGCTCATCGCCGCGTACCCGACAGTGAACAACGCGAGCACGATCCCGAGGGGTATGAACATGAACGCGACGGCCCTGTTGCCGGTCACGAGGTAGGTCGCGGCCTGGCCGCCGGCCACCGCCGTCAAGGGCGCCGAAGCCGCGATGATGAAGAACATCAAGTCCGGCACCCCGAGGGCGCGCCGGTGCAGTTTGGAGCTCTCGGTGGTCCCCGGTCGCGGGGTGATGCTCGGTTCGGCTGTGGACATCAGCTCTCCTCCTTCCGGTCCGGGACGAGCCCGCACCAATCCCTTACAAAGAGCCCGAGCACCTGCGCGGACTCGACGACGGAGCGCAGCGAGACGCGCTCGTCGATGCCGTGGATCCCCTTCCCCCGCGGCCCGAAGCAGACGGCGGGTATCCCCATGCGTATGAAATGGCGCGCATCCGTCGTGGCCGTCGTCGCGAGAGCCGGAGGACGCTCCCCGTGCAACCGGGCGTACGCCCCCGATAGGGTCTGGACGAGCGGCCCATCCACATCGACGACCGAGCCCTCGCACGAGAACCCGTCGTAGCGCACGCGCGGCGGGTTCTCCGCCAATCGCGGGGATGCGGCGACGGCTTCGGCCACGGCGGCCTCGACCCCGGCGCGCGCCTCCTCCGGACCTTGCCCCGGGTACAGCCCGATGCGGCAAGAGAGCGTACACGTCGCCGCAACGGTAGAGGGCCAGTCGCCGCCGGAGATCACACCGGGGTTCAGATTGATGGGGTGCTCGAACGCGTCGAACGGCGGCGGCGGGTTCTCGTTGAGCCACGCCTCATGTCGCCGGAGCGCCGCCAGCACCTCCACCGCGGCGTCTATGGCGTTGAAACCGAGATGGCTGGCGCGCGCCGCGTGCGCCGGGACGCCAGAGAACTCCACGTGGAACCACAGGACGCCGACCTGGGCGACGGTGATGTGGTCCGGATGCGGCTCGGTAATGACGCAAGCGTCGGCCCGCGCCCCGTCCAGCAAGCATTGCAACGCCCCGTGCCCCGTGCACTCCTCTTCCACGACGGACTGCAGCTGTACGTCCGCCGCAGGGACGTAACCCGCCCTCTTGAGCGCCCGCACCGCGCCGGTCATGGCGGCGAGGCCGGCCTTCATGTCTCCCGCGCCGCGGCCGTAGAGCCAATCCCCCTCACGCACCGCCCGGAACGGCGGGTTGGTCCACAACGCCTCCGCGGCCGGCGGCACGACGTCCACGTGGCCGTTCAGGATGAGCGAACGTCCGCCGCTACCGCGCGCCGACCAGCCCGCGACGACGTTGCGCTTGCCCTCCACATCCCACGAAAACGGTGAGGCGCCTTCGGCGCCACGAAGCGTGTCGGCGTCCAGGTAGACGCTGCGTGGTTCGAGGCCGCAGTCGGAGAAGGCCTGTTCCATGATCCGCTGCCCGTCCTCTTCGTCCCCGAGGGTGGTCGGCGCTTCGACGAGGCGGACGAGGAGGTCCTCCATCCAGCCGGCCTCGGCGGCGACCGCCTCCAGGATTGTTTCGTCGGAGACGGTCTCGCCTGGCGTGGCGCCTGTTCTCATCCCACGCTACCGTCGAGAACCTGGAGCGTCTTCAGGTCCGAGTAGAAATCCAGGGCGTAGTCTCCGCCCTCGCGTCCTATGCCGGAGATACCCATGCCCCCAAAGGGCGCCGTCAGGTCGCGGACGAGGAAGGTGTTGACCCAGACCACGCCGGCGCGTATTCGGCGCCCGACACGGTCGGCGCGGCCCATCGAGCCCGTGTACACGATGCCGGAGAGACCGTAGGGCGTAGAGTTGGCGAGGGCGACCGCCTCGTCTTCGTCGGCGAAGGTCTGGAAGGTCAGGACGGGGCCGAAGACCTCGTACTGCACCACCTCGGCGTCGTTGGAGGTCGGCTCTATAAGGGTTGGCTCGTAGAACAGCGGCCCGGCGTCAGAGCGGCGTCCGCCGCGTACTATCTTCTGCCCGCTCTCGCGGGCGCGATCGACGAAGCCCTCCACGCGCGCGAGGTGGTCGGGGTGGATCAGGGGCGAGACCGTCGTCTCGTCCTCGCGAGGATCTCCTAGTACGTGCTCGTCGACCGCAGCATGGAAACGCTCCAAAAACGGCTCGCGCACGGACTCCTGGACCAGGATGCGGGTGCCCGCGAGACACACCTGGCCGCCGTCGTCGTACTGGCCCGCCGCTTTTGCGGCGGCGGCGTCGAGGTCGGCGTCCTCGAAGACGACGAGGGGTCCCTTGCCGCCGAGCTCGGCGGTGAACGGGACCAGGTTTCTTGCTGCGGAGACCCCGATCAGACGCCCCGTCTCGGGTGAGCCGGTGAAAGAGACGCGCCGCAACAAAGGATGCGCGACGAGCGCGGCGCCGGCCTCCTCTCCCATCCCCTGGACGACGTTGAAGACGCCCGGCGGAAAGTCTGCTTCTGCGAAAAGGTCAGCCAGGAGCGAGCACGAGAGCGGCGACCACTCGGCTGGTTTGAGGACGACCGTACAGCCCGCCGCGAGGGCCGGGGCGGTCTTCCAGGTGGAGAGCATAAACGGGGCGTTCCACGGTGTGATCACGGCCGCAGGCCCCGCAGGCATGCGCTGCACGCGATTCCACGTACCCTGCGAACGCCAGTCGCGCTCCTCGTAGGCGACGGCGAGGTCGGCGTAAGACCGGTAGTTGCGCGCCCCACGCGAGATCACACGGGCGCGCAGCGAGCGTAACAGCATGGCCATATCCATGTTCTCGACGGCCGCGAGCCTGTCGATGTTCTCGTCGATGAGGTCGCCGAGACGGCGCAGATACGGTGCGCGGCCGGCTGGACCGAGGTCCGCCCAGTCGGGGAAGGCGTCGTGCGCGGCGCGCACGGCCTTGTCGACGTCGGCCTCCGAGGCGCGCGAGACCTCACCTATAACCTCGGCATCGATGGGCGAGATGTCCTCGAAGCGCCGTTCACTCGCGACGCGTTCGCCCCCGATATAGTGGTCTGGGGAAACGTCTACGCCTGCGACCTCGATCCGGTCCATAACGGTGGTCATACGAGCTCCTTTACGGTCTCGAGGTCGTCCACTGTGTAGCCGAAGGTAAAGCGGTAGCCGCGGTCGATCTCTACTGGCGCCAGTGTGTCGTGCTCCTCACCGGGGGCTGGGTGCAGCGTAAGGGTTGCGGGACCTCCTACCACCTTCGAGCCGATGCGGTCTCGGCTGACCGCGCGGACGAGCTCGTGCACCTGCGGGTCGTCGTGTCGTCCGGCGGCGAGGCGCGGGAAGTGACGGACGTTGATGATGGGCGGGGCGTTGTGGCGCGGCCCCTCCTCGCTCTCGCCCTCGATGGTGACGGTCATGTCGGCGATGGCGCGGCCACGGGCCGAGCAAGTCGCGCCGTGGCGACCGCCGGGACGCAGGCCGGGGTCGGCAGGACCCCCTACGCCGAAGGTGCGGGTCATCCAGATGGAGCCGAGTTTCTTGGGGAAACCCTGGATCCAACCCCGCGCCAACGCGAAGTCCTGGTCCACCCAGATGAACGGGCAGGTCGTGACCTCTTCGCCGTCGAGAAGCGCATTGACCACGATAAAAAACTCGCGGTAGTGGGACCTTATCGGGTCGATCAGCTCATCGCCGTCCTCGGAGCACGACTGCCAGTCGGCGCAGACGGCGGCGCAACGGCCCGGGATCGGGATGCGGATCCAGCCCCTCCGGCAGCACGGCCCTGACGGCGTCGGGGTCTGCCCAGTAGTCCACGACCAGGAAGTCCCCGACGTAATGCCACGGCGGTGGCGGCACCAGGCTCGCCCGTCCTGTGCTGGTACGCGGAACCGAATAACCCTGCAACCTCATGCGTTGACCTCCTCGGGGAGCGGCCTTCCCAGCATCTCCAGGCTCTCGCGCTCGGAGGCGACGGCCGCAGCGTCGAAGCGGAAGTAGGACCTCGGGGGCAGAGGCCCCCACGTGTTGGAAGAGTAGCGGTTATCCGGCCAGCGGCGCGACTCGTGCCCGGCCTCCAGCTGCTCCATGTCGCAGTACAGCTCCACGAAACACTCTTCCTCGACGATGCGCACATAGGAGGCGATGTTCCCGCCTATGCCGTGGCGCGCCGGTCCCCAGCCGAGCCAGCGTCCGTGCCTTCCGAGATGGTCGAGCGCCACCCTCATCTGCCCGATGTCCACCACGTCGAACGCGAGGTGGTGCAGATGGCTGTAGCCCTTGTCCACGAGCGCCATAACGTGGTGGTCGCTATTGATATGGAACCATACGCCCCCGTCGCCGAGCCAGTCCGTTACCCGCATGCCGAGCACGCGCGTGTAGAACTCGACCCCGCGTGAGATCTCACCGGTAAGGAAGTTGACGTGCCCGAGCTTGCGCGGATGCCCGACCGTCTGATCCTTCGCAGGCCGCGCATGCGCCGTCCAGCGCAACTCAGGTTCCCTGTAGGGCAGGACGCGGACTCTGTTCCCTTCGGGGTCCACTACTTCCAGTCCGCTATCTCGCTCCTCGTAGTCGACGCCGAGATCTTCGAAGTGGCTCCTGGCGTCGTCGGGTGTGCACGAGCGTCGCAGCTCGTAGGCCACGTGCTCGATGCCAGGGGCTTCGGCGGCGACCAGCTCCAGAGAGTAGGGCTCGTCGTCGCAGGCCAGGCGGACGCGGCGGGCGTTGCGCTCGCGTTCTACGAGGCCGAACTGGGTGCACCAGCGGCGGGAAGCGTCTTCCACGTCGGTCACGCGCAGGCTCACGTGGTCTATCCTGCGCAGCGAGATCATTGGGTAACCCGCACGGGTAGGCGTTTGATGCCGTTGAAGAAATTGGAGCGCAGGCGCTCGGGCGATCCGGTTAGTTCGAAGCCATCGACGCGTTTCAGCATCTCCTCGAAGGCGATGCGGACCTCCAGGCGCGCCAGGTGCGCGCCCAGACAATGGTGGATGCCGCCGGGCCCGAACGCCATGTGCTTGTTCGGCTCGCGGCCTACGTCGAAGGTGTCGGGGCTTTCGAAGACCTCCTCGTCGCGGTCGCCCGAGACGAGCCAGGTCGTCACCTTCGAGCCGGCCGGGATCCCGGTCCCCGCAAGCTCGGTGTCCTCTGTCGTGGTGCGCCGGAAGTAGTGTACGGCCGTCGCCCAGCGGAGCATCTCGTCTGCGGCCAGTTTGTACAGGGACGGGTCGCGGCGGAGGCGTTCGAGTTGGTCGGGGTAGTCCATAAGCGCCAAGAGCCCGTGGCTGATGGTGTGCCGAGTCGTCTCGTTGCCCGCGGTGGCGAGCAGCACGAAGTAGACGTCGAACTCCCGCTGCGTGAGATTCTCCTCGACGAGCAGCGAGATGATGTCGTCGCGGGGGTTCTTGCGGCGCGCGTCGGCCACCTTGCGTCCGAACTCGAACATCTCCTGCGCGACGGGGCTGGAGAACGGCAGCAGCCTGTGGGCGTCGTCGACGGGTTGCGCGTACTCGGGGTCCTGGTTGCCGAGGATACGGTCGCCCATCTCCACGATGTAGCGGCGGTCTTCCTGCGGCACGCCCAGGATCTCGGCGAAGACCTGCATGGGGATCTCCGAGGAGATCTCCTCCACGAAGTCGAACTCGCCCTTGGGCAACGCTTCGGTCAGGACCCGGTCGCAGACCGTTCGTACGGCTTCTTCCCACACCATAACGGCGCGGGAGGTGAAGCGGCGTGCGATCAGCTTCCTGAGCTCAGTGTGGCGCGGCGGGTCGGTGTCGATCATGGACTTGCGGGCTTCGATCTGGTCCTGGTCCAGATCCTCCAGCGAGGTCCCGCCGACCTCTGAGGAGTACACCATAAAGTTGCGGTGCACGGCCCGGATATCCTCGTAACGGGTTACGGCATAGAAGCCGGGACCGTCGGGCTCGGGGTTAAAGTGTACGGGGTCTTCGTGGCGCAAGGTGCGGAACCATTCGTGGGGTACCCGCTCGGCGAAGGCGTCGTGGCTGGAGAGGTCTATCTCCTCGAGCGGCACGGTCGCGTCGGTCATCGTCGGCCTCCTAGAGGTGATGCAGGTACTCGTCGATCTCCCAGTCCGACACCCACGTGCGGTGGCGCTCTACCTCGAACCGCTTCATGGTGAGGAACGTGTCGACGATCTGCGGTCCCATCGCCTCGCGCAGCACTCCGTCAGCTTCCAGCGCGTCGAGAGCATCACTGAGGGAGTCTGGCAATTGCCCACCTGCCTCCTCTTCAGCCAGGGTATAGGCGTCGCCGCCAACGGGCGGGCCGAGCGGCAGCTTCTCGCGCACACCGTGCAGCCCGGCGAACAGGATCGCTGCGGCGGCGAGGTAAGGATTGGCGCTGCCGTCGCCCACGCGGACCTCGACCCGCGTGGCTCCTCCCCGCTCGGGCGGTACGCGGACGAAGGCCGTGCGGTTGTCCCAGCCCCAGTTGGCGTGTGTCGGCGCCAGCGAGTCGGGGACGAGCCGCCGGTACGCGTTTATGGTCGGGTTGAGGAACGCCGTCAGCGCCCGGGCGTGGGCCAAGATGCCGGCCGTGAAGTGGCGGAACTCTTCGGAGACGCCGTCGGGGTTGGACTCGTCGGCGAAGGCGTTGTTGCCGTCGCGGTCGAGCGAGAAGTGGAAGTGGAACCCCGAGCCGCCCTGATCGTTGAACGGTTTACCCATGAAGGTGGCGATCAGGCCGTGGATCGCGGCGACGTCCTTTACGGCGCACTTCAGACGGAAAGCTCGGTCGGCGGCCGTCAACGCGGGCGCGTGCTGCAGGTTGATCTCGTACTGCGAGTTCATGAACTCGTGGTTGGCCGCGAACGTCCCCATGCCGACGTTCGAGAGCGCTTCCGCGATCTCACGCACCACGCCACGGGGGTCGGCCTGCGGGCCTACGGTGTAGACCATGCTCAAGTTGTCCACGTAGCGCCTGACGCCGCCAGGCGCCTCCGGGTCCCGCTCGCACAGGAAGAACTCGAGTTCGGGTCCCACGACAGGTGCGTAACCCAGCTCTTCGAAGCCGGCGACGGCGCGGCGCACGGCGCCTCGCGGGTCGGCGGGCGGGGGGTGTTCACCGACCGGGTACAGGTCGGCGATGCAGCACGCCATGCCTGGTTCCCAGGGGACGAGGGTCATCGTCGAGAGGTCGGGGAAGGCGATCAGGTCGGGGTATCCCTCCTCGCCGCCCACGACCGGGGTGTGGCGAAGATCGGTCCCCATGACCGCCGAACAGAACGCGAGCCCGTGTTCGATCGCACGCTCGAACTCCCCTATAGGTACGTCTTTGCCCCGCGCCACGCCGTGCAAGTCGGGGTAAAGCACCCTCACGCACGTGACGGACTCGTCGGACAGCTCGGGCGGCCTGGCCACGAGTTCCTCTTTCTGGACCACGACTACTCCTTTCCGCCGGCGCCACCGGCTAAGTTCCCAGATCGGTGTGTTGCGGTCCCCGCCAGAAAAGCATCGAAGAGGCGGAAGGCGGCCTCCCTGGCCGCGTCCTCCCGCTCTGACGAGATGGCAAGAAGATCTCTGCCTTCTACGATACCGAGCTTCGCCAGATTCTCGGTATCCGCGTCCGCCCAACCTGCGACGATCTCGACGGTGCTCTCCGGGTGGAACTGGACTCCCACGTGTGGCCCGAGCCGGAACGCCTGCACGGCGTCGGCCGTGCGCGCCACCTCTATGGCGCCCGGCGGCGTCGTGAAGCGCTCGTAGTGCCACTCCAGCCAGGGACCGGCGGGGATCGCAACCGGATCGTCAGTCTCGATCTCTCGCCAGCCAAGCTCCGGCGCCGGCGCCCGCTCTACACGCCCGCCAAGCACGGCGGAGAGCACCTCGCCGCCGAAGCACAGCCCGAGCACGGGGATATCTCTCTCTACCGCGGCCCCGACCAACTCCAACTCCTCCACGACCCCGGGCTCGTGCGTGTCGTTGGGACCGTACGGAGAACCCAGCGAAGCCACGAACGAATAGTCCGATGGATCAGGGACCGACCCGTCTTTGTAGGAATAGTGCACCTCAAAGGGGATGCCGCGGTCCTCCAGCCACTCGACCAGCAGGCCTGGCGGCGTCATCTCCTCGTGCTGGCGGACCAGTACGGGTTTCACCCGCCGCCCTCCGAGACCATCCTCTCGGCCTCCTCCTCCGGGACGGCGAGGGCGACGTGCAGGGTATTGGCCGAAGTCTCGGGCTGCTCGCCGGGGCCGGAGAGGTCCACGTCCCACTCCTCGACGGTATTCGTCAGGCGTCCGATGCCGTCGATCTCCACCTCGACCACGTCGCCCGGCTCCATCGGCCTCGAGTTCGCGGGCGTTCCGGTCAGGACCACGTCACCGGGCTCCAGCGTGATCAGGCGGCACAGGTCGGCCAGCTGGTAGGCGACGGGGAAGATCAAATCGTCAGATCCCCCCTCCTGTACCACCTCTCCGTTGAGATAGGTCCGAAGCCGGAAATCCGTGGGATCGAACTCGTCAGCCGAGACCACCTCGGGACCGAGGGGCAAGAACCCGTCCTGCCCCTTGACGCGCAACATAGAACCCCTGTCCGCATGCCTGAAATCGTGCAACCCCACGTCGTTGGCACACGTGTATCCGCCCACGTAAGATAGGGCATCCTCTTCCGAGACCCCCTTCATCCGGCGTCCGACGATGACCGCCAACTCTCCCTCGTAGTTGAGGAACTTCGTCCCCCGCGGGCGCCTGATCACACCGCGGTGCCCGTTCAGGGTCGTGGAAGGCTTGACGAAGTACGACGGCTGCGGCGGCGTCCGCGCAGCATACTCGTCTACTCGGCTGCGGTAGGTCAGATGGACCGCGAGGATCTTGGTCGGTTCCACCGGCGCCAGATACTCGGCCTCCGCCTCAGAGACCCGTCCCCCCCCTTCCAGGATAACCTCTCCCCCCTCGAGCCTGCCCCACGCAGGCCCGCCTTCGCGCAGAATCCTTACCCTTCTTCCCATTCCAACTCCTTTCGTATTGGATACATTATCCAAAAACAGCGTTCGTGTCAAGACACGCTTCATTGGGGTCGGTGAGCAGCGGCCAGGGGCGGCAACAACGCCGAGGCGGCGAATGACCGGTCGCCGGGCGGCCTGTCCTTACTTCTGGGCCACTCGCTCGAACTGTTCGGATAGATTGCATAATGTATCCACACGGGCTATGATCGGATGATGGAACCGTCTCCACGTTTGTCAGGAGGAAGCGACCCGATCCGGGTCGACTCCGTGGCGGACCTTGCCTACGAGCGGATAAGAGGATACGTGCTTGGTGGCGAGGTTCCGCAGGGGGCGCGGCTCGGGCAGGTAGAGTTGGCGGAGAGGCTTGGGATCTCACGCACCCCCGTGCGCGAGGCCCTGCGGCGGCTCGCGGGCGAAGGCCTGGTGGACTTCCACTCCAACCGCGGCTTCAGGGTCGCGGACTTGGGGCTTGATGCGGTGCTACGCCGATTGGAGGTAAGGGCCATTCTGGAGCCAGGCATCGCGGCGCTGGCCGCGGAGCGCAGAACGGGGCGGGATCTCGACCTCATGAGAGAGGCCATCGCGGACGAGGAGGAGGCCCGCGACGGAATCGAAGCGCACGATGCGAGCCGAAGGTTCCACATCGCGCTCGCGCGGGCCTCGGGCAACGAAGAGCTCGTGCGGGTGATCGCATCCCTCTGGCTCGTGGAAGTCGGCCGCCGTCTCCTCTTCAGGCGAAGCGCGGAGCCCGACTGGCAGCGCACGGATGCCTCCGAGCACCGCGGGGTCCTCAAAGCCGTCCGCGAAGGCCGCGCCGCCGACGCCGAACGCCTGATGGCCAGCCATGTCCGCCGCGCGGTTCACCACTGGGAACCAGAACTAGCGGTACCGGCGGAACCAAAGATGGATAGTATCAGCAAGTGACTACGAGAGAATGTCTGTACTCAACCGCCCATTTCTTCTTGTACTCGGATATCTCTTCTTTGTGTTCTTCCTGGTACTTTCGGCGTGCTTCGATCCGATGGGGCAGGTTCGCCCTGGCTTTCTCAAGCTGGGCGTTCTGCTCTAAGTGTTCACGCCGGTACTTCTGCGCGCGCGTCCTGACACAAAGCTTGCACTTTCCCCAACGGCGGTCCCGATTGGTCGCGGAAACATAGAACTCACAGAGTTTTCTTGGTCAGGCCGCACCCTTTACATGTTTTTGTGATTCAAGTATCAAAATGACTAGAATGGTATATCCTCAAAGTCGGTTTCATCGATCTCCACCTCTTCGCGCCTGCCGCCGCGCCCCCCTCCGCGGCGGGCCTGTCCACCACCGCCGGAAGAAGCACCGTCCTCCGCGTCGCCCCTGCTGCCGAGGAATTGCACGTCTGTCAGCGACGACGTCGACGGCACTCCGCTTGGAGCCGTCCTGGGCCTCCCAGGTACGGTACTGCAGACGCCCTTCGAGGAGGATGGGGTCGCCCTTCTTCTTGTAGTTGGCGACGGTCTCGCCGAGCTCGCGCCAGGCGGTGATATTGAAGAAGTCGACCTCCTCGCTGCGCGACCTCACCCGGTTGACGGCCAGCCCGAAAGAGCAGACCGGTATTCCGTCGTTGGTGAAACGCAATTCTGGATCTCTGGTCAGGTTACCGGCCAGTACGACGCGATTGAAGTTGACCATATCTCTCCTCCTTCTCGATACCCTACAAGGGTAACAATACAGCAACATTCTCGGTTCTCAAGCGCCACAGCTTTAGCCGGACGTAGGTGGAGTCGCGCTCATCAACGTTTCGTTGTGGCCACCTGCAGTTCCTGGTCCTTTATGGTGGCGATCACATCCCCGTCCTCGTCGTTGCGGAAGACCTTTGCGCCCACCCTCTGCAACCTGTCGAGGGTCTCTGGCGTGGGATGTCCGTAGGGGTTGTCCGCACCGCACTGGATGACGGCCACCTTGGGCGGAAAGCGGCTGAGAAACAGCGGGGTCGATGAGGTGTTGGAGCCGTGGTGGGTCACCTTCAAAATCGTCAGGGGACCGGTGTAAGGACCGTTCGCCATGTACTCCTCCTCGTTCGCCTCGGCGTCGCCTGCGAGCAGGATGCGGGCCGTGCCGTAGGTCAAGAGGATGGCAACGGAGTTGTCGTTGATCTCGGAGAACAGACCGCCCTCGGCTTCCGTAGGCGGAGCTATGACGTCGGCCCGCACCCCTCCCCAGTCCATCAACGCGCCGGTCCGCAAGACCTCGGTTCTTGCTCCCTCGTCGCGTACGCCGCGCAAGAAGGTGTTGTACGTCAGGGTGTTGTTGGGATCCCCCGAGACGTAGACCTTCTGCACCGGGAAGGCGTCGAACACGTCGAGGAAGCCGCCGATGTGGTCCGCGTCCGGGTTACTCACCACGATACCGTCGAGGGAATCGATGCCCCTGCTGCGCAAGAAATCCACCACGTTCGGCCCCTCCTCCGGCCGTCCCGCATCGATGAGATAGCTCTCGCCACCGGCCTGCACCAGCACCGCGTCTCCCTGTCCGACATCGATGAAGCTTACGGATAGAGAGCCAGAAGGCGGTGGGCCAGGGCCGCCCCGGGAACCGTCTGTGAGTAACTCCAGCCCCGCGCAAGAAGACGGCGAAAGCAGGCAAAGAACCAGCAACAACAGTGGGGCGAGGAGATACTTACGTGTGACCATCGGATGAGTTATCGGATGTATCCGAAGAAACTTAGAGCGGTCTTCATACCGAGGGAGCCCTGAGGAGTCGGGCGTTATCTTGCATAGCATCGCGATTCTCGGGCACTTTCCTTCAGCAAACCGCTCCAGGCTGGATGGCCTGGTCCCTCAAGCCTCTCTCTGAGGTGCCTTCTCCTGTGATCCTTATTGCGGCCCGCCCATCAGGCCACAAAGGACTAGAGACTGTGGACACGACTAGGGTACACCCCCACGACCCCGATGACGACATCGTAGAGGCTCACTACGCCTGCCTGGAGCGTCCGTGCTGTTGCCTCGAAGGCTGGGTATTCGTCGGCTATATAGATGAGTACGGCGAGGAGAGAGAAGCCTGCCTACCGGTGCCGCCGTTGCGCGGCGAGCCCCTCACGCTGACCTTCACAGAATGGGGGAGCGTGGGGTTGGCGCTCCCCCTTCCCCCTCCGTCGCCGCATCAAAGCACACATCTGCCCCCATCGAAATGTGCTGTAAAGGCACTACAACGGATATTAACAACGCTTAAAGGCCAGGATGTTACATTCAGGTAGTCCAAAGTCCGACCGGGGCTTCCCCCCTCCGTCCCGGCCGGACCTTGGCACGAACTGGGCCGGGGCTCTGAAGGGCTCCTGTCTTGCTTGTGGTATAGTAAGGATGCAGTAGTTAGATGTGGGTTTTATGGTGAGTGAGAAGCGCCGCCCTCAACGAGAGGAGCGGTTTTTTTGTTGCGGTGGAGCCCCAGTAAAGAAAGGTGGGCTCCAGATATGGCCCAAGGAACGGTAAAGTGGTTCAACGACGAGAAGGGCTACGGCTTTATCTCCCCGGACGAGGGTGGCGAGGACGTTTTCGTGCACCACAGCGGTATAGTCGGCAACGGCTTCAAGAGCCTCGATGAGGGTGCCAAGGTCTCTTTCGAGGCGACCCAGGGCAGGAAAGGTCTGCAGGCGGAGAACGTCTCCAGGCTCTAGCCGGTAAGGTTACCGGTCGATAGCCGCATAGATGCCTGAAGGGCCGGATCTCCGCGGAGACCCGGCCCTTCTGCCTATCTCAGTGGAGAGGCTTTATAAGGGTGCATCGCAGAAAAGAATGGAGACTGAAGTTCTTGAGCATTGACAACGAGGTCTGTCGTGCGTGGTTGGCGGACGCACTGCGGCGGCCAAGCCCAGAAGGCCGAACTAAGACCGTGGACTAACTGGAAGCGGTCTTGAAAGAGGTCGATTTCGAGATGAAGATGGCAACGACCTCCTCAGGTACCGCGCGGGTGTTGTAGGGCGTCGGTCAGAAGCCGGATGTCTTCGTTAACCCCCTCAAGAGCCCGATCCACACGGAGGTCCTCCAGGCGCGTCCGCATGTCGTGGCCTTCCGGGTAGGAGCCCATGAGCCGAGTGAGATCTTCGAGTCTGTCGCGAACCAACTCCGCCTTGCGCAGCTCCTCGGCCAACGTCTCTATCCGCTCGTTCGCCGCCCTGAACTCGGCATCTTCCCGTTCCATCGCCACCTCCCGTTCGGCTTCGGCACATTCTACGCCACCGGCGCTGGGTAATCGCGCCAGGGTATCCTTGACGTAGCTCCGGCCCTTCACTTTGCCCCGCCCCGATGCCCTAAGCTCTCTTGCTGCCGTCCCCTGCCGACGTTGCGCTCTTTAGGGGCAGACTAGGCTAGGGTGAACGAAAGCGCCGCCCCGTCCGTATACCTATAAAAGAGCGGTAGCGTAGCAAGTATCTGCGGGGCAAGCTTTGCTCAACTCTACCTCCTTACAGCACGCCCCGCCCAGCTTCGCTAGCCTCGGCCCGGTCTCTTCATCCGCCGGGTCGGGGCTTACCTTTGCCTAGCAACGCTCTGGATGTTCGCTGTGCACAATTAGGGCGGTCCTGACCCTATCAGAGTGGGGCCTGGTCGTGCAGCGCTCGGTCTTTGCGCGAACCGCTATTGGCCCCGATTTTGATGACAGATTACCTTGGTAGATAGGATGTTATACGGCGAAGCGCTTCTGGTAGGGAGCGTTCTCGGAAACTGGGCTTCCGGTATTAAGGGTTTCTCGGAAACTCATCCTCACGTTGGGGCTGTAGCCCGATCGAGTACTTCTTGCCGGTAGTGCTGGTAGCCTAGGCGGCCTCGCGTCACAACGATGAGCACCAGCGCCGTTGCCCCAAAGCCGACCAGCTCTGGCAAAAGTCCGTACTTGCTCAGGATCGGAGCGGGAAAGAGTGGCGCCACTATCTTATTAGCAAACGTGTTAAAGGACGCGTGCATCAACATGGTGATGAACAGGCTGCCCTTCGCGTTGTTGAAGACCCACGTCATGATAATGGTGAGGCCGGTGATCATCAGGATAAACATGACGATGTTGGGAATGGTGGGCGGTGTCCAAACCCCACTCCAAAACAGGGGTAGGTGCCACAAGGCCCACAGTATCCCCAGGATGACGCTTCCGACCAAAGGACCACGCAACGGCTGCAAGCAGGGTAGTGCAAAACCGCGCCAGCCGGGCTCTTCGCCCAGTGGCCCTCCGAGGATGAACGTAGACACAAAGGCAACGGGATAGGTAAGCACCAATGAGAGAGTAAGCGATTGAAACGATGCCAGGGCCCAGGCACGACGATCGCGCCGAGCACCTCAATAGCAGGGATGACCAGGAGAACGAACAGGTACCACCGAAATACCACCCGCCACAGCACGTACCGACGCAGCAAGCGGCGTATGCCTATCCTCCCTTCGGTTATGCCCGTCATGATGAACGCCATAAGGTAGGGCCCAGAAAAGTAGCAGCGGCAATCGCCAACGCTAGCAAAGGTCGAGGAATAGTAAATGGCAGGAGGCCAGTACCAGTTGCGGAGAGCGCAATCGGTACCTCCAAGAGCCATGAGCCAGCGTAGGCGATGAGGAAGAAGACCAGCGGATGCCGGGCGAGCAGACCTTCGCGAGCAGCGCCGCTAGGCTGTTGGGCAGTGTTATCCGCGGTCGTCATGTTGATGCTCCCGTACTCTAGAAGAAGGCTCCTCAGCCCTCCAGCTGCACACGCACACCAATTATGCCTGTGCGTAAGGCTGGCTTCTATCCAGGGGGCGAGACTACTCTATTCACCGGACTGCGTGGAAGGGAAACGCTCCAGCTAGCTAGAGATCCCTCCGACGCCTGACCTCGAGGTATGCAGCCTCTGTCATTGCGAGCGCCGTAGAAAGGCGCGTGAGGAGGTCGCGGTAGTTCTCGCCATCAGTCATCCCCTGCGAACACACCTACACGCCTCTCTCTTCGACAACGCGCCAGCTCTCTCTGAGACCGTCGCGTACCTCTTCGACGGTCTCTGGGTCAGCCTCGAGCCCCAGGCGCTCCGCACGGGTCTCAAGGGCCTCTATGCGGCCTGCAACCGGCGCTAGGACCACCGCTACGACCTTCTCTGCCCCGACGCCCACGCACTCCTCGCAGAAGACGCAGAAGCCCGCCCACAGGCTCAAGGCGTCTGAGGCGAGTGAGCGCTCCAGCCTGTCCAGCACCTCCGGGAGAAACCCTAGGTACTCGCAGGCCGTGGCCTCTAAGCCGTCCATGTCGGCTTCTGTGGCTGGGTCCGCGTTCTCCTCTGACTCCTCAATATCCTCCTCGTATCCCGGAGGCTCGCCGTCTTTGTCCGCCCGGTCCCAGGCGTAGCGGCTCCCCGACTCGTGGCCGCTAAAGTAGCTGTCGAGGATCATGTTGTGGGAGAGGGTTTGGGAGTAGGGGACGAGCTCCCGAACGGCGTCTATCATCTGCAGCTTTGTCAGTTCGTTGTTTACCGCTATGTACATCCGGAGGGTTATCTCGTAGGCTCCGGTCCAGCGGCCCGTGTAACCGCGGTGGTTCATGGTGTAGGGCTCCCGCTGGCAGGTCCTCGTGAGGCGCTCGGACTCCTCGAGATCGCCTCGCGCCGTTGCCAAGACGTCCAGGCGGAATCTCTCCTCGGGGGTGAGCCGGTCGTACGCCTTGTGCAGAGAGTTCTTGCTCATCGGGCCTTCCTTCCCTTCAGCACTTCCTCCAACGCCTCCAAGCGTTCCGCCAGCTCTCCTAGCTCTCGCATCTTGCGCTCCTGCTCTATGGCCCTGATCCAGGGTGTTGTAGAGCTGGTTCGCGACGGCCGCTCGCCCCCTGTCGGCCTTGCCAGCCAAGACATCTTTGGCGAGATCCTTGATGTGTTTCTTGAGGTCGGCGAGCTCTCCGTTACCCTTCGCCCGACCCCCTCTGGAAGCATTGCGCTGGCGTTCGTCAGCACGGGCAGGATCATGGCTGTAACAGTAGTCCTGCGATGCCCCTACTATGCGCTCACAGGGGCTGCCATCCTCTTTGTTTCCGCGACATCGGGCCATCAGCTATGCACCCCCCTCCCCCTCATCTTTGCAAACCGTGCGAAGCTGTTTACGTATTCCCAGAGCTCCTGTGCGTCGGCCTCCCGCTCTACCGCCACGGTGCCAAGAAGCTTGCGGGCCTCGCCCTCATCCGGGTGTCGCAGAGCGGAGAGCGCCGCCACGTAGCCCGCCAGCGTGAACGGCGGCTTATCCCGGAGGCCCCCAGGGAATAGCGCCATCGCGACTCATCGATGGATGCGCGCCTCACGTGGGCCATTGCGTCGAGCGCCCGGACAGTGAAGTCCCACAGGAGCTTCTCTGTCGCTGCGGTGGGGTCATTGCGGCGGGTGGTGAGTAAGGGGGAGGCCACAAGCCTTTCAAGCCTGCGACGGACACTCACGCTAACTCTTCTCCAGGGCTGCGGCAGCTTCCTCGTGTCGAGCTACGGCAGCCTCTAGAACAGACCGCAGCCGGGCGGCTTGCCCCTTGTGGTATTCACACCACTCGGTTCGTCTGCGGGAAGCGAGGAGGAATACGGCGCCGCGCCGCCCATCGACCGATGAAAGAGCCCCTCCTCGGTGATGTACGGGTGATGTAGTGAGGTCCTCACCCGCAGTCCCTCGGTGATCCCTACCTCGGGTATTCGGCGTACCTATACGGAAACTAGAGAGCCGACGAGCGTACTCGAACCGCTTTCCTGCTCATTACGAGTGATCACTCAGGCGTTGCTGGGGCTTGCACGAGGTGCAAATCCCTCATATCTAAGGGGGTTTCCTTTCTCTACTTTGCTGCGTGTTGCAGCGTATTGCGTTCCCGGTGGTATCAGAGTGATATCAACAGAGGCATAGCCCCTCCACAATCCTGCTCACTCGTGCACGCATCGGAAGTACGCTCAGCACCTCGCTGGACACGCCAGCATAAAGCTCACTCTTTACCACTGCTCCCACTGGATGGCCTCGATGGACCGGGACACCGCCGAAGGGATGGACGAGGCGTTGGGCGAGGCGAACTACTCTTACCCTTGGCTTCCCCTCCGTGGCAGCTCGGGTTCACACAGCCACAACGAGACGTGGGCAGGATGCAGGCTCTCCCCTACCGCGCTCCTTTAGACGTTGCTCAACGCATCCAGGTCTGCCTCTTCGCGCTGCTTGACAGAGAAGGCTTCTAGAGTCTATGCGGCGTCGTACTTTCTTAACCTACTGCCTGCGTGCGATAACGGTACGTGATACCAACTGAGGGGAAACCCATAAGTACGCCTTTAAAGGCAATACGGTTTAGTTAACGAATACGCTGACTCTGTTGGTAGGCTGAAGGAAGCACCACCAACCTTCACCACCAAGGAGTCAGCGCATGGCACTAAGGATACGCCAGATCGGCCTGGACGCCACCCCGAGCACGCAACTCTCGCTCGAAACTCTCGCCCGAGTGCTCCGGCCGGCGATCTTGGCCGAGGTCATTGACCGCTGCGCCGCCCGCGAGAAGCGCGCTCGCAAGCTGCCGGCCTCAACCGTGTTGCTGTTGTGCGTAGCCATGAACCTGTACTCGAACGATTGTCTCACCCACGTCTTCTTTCGATTGGTGAGCAGGATGCGATGGCTACTGGGCGACCCGGACGCGCTGCGGGTGAGCAAGGGGGCACTGTGCCAGGCTCGCTACCGCCTGGGAGCCAGACCTTTGGTCGAACTCTTCCGGCGGGTGTGCAAGCCTCTGGCCACATCCTCGACGCCCCAAGCGTTCTTGTTCGGGCTGCGCCTGATGGCTCTGGACGCCACGGTCATGGACGTGCCCGACACGCCCGAAAACGTAAGGGCCTTCGGCAAGCGCCGCACCCCGAGGGGCGAAAGCGCCTGGCCGCAGATCAGGCTAGTCGCCATAAGCGAGTGCTCGACCCACGCCGTGTGCGAGGCGGGGGTGTGGCCCCACGATTTCGACGAGCGCGCAGCCGGACTCAGGTTGCTCGCTCGCGGAGCGGGGGCCGGGATGCTGGTGTTGTGGGACCGCGGGTTCCACAGCTTCGAGATGGTCAAAGGCGCGCTCGCCCGCGGAGCCCATCTGCTAGGGCGCCTGCCCGCTACGGTCAAACCGCTTCAGACTCCAACGCTCGCCGATGGCACCAAGCTGGTCGTTCTGCATAGGCGGCACCCTCCGGATGAGGAGGAGCTAGGCAGAGGGGAACTCACCTCGGTTACGGTGCGCCTGATCCACTACACCCTGGAGGATCCTAACCGCCCCGGCCATCGGATAGAACATCGCTTGATCACCTCGCTACTGGACCCGGATCTCGCCCCCGCTCAGGAGATCGTCGTTGCCTACCACGCCCGCTGGGAGTTCGAGCTTGCCGTCGATGAGATCAAGACCCACCAGCGCCAACCCCAAAAGCCTTTGCGCTCCGAGAGGCCGGTGGGCGTCATTCAAGAAGCCTACGGGCTTTTGGTGGCCCACTACGTAGTCCGGGCCGTCATGACGGATGCGGCGCAAACGGTGGCGCTGCCACCGAGCCGGATGAGCTTCACCAACACGCTGCGCATCATTCGAGAGATGGCGCCGGAAGCTCAACGCACCGCCTCAGCGGACCATCCGCGCCTTTACCGACAGCTATTATCCGACGTGTCCTCGAGGCCCTTGCCCCCGAGAAGCAATCGCAGCAATCCTCGCGTCGTCAAACGGAAGATGTCCAAGTTTGGGGTCAAAAACCCGAGCCATCGTATCTGGCCTCAACCGACCAAACCCTTTCGCGAAGCGGTTGTTCTCCTTATCTAAACCGTATTGCCTTTAAAGGCTATGTGAGCCATGTGGGCGCTTTCAGGTTGGTTGCTACGCGCCCATCGGTGGGAAGGCACGGCGGTAGAATCGGTACGATGCGAAACGGAAGGGAGACGCATGACCGACCAAGATGCTAGACCGAACGCGGCAGCCGCCGGCACGTTTTCCTTGGGCGGTGACCTCCTCGTCAATCGCTTGGGCTTCGGCGCCATGCGCCTGACGGGGCGGGGTATCTTAGGCGAACCCGAGGACCCTGAGGAAGCCCGCCGCGTGCTCCGGCGGGTCGTCGAGCTAGAGGTTAACCGCATCGACACCGCCGACTCCTACGGTCCCGAGGTCTCCGAGCGCCTGATCGCCGATGCGCTCTACCCCTACCCGGATGAGCTGGTCGTCGCTACCAAGGGCGGCTTGACACGCCCTGGTGGTCGATGGGTCTCCGACGGTCGCCCCGAGCACCTGCGCGAAGCGTGCGAGGGCAGCCTGAAAAGACTCAAGGTGGAGCGCATAGACCTCTACCAGTTACACAGTCCAGATCCGAGAATCGCGTTCGAAGACTCGGTTTGGGCCCTAGCGTTGCTCAGGGAAGAGGGCAAGATCAGGCACCTCGGCCTCTCTAACGTGGGTGTTAGGGAGCTGGAGATCGCGCTGGACATAGTGCCGGTGGCGTCGGTCCAGAACCGCTACAACCTCTCTGACCGCTCCTCAGAGGCGGTGCTGCAGGCCTGCGAGCGGGAGGGGGTAGGATTCATACCTTGGTACCCGCTGGCCACAGGGAGACTGGCGAGGCCGGGTGGACCTCTCGACGAGGTCGCCAGGCGCCACGACGCCACCCCATCACAGGTGGCGCTCGCCTGGCTCCTTGGGCACTCGCCCGCGATGCTGCCCATCCCAGGCACCTCCTCAGTCGCGCACCTTGAGGAGAACGTGGCGGCAGCCACGTTGGAGCTCATGGACGAGGAAATGACGATGCTGGAGAGAATCTGACAGGAGACGAACCATGGACGCTGGGATCGTCGACCCGGGGAACATTGGCGCCAGAGCTGTCCCTTGTCTCGAGTTTTCCGCTTCTCTAAGCCCCTTGTGGAGGTCCGACGAGCGGACTCGAACCGCTGACCTGCTCATTACGAGTGTGCTGTTCCACCGCTGAACGCGGCCCTCACCTTTCCTCTACGCTCTCGCAAGATCTATCTGCTGGGTGCCATCCTCGGTTAGCAGAGCGCGGAACCTTGGCTCAGAGTATGTGTAGTTTCTAAACGTTGATGATTAGAGGTGCAGCGTACTATGCGTGTCCCTTTTTGTGATCGGGCACCATCAGGACTGCTCCTCTGAGCCGTCGCCCGTAGCACCGTCGTGGGGAAGATGCTCATCCTTCGTGCCTCCTACGAATCATCGCCTGCAGCCAATCATGCTGCTTCAGCGGTTCCCTGCGTGCCCCTCTTTACTGTATCGAGGGACTGCGCTACGTTGATCAACTTAGGGCAACAAGTGCCACTGGAAGGATAGTAATTTCAGAATTCAGTCAGCGACATAGATTTAAGTTCGTGTGGGTGGCAAGCAGCTCGTGGTTGCGTCTCTCCGCCGGTAGAACCGCTCATGCGCTCCCGCCGTCGGGTCCGGATGTGGCTGTGCACCTGGCCGCGATTATCAGGGTGCCACCGCGCGTTGCCTCCTCTGTGACGCCCGCCCTCGATAGGCTGCATCAGCACAGCCCTCACCATCACTACTACCCGCCTGAGACTATGCACGTGACAGTGCGCAAACTGGGGCGCTTTCCTTCCGACGACTCCGATGTTGCTGCCCGTCTTGGCGAATTGCGCCGCGTCGTAGGCTCACAGCCCGGTTTCGACCTTACTATGTGGGGACTCAATCTCTCCCCTACCACCATCTTCGCGCAGGTATTTCCGCACGACCAGACTTTTCACTCGCTTCGCCGGCAACTCGCAGGGATGGCGGACCATAGCGTTTCCCAGTCAAGCAGCGAACAGCTCATCGACGTCGCGGCCCGCAACCTGGCGCACGCGAACGTGGTTCGGTTCTCCGGTGGGGTTACGACAGAGTTTGTAAGAGAGGTCTCTTGCTTTCGTCGGATTCACTTCGGGCGGTGGGCAGTACGGGAGGTAGAGCTCGTGCGGAGCGACAAGCTCTTGTCGCGAGAAGGATCGCACGTCATAGAGCGGATACCGTTGGCAACATCCTAGAGCGCAACTCGCCTCCACGCTGATGTTCCAGGCCAGGTGGAACCCGACGAACCCCCCAAATTCAGGGCGTGATGGAAGAGCACTTTGGCACCACCCTCTGTCAGCAGGGCGCGAAACCTGACCTCAACGGGCGTTTGCAGTTTCGCATGGATGTCGGCTCGGCCACCGAGGAAAATTGCCCGTTGGTCTGTCTGTACTGGATTATGCTCTCAGCCGTGGACGGCCCGACCTCGGGCAACTCGTCGAGCTCCTCGATGTCCGCGGTATTTATGTCTACCTTGAGCGAATCCTGAGACTCATCCTGTATCTCTTCGAGGGAGGCAGTGTATACGACCTTCGGCGCCCCTTCCGAGAGGCGCGCCGTGTAGAGCGCGCCACCGGACAGTACGATCATGACCAGCATCGATACGATTACCTGCGGCCTGTAGCGCGCAAACGCGCCGGTGGCGGTCGCCGCCGCGCACCAGGGCCGCGCGTGGCCGTCTCGAATGCGTCGTCTCTCACCGAAAGGGTTATCGGGACGACAGAGAGCTTTAGTGCAGTTTGCCAGGCAAACTGCAGCTAGTCAGCATGTCAGCACGTTGCCTGTTCCAGCGACTCGTCAGCTAGTCAGCTTACGCCTGCGTAGGTCCTGGCCGACATGGCGGCGAAGCCGCCGAGCTGACGAGCGGAGGCCCTAGCCGGAGCGTGCTGAAATGCTGACTAGCGCGGGTTTTGGGAAGGGTTGATCCTTCCAAAACCCGCTATCAAAGATCGCTTAGCTTGCTACTCTCGAATCTGCTGAGGACCTGTTCCATGGCTTCGGGGCCGATCAATACGCCGCCCCTGAAGGGAAATTCGAGTTCAGCGACCGTGAAGAGGACCAGGGCGATGATCAGGGCCAGAGCGCCCACCATGAAGAGGTGAACCACGGTGCTCTCGAGGCCGAAGAGGTACGTGAAACCTATGACCACGACCCCCCCGGTTATCAGGATGATCCAGAGGATAGCAGGCAATCCGTGATCGGCGTCTAGCAACCGTTCCCTCCTGGCATCCGCAAGCTCGTGTACGCGCTCGAGCGCCTGTCCGTAGAGAATCAGCTGGGCTGGAGTAGATGGTTGGAAATCCTGCACCCTGGACCTGATCTCATCCAACAGTTCCCATGCCTTCGGGCTCGACTTTCCCTGTCGCATAAGGGGCCACTCTTCTTCTACCACCACCCTGGCGTATGAGCGGGCCAGTTCCGGATGCGGCGGCCTTCTGGCTCTGGCATCCTATCGGCTATCCAGAATACCTCGGCCGACTGGCTGGCTTCCTGGTCCGCACTAGCTGCGGCCGCGTTCCATTCCTCCCACACCGCTACTACAGTGAGCCCTAGCAGCACGGCGTAGACTACCCCGAGCACCGCGTAGATAAAGCCGGCCACGTCGTTGTGCTGCCTGCGCACCTCGTTCGGCACCAACCGCTGCACGAGGATCAGACCACCCGCCGCGAGCGACACGGAGATGCACACCATTAGCAGACCGATAGGTATACTTATGGCGGGCCGCCTTTCTGTGAGCTAGATACCTAGGGGCAGGTCAAGATACTACCTTGCCGGCCAGGGGGCAAACCAGGCCTTCCCCGCGATGCACTGCGTTGAGGATCAGCGAGCAGGAGTCGAGTGTGCCAGTCTCCCCTTTCGCGGGGACGGGCCTGCGGGAATGCCGGCAGAATGTGTGGAGGATCTCCGTCTGTGGGGGAATGTGCTCGCACAGAAGGTTGTGGCCCGTTGAAGAGATATTGTCGGCACAGAGAGGGTGGAGCCGAGGGGGATCGAACCCCTGACCTCCGCGCTGCCAGCGCGGGTAGCACTTGTTCATGGGGGTTCGTGGGGACGTGCGATTGGTGGAGCGCATCCGCATAGATAAAGCGAATGTTTTCATCTCTTGCGTTCGGTTGTTGCTGGTCGTTCGCAGTAGTTTTTAGGCTGGGTTGGTGTACTGGTTGGTGTAGTTAGGCGACCCAAGAAGTATCTCGTTGAGCGACCGCAAAGAGTGCGTGTTGCGCCGACGGGAGGCTGCTGTAAGGGTCAGGTGGACCCCTAGGCTAACCTCGGTCCGTAAGGTCTTCTGCCAAGAAAATCCGCCAGCGCTTCGCTCGGAAGCGGCTCCGAAAAGTAGTTCCCTTGGGCAAAGTCGCACTTCATGTTGCGCAACCGCCTCAGCTGCTCGGAGGTCTCCACCCCCTCGGCGATCACCTTCAAGCCCAAAGCGTGCGTCAGCTCGATCATCGCCTTCACGATCTCTGTGTCCTTTGAAGCACCGATTGGGTTCTCCTCCGAGTCCAGCAATGAATGAGCGGTCGATCTTCAGAAAGTCCACCGGGAAGCGCTTGAGGTAAGAGAGGGAGGAGTAGCCCAAGCCGAAGTCGTCGATCGCGAGCTGGACGCCCATGCGTTTCAGGTTTCGGAGCGTACGGTCGGCCGAGTACGTGCCGTTGCTCGTCATGGCGCCCTCTGTGATCTCCAGCTGCAAGCTAGCGGGCTCAATTTCGCTTTCGTCCAAGACCTCCGCGACTAGCTTGGGGTGGAAAAACTCTCTGGAGAGAGGTTCACGCTAATCGTCAAGGGCGGTGTGCCAGGGTAGCGCTCTTGCCAGATACGAGCCTGCTTGCCGGCCTCTCGGAGCACCCACTGCCCGATCCGCACCATCAGACCCGTCTCCTCGGCGACTGAAAGAAACTCCTCGGGCAGCAGCAGTCCCTGCTGCGGGTGCTTCCAACGTACCAGCGCCTCTACCCCGGCGATCTTGCCGTTCTCCAGTGCCACGATGGGTTGGTAGTAGACCCTGAACTGCTGCCGTACGAGGGCTCGCCTGAGCCCGGTCTCCAATATCAGGCGTTCCACGGCCTTGGCATCCATGCTGGGCTCGAACACCTCGTAGCGAGCCTTGCCTCTACGTTTGGCTCGGTACATCGCTAGGTCCGCGTGCCGCAAGAGATCCGCCGGCTGCTCTTGAGCAGAGCTGTTGAGGGCGATCCCGGTGCTGACGGTGGCGAACACCTCTTGTTCTTCAAGAGCAAAGGGAGGTCGCAGTATCTCCGCGATCCGCTCCGCTATTTGAACTACCTCACCTACACCAGCAACGTCCTCAACCAAAATGGTGAACTCGTCCCCGCCGAGGCGCGCGGCGGTGTCCTCGGGACGCAGGCAAGCCTTTAGACGCTCGGCGACCGCTATGAGTAGTTGGTCCCCTGCTTTGTGCCCGAGGCTGTCGTTTATGACCTTGAAGTTGTCCACATCCGTGAACAGCACCGCGACCTTGCTGCCTCGCCGATTGGCACGAGTTAAGGCGTGTTCGAGGCGATCCATGAACAACGCCCGGTTCGGCAGCCCGGTGAGCAGATCGTGGAACGCCTGATAGCTGAGTTGCTCTACCAGGGCTTTGCGTTCGGTGACGTCCCAGGAGTTGATCACCACACCCCGCACGGCCGGGTCGTCGAGCAGGTTGTTTACGACATGCTCTAGGTAGCGCCAAGAGCCATCCTTGTGGGGCACTCGGAACTCCAGGGGCGAGTGAAGCCCAGGCCTTATCAGGACCTCGGCGAAAGTGTTCAGCGCCTGCTCGGTGTCGTCAGGATGGACCGAGCCGAATGCGTTGTCCCTACCTGCTCTTCAGGATTATAGCCTGTGACCTTCTGGACCGCCGGGCTTGCGTAGCGGATGGTGCCGTCGGCGTCGAGGATCGTGATGATATCGGAGCTGTTCTGTACCAAAGAGCGGAAGCGTTGCTCGCTCTCTATAATCCGTTTCTCGAACTTCTTGCGTTCGCTCACGTCCTGGATCTGGGAGACAAAGTAGAGGGGCTCGTCCTTCTCGTCGTGCACTACCGAGACGCTGAGGAGAGCCCACACCACGTGCCCGTCTTGGTGGAGGTACCGTTTCTCCGTCTGGTAGGTGCGGACCTCCCCAGCCAAGAGCGGCCTGAGGTGCTCCAGATCGACCTCCAGATCATCGGGGTGGGTTAACTCCTGGAAGGTCTTCCCTAACAACTCCCTTTCCGGGAAGCCGAGTATCTCGCACAGCGACCTGTTCACCCGCAAGAATCGCCCGTCGGTTGCCACCAGCGCCATACCGGTGGCCGCACGTTCGAAGGAACCCCTGAAGCGCTGCTCACTCTCCCTGAGCGCACTCTCGGCCCGCTTGCGCTCGGTAACGTCCTGGATCTGGGAGACGAAGTAGAGCGGTTCGCCCTCAGAGTCTCTGACGAGGGAAACGCTCAGCGAAGCCCACACCGTGTGGCCATCGGCGTGGAGGAAGCGCTTCTCCAGGTGGTACCTGGGGAACTCGCCTTCCACCATCCTGCGTGCATAATCCGAACTTGTTGCCAGATCGTCGGGGTGAGTGATCTCCTGCCACGTGAGGGCTTGAAGCTCTTCCTCTGTGTACCCGAGTATCTCGCAAAGCGAGCGGTTCACCTGCAAGTATCGGCCCTCGAGGGTGACCATGGCCACGCCGATGGGTGCGTTCTCGAAGATGCCCCTGAAGCGATCTCGCATCTCGCGCAACGCATCCTCGGTTTGTTTGCGTTCGGTGACGTCGCGGATCATCCCTGTGAACAACCGTTCCCCATGCTCGTGGGTTTCGCCGAGCGACATCTCGATCGGGAATTCGCTGCCGTCTTTACGCAGCCCCACTAGCTCAGTCGTGCCGCCCACAACACGCGCCTCACCCGTTCGCAGGTAGCGGTGTAGGCCGGCCACACAGAGATCCCGGTATCGCTCGGGCATAAGCAGCGTTACCGGTTGCCCGATGACCTCATCTGCCCTGTATCCGAAGATGCGTTCTGCCCCACGATTGAACCACCTGACTATCCCGTCAGGCGTTATGGTCACGATTGCGTCGAAGGCCGCGTCCAGCACGGTGCGGTAGCGTGCCTCGCTCTTTCTTAGCTCATCAAGTTGCCGAGGCGCGAATAGTCTGCGCATCGAAGCTATCCCCTATACCAAGACTCTATCCGAAAACCGCCAGATTGAGCAAGATGTGAGCGCAGGCAAGCTGAACTAGTGCCAGCCAGTTTTCAGCCTTCTTGGACCAGCGAGTACGGAGGCTGCGGCACTTGGTCAACCATGAAATCGTGCGCTCTACTTTCCACCTCCTGGCCGGATAAACCCTCTCGGCAAACTCCTCGGTAGGAGGATGCTCCTGCGCCCCTTCGGCGGCATCTTTCCTCCTGGGATTGATCTTGATGTGAGCGATGTAGCCCGCGGAGGCAGCGAACTCCCTCAAGTCCTCTGAGTCGTAGGCTTTGTCGGCACACAGGTGTTGCTCCTTGTGAGCCGGACGCTTGGGTATCATCGAAACGATCAGATCGACGGCCGACACTTTGTGTCGTGGCGGTTGGCTCCGGTGAGCACGACCGAGATGGGAGCTCCGCGCCCATCCACCAAAAGGTTCATCTTCGCCCCGAGCTTGCCCCTGTCGGTGGGACTTTTCCCGGTTTTCTCGCCTCCCAAAGGGGCCGCAGAGTGCTTGGAATCCATCGCTTGCCACCTCCAAGAGATCCCTCCGCGCTCTTTGGCATAGTACTCGGCTATCCACTTCAAAAGCTTCTCAAAGATACCCATCTGCCTCCACCTCTGGAAACGCTCGTGGATGACACTGGAGGAGACTCCGAACCAGTCGCGGTGCACAGCCTTCCATTGGCATCCCGTCCAAAGCACGTACCAGATAGCGTTGGCGACGGCTCTGTCGGAGACCCTCGGCCTGCCGCCCCGCTTGTTGGTCTTGTTCCTCCTTTTGGGCAGGTGCTTCTTGAGTTTCCTCCACAGTGGTCTTGGAAGGTTAAAGTAGTCCACCCTCGTGGTTGTGGTAGCCTCTCTCATTAGGCGCGTCTCCTTTGCAGATGGTGAACTTTGGCAAACCCATTCTCGGAGAGATGCGCCTTTGTTCAAGGTTTATGGTGAGGTTCTCGGATAGAGTCTTAAGTAAGGATGCCCTAGCTCTCTTGGCGAAGCGCTATGCCGAGCTCTCCACTGCCGACAAAAAAGCTGTTGACCTCTCCGGTCAAGGCGTGTGGGACGAGCAAATGTATGCTGCCGGATTGGCGAACGACGCGGTCGCCTTCCGGGTGGCGCTAGAAGGTTAGACGCGAGCAGGACTGGAAGCCATGGAACGATCACGAATCAAGGGAGGTGCTGCATGAGTTCTTCGAGTGGTACGGATGGTACCAGCTTAGCTAAAGGAGGACCGGCGACCCAGGAAGGCAAGGAGGTGGTGAGATGGAACGCCACCCGCCACGGTATCCGCTCACCGGCACCAGTCGTCCCTGGAGTGGAGAAGAAGGCGGACTGGGAGGAGCACCTGGATGGGATACTGGAGAGCCTGCAGCCGGAGGGACACCTGGAGCTCACATTGACCGAAAGAGTTGCGCTGCTCTCCTGGCGCCTCCATCGTGTTATCCGCTATGAGACGGAGAGCATCGCGCTCTACCAGGAGCAGATAGAGGAAGACTTGGCACGACAGAGGCGCTTTGGCAGTGGCGTGCTGGGCGCCTACCACCCGGAGGAAGTGCGCTGGAAGCTAAAGGATGCCCAGAGGACTCATCGCACCCTAAAGAAATTGCCAGGACTCCCCGACGACAAGAACCTCTCCGGAGGGGATGCAGCTGGGGTGCTCTGGGGTGTCTCGGCATACGTAGAGGACGAAGACCTTGAGAAGGTGCAGACACCCTCTGGAGTCCCCGAATGGGCCGGGGTGGAAGGAGATACGGCGGAATGGGACGGCTGGACTGTGGGGATGGTGATGGAGTATGTGCATTCTATGGCCGCTGAGGCCGGTGAGCCTCCCAAGGAGTTGCTGAAAGCTGCGACGGAGAAGGCGTGCCTAGACGTTATCAGCGCAAAGCAGGCAGTTGAGCGTGTAGAGAAGGATCTCGAAAGGATGAGCCGGGAGCGCCTGCTGCCAGACGATAAGACCTTGGAGAAGGTTTCTTGCTACGAGGCCCACCTCTCGCGACTGTTTCACAAGACGCTGCATGAGCTGGAGGCGTTGCAAGTGAGGCGAGCCGGTGGTGTCGCTCCTTTGGCTCGGCTGGACGTGGACGGATTGGCGGAGAGTTAGAGGCAGGCCTTTATCCAATGGCGTAGAAGGGACTTACTATGAAGCTCCAGAACTAGAGGGTCGGGATTCCACAAAAAAGAGCCCCGATGCTTCGCATGTTTGCGCACTCCTACCAAGGGTAGTACTCAAAGAGAGGTCAACATCATTGAGCAAGGAGGAAAGCAGCTATGAACAAAAAGCAGTTCATAGAGCGGATGGTCGAGCACACCGACTCGCCAAAGGCGAAGCCAGAAACAGCCTGGAGCTTTCACGACGACCATAACAGAGGCGCTCAAGGGGGGCGAGGAGGTCCAGCTGCCTGGCTTCGGGAAATTCTACGTTAGGGAGCAGAAGGCGAGGAAGGTAAGAACCCGCAGACTGGAGAGAGGATGCAGATTGAGGCCAGGAAGGTTCCGGCTTTCAAGGCGGGCAAGGCTCTCAAGGAGTCCGTCTGAAGATCAAGCGAAAGCATCCAGGTGGCATCGACCGGATCTCGGGGTTCG
>CAWEQZ010000003.1:0-18109 GCA_963811295.1 uncultured Rubrobacteraceae bacterium | reverse complement strand
ACGGCCTCCGAGGTAGACGGTATCTACATCCACGCCGACGTAACCGACCCAGACGACGTGCAGCGCATGTACAGCGAGACAGCCGAGCGTTTCGGCGGCATAGACGTGCTCTTCAACAACGCCGGCATCTCCCCGCCCGACGACGACTCGATCCTGGAGACGGGGCTCGAAGCCTGGGAGCGCGTCCAGAACGTGAACCTCAAGAGCGTCTACCTGTGCTGCAAGTACGGGATACCGTATCTGCTGGAGCGGGGAGGGGGATCGATCATCAACACCGCCTCTTTCGTGGCTGTGATGGGGGCGGCGACCTCACAGATCTCCTACACCGCATCGAAGGGCGGCGTGCTGGCCCTCAGCCGCGAGCTCGGGGTCGAGTTCGCCCGACTGGGATACGCGTGAACGCGCTCTGCCCTGGTCCGGTGAATACGCCGCTTCTGCAGGAAATCTTCGCCAAGGACCCGGAGCAAGCCGAGCGCAGACTCGTGCATTTGCCGATGGGGCGGTTCGCTGAGGCGAAAGAGATCGCGGGCGCCGTCCTCTTCCTGGCCTCCGACGACTCATCCTACGTCAACGCCTCGACCTTCCTGGTTGACGGCGGCCTCTCGGGGGGATACGTTACCCCTGAATAGGAGGTGGCGTGTATGAAGGACGGTCTGTCTGAGAGCATCCTCGATGCCATAGGAGATACGCCGATGCTCGAAGTCGAGGGCATCTACTGCAAGCTGGAGTACCTGAACCCTTCCGGGTCGATCAAGGCCCGCATAGCGAAGTACATGATCGAACGCGCCGAGGACGAGGGCTTCTGAAACCGGGCGATACCATCGTCGAGGCCACGTCGGGCAACACGGGCAACGCCCTCTCGATGGTCGCCGCGGTCAAGGGCTACAGGATGCTCGTCGTAATGCCCGAGGGGATGAGCGGCGAGCGGGTCGCCATAAGCCGCGCCTTCGGGGCCGAGGTGATGGAGATCGGACACTTCCACGTCAACGAGGCCCTGGCGAAAGCAAGGGAGCTCGGGCAGGAGCCCGGCTACTTTTGCCTGGCCCAGTTCGAGTCGGAGTGGAACGTGGAGGAGAACAGGATCTGGCTCGGTCCCAAGATGCTTGCCCAACTCCCCGACGGCGTCGTGCCTGATGCGATAGTGATGGGCGTAGGGACGGGGGGACCTTGATCGGGGTGGGCCAGGCATTCAGGGAGGTCAACCCTGCCGTCAAGCTCTTCGCGATGGAGCCCTCGGAGTCGTCGACGATACTGTGCGGGGAGATCGGAGCACCTCATAGAGGGCATCTCCGACGGTTTCGTCCCAGGCATCTTCGAGCGCCACCAGAGCCTGGTCGACACAGCCCTGACCGTTGACTCCGAGGAGGCCGTAGAAGAGATGCGCCGCCTCGCCAGGCAATACGGCCTCTTCGTCGGCCCTTCGAGTGGCGCCAACCTCATCGCCACCAGGAAGGTTCGCGAGTCCTACCCCGAGCTTCAGAACATCGTGACCCTGTTCTGCGACGAGGGTGAGAAGTACATAAGCGATCACTTCGCCGAGCGAGACTCTGTCAGGGTAGGGCGCGAGGCCTACACGTAGAGAAGCGTTGACACGTCCGTGTCCCTTATATGCTATATCCGAATTTGCCCGGTGAGGGCCGCGGGAGAGAGTCGTCCGGGGGATGGGGAGCCCCCCGTGGTGGCCGCCGAAGGTGAAAGGGTTGCAGGAGCAATCTGAATCTCTCAGGCAGAAGGACCGCGGACCGGAGGGCGTCCTGGAGAGTTCGACCGGCTTCGCGAGCGAAGCCGCATCGGCGCCGACGGGGTAACACTCTCAGGTTTGGGACAGGGCGGAAAGAGCAACGCTCACCCGAGACAGGGGGTATAGCCGCGTGGCGCGATTCACACCGCACACAGAGGCCGATATACAGGAGATGCTGGACGCCATCGGCGTCGACACCTTAGACGACCTCTTCGCCGACGTCGAACCGAGGTACAAAGGGGAGCTAGATCTCCCACCGGCCCTCTCCGAGTACGAGGCGCTCAGAGAGGTAGACGCCTTGTCCAAAGAGAACGTCTCGGGGCTGCCGATCTTCCTCGGTGCTGGGGCCTACGATAGGATCGTACCCTCAGCGGTAGGCGCGATCATCTCGCGCGGCGAGTTCCTGACCTCATACACCCCATACCAGCCCGAGATTAGCCAGGGCACCCTGCAGTCGATCTTCGAGTTCCAGTCCATGATCTCCGAGCTGACAGGGCTCGAGATCTCCAACGCCTCCGTCTACGATGGCGCGAACGCCGTAGTAGAAGCCGCCCTCATGACGGCGAGGCTTGCGAAGCGTGACCCCAAAGTCGCCGTCTCCGCCGGCCTCAACCCCCGCTACCGCGAAGTCATAGAGACCTACCGCGTCGAAGTGGTGGACCTTCCGTTCGAGAACGGCACCACGGACTTCTCCGAAGTCCCCGACGACGTCTCCGGCGTCTTCGTGCAGAGTCCGAACTTCTTCGGGATCGTCGAGGACATACAGGCACTGCCTCGGAGGCGGCGCACGATGTGGACGCGCTCTGCGTTGCGGTGTGCGACCCGATCTCACTCTCCATACTCGAAGCCCCCGGGAACCTCGGGGCCGACGTGGCTGTGGGCGAGGCCCAGCCGCTCGGGATGCCGCTGATGTTCGGCGGTCCTTACGCCGGCTACATGGCCACCAAAGAAGAATACGTCCGCCAGCTCCCGGGGCGTATCACGGGAGAGACCATAGACAAAGACGGAAAGCTGGCCTACGTCCTCACCTTGCGGGGCCGCGAGCAAGACATCAGGCGCGCCAAGGCTAACTCCAACATCTGTACCAACCAGGCGCTAACCGCCCTGGCAGCGACCGTCTACACGGCCCTGATGGGACCGGAGGGACTGCGCGAAGTGGCCGAGCTCTCCATCTCGAAGGCGCATTATCTTGTCTGAAAGGCTTCAGGCAACTGGTTTCAGGCTTCAGTATCCTGATGCGCCTTTTCTGTGGGAGTTCGCTGTGGAGTTGTCGGATGTCAAACGGGCCAATGACGCTTTGCTTGAGGCCGGTATAGTCGGCGGGCTGGATCTCGGGGACGGGGTGATGCTGGTCGCGGTGACGGAGAAGCGGACCAAGGACGAACTCGACGCCTTTGTGGAGGTGGTTGCCGATGCCTTTTAACCTGATCCGGGACAAAGGCCGCGAGGGCCGCAGGGGCTACACCCTCCCGAAGCCGGACGTGGAGATGAAAGGGCTCGGAACCATCTGCCTGAGTCGGCGCTGCGGAAAAGAGAAGCCACGCCTCGCCGAGGTGGACGAGCCGACCGTGATCCGGCACTACACCAACCTCGCGCGCGAGAACGAAGGCATCGACACGACGTTCTACCCCTTGGCTCGTGCACGATGAAGCACAACCCACGCGCCAACGAAGCAGCCGCCGTAGTCCCGGCTTCGCGGGCCTACATCCGCTCCAGCCCGAAGCCCAGGTCCAGGGAGCAATTCGGATCATGCACGAACTACAGGGCTTCCTCGCCGAGGTCTCCGGCCTGCCTTACCTCTCCTTGCAGCCTCTCGCCGGGGCGCAGGGGGAGCTGACAAGCTCCTGATGGTCAAGAAGTTCTTCAAAGATGCCGGTGACGATGGACGCACCACGGTCCTAGTTCCTTCGACGGCGCATGGGACCAATCCGGCGACAGCCTCGATGGGGCGATTCGAGTGAATGAGGTCGGGCTCGACGAGCATGGGTGCGTAGATGTGGACGAGCTAAGGGAGATGGTGGACGAATCGACGGCCGCGCTCATGATCACCAACCCCAACACCTGCGGCGTCTACGAGCGGAACATAAAGGAGATAGCGGAGGTATTGCACGAGTCCGGCGCCTTCCTGTACATGGACGGCGCGAACATGAACGCGAACATGGGTGTATGCGCCCTGCCGAGGCCGACGTAGACATCATGCACTTAACCTGCACAAGACTTTCTCCACCCCCCACGGCGGCGGCGGACCTGGCTGCGGCGCCATCGCCTGCTCGGAGGACCTAGCGCCCTTCCTCCCCGAGCCTACGGTCGAGAATGACGGTGATGGGTACCGTTTCGTTCGTCCCGAGAAGAGCATCGGTCGAGTGGCAGGCTTCCACGGCAACTTCGGGCAGATGCTCAGGGCCTGGAATTACATCAGGATGCACGGTCCCGAGCTCAGGGACGTGACGGACATGGCCGTCTTGAACGCCAACTACGTGCGGGCGCAGCTGAGGGGCACTTACCGCATACCCTACGACGAGTTGTGCAAGCACGAGGTGGTCGTGCAGCCCCCGCAGGGCAAGAGGGCACTCGATATCGCCAAGGGACTAATAGATTATGGGTACCATCCGCCCACGATCTACTTCCCACTAGTCGTCAAGGAGGCGATGCTGATCGAGCCGACCGAGACGGAGTCCAAAGAGACCCTCGATGACTTTATCGGGACGATGCTGGAACTGGCCGAGACGAGCCAGGAAGACCTCGAAGAGGCCCCGACGCACGCCCCGACGCGTCGCCTCGACGAGACCCGCGCCGCCAGGCAACTCAAGGCCAGGTGGTAGAGGCGGAAGGCCTCAAGCACACCCCACTCTACGAGGAGCACAAGAACCTCGGAGCCCGGCTCGTGGACTTCGCCGGCTACGAGATGCCCGTACAGTACTCGGGCATCCAGGCCGAGCACAACGCGGTTCGCAACCACGCCGGGCTGTTCGACGTCTCGCACATGGGCGAGGCGATCTTCCGTGGCCCCGACGCCGAACGCGCCGTCCAGCGCCTCGTCACCCGCGACGTAGGTCGGCTGGACGTCGGGCAGGCCGGCTACTCGGCGGTCTGCTACGAAGACGGGGGGACGGTGGACGATGTGATCGTCTACAGGCGCGCAGATGATTTCCTCGTCGTGGTAAACGCCTCGAACCGCGAGAAGGACCTTGAACATTTCCGCGAGAACACCGGGGATCTCGACGTGGAAGTCGCTGACGAATCCGACGACTGGGCGCTTCTGGCGCTGCAGGGACCCGAGGCGGCAGGTCACTTGCAGGATCTCACTGAAACGGACCTGTCGGGCCTCAAGCCCTTCCGGTTCGCCTGGGGAGAGGTCGATGGTGCCAGTAGTATCATCTCCCGCACCGGCTATACGGGCGAGGACGGGTTCGAGATCTACCTTTCCCCAGACGACGCCCCGCGTGTCTGGCGCCGCCTGATAGAGGTTGGCGTCACACCGGCCGGGCTCGGCGCCAGGGACACGCTGCGTCTCGAAGCAGGGATGTGCCTCTACGGGAACGAGCTCGATGCTGG
The DNA here is from genome assembly GCA_963811295.1 of uncultured Rubrobacteraceae bacterium. Taxonomy (GTDB): domain Bacteria; phylum Actinomycetota; class Rubrobacteria; order Rubrobacterales; family Rubrobacteraceae; genus Rubrobacter_D. The sequence goes on along the minus strand of CAWEQZ010000003.1, from coordinate 12,813 downwards.
GACCACGCCTCTCGAAGCCGGCATCTCGCTTCGCGGTGCACCTCGACAAGGAGGAGCGGTTTATCGGGCAGAGGGCGCTCTTGCTGGAAGACACCGAGGGGCTGCGCAAGAAGCTCGTCGGCTTCGAGATGGAGGGACGGGGGATCGCACGCCACGGCTACCACGTGACGAGCGGGGCGGAGATCGTCGGCGAGGTCACGAGCGGCACCAAGTCTCCCACTCTGGACAGAGCGATAGGGCTTGCGCTCGTGGATCCAGGGGTGGGTGATTGGTTCGAGATCTTGATAAGGGATAACCCGGTACCGGCGAAGGCCGTGCCGCTACCGTTCTACAAGCGCGACAGAGGATAGGGGAGAGCCTTGAACATACCGGAAGATCTTCAGTACACAAAGAGCCACGAATGGGTCCGCATAGAGGGCGACACTGTGACCATAGGCATCACGGATCACGCCCAGGACGAACTCGGCGACGTCGTCTTCGTCGAATTGCCCGACGAGGGCGACACCTTCGACGCCGGCGAATCCTTCGGCACCGTCGAGAGCGTCAAGGCCGTCTCCGACCTGTACACGCCGGTCGGCGGTGAAGTTGTCGAGGTCAACTCCGCACTCGAAGATGCGCCGGAGAACATCAACGAGGACCCGTACGGGGAGGGCTGGATCGTCAAACTCCGCACTACAGACGATGCAGACCTCCTCTCCCCCGAAGAGTATGAGAAGGTCGTCGAAGAGGAGTCGTAGCAGACACACTTTCTCTCAGAAACCAGGACGAACACATCCCGGGAACCCGCGGATGGTGCTCGGGGGAACGGACACTACTTGGCGGGACGGCTAACGGACGAAGCCTGCCACGTGACGCTCGAACTTCTTGCTGAGTACGTCGAACTGGCCGATCCACGCCTCCGCTTCCTCGCTCAGTTTGCCGTAGACGCGCACGTCCAGGGGCTTCACGCAGGCGAAGAACCTCCGAAACTCTTCCCACTTCGAGATCATCCGTATGTGCTCGATCATGCGCTCGCGGTCGGAGAAGGTGAGGATGGCGCCCGCCTCGGTGGACCCCGGATTGCTGTAGAAGTGGACCGTGACCAGTTCCCTAACGCCTTCGGCTTCGAGGCGGCTGGTAGCTGCCCCGACGGCCTGCGCGAACTCCTCCAAAGGCACGGTCACCTCGAGCACCTCGACGAGGGTTACGTATTCGCTGGCTGGTGCCTTCATGCCCGGTTCTCTTTCTGGGGCGGAGTTCTCTATGCTCCGCCCCCGCGTGTTGATTCTAGTTCATCTCTCTAAGATGCCACCACCTTGCGTGGCGCGGAGAACTCGGAGGTATCCTCTGTGGACCCATTGGTCGAGGTGGCGGTTATAGTCTGCCCCACCGGGACCTTCGTCTTCGGAGAGATGTTGCCCATCACCTCGTTACTCGCTGAAACGAAGATTTCTACCCCCCTTCCGTCGTTGCCGGAGATGAGTTACGGGCTGCGGGGGTTTTGCCCCCGATGGTATTGTTGGCGGACTCGAAGAACAGACTCACCCACCGATGTGGTTGCCCCGGTCCAGGGTACCCGAGGGGTTGGTACCTATGAAATTACCCTCGATAGTACTTCCGCTATCGCCATCCAATACACGGACGCCGAAGCTGTCGAAGCGGTTGATCTCCAATCCCTTGACCACGCTGTTCGGGGCGTCGATGTCCAATCCATCCTCAAACTCACCCGCGTTGGTCCCATTCAGCTGGATGTTCAACATCGCGTTGGTTCCCGTGGGGAGGGCGCGTTCCTGCGCGGGAGCGTAGTGGGGGCGCCGGCGGTTTCGAGCAGCGCCTCCGAGGCCCCGATCAGTCGCGCCGCGCGCTCCGGTTCGCCCCCTCGGCGTTCAGACCCGCCAGCCCCTCCACGCAGTGGGCGTCGTCCGCCTCCGCGGCCAGCGCCAGGCGCGACTTGCCGGAACCTCCAGAACCGGTTAGCGTCACCAACCGCGCCTCTGTCGTAAGGAGCTCTGTTAGATCTGCGATCTCCTGCTCGCGTCCTATAAAGCTGGTAAGCTGCAGGGGCAGGTTGTACTTGGGGGAAGCTTGGACCTATCCTGGCGGGGGAAATCTATAAGTTGACCGCTGTCTACTGCAGAGACCTAACCAGATGGATGCGTCTTGTCTGGCATCGAGGACTTCTTGCTCCCAAAGGTCCTTACCGGTCTTGGGGCATTGTAGACGCTTTGCAGTGCCCCCGATCAGCTTACCTTTCGCACTACATCTTTATGTGCATTTTGCAGATATCTACAAAAAGATTCTAAATACACTGTTCCAAAGGCTTTACAAAGTGTGACGAGCGATGTATCATCTTGTCAGTCGGTTGGTGCGAACCTAAACCGGCACAATTAAAGAGACCGGGGCGCTACTCCTCCTTTCCCTTTCCCCACCTATCACCCCTAAGTGCGCTCCGGGCTCTTCTCTTTTTGAGCAAGTCAGCATTTCAGCACGCGCCCTGTCGGGCGCTTTCAGCATTTCAGCCAGGGTTGCGAACGGCGATTCCGTGAAGCGACTGCGTGCAGTACTCCTTAGAGAAGCGGTCCCCGGCTGATGAGTCCCGAGGACCACAAGCTTTCAGGCTGAAATGCTGACTAGCGAGGCCTGAAAGGCCGAAGCGTGCTGACATGCTGAAGTGCTTTACGAGGCTTCTTGCCCTTCCGCCTGGGTCAGGTAGTAGAGGGTATGCATTAGCTGAGCGGTGGGGTCTATACGGTGGACGTCTACGTGGGATGGGACGTGGAGGAGGACGTCTGTGTAGTTGAGGATGACCCTGATGTCAGCGTCGATCATAAGGTTGGCGACCTCCTGGGCTGAGGAGGCTGGGGTCGCGATGATACCGATGATCTCCTCGGCCTCGGTGACGCTCTTCTTGAGCTCGTCTATGTGCTTGACGACGACGTTGCCTACGGTGCGGCCGATCTTCTCCGGGTTATCGTCAAAGACGTCGTGGATGACGAAGCCCCTCTTGGGGAGGATGGTGCTCGCCGCTATGGCGCTGCCGAGGTTGCCCGCGCCGACCAGCGCGATGTTGTAGGTCTGCCTGAGTCCCAGGATGTTCCTCACGGCCTCGACGAGGTCGTAGGCCTGGTAGCCGACCCCGCGAGTGCCCGAGAAGCCTATGGCGTTCAGATCCCTGCGTACCTGCACGGGGTTTATGCCGGTGAAGTCGCCGAGTTCCTTGCTGGAGACCGCGTCACGGCCCTCCTCGATGAGCTGCTGCGTGGTCCTGAGGTACTTTGTCAGCCTGTTTGTCAGGCCGGGCTGTAGCGTCGCTCGCACCGTTGCTTCCGCTCCTTCTTCGTGGATTGAGTATCGATGGGAGCATTGTAACAAAATAGGCCGCTCTTGCAATAAAGATGCTCTTAACCGACAACAAATCAGTAAGCAAGGCCGGTTACAGCGCGACGGATCGGTAGGATACGGGGTTTCCGCGGCGGTAGATGTGTACCATTAGCACCTCGTTCTCTATGCACTGGAGGTTCTGGTGGAGTACAGGCGGCTTGGAGGTAGTGGGGTGAAGGTCAGCGAGATCTCCCTGGGGAGCTGGTTGACGTACGGTGGGAGCGTCGCTGAGGAACAGGCGACGGCCTGCATAGACAGGGCGTACGAGATCGGCATCAACTTTTTCGACACGGCCAACGTGTACATGCGTGGGGCGGCCGAGGAGATCGTGGGCCGGGCGCTCAGAGACTTCGGGCGCGACTCGTATTTTCTGGCGACAAAGGTGTACTTCCCGATGGGGGAGGGACCGAACGACAGGGGTCTCTCACGCAAACACGTTACCGAGCAGTGCCACGCTTCGCTAAAGAGGCTTGGGGTCGACTACATCGACCTCTACCAGTGCCACCGCTACGATGAGAACACGCCACTGGAGGAGACGCTGCGGGCGCTCGACGATCTCGTGCGACAGGGGAAGGTTCTGTACGTCGGCGTGTCCGAATGGACGGCGGACCAGATCTCCGACGCCTTGAGGATTGCTAAGGAGATGAACCTGGATCGGATCGTCTCCAACCAGCCGCAGTACAACATGATCCAACGCAGGATCGAAGACGGGGTCATACCCTTGTGCGAGCGCGAAGGGGTCGGCCAGGTGGTCTTTTCACCGCTCGCCCAGGGCGTACTCACGGGTAAGTACCGTTCCGGTGACGCACCCGAGGAGGGCACTCGCGCAGCCGACCCGGAATCCAACCGCTTTATGCAGCAGCTCATGAACGAAAAGGTTCTCTCGGCTGTGGATGGGTTGCGCTCCGTCGCGTCCGAGGCTGGACTCAGCATGCCGCAGCTGGCCCTCGCGTGGGTTTTGCGCCAGGAGAACGTGAGCAGTGCGATCATCGGCGCCTCCAGGCCCGAGCAGGTCGACGACAACGCCGCTGCCTCAGGGGTCGAGCTCCCCGCAGACGTGATCTCGGAGATTGACGGGATACTGGACGAGGTGATACAGCGCAGCTAGGGCTGTTCAGCGAGCCTTCTCTCAGAACCCTTCCAAGTCAGCGTGCCATGTTGTAGCATTGCGGGTGTGGAACGGCATTACATGAGGCGGACTTCGAACTCCTTTACAGGACGGCGCCCTCGACCGTCCGTGCCCCGACCGTCCCTCTAGGGCGCGCTCGGGGCATCCGCGTCACTTTGGGTTTTTACGAAACCTTTGCGCGGAAGAGTCTCTATCCATGAATAAAGAGAGATCGAGGGAGAACGTTGCTGGCCTTCACCGCAAGAGTAGACAACGAAACAGAAAAGACCACAGCCCAGAACGCGTTACGGGCAGTGACCGAGACTGACCCTGACGTCCGCGTCAGGCAGATGAACGACGCTGACCTGGAGCGCATCCTGGAGCTACGGAGCATCGTCCGCTGGTCGGCCGACCCCAGGGCTTTCGACCTCCTGCGCGGCGTGCGCGACGCCCGCTGGGCGGTGGCCGAGGCGCCCGGCGGCGACCTGGCTGGCATGGTCGGAGCTGTGCCGCTCGGAGACATCGGCGTCCTCTGCCACCTCGCAGTCCACGACGGGTACAGGGGCGTCGGTCTCGGCGCCCTGCTTTCATCCTGGGCCGTAGCCTACCTCAGAAGCCGTGGCGCAAAGATGGTCAGGCTCTACTCGACCCTGCGGGCGGAGGGCCTCTACCGGTCGCTCGGTTTCGAGGAGGTCACGCCGCGCACCGTGTACCGGCTGGAGGACGGACCCTGGAGACTCCGCGTCCCCGAGCGAGTAGACGGGCACAGGGTCGAGACGCTTACGTTCGGGGACCTGCCCGAGATCTACGGCGTGGACCACTGGAGCTACGGGGCCGACCGTTCTGCCCTGCTATTCGCCACCCTGAGACTACATCCAGGACGCGGCCTCATCGCCCGCGACTCGACGGGCCGGATCAAGGGCTACCTGATCCGGAGCGCGAGAGGCCGCACGACCCGCATCGGTCCCTTCCTGGCTTCCACACCCGGCGTGGCCCGCCTCCTGCTCGCCAGCGCTCTCTCAGCGACCGGAGATTCGCCCATACAGGTGACGGTCCCAGGTCCGGCCGAATGCCAGGCGCACTCCCTCTTGCAGGAGTTCGGCTTCCAGGGCACAGAGGACCGCATGCGGATGGAGCTGGGCGAGAGGAGGGCCTCCTGCCGTACAGGCCTGGTCCATTATGGTACGACGCCGTATTTAGCAACATAGGTTTCAGGTGTCAGGCTACAGGCATCAGGTCTTGTGGAGAAGCTCTCCAGCGGGGTTCGTCCTTCGTAGAGAGGAGTCGATGTGTTCAAGCGTGTAATGAGAATCTGGGTTCGGCAAGTGGAGTGGGGTAAGTCCCCGGCAATCCTGACGGCTGATACCTGTTCGCCATGCGCATGAGTAAACTCTTCGGCCTGACGTTGCGAGAGGCGCCTTCCGGCGTGGAGGTCGCCAGCCACGGGCTCCTGCTCAGAGCCGGGTTCATCAGGCAACTGGCGGCGGGGATCTTCTCGTATCTACCGCTGGCAAAGCGGTCTATAGGCAAGATCGAGAAGCTTTTGCGGGAGGAGATGGATGCGGCTGGGGGGCAAGAGGTGTCGATGCCTGTGGTACAGCCGGCCGATGTGTGGGAGAGATCCGGCCGGTACGGTACGACGGGACAGGAGCTGGTCAGGCTCAGCGACCGCAGGAACAGGCAGATGGTTCTGGCCATGACCCACGAGGAGATCGTCGCCGGCCTTGCCGCGAGCGAGGTGGTCTCTTACCAGCGGTTGCCCAGGCTCGTGTACCAGATCCAGACCAAGTTCCGGGACGATCCGCGGCCGAGGGCGGGCCTGATCCGGGCCCGCGAGTTCACCATGAAGGACGCATACAGCCTCGACAGTGACGAGAGGGGACTCGACCAGCAATACAGCACGCTCTACAAGGCATACTTCAAGATCTTCGCCCGGTGCGGGCTACCAGCCATAGCCGTCGGAGCCGACGTGGGCATCATGGGCGGGAGCATGGCCCACGAGTTCATGTACCTGACTCCCGTCGGGGAGGACACCATCCTCATCTGCGACCATTGCGGTTACACCGCGAACCGCCAGGTTGCGAGGTTTCGCAAACCCGTCTCTGAAGCCCAGGAGCAGAAGCCTATGGAGAAGATCTCCACGCCCGGTACCAGCACCATAGAGACACTGGCCCACTCCCTGGATATACCGAAGTCCAGCACGGCCAAAGCGGTCTTCCTGGTCGCCACGGTCGATCGCTCCGAGCGTTTCGTCTTCGCCGTCGTCCGTGGCGACATGGAGCTGAACGAGACCAAGCTGGCGAACGCGGTCGGGGCGAGCGGGCTGAGACCAGCGCTCCCCGAGGAGGTCAGGGCCGTCGGAGCCGAGCCTGGGTACGGCTCTCCGCTCGGGGTAGAGGGGGCGATGGTGGTCGTTGACGATGCGATACCGGCCTCCCCAAACCTGGTCGCGGGCGCCAACGAGGTAGGTTTCCACTTCCTGAACGTCAACTACGGCAGGGACTTCGATGCTGACGCGGTCGCCGACATTGTCTCGGCGGGGGACGGCTCACTGTGTCCGGAGTGCGGCGACACCATGCGTGCCGTGCGGGGTGTCGAGGTCGGGAACATCTTCAAGCTGGGTACGCGCTACAGCGAGGCCTTCGGCGCGAGCTTCCTGGACAAAGACGGGCGTCGAAAGCCCGTGGTAATGGGTTCATACGGCATAGGGCTCGGACGGCTACTGGCCTGCATCGCTGAGGAGCACCACGACGAAAACGGCCTCGTCTGGCCCGTCTCCGTCGCCCCGTATCATGTACACATCGTCGCGGCCGAGGCGGACGAGATGGCCGAGGGGCTCTACGAGAGGTTGGCCTCCGTAGGCGTCGAGGTGCTCTATGACGATCGGCGCGAGAGCCTGGGGGCCAAGTTCAAAGACGCCGACCTGATCGGGGCTCCCATACGCCTGACCCTGACACCCCGTTCCCTGCAAAGGGGAGGAGTGGAGATCAAAGCCCGCCAAGGCAAAGAAGGCTACGTAGTCCCAATCCAGGAGGCGGCCGCCGCGGTCAGGAGGGAGATCTCCGACCTGGAGGCCGAGATCTCCCCGGGCGATTCCACTACGTCAGCGCCTCATGAGAGCCCGAACCAGGCTTGAAGCTGCCAGCGTTACGGTAGATCATGGTGTGCATGCCGCCCCGCACGAGATTGGCACCGAGTACAGTCACCCTGAGCGGGATGTACGTCTACCCGATCAAGTCCTGCGCGGGGATCTCCTTGCAGAGCGCCGACCTGAGCGCGACGGGACTCCGCCACGACCGGCGCTGGATGCTCGTCGATGAGACGGGTGAGTTTATGTCGCAACGTGCCCATCCGCGGATGGCCATGATCTCCGTCCGGTTCGCCCCGGAGAGGTTGATCGTCAGCGCGCCGGACATGGACGGGCTGGAGATTTCACTCTGTAGGCAGACCGGAGACTCGATAGAAGTGCGAGTCTGGGGAGACACGAACCGGGGCGCACTGGTGTCCGAGGAGGCCGACCGCTGGTTTTCGGAGTTCCTGGAATTCCCTTGCCGGCTCGTAGGCAAGCCCGACGACGACCCCAGGTTGGTTGACTCGTCATTTGCGGAGAGCGGGGATCAGGTCAGCTTCGCCGACGGGTTCGCGTTCCTTTTGATCTCTGAAGCCTCGCTCGGGGATCTCAACGGCAGGCTGGAAGACCCTCTGCCCATGAACCGTTTCAGGCCCAACTTCGTCGTCAGGGGTTGCGGACCCTACGCCGAAGACGGCTGGAGCCGGCTCAGGATAGGGAGCGTGCCGTTCCGGGTCGCCGAGCCGTGTCCGCGCTGCGCCATAACCACGGTCGACCAGGAAACCGGTATCCGCGGCAAAGAACCATTGCGTACGCTCGCAACCTACCGTAAATCCGAGGGCGAGGTCTTTTTCGGACGCAACCTGATCCACGACACACTGGGTACTGTCCGCGTCGGTGACCCTGTCGAGACCACGCCACGCTGAACGGCTTCTCCTAACCTTGTCTCGTGGAGAGGACTTCGGCGAGGAGGCCTGGCTCCACGTTGCCGCCGCTGATCACGGCCACGGTGCGGCGAGAGGCGGGCAGTTCTTCTCCGTGGAACAGGTGGGCGGCGAACGGCACAGCACCGCTCGGCTCTGCGACCAGCCTGACCCGCAGCGCCAGGCGGCGCATGGCTTCCAGGATCTCACCCTCCGTTACGGCGACGATGTCGTCGACGAAGGTGCGGATATGCTCGAACGGCGCCTCGCCTAGCTTTTGGACGCGCAGGCCATCAGCGACCGTGCGGGCGACCCGATCCGCCGGAAACTCGACCAAAGTTCCGCTCTTCAGGCTGGCTCTGGCGTCCGCGGCGAGCTCGGGTTCGACCCCGATCACGCGCACTTCGGGACGGGCCAACTTGATGGCGGCCGAGATCCCACCGATGAGCCCGCCGCCGCTGACGGGCACGAGCACGGTTTGCACGTCGGGCAGGTCCTCGAGTATCTCCGCCCCGATAGTGCCCTGGCCGGCCATGAGGACCTCATCGTCGTACGGAGGCACCGGAACGTAGGCGTGCTCCTCCGCAAGCTTCTCCGCCTTGCGAGCCCGCTCTGCGCTGCCAGGGCCGACCAGGACTACCTCGGCCCCGAGCTCCTCGGTCGCGTCGAGCTTCACACGAGATGCCCCCCGCGGCATGACGATAGTGGCTCTCACTCCGAGGGCCAGGGCCGCGTAAGCTACGGCCTGGGCGTGGTTCCCGCTGGAGTGGGCGACGACCCCGCGGCGGCGATCCTCAGGGGATAGGGAGGAGATCTTGTTGTACGCGCCGCGCAGCTTGAAAGCGCCGGTAGGCTGGAGGCTCTCCGCCTTGAAGTACAGTGCCCTATCCTTCTCGCTGCGTGGACACGCTACGAGCGGCGTGCGGAGAGCCACTCCATGCAAACGCCTGCGCGCGGCTTCTATGTCCCGTGATCCGATCATGTTTTCGCGCTCCTCTGCGTCGAGCGAGGACCAACGATACTCCTGCATCGTAACAGGAGCGAAACACCGCGTTAAACCTCTCGCAAGGTGAACGCACCTATAATGGCCCGCGCCGATGACCGAACATTATGATGTGGACGCACGAGGACCGGACGCGGGTGGGAGGTGAGGCGGACTTCCGCCCTCTTGCTGCCCTCGCTCCTGGCGGTAGCGCTCTGCGCCGGCTGCCTGAATGAGAGCCCGGAGGTCTGGTCCGTAGAGGCTTCTGCCGGGGCTGCGTCGGGCGGTCCCGCGGAGACCTCGAAAGAGCACGTGTCGGGTGCGGGAGGCATGCCCGAGGCCACCTCCATCGGGGCCCCGCGGATCGAGGGCGATCTCGCTGGGGCTACCGAGGCCTCCTCCGGGGTACCTTTCGTTGCGAAGCCGCAGGCGGGCGGCGGTTCTGGCTACGACGCTGACACGGTGCTCGCGGTGCGCTACGAGGTCGACGAGGACTACGAGCGGGCGGTGATCGACCTTGGTACCGGCCTGGACCCCGCCGGTCGTGTGCCGGAGTGGAGTCTCGTGAGCGAGGAGGGCAACGGCCTGCTGCGCGTAACCCTCCCTTCGGCTAGCGCGACGTGCGTATCGGATGGGAGATTCGGCGATGGGTTGCTCGGGAGTTTCCACGTCGTGCGCGCCCCCGAGGGAGGCATGTTCATGGACATCTTCACGCGCAAAGCGTTCCTCTACAGGGTGGTCGAGCTGGGGGACCCCGCACGCCTCGTCGTCGACTTCAAGCCGAAGGGAGGCCTGAAGGCGCCTCTCCCCGCGGTGGGCGGCGACACGGTCCTCGTCGAGCCACGACCGCACGCCAGTATCTCGGACCCCCTTACGGTAAACGGCTACTCTCGCAACTCCGAAGGCGCGAACGCCATTACCTTGATCGATTCGGACGGAAAAATCCTGGTGCGTAGGTCCGTCCTGAGCAACGACGGAGGTCATCACACCTGGGGATACTTCGAAGCCACCCTGGATCTGCCAGCGTTGTCGGGGAATGGGACCTTGAAGGTCGGAACCGAGAACGCCCAGGACGGCTCCTTCGAAGGCGTCGAGATCCCCGTTCGGACGAGGTAAGCAAGGGGTTCCGAGACGGACGTCGGCGGCTCCGGGGAGGCGGACGCCCAGGACGGTGTCGTCCGGTGCAGGACGCGTGCCGGCTCTTGCTCTATTCGAGACCCATGAACTGCTCGACGAGGCAGCTGGTGTCGAATGGTTTGCGGCCGATTGCACGGGCGACGTCCTCGTTCTCCAGCTTCTCCCCGGTAGCCCAGAGGCCGCGCAGGAACTCGCCCGCCTCGGGGCGGGTGAACCAGTCCACACCATAGGTTTCCTCTAAGTTGCGCCTGAGCATTGCTTCCGTGATCCAGGCTCGCAGGTAGTCGGCGGAGTAGTAGCCGGGATCCATGTCGTTCAGGTAATTCTGGGGCGTGTACACGAAGTGCGTGGCGGCGGAGAGTGTCGTGGTGTAGAGTCGCTGGTTGCGCCCTTCCGCCAGCGGGTCCTCGAAGAAATCGAGCTCGTAGGCGAGCTTGGCCGCATACCGGCGTACGAAGAAGAGTTCCGTGAGCCCCGCGTAGTAAGCTACCTCCCTTGCGGTACCCTCCGGCAAGCCGACCACCCTGGTGAGCCAAGCCCGGTTCTGGGTGAGGTGCTCGAGGAGGAAGCTATATATCTCGGTGAGGGCGTAGCTCGTGGAGACGGCGCGTTCGACGTAATCGAGCGCGGGGTCCTCATTGCCGAAGTGCTGGGCGTGACCCGCCTCGTGGAAGAAGGCCATGTAGTCTTCCAGGCCGCCCACTGGCTTGATCAGCAGGTGAACCTCTCTTGGAGGGTCGGGCGCATAGCAGCGAGCCCTGGGGTTCTTGGTCGCCCGCTGTTCGGCGTCGATGTGGATGTTCTTCTGCGACGCGGGGTCGAGGCTCAGCCCCGAGAGAGTCCTTTCGTAGGCGCCGAGTAGCCTGTCCCTGCGAAAGTACTCGTCATACTGGGGCACGCGGCTGATGTAGGAGAAGTGGTGGCTGCCGATCTCGCCCAGCCTCCGGCCCGTCGTCTCCTCCACCCAACGGCCCATCAGCGCCGCATAGCTCTCCTCCGTCTGCGAGAGGAAGTTCTCCATGCGCGAGCGCAACAGACTGTAGTCGATCCGCTTCTTCTCTGCGTTGTAGGCAGTATAGTCGGAGTGGCCCAACTCATTCGCGAGCGTCGCCAGGCTCGTGCCCAAGATCTCCAGACGCACCCTGTTGGTCGCCTCGACGACCTCCAGCGAGGCGTCCCGCAGCCTGGTGCGCCTCTCGAAGTCGTGCTCGCCAGCGATCAGCACGGGCACGTTGTGGTAGGGGATTCTCTCGCCGTCGACCTCTACGGTAGCGTCCGCCTCGAAGGAGACGAGCGCGTCTTCCTGGGGAGCGGTCCGCTGCCCTATATAGCCCTCGAGTAAGTAGTAGTAGACCCGGCGCAGCCGTTCCTTGTTCTCCGCACCGGTCTCTGCGCGGTACGTCTCCTCGACACGCCGGACTATCTCGGGGTTGTAGAGCCAGGCGTACTTCTCGAGGATCGCGGCGATGTTCTGTTCCCGCTTCAAGCCGCTGTAGACGAGCCTGCTCTCGGTTTGGATCTCGTAGGTGCTCTTCTCGATGCCCCTGACGGCGTCTTCTATGGAGCGAAATTCGGTGGCCACACAACCCTCCGGTGCTAGGATTCCTTAGAGCCGCATGATACCCCGCAGAAACTATAATGGTCGCATGAAGATGACCGAGGACGAGGCGCTACGCGAGTACATAAGGCGTCTCGACGACCTGATGAGCTTCGTCGGACGCGAGGAGCTGCCCTACTCTTTGAGGACCTTGCACATGGACCGTCTGCTAACGATGGCCAGGGAAGCCAGGGAGAGAGAAACCTAGGCCAGCGACGCAGCCTCTAGGTGTAATGGGTGCGAAATTCTACACTATCAAACGCGAGTACAGATAAGCTCGGTGTCAGGGCAACAAAAGCAGCGTACGATGCTGACAGTAGGACGGCAGCGGGAGGCCACGAAGTCCCGCGCACACCTTCTAATGGTCGGGATCAGCGCCGGGCGGCGGTCTCGCGCCGGTTGCCGAGGAAAACCACTACGAGCAGGACGATGATACCCACGGTCGCGAACTGCAAAAGCCCCTCGGACCCCTGGCCGCCGACGACGAGGGCGGCCACGAAGGCCAGGGCCAGCGCCGCATAACCCGCGGCCCTGAAGGCGAAGTAAGCCACGACCAGCCCGACCAGCGAGTACAGGACGGGCATGAACGGGGCCAGGGCCGCCAGGAAGGCGAACGACCCGGGTTCGTGTCCCGTT
>CAWEQZ010000002.1:0-136693 GCA_963811295.1 uncultured Rubrobacteraceae bacterium | reverse complement strand
CGACTGTCTAGAGCAGTTTTCAATGAGAATGGGTCCCTGGTTGAGACGCGCAGGGTCCCAAGCCTTTTGTACTGGCTGAATGCTGAGGGCTCATTTCTCGAAAAGGGTGAACCTTTCCGAGAAAAGCTGAGCAGGCCGCAACCAGGCGAAGAAGGTAGTGCACCGCCACGCAGATCCGATAACTACCACTCAGCCGGCCGAATCGGTGATCCAGGGGTGGATCTGCCTTTAAGTGAACTTCCGAGAACTCCGTAAACATGAACTTCGGAGAGATTCTTCACAGTAGAAGTTCGCAGAATTCTCTTCCACGCACTCCGCTGAATAAGCCACTCCATGCATCTAGCTCACCCTTATGACCCTTGTAACTGTAGTATGCAACAAAAATCACTCATTTAGGGGATGTGCTGCCCGCCCACTCTTGCTACTGTTTACACAAGCGCTTCCCTGCAGGGCGTGGGAGAAAGGAGAACATCATGCCGGAGTTCAATACAGGTGAGGTACAAGCGAACGGGTTGCGATTTCACTACCTGGAGATGGGCGAGGGACCGCTAGCGCTGTGCCTGCACGGGTTCCCGGACTCTCCTTATTCTTACCGCTATCTCCTTCCCGAACTGGCCGAGGCCGGCTACCGGGCGGTGGCCCCATTCAATCGAGGCTTTGCGCCTACAGAGCTCCCGGCTGAACGCCACCATGTTCATTCCAGCACCATGGTCGCCGATGCGCTCGCTCTACACGAAGCACTTGGCGCAGACGGCGAGGCCGTGCTCATCGCCCACGATTGGGGAGCGGTAGCCGCCTGGGGTGCCGTGGGTCAACAGCCGGAGCGCTGGCGCCGGGGTGCCATATTGAACATACCTCCGTTCCCGGTCTTTGGAGCGAACCTGTTCAGCTATGAGCAGATCAAGCGCTCTTTCTACTTCTGGTTCTTTCAGATGCAAGCAGTCGCCGAGGATGTCATATCGGCGGAGGACTTCGCCTTCATCGACCGTATATGGGGAGACTGGTCTCCCGGCTATGATGCAACGGAGGAACTGCCGCGCGTAAAAGAGTGCGTGAGAGACCCGGCCTACTTCCACACCGCACTGGGCTACTACTGGGGGCAATTCGATCCTCCTTACATGGGCTCGGCCACGTGGGCGGCGGAGCAGGAAGCAGCGTGGGGCCAGCCGATCACCCGACCCATCCTCTACCTGCACGGCACCCAGGACGGTTGCCATGGCCTTAACGCGGAGCAAGTGAAGGAGGTGCCATCTCACTGTGGGGAGGGTTCGGAGTCCGAGTTGATCGAGGGGGTTGGGCACTTCCTGATGCTTGAGAAGCCAGCGGAGATCAACGGCCGGATCCTGCAGTTTCTTGGCAAGGCGTAGGGACTGCCCGGTCTGAATTTCGCAGAAAACATATTCCACGCACTCCGGTGAATAGGCCCTTTGCTGGTGCGTGTAGGTAGCGCGTGTAGGTAGCGCGTTAGGTGCGTTTGCGGCAGACCACGATGATGCTCGGGCTAGCCGCGCTCAAGGGCTCGCCGTCCCACTCGCCGTAGCGCCGCGCGATGGTGAAGCCGTTGTGGTGCACCAGCGCCGCGAGCTCCTGCGGGAAGGTGTAGCGCAACGCGATGCGCGTGGTCTTCGTGCGCTCCTGCCCGCCCCCCTCGTGCCAGCGCTGGTATGAAGTCCAATGCAGGACCTGGCCGACGTGGTCGTAGGTGCAGCTCCTCGACTCGCGCACCTCACGACCGTGGGCGTCGGTGTGGGGCGGCAGCCCTCCTCCTCCGCACGAGTCTCCAGGTAGACGAACAGGCCGTCTGGGTCCTCGTCCCGCCCCTCACTGGTGCGCCAGCGCGGGTTGCGCGTCTCGAAGGCGAAGAGCCCCTCGTCGTGGAGGTGGGCGCGCACACGCCCTAGCAAAGCCTCCTGGTCGGCGTTGGTCAAGAAGGCCTGGAAGGCGTTGCCGGTCAAGAAGATCAGCCGGAACCGCTCGCTGTCGAGGTCGAACCGGCGCGCGTCGTCCTCGACCCAGCGTACGGACAGGCCGGCGGCCTCTGCTTTAAAGCGCGCCCGCTCTAGCATGGCTGGGACGACGTCCAACCCCGTCACGGCGAACCCTTGGCGCGCGATGGGTATGGCGACCCGGCCCGTGCCGCAGGCGATCTCGAGCACCGGGCCGCCGGCCTCCCACGCAAGCGCCGAGTAGAACGCGACGCCCGTGTCGCTGCTGTAACGCCAGTCGTAGTCGACCGGATCGGCGTACTCCTCGAGGTTGTCGTGGTCGATCAACTGCCGTCCTCCGAACGTTGCCATCAAGCGCAAGGCTTTCTAAAGGGTTGCCGCCGCCGTGCTCCCTACAGCCGACCACCGTAGCACGGCGCGTCCGGATCCCGCCAGCACGAGCCACCCACGGGTTGCGGGCACAAGAGGAGTGTGGATGGGATCACCCAGAGTTCGGGAGGGCTCGACATCGCCGAAGCACAACGCGCTCGGCCAACTTCCTAGAACTCCGTCACGGCGAAGTTCGCAGAATTACCCTTCCACGCACTCGGGTGAATAACGGTGGGGAAACGCTTCGCCTATCAAGTTCTGCTCTTGCGCGGCTTGCAGGCTATTGCTATCTTAGTTGCTTAAGAATGAGACGATCCCGACTAAAGGGACAGCCGCGAGTAGTATGTTGTTCACTCGACCACTCGCCAGTTTCACTGGACTGACACTCCTCACCCTCGGCATCCTGGTCTTGCTTCCCGACTGCGCCTCTGCCCGCTCTTGTATCGGTAGCGGTGGCAGCCAGCGACAGCAGGCCAAGCAGGCGCTATCGGACTCGGCCGCCGTGTTTTCTGGGGAGGTGGTAGACGTCGAGAAGGAAGAAGCAGCCACGGCGAGCCATCCAAGCACTGTCACGGCAACCCTCCAGGTCTCCGAAGTGTTGAAGGGTCCAGAGCGAGAAACCTTAGAGGTGAGCACGCCGAGCACAGGGGGGCCTGCAGGTACCCCTTCGAGGAGGGTCGGGAGTATCTAGTCTACGCCTACGGTAAGCGGGACCTTAAGGTCGATCTCTGTAGCGAGACCGAGCCGCTCTCGAAGGCGAAGGTCAACCTCGAGGCACTTAGGAACAGCGAGAGGCCAGAAGATAGGGGCGCCCTTTCGGACAGCTCTGGGGGCGTTCCGGTGGGCGCGATGGTAGGCATAGCGGGGCTGGCGATGGCGACGTCGTTCTTTGTGATGGTGCGCCTTGTGCGCACCGGCTAGATATAAAGAACGTAGGGGCGCCGTGGTTCGCCAAGCACACCTCATAGCTGTGGTGGGGGCCATCCTGATCGGGTGCACCTTTGTTGTGCTGGGTGGCTGTGCAGGGATGCGCTCGGAAGCTCCTCAGGAGGAACAAGAACAGACCGAAGCCACCAAGGAGCAAGGACGCTCACCCGAAGCAACAGCGTCCGAAATAGGCCGATGCGGGGGACACGGACCTTCAAGAGAATGCGCATGGCCGATGCGGTCCTTACCACGAATGACCTACCCGGCTGCCCTAAGGGCGGCCTGCTCTCCGGCACCGACAAACATGACAATCTGGCCGGTGAGGACGGAGAGGACCAGGTACGCGGTCTTGGCGCTGGAGACTTCATCTTCGGAGGATCTGGCAACGATGTCATCTACGGCGGACCTGGCCGCGACAATCCGTTGGTTGGCGACGAGGGCGACGACGTCCTCTACGGGGGCGACGGCGACGATGCGGTGTTGATGGGCGACGAGGGCAATGACGTCATCTACGGCGGGCCGGGCAACGATATAGAGTTGCATGGAGATGGGGATGGGCAGCGGGACAAGCTCTATTGCGGTGAAGGCCAGGACTCATATATGGCTGACAAGGTCGACTACGTGTCGAGCAGCTGCGAGGTGAAGATTAGGCCTTCAAAATCAAAAGGAAATCCTTAGAAGGAGCATAACGCAACCTCCCCAAAGGCACGACGGCCCACAGCGAAGCCTATTCACCCTGGGACTCCTCCTACGGCACGAGCTTCTCAGAACTGCGTCATTGCGAAGTTCGGTACGGCCCAGGACCAGCGGCACAGGCAAGGGAAAAGCCGGACCCCTCTGGGAGGGGGAAGCTACAGAGGGCGCCCGGCTTGACGATTGATAGGATCTTAGTAGCGCAACGGAGCGGCTCATATATGCCAGGTGGCCACTTCTTGACCCGACCTTCGGAGAATTTACCTTCTAAGCACCGGGTGAATAGCTCGCGCACCGCGTAGAGTAAGGTCATGCGATCCTCACCACGCACGACGCCAACTCGCGCTCGCTTGGGTGGAACCGCAGCCGTCTTGGCCGGCCTTTGCTACGGAGCGGCGGGCTATTTTGACAGACCCGGCATCTCCGGATACACCGGTGCCCTCGTGTCCGTGCTAAGCGTGGCCCTCCCGCCTTTGTTCCTAGGGGGGCTGTTGGGCCTTCACGCCCGACTACCGGACGCTACACAAACGGACTTCGCGAGCTCAGCGGGATTCGTGGGGTTCGTATTCGGCTGCTTCGGAGCCGTGCTGGGTATAGCCGATGCGTTGGCATTGGAAGGAACGATAGCCGGTGCGTTGGGATTGGAAGGAACGGCGATAACGTTTTTTTATTGGGTGCTGTTGTTGGCCGGCTTGACGTTGATGGGCCTGGCCGCATCCTTGAGAGGAGGGCTACGGCTTTTGGGAGCCGTGGTGTCGATCTCGGGCGCTCTGGGCTGGGTCTCCTTGCTTACCGATCCCGCCTTCTCAGGCGTTTTGGTGCCCATGCGCCCGGTCCACGTCGCTTTCGCGGCCGCGTTTTGCCTGAGTTGGGTGGTGTGGGGGGCTGTACTGATGGTGCCACGTGAGAATCGCTGACAGCTAGGGAACTTCCTATAACGCCGTAATGGCGAGGTTCGCAGAAGACCTATTCCACGCACTCCGGTGAATAATCAGAACTACTTAGTGCGCGCGAAAGACTCTGCCTCCTGAAGAAGAGTCTGTAGCGTACCTGCAAGCCATGCTCGTCGTGAGGGAGTTGTAGAAGCATTGAGGGGAATGCCATTCAGCCAGAGAGCATCACCGTGAGTATCATCACCAAAACCGACTGTACGATGGAAGGTCCTCCCTGGGGATCCCCGGTGCGCGAGTATGTTTCTCACTTCCTTCCAATCGTCGTACTCTTGACTCTCTATAACTTCATTGAGGGTGCAACTGATGCCTTCGTTAGGAAACGTCGTACGGAACCGGTCGGCGGTCATCTTTGGACTGATGGCCCTCATATTATTGGGTTTCTTGATCGGGAAGTACACTTCTTTCAGCATGGAGCCGATGGCGTACAGTCCATAGCAGGTACTCTCTACCACCGACAAGCCGTTTATAAAGAAGCCAAATAGATCACGCTCCTGGTAGTACCGCTCGGGTAGTTGTGGCGCATCATTCTTTTTGATTGATCGGGTAAACGCCTCGTCATGCTCCGCACAGGCCAGGAAGCAGTTAGCGACTGCCTGCCAAGCAGTCGTGAACTCTTTCCATTGGAGTCGATGGATCTCACGCAGAGGACCGATAAGAGAACTTACGGCCTCATAGGATTCATACTCAAAGTCATCTGGAAGCTCTAGTTGGGGTGTAGACACAATCCGCTCCTCCCGAATTACTTAGAGCCTTGGGACCCTCAGAACGCTACTCTACAGCAAACCCTCCCCCGGCTTCACTGGCGCGAACATCGAAGGTACGCCTGATGTAGGCCTGTGTGGTCTGCACCCATGAGTCAGAGCCTGTGAGCCTCACTTCCACCGTGCCAGTTTCACTGGAAATCAGATCAACGTGTACCTTCTGCAACTGGAGGCGCCCGTTAATCTCAATTAGTAGCCACACGATTATCCACAGGCCGAGCGTGACGAGCGTCAAGACTATGTGGACCACCAAAAGCAGCGGGGATGTCCTAAAGACCTCTTTGGCCTCAATGCTGCCATTGTCGGTAGCACCACATTGAACCGTGGTCAGGCTGCACACTCTATCTCCAATAGCCATCGCGGTTTGCGTCCGCGCCAGCTGGGTAACTCGGCGGGCGGTACTGGAAAGGTCAACAATTCCTCCATCGTCCAGCGATGATCCGTAAGCCCCGCTGCTATCGCCGGAGTGCGCTCTGCTCCTAGAGTTCGATGTGCCCACAAGAAGTTGTAGCAACTGCCCACCAAGAACATCCCCCTCTCAAACGTGCACTGCTTGTGCGCTCCAACTCGGGTGCGACGTACCAAAGGAGCCAGCCTGCCCGGAAGGTGGCCTTGCAGACGCTCGATGTAGGCGGTGTTGATCAACGCTCGCTATCGAACGCTGGGTACCGATCACCCGAGAGATCACCTCTGCCTTAGCGCCAACGAGGATACTCCGGAGAACCTCCACCACCCTTCGGCGCTCGTGGCGCTTTATGACTTGGGCGATCATTACATCTCCAGCCAATACCAGCCTCGGACGGCCGACCTTGCCAGTATAAAGCGGCTCCCTGAAGACCTTCAGAGCCTGGCTTTTGTAGCTTGAGAGCCCGTCGGTTACCATAAAATCCTCTCTACGGGGCCGCAGGGCGCACCCGGTGAGTAGACTCCGGACCAGCTGCGGTCGCGACTGTGGCTGATCCCGCCACCCAGCCATAGCCTGCTTCTCACCTCCAGCGCAGAGGCCAACCAGTAAATCCCACCTACCGCCTTCACACGGATCTCGTCGGCCTGGACCTGTAGAAGCTCAACCCTCCCTGCCTCTACCATGTGCTCGTGTACCCGCTTGCACTGCAATCCGGATTCTCTTTGCCAGCGGGCGAGGGTGCGCTCATCTATCCCAAAGGCAGCAACGATAGCCTGCAGTGGGCATCCGTGGGCCAGCAACGTTACCACTGCAACTACCAGCCACTTGGGTTTGTGCATCCGGTAGAAGGGGGTGTCCCTGGTTTCGGTGAAGGTTCGCCGGCAGCGCTTGCATTGGTAGCGGCGTTCTTTCTGAGCGTGGATCACGACGTGATCCTCGGAAAGACGGCCGTAGGCACGACAGCGAGGATTGTGACACCATTGTGGCGCGGGTCCATGCGGATACATCCCTTGTTTGGAGGTCAGAGACCAAACAAGGATGGCGCAGGACCCGCACGTAGTTCAACTCAGCCTTCGTCCACGATTCCATGGGGTGCTACCCCATTGTCGAAGTATAGGTCACAATCTCTGGTATTCTGGGAATCCAGGCTGAAGAACTGCTCCAGCGTTTCCATGACCGCGCTTTTCGTTGTGTTCTCTATGGTCAGTGTTCGCTTCATGAATCTCTCCTCTCAAGTTGAAGGCCGGGCATCGTATAGCCTCGGCCTTCTCTTCGCTCTCATTGGTCCAGCCATCTTCGCAGAGTTGTGAGGAAGTCCGGCGCTCAACTTCGGAGAATTCTCCTTCCACGCACTCCGGTGAATATGTCCCCTTGACATCTCGTGTAACCGTGGTTACCCTGCGTCAGTCGCTTTGTTCACTAGAGTAGTGGAGATGTCATGGATGCCAAAACCGTTGTGGAGGATCGTTCTGGGCAGACCAAGCCTGTCGGGTTCTGGGAGGCCTTCTGGTTCTGGGTGAAGCTCGGGTTCATCAACTTCGGGGGGCCTGCGGGACAGATCGCCATCATGCACCGCGAGCTTGTGGAGAGGAAGCGGTGGGTATCGGAGAGGCAGTACCTGAGGACGCTCAACTTCTGCATGCTCCTTCCCGGCCCAGAAGCGCAGCAGGTGGCGACCTACATCGGGTGGAGGCTGCACGGGACGCTCGGCGGCATCGTGGCCGGCTCGTTCTTCGTGATCCCCTCCATCTTCGTGCTGTGGCTGCTCTCTTACCTTGCCGTTGCCCACTCCGACGTGCCCGCGATCACGGGACTCCTCTACGGCATACAGCCTGTGGTGATAGCCATCGTTGTCGAGGCCGTCTTGAGGATCGGCAAGCGCACCATTAACCACCGGGTTCTCGTGGGCTTCGCGGTGCTGGCCTTCGTGGCGCTCTACTTCTTCTCCGTGCCCTTCCCGTTGGTCGTCCTGGCCGCTGCAGTGGCCGGGCTCCTCTTGAGCCGCACGAACTTCGCCGGGGACGCCTTCGAGGGCGGGGGGCACGACTCTTCGGAGGAAGAGGAGTCCGCCATCGACCGTACGGCCACGAACGGCAGGCCCTCTTTGCTGCGCAACCTGAGGCTACTCGGGACCTTCGTCCTGCTGTGGGCACTCCCTTTGGGGGCACTCTACCTGTGGAGGGGCGGAGAGGACGTGCTAGTCAAGGAGGCGCTGTTCTTCACGGGCGCGGCCTTCCTGACCTTCGGGGGAGCGTACTCTGTGCTGAGCTATGTCGCCGACGTGGCGGTCAACCACTACGGGTGGCTCACGGCCGACCAGATGGTGCAGGGGCTCGGCCTCGCCGAGTCCACGCCGGGGCCGCTCATCATGGTCACCCAGTACGTGGGCTTCATCGGAGCCTGGAACGACCCCGGGCCTTTCGCGCCTTTGCTCTACGGGACGCTCGGTGCCCTGGTGACCACCTACGCGACGTTCCTGCCGTGCTTTTTGTTCATCTTCTTCCTGGCACCTTACATAGAGCTCCTTGCCAACGATCGGAGGCTCAAGGCCATCCTCATAGGGGTCACAGCGGCCGTGGTGGGGGTGGTGGCCAACCTGGCGGTCTACTTCGCCACGCAGGTCCTCTTCCCCGAGGGCGTCTCCCTGGGCGGCCTCGACGTCTTCGCGCTGGTGGTGGCGGCCGTCTCGTTCGTAGTGCTGCAGCGCTACAAGGTGCCCATATACTTGATGGTGCCCGCGGGGGCGCTGGGGGGGATGGTGTGGACTCTGCTGCTTTAGGCGCAGCAAGAACGGGGAGCGTAACGGTGATGCAACTGAACGACATCGACGCGAGGACACTGAAGGATATGCTGGAGCGCGGCGAGCGGGTCACGGTCGTTGACGTCCGCAAGCGGGGGCAACACGCGGAGGGGGCGATACCCGGCAGCGTGAACTTCGACGCCTACGACGCCCTGAAGGCCGGCGACGAGCGGGCCATGGAGGGGCTCAAGCCGCCGAGTGCCCGTGGTTGCAGAAGGTGACCACGGGCACTCAGGCGCGGCGGCCGCCGAGCAGCTGCGCAGGCGAGGGTACGAGGCGTTCTCCTTGGAGGGCGGGCTGGAAGCCTGGAAGGACCTCTAAGGCGTGCCCGTGAGTAGCCCGGGTCGGTCCGTATCGTTCAATAGGTTAGGCTGAGGCTGTGGAGAGGATGCGCTGGGTGCTGCTCGTCTACCGGATTCCCAGGGAGCCCTCGCGCCACCGCGTTGCGGTGTGGCGCAAGCTGAGGGACCTCGGCGCCCTCTACCTCCAGGACGGCGTGGCTGCGCTCCCGGAGGACGCCGTCACCCGCGAGCAGATGGAGTGGCTGCAGCTCAGGGTGAGGGAGGCCGGGGGAGAGGCTACCCTCTGGGAGGGAAGGCCCGGGACCGTGGCCGAGGAAGCCGGGCTGGTGGAGGACTTCCGTCACTCGCGGGAGGAGGCTTACCGGGCCATCATGGCCGAGGCCGAGCGCCTGCGGCGCAAGGCCCAGATGGGCGGCGGTGGCGTGTGGGAACAACTCGGCAAGCTGGAGCGCGAGTTCAGAGCCGAGAGGCGAAGGGACTACTTCCGTTCCCCGCTGCGCCTGGAGGCAGCGAGCACACTAAGGGCTGCCCGCGAAGCCGCGAGGGCCAGCGAAGGGCCGGCCGGAACCGCTCGCGCCGAGGACGCGACCTGATGCTGTGGGCCACGCGTCGGGGCTGCCACGTTGACCGCACCGCCTGCATCTGGCTGATCAGGCGCTTCATAGATTCGCACGCCTCCTTCGCCTTCTTCGGCGATCCGGCGGAGGCACCTGAGGGGGCGGAGCTCTTCGACGTGGTCGGGGCCAGGCTCTCCCACCGCGGGGAAGATTGCTCCTTCGAGACCTTTCTGAAGGATTACGAGCTGGAGGACCCCGTGCTAGGCGAGATCGCCGAGATCGTCCACGATGCCGACCTGATGGACGAGAAGTATGCCCGCCCCGAGTCCGAGGGCCTGGACGCCATTGTGCGCGGCATGCAGCTCTCACTCCCCGACGACCAGACGCTCACCCGCCATACCGACAACCTCTATGACGGCCTCTACGCCTACCTCAGCCGTGAAGTGCTCTGACTGCGAACTTCCGAGAACTCCGTCAAGCTCGACTTTAGCCATTCATGCCGCATAGCAAACGGCCTCGGTTAGTCGTTCCACAAATGCCTTGGGGACGTTTATCGTGTCGATCGCTGGCGGCGAGCCGCAAAAACTCCGCATCCTGGGCCCACAACTCTTTGCGCACCATGGCGAGCGCATCGGCGAAGGTGGGATGCCTCTTACGATACCAGGCCGCCTGCCTGAAGGCGCCTGCTGCCTGCCCCATCCGCCCATCGGCGAACACGGTGACCAGCGAGAACAAACCCAGAGCAGCGCCGGCGTGGTGCGCCGTATCGCCATCTCCGACCACTGCCACTGTGTCTCGAATCCCAGGTGCCTACGCACCTCCTCGAAGGTCACCTCCAACTGCCAGCGCATCACGAACCAGGAGAGGATCTTCCGAAGCCAACAGCAACTGGGCATCCTGCCAAACGCGCTTAGAGAACTGTGGCGCAAAGGAGGTCAATACCTGTACCATCTTGGGCGGTAGGGTACGCATTTCGATCACCTCATTTAGCCGAGATCGGTGACGAGCGTACCCTACCCGTTTCCAAATGGCTAAAGGCGACCAGAAGGGGGGTTCTCAGAAGTTCGGGTTATTCCTCAAGCAGGGAAGACTCTCGACCCGCGCTATTAATGATATGCTCGCCTGAGGGCTCTCCGATCGGAGCACCTTTGGGCAGGATCGTATTGGTTTGGTTGCAGATGGGACAAACGAGCGGACCGGCTTTCTTCACTTCCAAATGAGGAGATGAGAACAAGGCTAGGTCTTCTTGAGGTTGAGAGTAGATGGTTTCGCTTTGCTGAAGAGGCCGGGAAGATCCTAACCGATCTGTTGGTGGAGAGGAATGGTTCTCGGAAGGTGAACTTCCCCTTTAACGGGGTTCTACGATGTTCGCCTGTTTTGAGTTCTCCGAAGTTGCTAGTCTTCAGCTAGCGGCGAAGCTCGGGTCGTTGCCAGGCCCACCTCAGTGAGCCACACCGTCGCCGTGTGCGCCAGCTGAGCCTTCCTACCCACAGGGAGCGCCCACTCGTCCGTAGCACTTTCCTGTATGCCCGTCTGCACCACAAGCTGCCTATCCGCCACGTAACTCGTGAGCTTCCGCTGGCGCTTGAGCGCTTCCTCTAGATCAACACCCACCGCCCAGTCAATCGAAACCCAGATGGTGCGACCTCCCTCGGCCGCTTCCTCGTAGTAGCGCCGCAGCGCCTCGGCGTGATCTTCGTCTTTCTCCTCGGCCACAAAGCGCAAGCGGCCCTCTGCCTCCAGGCGCTCTACCTCCAGCCCCGCGCCCTCCCAATCGCTGCGTAGCTCCTCCACCGATGCCCCAGTCTCAGGCCCCAAGAACTTTGCCAGCGTTCCCCCGCGTACCTCGCCCACCCTAAAGAAAGCGGCGTCGAGTTGGTGGAGCATCTCCATACTCTGGGCGCTCGCTAGCACGTTGTCAGGGATGCGGTAGAAGGAACGTAGCTGCCCGACCAGCGTGGCAGAGTGCTCGCCCCGGATTAGGAACTCTTCCAAGGCCGAACGCCTGATGCGCCAGGTGTTACCTAGCTTCAGGCAGGGTAGCCGCCCCTCCCGGCACCAGCGGTAGATCGTCACGTCGCTAACCCGCAGGTAGTGGGATATCTGCGGCACCTCCAGTAGCTCATCTTTAGTGAAGTCCTCGTTCATGAGCCGAACGTTATCACCTGTGGCCAAGCGCGACCATCCTAGTTGCCTTCTCTGTTTCGTCCCACTCCGCTTTCTGCCCGACATGCCAGACTTTTGGTTAACATTTCTGTACTTCTCCTACATTAGAGAACATCCTACTCTATAATGTGTCGCCTGTGCACAAGCATAGGAGGGAAAAGTGGCACACTGGAGGGAGCGAATCTTGCACCCGGGCGAAGTACGCACCGGAGTATGGGTAGGAGAGCATCCCTGGAGGGAAGTAGCGCTCTACTGTCCATTGCCGAAGCCTCCATGGTGAGCGCAAGCGTAGACGTGTGCGATGGACGAGCTTAACCTTCCAGGCTTCAACTACTACATAGACGAGTCCGACCCAGACATAGTCGTCCTGCGCCGTCAAGACGGAGCCTTCGTAGCAGCCTTCAGTGCCCAAGGAGCAACCAAGGAGGGCATCCTGGAGGCGGCGAAGGAGGACTATGGAGCCCTGGTCGAAGCGAACAAGGACACCTCGGCCCCCTCAGCAACCGAGCAACGAAAGGGTGCTTAACCCCGCGAGGCGGCTTATTCAACCGAGTGCGTGGAAGGGGGATTCTCCGAAGTTCGGTTCAGCGGTAGAAGATGCGTACCGCCGAGACGATCAGGATCACGCTGAGCACGAGCTTGAGCACCGCAGCCGGGACTACTCCAACAAAGAGGCCCCTACCACAGCCCCGACTACTGACCCCAACCCCATCGGTGCGACTGTCTGGGTAAGGTCGGTGCGGTCCGTGAAGGAGCCGAGCCGACGGTGCCTGAGTACTCCCACCGCCACGGTCGGGAGGCTGATCAGCTCGCCTCCGGCTACCCCGAGCAGGCTGCTCACCAGCCCGATGCCGAGGCCGAAGAGCACAGCGGCGACGACGCGGACCGGGAGCGCGCCGGGTAGGAGCCCCGGCACATTCTGGGGCAAGAACGCCTCCACTATGAGCGCCGTGCCTATCACCACCAGGAACACGAGGATCACCCGCTCCAGCAGACGCTCGGAGACGCGGTGTACCAGCGCCGTCCCGACGTAGGCCGCCGACACCGCGCCGACGATCATGGCC
The DNA here is from genome assembly GCA_963811295.1 of uncultured Rubrobacteraceae bacterium. Classification (GTDB taxonomy): domain Bacteria; phylum Actinomycetota; class Rubrobacteria; order Rubrobacterales; family Rubrobacteraceae; genus Rubrobacter_D. The sequence goes on along the minus strand of CAWEQZ010000002.1, from coordinate 123,749 downwards.
GCCGCGATGGGAAGCAGCCCCACCAAGGGCGCGAGGGAGAGCGTCCCACCGCGGATGAGCAAGGCGCTAACCACTGTGATCAGGCTGATGGCCAGGTTGAGGGCGACGGCGCGGCGGGCAGCGTACCCGAAGACTCCTGCCAGCACCGGAAGGCGGAACTCCGCGCCCCCCAACCCTGTGAGGCCGCCCAAGAGCCCGATAGGAGCGCCGTAGAGCAGCGCGGCCAAGGGCGAGCGACGGACGTCTAGCTTGGGTGCCACCGGGGCATCCTACGCTATTCACCGGAGTGCGTGGAAAGAGGCATTCTCCGAAGTTGGACTTCCGTTTTACGCAGGTCTCGGAAGTTGGCCAAGGATTCATAGGGGATTCATCGGCGCTTGCTAGCGTGGTTGCGTTGTACAACTTAGGCGGGGCTGACGAGTTGGAGAAGGTTGTCGGACCAGGTGGCAACTACGTGCGCGCCTGTTCAGGGCTCCCAGCTCTCTGTCATGAGAGAAGTGGCACGGCGAAGACTAGTGGATGTGAAGATCGGTTCTCGCGTTGCAGAGGCTCTCTAAAGGAGGAGAGATGAGAAGGGCGGTCCTGCTACTGGCGAGATGGCTCTAGCCATCCTGCTGTCTGGTGGGGTGGCACAAGCCATCATAGAACCAGCCATCATTAACGGCGAGCCCGACAGGGGATCTAAGGCCCACCCCTACGCGGGAACCTATGTGGTGAAGTTCGAGGGGAACTTTTCCCCGTGTGCTCGGGTACCCTAATTTCTCCCAAAGTCTTCCTTACCGCAGGGCATTGCACGGAACCTCGGAAAGTAAAGGGAGTGCCGAAGGAACTGCCTACCTACGTCAGTTTCGACCCAACCTTTGAGTTGGGCTCTTCTGAGGTCATAAAGGGAACTCCCTACACCCACCCGAAATTCTGTTTTCCGATCCCCCGATCAACGATCCAAGCTGCGCGCCCCCGCCTGGACTACCTGGGTTCCCCCCTGATAAACCCCGCTATGATGTAGGGGTAGTCGTCCTAGACGAGCCGGTCAGGATGGCCACCTACGGTGCTCTGCCGGATGCCGGTCTGGTCGACACCTTTGAGAAAGGGCAACGCTTCACCACCGTGGGCTACGGCTTGCGCACATTCGACCCCTCCGGCGACGAACGCTACAGGGCCAGTGTAAAGCTCCTCAACGCAACCCCCCCGTTAGCGCCATGTTCCTGAGGACCACGGGCTTTCGCGGCATAAGGCGAGGCGGGGAGGGTAATTGTACGGGGGATTCAGGCGGGCCGCTGTTGCTGCCGGACCAGGTAACCATCGTGAGCGTTTTCTCGTTTTCCCGCAAGGACAATATCACGGGCCTGTGCACGCAACCCCTCTACTTCCAAAGGGTGGACCTACCACAGGTCTTAAAGTGGGTCCGGTCGTTCTAAAGTAGGTTCGCTCGCCCCTCTTACAGGGACTCACGAAGGGGATAGAGCTGTCGGGCCGGGGCTTCTGGTGACCCCGGCCCTTCTCCTTTTGCCTTTATTCACGAACGCCGTGGAAGGTAAAGTCTCAGAAGTTCGCCTTGGCGGCATTCTGGGACACTCGCCTTGCGAACGGTGCGCCGGGTCAACGGGTGTGTCTATACTCCTCTGTCACCGTCCCCACGCCCAAAGGAGGAGCAGCGCCATGCCGCAAACCATTTCCCCCGGCTTTCAAAAGTTGCTGCGAGAACCCGCCTATTGCCAGCTCGCCACGCTCATGCCCAATGGCTCGCCGCAGATCACCCAGGTGTGGGTAGATACAGACGGCGAGCACATATTGATCAATACTGTAGAGGGGCACCAGAAGGAGCGAAATGTGCGACGCGATCCGCGCGTCGCGGTAAATGTGGTGGACCCGGCGCACCAATGGCGTGTTGCCATGGTCCGCGGGCGAGTAGTAGATGTCACGACAGAGGGTGCTGACCAGCTCATCGATCAACTGGCGAAGAAGTACCTAAATGAAGAGACTTATCCGTTCCGGCGGCCCGAGCAAGTACGCGTCACCCTGAAGATCTTGCCGGAGAAGATAAACGAGATAGGGCTTGAGGAAGCAGCCTAGCTAGTTTCTGGTGCGAAAAGAGCCTCCTGAGTTAGGATTCGTTTGCCCAAACATCCTGACTCGACTGGAGGCTCGGCCACCATGATAGTCGATCGCTACGATCCCATAAACCTATTTGAGATGGTCCCCAAGCTTAACCTCGAGATGGAGCCGGAGCTGAGAGAGCTCGATGATCTGCTCGATGACGACAAGCTCTTCTTACTCGTTAAGGCAGATCTTCTCAAACGCTACTCCAACTCTGCAAGGCTCGGGCGGCACTCCACACCGGTGGAGGTGATCTTGCGGATGCTCATAGTCAAGAAGCTCTACGGCTGGAGCTACGAGCAAACTGAACACTTCGTCTCCGACTCGATCGTCTTGAGGCAGTTCTGCCGCCTGTATCTGGAGAGTGCTCCCGACGACACACCACTCTGATCCGCTGGGCGAACCTGATCGGAGCGGACACCATCGAGGAGTTGAACGAGCGCGTCGTCGAGCTCGCCCGCTCGCTAAAGGTCACTCGCGGTAGGAAACTGCGTACCGACGGCACGGTAGTTGAGACCAACGTCCACTACCCTACCGACGACACCCTCCTCTCCGATGGAGTGAGGGTCATAAGCCGACTCGTGTCTCGAGCGAAGGATCTCATCCACGAGGGGGTTGGCAAGGAGCACAAGGGCGAGCCTTTTAGGGACCGCACCCTAAGCGCCAAGAGGTTGGCGCACAAGATAGCCAGGATGGCACTTCGTCGCACACAGCAAGCACAGGCCAGCTACCGAGCATCCTACGAGAGGTTGGTCGAAGTTGCCAGGGCCAGCATAAGGCAGGCTGAGCGGGTACGATCCCTGCTCGAAGATGTATCCCGCGCACGCAGACTCTCCAAAGGACTTGGGCGCTTCGCGCAACTCCTTGAGCGAGTGGTTTGGCAGACCCGCCGTAGGGTGCTCGATGGAGAGCAGCTTTCGGCCTCCGAGAAACTGGTTTCTATCTTCGAGACCCACACGGCCATAATCCGCAGAGGCAAGGCCAAAAAGCCTACGGAGTTCGGGAGGAAAGTGTGGCTCTCTGAGGTGGATGGGGGCATCGTGAGCAACTTCCGGATACTCCAAGGCAACGCGGGCGACGAAGCTCAGCTTAAGCCAGCCCTGGACGATCACCTCAGATTGTTCGACAGAGTAGCAGAGCTCGTGGCAGCGGATCGCAACGTGCACTCAAAAGAGAACGAACGGCTAGCGAAACAGATGGGGCTAAAGAAGGTGTGCCTGCCCAAAGCTGGCAACAAGAGTGAGAAGCGCAAGGAGCACGAGCGGCAAGGATGGTTCAAGCGGGCGAGGCGCTTTAGGGCTGGGATAGAGGGACGCATCAGCGTCATGGCGCGGCGGGGATATCTGGGAAGATGGCGGGATAAAGGCGAGGAGGGTTTTGGTAGATGGGTGGGATGGGGAGTGCTGACGTCCAACCTCGACACTATAGCTCAAACATTGGCGGCTCGGTGATGCTCGGAGCAGACCATAGACCGAAGCAAATGGGAGAACAGACAACCACAGGCATCTGCTCTCCCATTTCGCACCAGAAACTAGCTAGTAGGTATGGCTGGGTAAGCAAAAACAGGGCTACCTTTGAGATGATTATTCACTAGATTCGGGCCCGAGCCGGGAGGCTGCTAGCCTTTGGTCATTACGCCCTGAGGAGGGCACCTTCAACTACCTCATCTTAAGCACCTAGCGCTGCAGATCGAGTAGCAGCATATTCACCCAACGTCGTAGAAGAGGTCTTCTTGGAAGTTCGGGGCACCACACAAACATACGAAGGACCGGGGTCCTGTGGTGTAGGGACCCCGGTCCAGGAAAGGTAGGCTAGCCCTAAGAGAAGCCGCCCCTATGTGAGTCTAGCGCCCTACGAAACCGCACCACCACCTCGCAGCAGCATCAGCGCTCCGACTCCGGAAGCAATAAGCGTCAGGGTGGCCACCAAGGTAAGCGGCCCCGCCAGCGGTGGTCCGCCGGTTGTGGGCAGCGGGCTGGCCGTAGCGGTTGCACTAGCAGTTGCGCTAGCCGTAGCAGTAGCACTAGCGGTTGCGGTAGGACTAGCAGTAGCAGTCGCGCTTGCAGTAGGACTAGCAGTGGCACTAGCAGTTGCCGTGGCGCTGGCACTCATGCCTCCGCCATAGTTTTGCGCTAAAGCCGCAGAGGCGAGCAGCAGTACCAGCACTGCGCTCACGCCAAACACAAGCAAGACCTTCTTCATGAAGCACCTCCTTTAGTTGAAGCAGATGCCCTCTCTATAGGGAAGCACCTACCTTTCCTTCTCAGACATTGTGGGCCCTACATACAACCGCAGTCAACCGGTGCTTCTGCTCATCCGTAAGTTCACCCCACCTCGTGGAAGGGAATTCTGCGACCTTCGCCTTGTAAGGATTCTAGGAAGTTCACCCCCAGAAATAGCAACCTGGCATACAAAGACAGCCCTTTTGGAGGATGTGCTCTAGCCTTCCTCGGGAGTACAATCAGCACATCGTTAAGCCAATCCGCCCCTCATCCCCCTCCGAGGACCAGCGGATCGGCTTTTCTCTTGCTTGCGTCCCGGTCCTATGCGGCGACTTTCTTATGTACAACACCGGTGCATCGTGATTTCGCCAGACGCTTACACATTATCAACCTTTAGAAACTACACACGCTCTCTGAGCCAAGGTTCAGTACCCTGCTGATCGAAGGAGCCTCAAAGTGGACACTCGTCTAGCGGTTACGCGCTCGTGGCCTGCTCACCGAACTGCGTGCAAAAACCACAACGGCGGCACGGCACTGCAACGGGCAGCGATTACAATGGTCGCATGGGGAGGACTACTGCCGACGGAGAGTGAGACGATGAGGCTGGTCAGATGAACTCGCCGGACATGAAAGCGTTGCGCTGCGAGGTGCTCTCATTCCCAAAACAGGTTCGCGAGATCCTGAAGACTTCCGAGCGCGCAGTACAAGTAGCCCTCGACGTCCAGAGCGAGGGGTCGGGGATAGTTGGAGCCATACTCGCTGGCGTTTCGATCTGCTTCGAACCCGGCACCACCTACCTCGCGCTTCTAGGCTCCGAAGACACCAACAGCGAGGAGATGCTCCAGCAGCTTCGCCCGCTGCTAGGCGCAGACGGTCCGCCAAAGGTAATGCACGACGCCAAGTCCGGCCTCATGGTGCTCGCCCAGCGTGGCGTGAAGACTGGAACACCCGCCTTCGATACTCAGCTTGCGGCGTACCTGCTCGACGGGAACGTCTACGATCTCGAGGACCTGATTGCCGATAGGCTTAGCCTGCCGGCGGAGGAAAGTGAGACGATAGGAAGCGAGGAAAGGACACGACACATCTGCGCCCGGGCCGATGCGGTGCTGCGCCTCGGCGGACTCCTCGAGGCGGAGCTAGAGGAGCGGAGACAGCTCGGGTATCTGCGCGAGCTCGAGCTGCAACTCGTTCCCGTTCTCGCAGACATGGAACTCGTAGGCGTCGCCGTCGATGCCGCAACACTGGAGGAGCTGTCGCACCGCCTGGCGGTGAGGCTGCACGCACTTGAGAAGGAGATGGCGGAGGCAGTTGGGCATGAGGTCAATCCGAGATCGCCACAGCGGATCGGAGAGCTTCTGTACGACGAGCTGGGTCTGGAGGGGAGCAGGAAAACCTCTTCGGGACGCTACTCCACAGACGCGCTCGCGCTCGCGGCGCTAGCCGGCCAGCACCCGGTTGTAGAGAAGATAGTGGAGCACCGGCACCTCAGCAGGCTCAAGGACGCCTACACCGACCCGCTTCCCGGTCTCGTAAACCCGCAGACGGGACGCGTGCACACGAGCTTCAGCCAGGTCTCAGCGAGCAGCGGCCGTCTCGTCTCCAGAGAACCTAACCTCCAGAACATCCCTGTGCGCACGCAGCTGGGGCGCGAGATCCGCAGCGCGTTTGTGGCCGACGCCTCGGGCCTCGGAATAAGCGGGCCGACCGTGTTGCTTAGCGCGGACTACTCTCAGATAGAACTTCGGGTGCTGGCGCATGTGACCGGGGAGGCGGTGCTGCGCGAGGCCTTCCGAAAGGGCGAGGACGTCCATGCCCTCGCCGCCGCCCGCCTCTACGGTGTGCGGCCAGATGAAGTCACCGCCGAGATGCGTCGGGTCGGCAAGACGCTCAACTACGGCGTCGTCTACGGGATGACCGGCTACAGACTCGCGCTCGAGGCAGGCATCGACCGGAAGGTGGCCACGCATTTCGTCAGACGCCACCGGGAGCAGTACCCCGCAGTGCGGGCCTACGTCAAGAGGACACTGCGCGAAGCAGAGGCGAAGGGCTACGTAGAGACACCCTTGGGGAGGCGTCGGTATCTGCCGGACATCGGAGCCAAAAACAGGCAGCGCCGGGAGGCAGCACGGCGCGCCGCAGAGAACATGCCGAACCAGGGCATGGTCGCGGAGATCATCAAGCTGGCGATGATCAGGGTGCACGCGCGGCTGCGAGAGAAGGGCATGGCGTCGCGAATGCTCTTGCAGGTTCATGACGAGCTCGTCCTAGAGGTCCCCGAAGTGGAACTGGCCGAGGCGGCCAGGCTGGTGGTACGCGAGATGAAGCACGCTGTGGAGCTCTCCGTGCCGCTGGAGGTCGAGGTCAAGATAGGACGATCGTGGGGAGAACTGCGAAATCTAGATGATCCCCGAGTGAACCAGTAGCGGGGCGACGCTACACTTACCGCGTCATCCGCGCCCCCTGCTGGTTGTACAGCTCCATGATCTCGGCGACCGTGGTGACGTCTTCAGGTTTCTTGTCCTCCTGGCGGAAACTAACGAGGCGCGGGAACCGTAAAGCGTAGCCCTGACCCCCTTCGTCCGTTCCCGTCGGGTGCACGGGCGAGCGGGTGATCTCGTCAGCGAGCACCTCGATAACCACCTGCGGCTCAACCCACACGCTGGGCTCTATGTTGCTCTCGACGCGCGCAGGCTTCCTCTCGCTAACGTACGGCTCGCAGCGCTCTTTCACCTCGCGCCACTGGGCGTCGCTCAAGCCGGTCCCGATCTTGGTTACGGTCGGGAAGACGTCGCGCTCAGGATCGTAGGTGGCAACGAGGAGTGCGCCCACGCCAAACACGGTCCGCCGTCCCCGGCCGTAGATGTAGCCGACGATGACCCCGTCAACGGTATCCTGGAGGTTGCCCGCCTGTGCGCGCTTGAGCTTGACCCAGTTGTAGTTGCGCGCCCCAGCCTGGTATGGTGAGTCGGGCCTCTTGGCGACGATGCCCTCCAAGCCGTGCTGGATGGAATCATTAAACACCTCGAGCAGCTCCTCCGGTTCGCTGCTCGTGTGGGCTTCGGAGATGAGGATGGTATCCCCCGCTTCAACCGCATGTTCGAGGATGGCGTGCCTCTCGGTGTAGGATCGCTCCATGACTCTCTCGCCATCGGCGTAGAGGACGTCGAAGGCGAAGAGCCTCAGGGGCAGCTCGGCCGCGGTCTCCTCAACGCCGTGCTTGCGTCTCCTCCTGACGGTCTGCTGGAACGGAAGATATTCGTCGGAGAGCGGGTTGTACGCGAGCGCCTCGCCCTCGAAGATTGCCGTGCTGGCGACGACCTGCCGCCTCGCGCCCTCGACGATCTCGGGGAATGAGGCCGTCATATCCTCGAGGTTGCGTGAGAAGATCTTGATGTCGTCACCGGCCTTGTGCACCTGGCATCGGAAACCGTCGTACTTCCTCTCGACCGCTGCCTGCCCGAGCTTCTCAATGATCGCCTCCGCGCTCGGCAGCCGCTCGGCGAGCGCAGGACGCACAGGGTTGCCGACGCGGACGCCGAGGCACTCTACCGCCTCTAATCCGCCCTCCCACAGCGTCTTCCCAACGAGCCCAAGATCGGAGGTTTCGTTATATGCGCGCTCGAGCCCCTTCCTCAGGCTCTTGTCGCCGACTCTGGCGAAGGAGAACGCATCGAGCACAGTGGGGTCTCCCACGCCCAAGCGCATTCGACCCAAGGATATGCGGCACAGGTAGTTGCACGACAGCGGATCGAGCTCCCCGAGCAGCGATGCGAACGCCTCGACCTTGGCCCTGACGCTGCCGGCACCCGTCGTGCGCGCTATCTTGAGGAGTCTGTCGAAGATCCCACGGACCGGAGGGGCCATATAAGGAGCCGGGGAGGAGCCAGACTCCGCTGCTTTCTCGGCCGCTGCCTCCCCAATATCGCCGAGACGGTCGAAACGCACGATCACCGTCGCCCGGTCGCCGCCGAAGGCCCAGGCGATGGCGTCGGCCACGTAGTTATTGCCGAGTCCGATCTCGACGGGCTCGAAGTAGGGCGCGAGTCTGCCCTGCAAGAGATACGCTGTGGGGGGCACATCCTCCGTCGGGTCCTCGCGAAGAGCTCGGCCAGGACCTCGACCAGGGCGTTGCGTCCAGACGTCCCTTCCAGCCTCCGGAAGTACTGCACGAGCTCAGAGAAACGCACAACGTATCCTTTCGTTCGGGAACGCGTCATTTTACCGGCAGTCGCGGCGAGAGGAGTACAGGGCAGGCGGCCGCTACACGAGGCCTTAAGCGGTTATCAACGTTTAGAAACTACACACACTCTGAGCCAAGGTTCCGCGCCCTGCTGACCGAGAGTAGCGCCAAGGTGCTCTTCCATCGCGACGCGTCTGCTGACAGGTTCGGCGGAGTCTTGGCGTAGGGACTGAGGTCGCCTCGGGCCGCACGGTTGCGACAACGGCTCCTGCTGGCGCCTCTCCTGCGCACCCCGAGAAGCCCAAAGACGCGACCGCCACCAGGTGGAGTTATCGAGGATACGTGAGTCCCAAAACACATAGTCGCCCAGGCTCCGCTTCCGTGCCTTGCTGACCGAGGACGGTGACCTAAGAGTGCAACTTCACAGAGCCTGAAGTTCGCCCAGGTCGACTTTAGCCATTAGGCTGCATAGCAAACCGCCTCGGTTAGTCGTTCCACGAAAGCCCGCGGGACTTTTACCGTGTCGGTCTGCGCGGGCGACCCGCAAAAAGTCTGCTCCTGGGCCCACAGCTCCTTTCGCACCAACGCCAAAGCGTCAGCGAAGGTTGGATGCCTCTTGTGGTACCAGGCCGCCCGCCTGAAGGCATCCGCTGCCCGCACCATCCGCCGATGGGCGAACAAGGTGAGCACCGAGAACAAACCCAAAAGCGCCGGTGTTGTTCTTCGGATCGCTAGCTCCGTCCATTGCCTCTGCGTCTCGAATCCCAGGTGCCTGCGCGCCTCTTGGAAGGTCACCTCTAGCTGCCAGCGCATCACGAACCAACGTACTACCTGCTCCGGATCGGCATCGAGGTCGGTGCACAGGAGGGCCTGGGGTTTGAACCGTCCTTCGGGATCGCGGATCAGGACCCAACGGATGGGCACGGCGAACAAGCCCGTGGAGTACCACACGGCAGTCGCAGAAGCGATCTCGACCGTGCGATCCTCGCTCCCGTACCAGTTCGCGATCTTGGTCGACTCCCAAACGGTTCTCGGGTCTTGGGCCACCTCGGAAAGGTTGGGCAGGCGCTCGCCCTTTATGCGCGGCCTCCCTATCTGGTCCTGGCGCCGCGGAGGGGCCGGTTCGTAAAGGGCGGCATCCAGCCTAAGGCGGGTGATGAAGGCGATCGGCCTTCTCAACCTGCGGCAGCGGTCGAGCAGCTTGAGCGATGCGTTGGCGCGGTCGGCCACGGCCACGATCTCGCGCTTTGGGTACCATCGCCTCACCTGCAAGAGCAACTGCCAGACCCACTGGGTTATCTTCTTGTGCCGTTTGCCTCGCCGGGCGGCATAGCGCTCGGAAGGGGCCAGGACGCTCAAGAAGGGCAACCCCCCCCCCGGGATCTCCACCAACAGCATCGCGCATACCCACCTGAGGCCGCTGCTCTTGACGAAGTCTCGTGGGTGGAGCGCACCGGATCACGGTAGACGCCCCTGGCCGAGATCTTCCTTCCGTAGCGGCGCTCCAGGGTCTCATCGATGCCCACCACCAGAGGAGATCCTTCGGGTACGAATGCCTCCACGAGCAAGCCCAACATGACGCCACTCGCCTTCCGACTCGACCAGCTGGCACGGCTAAGCACCCGGTGGTAGCGGTGGAAGCGCTTCTCCTGGTCCAAGCCCATAGCTCTTAGGGCGGAGGCTACGGTCCTCTTGCCCGGCGCGAGGATAGCGCCCGCTACGAGCACCTGGACGTGCCTAAAGTCGCGCTTGGAGAAAAGTGGCGCAAATGGGGCTAACGCTTGTACCATCTTGGGCGGTAGGGTGCGCAATTCGATCACCTCTTTTAGCCGAGACTGGTTACGAGCGTACCCTACCCCTTTCGCTCCCGAATGGCTAAAGTCGAGCTGTACCGAGTTCTACGAAGTTCGCTCGCGACGTTCTCGCACGTGACTTTCGCTTATGTGCTACTCGTGAAGTCCGCGACGTATGGCTGGAGTAACACTGGCAGTAAGATCGCCCCACCACGCGCAGCGATGGAGATGTGAAGGCGACGCGGCTCTCCGGTCTACCCGAAGCGCCTGAGGTCTTCCCGGCGGTACGCCCAGACCGCCGCGGAGTGGAACACGATACCGTAACCTGCGAGCCACACTACGGTTTCCGGGAGCTGCTCGGTGTTCGCTCCGACCGCACTCCAGGCAAGCTCGGCGTAGCGGTAGGTGGGCAGGTACGGAGCGATCTCTTGGACGATTTCTGGCAGGCTCTCCAGCGGCACGAACAGCCCGGAAGCGAAGGCTATGGGCAAGTAGATCAGCTGGATGACCGGCGCCGCGGAGGTAGGCCGGGCAAGGTAACCGACGGCGAATCCGAGGAAGACGAACGGTACAGAGCCCAAGAGCAGTCGGTATGACAGGGTCGCCCAGACCCACGCACCCGGCTCGACCCCGCCCGCGATCCTCCCGAAACCGAAGAGGACTGCGAGCGTGGCGAGGGCGAAGAGCAGGGCGGAGACAGTCTTCGCGCACAGAAGCACCGCCGGCCTCAGGGGCGTGGCCCGCATCAGCACGTCCGTCTTACTGCCGCGCTCGGCGGCGACCCCCGCGCCGAAGGAGAAGAGCATCACGCTTATCACCCCGTAAGCGCCGAAGGAGGCGAGCAAGTAGTCACCCGCCCCTGTGCCCGCTGTCCTCTCGTCCATCACAGGCAAACCGAAGAAGGCGAAAAAGATCGTGGGCAGCGCCACGCTGGAGATTACGAACGCTGGATCCCGAAGGAGTTGCAGGAGCTCGCTCCTCGTCTGGGCGATCAACATCGGCCAGACGGACGCCACCTCCTCGCGCGCGCCTGCCCTCACGGCGGACCTTCTTCCTCGTTCCTGCCCTCTTTCGTGATCTGCAGGAAGGCCTCTTCCAAATCCGCGCCGACTACCTCCAGGTCCGACACGCTGGCGCCGGAATCGAAGAGGCGCTTGAGGACCTCCTCGGGCCGTGGCGTCAGCAATGTCGTGACCCCATCTTCGGTACCCAAACCCTCCACGGGGAGCCCGTCGAAGAGTGCAGGCTCCACGCGGTGGGGCGTAGTAAAGCGGACCCGCTTGCGTCCCACACGGGCCTTGATGGCCGCCGCGGCGCCCTCGGCGAGGACCCGGCCGCGGTCGATGACCACGACGCGGTCGGCTAGGGCGTCTGCCTCCTCCAGGTAGTGGGTGGTGAGAACCACCGTCCTCCCGGCCTCGACCGAACCGCGCACCTGCTCCCAGAACGACCTGCGCGCCTCGACATCGAGTCCCACCGTCGGCTCGTCCAGGAACAGGACCTCCGGGTCGCCGCAGATCGCCAGGGCGTAGAACAGCCGCTGGCGCTGGCCACCGGATAGGGAGCCCACCAGCGCTCGCTCCTTGTCTTCCAGGCCGGCGCGCGCGACGGCCTCGCCGCGCGGAAGCGGACGGGGGTAGTAGCTGCTGAAGAGATCGACGATCTCGCGCACCCGTAGCTCGTCGGGGACCCCCGACTCCTGAAGCATGACGCCGACCCGGGAGCGGGCTGCGAGATCCCGCGGGCGGCGTCCGAGGAGGCGTACCTGTCCGCTCGAAGGCGTCCTCAGACCGAGCATGATGGCGATTGCGGTCGTCTTGCCCGCGCCGTTCGGCCCCAACAAGGCGACGACCTCGCCCCGCTCGACGCGGAAGTCGAGCCCGGAGAGAGCTCGCGTCTCTCCGAAGTGCTTTACGATTCCCTTCATCTCGACCACGGGTGTCACGCGGCGAGTCTCCCTACGATCGGGTCGAAGATCTCCATTACAACAGAGCGGACGGATGAAGGTAAGATCGGACAACCGAACCTTCTCGTAGGCCACACCGACCCCAGACTACCTGTGTCCCTTCTGCAATGCGTTCTGTCTTCCTGTGGCCGTTGCTCCAGCCATACGCGGACTTTGTGAGTCGGTTTGCAAGAAGTACTACTTAAGCGAAGCCGGACGATCATCGGCAAGAGGAGGGTCGGGGCGTAGTAGCTCCGGCCTCGTTGCCCTTATTCAGCGGAGTGCGTGGAAGCGGGATTCTCAGAAGTTAATATCCACGATCCTGATAACCCCTGTCCAAATAGGAGACAAGCGCGCCATCAGGATCGCCCGAGGACCGAGTCCCCATCACAACGTGTGTACGGCGTGAATAAAGATTCGCCCCAATGATTGTCGCACGTCCGGGGTGTACGCGACTCCTCCTCCACCTCGACAGCGCAACCTCTTCGGCGCGGCTAGAGCGTGATCTCCATTACTCCATCAGCATCTAGGCTAACCCTGAAGGGCACCAGTGCCGTTGTCGTAATCGGCGTTGACCGAGGCGAACGCGGCAGCGACGGTGGTCGAATCGCTTGCCTTGAGCCGTCCCGAGAAGGTGAATCCCTGACGTTCGGAGTGCCGGAGGCGTAAGACTAAGGACGCCGCGACGAGGACCGCGCGTAGCTTCATCCCCGATCGTATAGCTCTTCTTCGCTCACTGGCACATCTACCTTGGTCTCTCCTCCCGCCTTCAGGCGACTCCTAGCTGAGAACATGGCTCCCCTGGCGGGCTCAGCGGGCGCGAAGTTCAAAAAGCCGAGGGGGTGATCTGCTATGTCGAGGTAGACCGCCTCCATCCCGCCACGCATGAAGTACAGTTCATGCCAGAACCCCGTACCCCCCGTGTCGCGCACGAAGCTCGCCCACCACTCCTTGTGCGGCAGCGAGCGCGCCCACCGCTCCAGGGACTCGAAGTCCCGCCAGTACTGGCGCATGCCGCCGTGGGGAGGCACAATAGAGAAGATCATGTTCTCGTGCAAGAGGAGCCCATCGGGTTGATCTGCGACCGACTTAGCGATCTTGGGTCCGAAGCGAAGGAGCGTCTTTAGTCCTCTAGGTTTGTTGACCCGCATCCCCAGGTAGATGACCACCAGGTCCGGGAAAGCAGACAGGTCCACCGTGCGTCTGTCAGTGTTGAGTGCCATCTCTCCTCCTTGCTCTGATCTCGCTACGATGGTCTTGAGATAGTCTAGTGCAGGATTGGCCAGGGCTCATGTGCAGCCCCGCTTTTCTCTACTGCCGGGCTCGACCTGGACCATCGGAATAGTCTCCCAATCGGGTTGAACAGTAGGGACATTGTTGAGAACCTCGGTAGACCTCGCCCGGATCATCCGGCGGTCGATGGACGCAGGGTCTTTGTGAAACGGAAGCCACATCCCGAAGATGTATACCGCGAAGGGCTCGTCCATCCGCGCCGTGTACCTACCGTCGATTACCCGCGCCATCCTACTCTCCTGTCCGAGTCGAAAAGGTTCTGATCCAATAGTCCACCGCGCTCTACCCCGCCATCGCTCGTCCCCCGGCTCGTCTGCGCAGCGCCACGAGAGCGGTTATCGCCAGAAGCGCCACGCTGGTCATGAGGCCGGCCAGTATCATAAGCGCGAGCATCCCCGCGACGGGACTCTCGTAGACCATGTAGATGTCGTGTATCGGAAATTCCTGCCCAGCGGTCGGCGCGAAATGGACCGTGCCAAGGAGAGCCAGTCCCGCGACGGCGACGAACAGGTGGTAACCGGCCACGTCGCGGCCTCTGGCGGTCAGGTAGATCCCGGCAGGATAAGTGCGTAGATCAGCAAGCTGAACGTGAAAGGTGTGACCTCTGCCTGGAAAGGCCACCCTGAATGATTACCCCGCGCAACGTGGTCCGCATGGTGCAGTACGCTGAAGGCCGTAGCCGACGACGCAAAGATGAGCAAAGGGCGCCGCGAACTGTCCCTGGCCGTCTTCAGGCCTAGCGTGCTATCCTCGCGGGCGCTCACGTCGAACCCTCTATCTGCCGCCCGGTCTCCCGATCGTCTCCCCACAGCGCGTAGAAGATCGCACCGCCCCTGGCAATGACCTCGAGGTGGCCATTCTCGGCCAACTCCCTGAGCTTCCTGTCAGCCTCGGCGACCGACAACGAAGTCCTCGCCGCGGCCGCAGCGGCCGAGATCTCACCGCTCTCCCAGATCGCCTCAAGTAACTCCCGCTCCCGCTCCTCTCGGAGACCAGGACAGGCCCATCCTCACTCAGCCCCGTAATCCCACTCGTGAGCAGCCCGAACGCAGGGAAAGCAACCCAGAAGTAGGTCGTGAAGATCCACCACAGAGAAGGCGCGAAAGCGACCAGAAATACCCCGGAGAGCCCCACCGGCACAAGCACCGAGAGCGCGGCCGAGATCCTCGCCCCAGGACTCATCTTCTCCACGTCGCGCCCCAGAAACTCACGACCGCGCCGCCACTGACCATGCTTCATTCCACGCCTCACGTAATGCCCGCCGCACATCTCTCGCTCCTTTCTCACTCTTTATGTAAATACTGACATATGGTACTCTAAGGGTCGGTGGTTGATATGTCAAGAGTGACATAGAAAAGCATTGGAGGAGTATGACGACGCTAGGGTATGCGATCCTTGGTTTACTCTCGAGGGAGGATCTCAGCGGGTACGATCTGACGCAGCGGATGGCTGGGCGGGTCGGATACTTCTGGAGTGCGAGGCACAGCCAGATCTACCCTGAGTTGGCGAAGTTGGAGGATGGGGGGCTACGTGACGCACAGTGTAGTCGAGCAAAGAGAGAGGCCCGACAAGAAGGTGTACGAGATCACGGCCGAGGGGCTGGACGCGCTGCAGGAGTGGGTGACCCGGCCGCCCGTGCCGAGGCCGACGCGGGACGAGTTGACGTTGAAGACGTACTCGGTCTGGCTGGCTGACGAAGAGAACGCCGTACGGCTCTTTCGTGAAGAGGAGCTAAGGCACGAGGAGCAGCTCGCGCACTACGAGAAGTTAAAGGACTGGATGGAGGGAGAGTGGCGGGAGAATCTCACCTCTACCAGTAGCCCCGAGTTCGCCTCCTACGCCACGCTCCGGCGCGGCATCAGCTACGAGAGAGAATACGCCGAGTGGTGCCGGTGGATGGCCGATTCTATCGAAGACTCGAGGCTCGCGGAGTAGGCAAGGAGCACAGAAGCGGATGATCCCCACCCTGCACTTCCGGTAGAATCCGGGCGCACTCTAGAGAGCCGGAGGATCATGGAGCTACGCAGGTACCGTGATGGGGACATGGATACGCTGACGCGTCTTGGGGTGGCGTCCTTCGGGGGTGGCATCTCGGATTGGGAGATGAACTTCGACCCGGCCCAGAACGCTCGTCTGGACCTCGAGCAGGTCCACGTCATCGAGGAGGATGGGGAGGTCAGGGCGAGCACCACGGTGCTGCCGCTGGAGTCTTATGTGGAGGGCGAGTGGCGACCGATGGGCGGCATCGCTGCGGTCATGGCCCATCCCGCCTACAGGCGGCGGGGCTACGCCGGGAAGTTGATGCGCGCCGTGCTTCGTGACATGCGCGAACGGGGTGTCTCGCTGTCGCTGCTGTCCCCCTTCGCCCACGCCTACTACCGGATCTTCGGCTACGAGCTCGTCACCGAGGATATTAAGTACAGGCTCAAGCCCGCCGACCTCCCGACTAGTCCCGAACAGAGTCATCTCAGGGCTTATCGGGAAGAAGACCTCTCCTCTTTGATGAAGCTCTACGAAGCGGAGGCGAAGGGGCATACCCTCAGCGTACGCAGGAGCGAAGGACATTGGAAAACGACGCTGTCCAAGAAAGACGCGGACGTCGCCGTCTATGAGCGGGACGGTGAGGTGGAAGGCTACATCCTCTACAAGATCTCCGGGTGGCAAGACCGCGACCCGCGCCGCACCCTCTCGGTAGAGGAAATCGTCGCCGCAACACAGCGGGCGAGGGAGGCGCTCTACTCCTTTATGGCGGGCCTCGATCCCCTGGTCTACGGCATAAAGCTCTTCACCCCGCGCGGAGAGCCGCTTCACCCCTACCTGAAAAGCGCGCACGTAGACGCGAAGATCGAGCCAGACCAGATGCTGCGCCTCGTCGACGTCGAGGGCGCCCTGGGGTACCTCGGGCGCACGCCAGAGGCGCCGCTCGTACTCGACCTATCGGACGACGTCATACCGGAGAACTCCGGCGAGTATACCCTCGCAGCAGGCGAAGTCGTTCGTGGGGCGGAGGCGGGGGAGAGCGTCTCGCTCGACGTACGCCAGCTCGCCCAGCTCTACGCCGGGTACCTTCCGGCCAGCGACCTTGCCAGGCACGGGCTCGTCCGGGCGAGCTCTCCAGAAGCTCTCGATCTCCTGGGGGCGCTCTTCCCCCCGGGAGACCCGTGGCTCTTTGGGCCGGATCATTTTTGATTAGCACTTCAGCTAGTCAGCACGCCGGCTTCGCCGGCGGCTGTCAGCACTTCAGCTAGTTGGTGGACATCGGCATGTCCGGAGCGACAAAGGTTAGTCTCGCTGTAAACTGGTGTGCAGCAGAGCGGCGTATACTCCGTCCGAAGAGAAGCTGAAATGCTGACAAGCGCCCGATAGGGCGCGTGCTGAAATGCTGCCGATGAAGGAGGCGACATGAAACCCACGGGCACCGTTGGCTATGCGGCAATGTTCGAGCAGTTCCATCCCACGGATCTACTGAACTGGAGTAAGACGGCCGAAGAGTCGGGGTTCGGATCCGTGATGGCCTCCGACCACTTCCATCCCTGGACCCCGGAGCAGGGTCATAGCGCCTTCGTATGGTCCTGGATGGGCGCTCTTGGCGCCACCACGAACCTCCGTTTCGGCACGGGCGTGACCCCGCCGGGCTTTCGGTACCATCCGGCCATAATCGCCCAGGGAGCGGCGACGCTCGAAGCGATGTACCCCGGACGCTTCTGGCTCGGACTCGGCGCGGGCGAGGCGCTGAACGAACACATCGTCGGCGATTACTGGCCCGAGGCGCCGACCAGGCTGCGCATCCTGATGGAGGCTATCGAGGTTATACGCAGGCTCTTCACGGGCAAGGTCGTCAAGTACAGCGGCGAGCACATAAAGCTCGAGAGTGCGAGACTCTACACCATGCCAGATACGCCGCCCCCGATCTACGTGGCCACGGCGGGTCCCATACAGAGTCGTAGGACGGGCGAGTTCTGCGACGGCATCATCACCGTCGGCGCCCCTGACGAGAAGATAAAGAACCTTATGGAGAAGTTCGAGGAGGGGGCCCGTAGGGGTGACAAGGACCCCTCCGAGATGCCGCGCATGATACAGCTCCACGTCTCCTGGGCCGAGGATCAGGAAGAGGCCGAGCAGCAGGCCGTCAGGGAGTGGCCCAACGGCGGGATGCCTTTCCCCAAGGCGGACATAAGGAACCCCGAGGACTTCGCGGCGATGGCAAAGCAGGTCAGCGTCGAGAACTTCGAGAATCGGGTCCTGATGTCGGCCGACCTCGACGAGCATCTCGAACACATCCAGCGCTACGTAGATCTGGGCTTCGACGAGGTCTACGTCCACAACGTCGGGCGCAACCAGGAGCAGTTCATAAGAGCCTACGGCGAGCGCGTGATCCCCAAGCTCCACTGGCCACAGAGGGGATAGCGCGCATGGGTTGGAAGAACGGAGGCTACGCCAGCGTCTTGCTCGTCGCCGTCGGGGCGGCGATGTGGGGTACGGACGGCATCTTGCGGGTTCCCTTGTTGGAGGTGGCCTCACCGTCTCAGATAGTGCTCCTCGAGCACCTGGTCTTGCTTGTGTATTCGGTGCCGGCCGTGGTGTTGGGCTGGAGATTCTTCCGCGACCTCGGGGCGGCGCAGTGGGTCGCGCTGCTCATCATAGGGTGGGGCGGTTCGGCCCTGGCGACGCTGCTCTTCACAGCGGCGTTCGCCGTGGGCAATCCGACCGTGGTGATCCTGTTGCAGAAGACCCAGCCGCTCTTCGCCATCGCGCTGGCGGCCATCTTGCTGCGCGAGAGGCTGGGGTGGGCGTACTGGCCGTGCTTCGCGGTAGCGATGGTGGGCACGTACATGATCTCCTTCGGCAACCTCGGTCCTTTGACCGCTCTTGGCTCTGCCGAACTCATACCCGCCGTCCTCGCCCTGGGAGCGGCGCTCCTGTGGGGCTCCTCGACCGTGCTCGGGAGGCTCGTACTCAAGGATGTGCCGTTTCACGCCCTGACAGGTGCGCGGCTACTTTTGGCCGTGCCACTGCTCGTTGGCATCGTGGTCGCCCAGGGCTCCGTAGGTGGGCTCGCCGCTGGGTTCGCCTCCGAGCCGGGCCGGGTGATCCTCCTGGCCCTGATCCCTGGCCTCCTGGCATTGCTCTTGTACTATCGGGGCCTCACCGGTACCAGGGCCTCCTACGCGACGCTCGCGGAGCTGACCTTCCCGGCGACGGCGGTCGTCCTCAACTGGACGTTCCTCGGGGTCGGGGTGAGTCCGAACCAGGTCCTCGGCTTCGTCCTCCTCTGGGGGGCCGTGTTCATGCTCGGGTATTTGAACGCGAAGGCGCCGGCGCCTGACCCGTCCGCCCCGGTGGCCGGCACCGGGTAACCGCCTTAGTGCCCGGGCTGCGCGCGGCGCTCGTGACGCCGCCTGGTGCGCGCGGAGGTTCCGCGAAGCCGCCGGGGCGGAACCTTCCTATCCGGCGGGCAGGCGTTCGCCGCCGGGGTGATCCGGCCCGTGCCTTCGGGATGGAGGGGTCGAAGACGGAGCCCAGTTGGCGACGGCCCGCCAGCTCGAATGCACCACATCGTACGTCGGGCTCCGCTTGAGACCGGCCAGCGGGTTACAGGTCGGCGACGAGGTCCTTATCGTGCAGTGGCAGGACGGTGCGCCGGTGGGGTCGCCTCCGGAGAGAGCCGACAGTTCCCTCCGCTATCCCCTGCCGGGTTCTTGGGCCGCGAAGCGGCCCCGGGAGTAGGGAGGCAGATACGACCATGGTGGCACTTGCTGCTATAAGAGGCTGATGTTAGCATGCCTTCCGGTGAAAGGGACTATTGTGGGGCATACTCCCGTGGCGACGGTGCGAAGCGGGCGCCACCGAGACCCCCGGTCAAGAGGACTACTTGCGACTCCGAAGCGGGCATGATCCTTTCTCGTTCGCGGGCCACGCAGTATAGCGGAGGCGGCCTGGAGTTGGCGCAACGGCGTGGGAGCGTTCGGACGTGCACGAGCCGTACCCTGGCTACACCGAGATCGTCCGGCTTCCGGGAAGCTCGAAGGCGGGAGACGACAGGCCGCCTCCGCTACACGGTTTGCAGGGCGTGAGCAGGTGCCGGACGCCGATTCCCCTAGCTTCTCGAACGTACCGGGTCGAGACCAGGCAGGCCGTCTATGCTCCTGGTGTTCTTGAGGGCGCGGTATTCGGCCATCTTCTCGGGGCCTTTGCGCTCGGCGGAGGTCAGGAGCCTGTCGCGCGGACCGACGAGCTCCATGCGCGGCACGCCAAAGCCACACGAGTCCGCTATCCTCCCCACCGATACGTCGATGATCGCGCGTTCTCCTGGCAGATCCGGAAAGCTGGGGCGCAGCTCGTCGTATCCGGCGTCACCCGGCTCGCGTACTTCGCCCCGTCCGTAGAGGCGCAGGATCTTCGGCAGCCCCTCGAACGCGCAGAACATCAGCGTGATCCTGCCGTCAGCCCGCAGGTGGGCTATGGTCTCGACGCCGCTGCCGGTGAGGTCCAGCCAGGCCGCCCGCCTCGGCCCGAGGACCCTGAACGTGTCGAGCCCCCGCGGTGAGAGGTTGACGTGCGCGTCCGGGGCGGCGGTGGCGACGAAGAACATAGGCTGCTCCCCGATCCAACGGGCCTGCTCCTCGCTGATTTCGTCGTAGACTCTGCCCATCGTCTCGATCCTCTCCGGGTCGCTTTTTCGCCGATGTTCGATACGCTAGAGATTGTACGCCCAATCTATGCCAAGATGCTCCCGCTTCGTCAGTCTTTGTGTCGTTTCCTGAAGGCTTGCCGAGGTATCAGAGGAGAGTAACTTTGGAGTTTGGATCTGGAGGCAGCATGAATGAAGGAGACGATTCTGACCGGCGTGGAGGCGCGTTGAAGGTCGCGGTCATAGGGGCCGGTATCGTCGGTGCCTCGGTCGCCTACCGGCTCTCCGAGGGTGGGGCCGAGGTCGTCGTGATCGACGGGGCGCAACCGGGTTCCGGCACGACCTCGACCAGCTTCGCCTGGGTAAACGCCAACAACAAGCTCCCCCGCGAGTACTTCGAGTTGAACGTTGCCGGAATGCGCGAACACGAGCGGCTCCGCGATGAGATCGGCGGAGACTGGCTCTATACCACGGGAAATCTGATCTGGGCAGCGGACGAAGAGCAGGAGAACCTCCAACAACGCGTCGAACGCCTGCGCTCCTGGTCCTACGCTGCCGAGATGCTTCCCGCATCTACCGTAAACGAGAAGCTCGAACCTGGAGCAACATTACCGGATCTCCGGATCGCACACTTCCCCGAAGAATCCTGGGCCGATGCTCCGTCCTTGACGAGAACGCTCGTGGCGGCTGCCACCAGCAACGGCGCACACAGGCATTTCGGGAATGCGGTGCGCGGGATCGAGGTGGACGTCGAAGGAGTGGTGCTGCGACTGGAGGATGGAGAGGTTCATGCCGATGCCGTCGTCAACGCTACGGGGGCGAAGGCCGCATCCGTGGCCGAAATGGTCGGCAGAGAGTTGCCGCTCGACGTGTTCCCTGGACTGCTAGTGCGGGTCGCCGTCCCTGGCGAGCCTCTGAGACACCTCATGCACACACCGCGTATCAACGTTCGTCCCGACGGTCCCGGATACGTCCTGCTGCACCACGACTCCGTTGACGAACGGCTCACGGACGACTTCGCCGGGATCGAAGACCCGCTCTGCGTTGAGCTTCTGGAACGGGCGAGGCTCGTACTTCCGGCACTCCAAGACGCGGAGGTCGTAGAGGCGCGCTTCGGTATGCGCCCGGTTCCGGTGGACGGGCATTCTTGCGTCGGCGCGCTCTCTGCGATTCCGGGCTACTACGAAGCCGTGACCCACAGCGGCGTCACGCTCGGCCCGCTGATAGGACGACTGCTGGCGCGTGAGATCCTGACCGGCGACATAGACCCGCTGATCGCACCGTTCCGTGCGGATCGCTTCCCGTCAACCCTGGCGTAGTCCTCTACGAACCAGACCTCTCCAACCCCCTTCCCCGATTCTGGGTGAATGGGGCGCAACATGGTTCCGAGGGGCGTGCGGCGAACCGCATGATACTCGGTCGGGCACGTCCCTCTGCCGAGGCCGGACCTCGACCTGCCACAGACCCTTATAATGAGGGCTGTAGAGTGGCCTGGTGGATCGAACGGTTCGAAAGGGACGGGTATGCAACGCTACCGCGGCGCCGTTTCGTCATCGACGCAACCACAGTCCCCGGAGAAAATGTGCGTCGCGGTCTGCGACGATTACGCTGCGTTCCGCGAGCGCGTGGTCGAGTTGGACGAGCTGGTTGGCGCCGTCAGGGAGGCCGCGCGGGTTCGGATCGGAGACGGAAGGCGGGATCGGCGACCATGAGCGAGGGAAGGAACGGCGGCGTGGGACCGGCCAGGTGGCCCGCGGGCGGCGGCGAGATGGCCGCGCTGATCCGCGCCCACGACTGGGCGACGACGTCGCTCGGACCGATCGAGGTCTGGCCGCAGGGCCTTCGGACCGCCGTCGACATCTGCCTCGACTCCGGCTTCGCGAGCTTTGTGTGGTGGGGTCCGGATCTGATTCAGTTCTACAACGACGCCGCCCTCCCCATAGTGCGCGCCAAGCACCCCGCCTCGTTCGCTGCGCCGGCGAAGGAAGCCTGGTCGGACGTATGGGGGGTGATCGGCCCCTTCGCCGAGCGCGTCGTCGAAACCGGGGAGCCGGTGCTCGGCGAGGACATGCCGATGGTCCCCGAGCGGGGTGGCCTCAGGGAGGTGGCCTACTTCACGTTCTCCTACAGCGCGCTGCGAGACGAGACGGGATCGATCGCGGGCATGTCAGCCACGGCTATCGAGACCACCGACAAAGTGCGCGAAGCGGCCGGAAGACGCGAGAGCGAGGAGCGGCAAGCGTTCTTGTTGGAGCTGAACGACGCGATCGGGCCGCTCTCCGACCCGGTCGGGATCCAGGGCGAGGCGACGCGGCTGCTCGGCGAGCGCCTGGACGTCGGCCGTTGTTACTATTTCGAGGCCGATCCGGAGGCCGGCCAATACGTCATCCACCGCGACTATTTGCGCGGCGGAGCGAATAGCATCGCCGGGAGTTTTGCCGTCGAGGATTGGCCGCTCATGGGCGAGGCGTTCGTAAGCGGGGAGCCGCTCGTCATCTCCGATGTCGCCACGACTCCCCTCGTGTCTACCGAGGAGCGCGCCAGCGTCGAGGCACGGGACATCCGCGCGCTCATCGTGGTCTCCTTGGTCAAGCAGGGCCGTTTCGTCGCCGCGCTGGTCGTAGCGCAGGCCGAACCGAGGACCTGGACCGACGGGGAAGTTGCCTTGGTCGGCGAGGTCGCCGAGCGCACCTGGGCGGCGGTCGAGCGCGCCCGCGCAGAAGAACTCTTGCGCCGATCGGAAGAAAAGTACCGCGGCATCTTCGACTCGATCGATGAGGGCTTCGTCGTCGCCGAGCTATTGTTCGACGAAGAAGCCAAGCCGTTCGATCTCCTGGTGCTGGAGGCCAACGCCAGCTTCGACCGGATGATGCGGACGACGGACGCGGTGGGCAAGCGCGCCAAAGAGATCTTCCCCGACGCCGAGGCGTCCTGGTTCGAGGCTTACGGGCGCGTCGTTACGACGGGCAAGAGCCTGCGCATCGAGAACTACCTCGCGCCGCTCGACAGCTGGTTCGAGTTGTACATCTCGCGCATCGGCGGAGCGGGCAGCCGCCGCTTCGCCATCGTGTTCAACGACATAACCGAGCGCAAACACGCGGAACTCAACACTCGATTCTTGGTCAAGCTAGATGCCGAGCTCAACACACTCACCATGCCGGCGGAGATCGAGCAGACGGTGACCAAGCGCCTGTCCGAATTCTTGCACGTATCCCGCTGTTTCTTCGCCCACATCAAAGACGGACTCGGCTCCGTTCGACACGAATATCGGGACGAAGATGTTTCGCAAAGCGTCATCGCCGAGCATCCGCTGAACGACTATATCTCGCCCGAGGACATGGAACTGTTTGTTCGGGGCGAGACGCTCGTCGTCAACGATGTCGTCGAAGACCCACGCACGTCGCCCTTGGCGACGAACTTCGCTCGCATCCAAATGCGTGCCTTCGTCAGCACGCCCGGTTTGGTCGGCGGCGAGTGGTTCGGCATTTTCGTCGTCGGGAGCAAGAGTAGGCGCATTTGGCGTGAAGACGAACTAGAACTGCTGCGCGAGGTGGCGACTCGCGTCTACCCGTTGATCGAACGCGCCCGCTCCGAACGGGATCTGCGCGCCTCGGAGGAGAAGTACCGCACGCTCGTGGAGAACATAAGCGACTACGCCATCTTCATGCTCGACGCCGAAGGCTTCGTCACCGAGTGGACCGCGGGCGCCGAGCGCGTGAAGGGCTACAAAGCCGAGGAGGTGCTCGGCCGCAACGACTCGATGTTCTACGCCCCGGAGGAGGCAGGTGAGTCAGGGCGCGAGCTCGCCGAGGCCGTCAGGGAGGGCCGGGCCGAGAGGGAGGGATGGCGGGTGAGAAAGGACGGCCAGAGGATCTGGGTCAACGAAGTAGCCACCGCCGTGCGCGACGATGCGGGAGAGCTTATGGGGTTCGCCAAGATCAGCCGCGACCTCACCGAGCGCCGGGAGCTGGAGGGGGAGAAGGAGAGGGCCAGAGCGCGCGAGCTGGCCGCCCGCGCCGAGGCCTCAGAGCGGGAGCGCATAAGCCGAGAACTCCACGACCGCGTCGCCCACCACATGGGGGTGGCCCACCAGTCCCTGGAGCTTTTCGCCGCCCTCGCCGATAGCGCCCCAGGGCGCGCCCAAGAGAGGCTCACCCTGGCCAGGGAGAGCACGAGGGTAGCCCTCGACCAGACCCGCGCCCTCTCGGCGGAGCTAAAGCGCCTGCAGCAGGAGGAGCTCGGGGACGACCTGGCGGCCGCCTTCGGGGCGCTCGCTGAGTCCTACGTGCCAGACGGCGTGGAGGTGGACCTCTCCTTCTCGGGCGAGGAGTCGGCCTTACCGGATGCGGTAAGGACGCAAGCGTACCTGACGATGAGGGAGGCGGTAAGGAACGCGATCAAGCACTCGGGCTGCTCGCGCATCGGGATAACGCTCGAGGTCCGAGACGGTCACCTCCGCGGGGTGGTGGAGGACGACGGGGAAGGCTTCGACCCGGATGAGGTGGGCAAGGCCACCCCATCTTGGGGGGTTGGCCTCAGGTCGATGAGGGAGCGGGCCGAGATGCTCGGTGGGGAGCTGCGCGTCGACTCGAAGCCAGGGGGCGGCACGAAGGTGGAGGTAAGGGTGCCCCTCGATGGCAGGCGACCCCAGAACGTACATCCTAAGTTCGCGTGACTGGTAGACGGTGAAGCCACCCCCAGGTACGCCCGTGGAGATCGCCCGGATTCACGATTGACGCGAGGGCGCGGGGTGTGCGAGAGTTAGCCAACACACCGCTGCCAAGTGGAAGGAGAACACTATGAGCGGGCTTCTTTTCTCCGGCGGGACCGTCGTCTCGGCCGAAGGCAGTTACCGGACCGACGTGCTCGTCGAGGACGAGAAGATAGTCGCCCTAGGCACGAACCTCGGCACGGACGGCGCCGAGACCGTAGACGCATCGGGCAAGCTGGTCATGCCGGGCTTTATCGACGCCCATACCCACATGGACATGCCGTTCGGCGGTACCGTCACGGCGGACGACTGGGCGACGGGAACAGAGGCGGCCGCGGCGGGCGGTACGACCATGATCATCGACTTCGCCCTGCAAGAGGCCGGTGGCACCCTCGCCGGAGCATTCGATACGTGGACCGAGAAGGCGCAGGGCAAGGCCGTGATCGACTACGGCTTCCACGTCGCCATAACGGACCTGCGCGACGACATAAAGAGGGAGCTGCCAGACCTCGCCGGGAAGGGCGTCGCTTCGGTCAAGATCTTCATGGCCTACAAAGGAACGCCCCTCTACACAGAAGACGAAGACCTCTTCGAGGTCTTGCAGCTCTCCAGAGAGGCAGGGGTACTAGTCCTCGTTCATGCCGAGAACGGGGACGCCATCGCCAAGCTGCAACAGCAGGCGCTCTCGCGTGGCGATACGGCCCCCCGCTTCCACGCCCTCACCCGTCCCGAGCCAGTCGAGGCCGAGGCGACGAACAGGGCGATACGGCTCGCCGAGGTCGCCGGCGCGCCGATACTCGTAGTCCACGTCTCGTGCGCGCCGGCGCTGGAAGCCATTCACCTGGCGCACGAGCGAGGCCAGACGGTCTACGCCGAGACCTGCCCCCAGTACTTCGCCTTCGAGTACGAGGATCTCGCCCGGGAAGGTTTCGAGGGCGCCAAGTACGTCTGCTCCCCGCCGCTCAGAGACCCGAGGAACAGGCCCGCGCTGTGGAACGGCCTCAAGTTCGGGGACCTCCAGATCTTCGGCTCGGACCACTGCTCTTTCAATTACCGCGAGCAGAAAGAGCTTGGTAAGGACGACTTTACCCTGATCCCCAACGGGCTGCCAGGTGCCGAAGAACGCGCCATGACCCTCTGGACGTTCGGCGTCCGCGAGGGGAAGCTCTCCGAGAACCAGTTCGTCTCCGTCCTCTCCACCAACCAGGCGCGCATCTACGGCGCGTACCCGAGAAAGGGAACCCTGGCCCCCGGCGCCGATGCGGACATCGTACTGTGGGACCCCGATCTCTCGACGACGGCGACGGTCGAGAACCGTCACGGCAACGTGGACTACACGCCCTACGAAGGGATGGAGTTTCACGGCGGCCCGGCGGAGGTGTACGTGCGTGGCGGGCTGGTTTACAAGGACGGCGAGGTTGTCGGCCAGCGGGGCTCGGGTACGTTTATCCAGCGGAGCTTTACGTCGACAGAGGAATTGGAGGTGCGGGTATGACGAACCCGGATGAGCTGTTGCGGCGGCACAAGGCGGCGCTGCCTTCGTGGACGCCGCTGTACTACGAGCAGCCGCTCGAGCTCGCGCGCGGCGAGGGCTTCAAGGTATGGGATTCCGAGGGGAACGAGTACCTGGACTTCTTCGGTGGGATCGTCACCACGATCAGCGGGCACGCGGTACCCGAGATAACCGAGGCCATAAAGAGCCAGGTGGACAAAGTCTTTCATACCTCGACGCTGTACCTGATCGAGAACCAGGTAAGGCTCGCCGAGAAGCTCATAGATCTCGCCCCTATCTCCGGCGAGAAGAAGGCTTTCTTCGTCGGCAGCGGCTCGGAGGCGAACGAGGCCGCGCTCCTGTTCGCGACGCGTTATCGCAATTCGAGCGAGATCATCGCCCTCCGTTCTTCTTACCACGGCTCCACCTTCGTGACGATGGGCATAACGGGCCAGAGCACCTGGAGTCCGACCTCTCGCTCGGCCCTGGACGTGGCCTACGCCCGCAACCCTTACAAACTCCGCTGCCCCCTGTGCCGCGACGAGGGGCGCTGCAACCTCCTGTGCGCGGACGACGTGCGGGCGGTTGTAGAAGAGGAGACCACGGGCAACGTCGCGGCGTTTATCGCCGAGCCCATCCAGGGCGTCGGGGGGTTCGTCGAGGCGCCGTCCGGCTACTTCGAGCGGGTAAAGGAGATCCTGGACGAGACGGGGATACTCCTTATCTCAGACGAGGTCCAGACGGGCTTCGGGCGCACGGGTGAGCACTTCTGGGGCATCGACGCCTTCGACGTCGAGCCGGACATGATCGTGATGGCCAAGGGCCTCGGCAACGGCCTGGCCATCGGCGCCGTGGTCGGCAGGGCCGATGTGGTCGAGTCCGTGGCCCCGAACCTCCACCTCTCCACCTTCGGTGGGAACCCGATCTCGACGGCGGGCGCCCTGGCGAACGTGAATTACATTCTGGATAACGACCTGCAGACCAACGCCAACGAGGTCGGTACCCACCTCAAGGACCGCCTCTTCAAGATGGCCGAGGAGCACAAAGTCGTCGCCGAAGTCCGCGGACGGGGCCTGATGCTGGCCCTGGAACTCGCCGGAGAGGGTCTCGTTCCCGATCCCGCGGCGGCCGTTAGCTTCCTCGAGGCCTGCCGCGCCCGCGGCCTGCTCCTCGGCAAGGGCGGCCTCAAGGCGAATACCATCCGCATCTCTCCGCCGCTCGTCATCACCCGCGAAGCGGCCGACGAGGCCGCGGACATAATGGAGGAAGCCCTGGCCGAGGTCGGAGCCGCCACTCCCGAGAAGGTCGGCTGATGCAGGCCGAACAGGTAGACGCCGGCCGCGCCGTAGATGAACTCAAAGAGCTAGCCGAACTCACCGGTGGTCCCGACGGCGCCCGCCGCGTCGCGTGGACGGGGGAATGGGAGAAGGCCCGCGAGTGGTTCAGGGGCAAGCTCGAGGACATAGAAGGCATTACCGAGGTAGAGACCGACGAGGCCGGCAACGTCTGGGCCACGGCACCCGGTGACTCAGAGCGGAGCGTCGTTCTCGGCGGGCACATAGACTCCGTCCCGAACGGGGGTTGGCTCGACGGCGCCCTGAACCTAGTCGGCGCCCTCGAAGTCATGCGCGTCCTCGCCCCGCAAGAGCGTCCCGTTACGTTGCGCCTCGTGGACTGGGCCGACGAAGAGGGGGCCCGCTTTGGGCGCAGCCTCTTCGGCTCGGGCGCTGCCGCAGGCGCGCTCGAGCCCGACGACGTGCGTAACCTGAAGGACAGCGATGCCATCGCGCTGCCGGACGCGCTCGAGGGGTATGGCGTGGAGCTCGACAGGGTCAACGAGGCGCGGCGGCAGCTCGAGAACGCCGTCGCCTACCTGGAGCTGCACATCGAGCAGGGTCCGGTTCTGGAGAGGATGGATCTGCCGCTCGGGGTTGTGCTCGGCACCTTCGGCGTCGAGCGCCACGCCGTCCGCTTTACGGGCCAGCAAGCCCATTCAGGCTCGACACCGATGGAGGTAAGGAGAGACGCGTTTATCGCAGCGGCCCGCTCGGCGATAGCTTTCAGAGATGATGCCGCGGCCCGCGATGACGTACGGGCCACCACGGGGTTCGTCAACGTCAGCCCGGCGATCGTCACGGCGTTCAACGGATGGTGCGAGATGTCCCTCGACCAGCGCGCGCTCGACCCTTCCGTGCTAGCGAGCATGCTCGATGCCGCGCAGGAGGCGACGGCCCGCATCGCCACAGAGGAAGGCGTCTCCGTCGAATGGGAGCGCCTGTGGCGCATAGAGCCCATACCCTTCGACGAAGATCTGATCTCCCTGGCGGAAGAGGCGTGCAACGAGGTGGCAGGAAGGTCGCACCGGCTGCCGAGCGGACCCCTGCACGACGCGGCCGAGATGGCGCGCCTCATGCCCACCGTAATGCTCTTCGTCAAGAGCCTCAAGGGCCTCAGCCACACCAAAGACGAGGATACGCCACGAGAAGACCTCGAGCTCTCCGTAATGGCGCTCCACAGGCTCACGAAAAAGACGATAGAGTGGGCAAGATAAGCATGTCAGCCCGCTCCGGCTTCGCCTCTGCTTATCAGCACTTCAGCACGGCAGCTGCGCCGCCTTCTCAGCCATTCAGGGCTTGTGCACACGAAAGCTGACTGGCTGACAAGCGACAGCCGGAGGCTGGAGCGTGCTGACTAGCTGAATTGCTAAGCGACCGAAGGGAGCGACGTGGAAGAGTTCAGGGACCTGGCGGTAAACAACCAGGCGGAGTTGGACCGGATCAAGGCCGGGGCAATGGCCTCGAGGCTGTATAACGAGGACCTCGCGCCGACCGGGCCGGAGCAGCGGACGTGGACGACCTATAACATAGCGGCGCTCTGGATCGGGATGTCCATAGTCATCACGACCTACCTGTTGGCTGCGGGCCTCATGGCGGCCGGGATGAACTGGTGGCAGGCCCTGCTGACCATCTCTCTCGGCAACATCCTCGTTCTTATCCCTATGCTCTTGAACGCCCACGCCGGCACCAAGTACGGTGTCCCTTTCCCGGTCTTCGTCCGCGCCTCTTTCGGGGTGAAGGGGGCCAACTTCGCGGCCATCGCCAGGGCCCTCGTGGCGTGCGGCTGGTTCGGCATTCAGACCTGGCTCGGCGGAGCCGCCCTCGACGCCCTCGTAACCGCTGCATGGGGCGGTTGGGCCAACGTAACAGGGCACACCTTCATAGCCTTCCTCGTCTTCTGGGCTATACAGCTCGTCATCATCCTGACCGGCATCGAGGGCGTGAAGTGGTTCGAGTCCTTCTCCGCGCCGCTCCTGATCGGCGGCGGCGTTGCGCTCCTGATCTGGGGGTTCGTCGCGGGTGGCGGCGTGGCCAACGTGTTCTCGACCTCGGCCGAACTCCAGCAGGGCAACGTACCATTCTGGACGCTCTTCTGGCCCAGCCTCGCGGCGAACGTGGGGTACTGGATCACGCTCTCCCTCAACATTCCGGACTTTACCCGCTACGCGAAGACCCAGCGCTCGCAGGTCATCGGGCAGGTCCTCGGCCTCCCGCTAACGATGACGGCCTTCTCCTTCATAGGGATCGCGGTCACGGCGGCGACCATCGTCGTCTTCGACGAGGCGATCTGGAACCCTGTCGCCCTCGTAACGCGAATTACCGGCGACATCCCCGCCCTGCTTATCCTCGCCATGTTCATCATCGCGATTGCCCAGATCTCCACTAACATGGCGGCTAACGTGGTCTCTCCCTCGTTCGATTTCTCGAACCTGGCGCCCAAGTACATCTCGTTCAGGACAGGTGGCATTATCACCGCCGTAATCGGTGTGGTCTCGTTTCCCTGGTTGATCCTCGAAACCGCCGGCGCTTACATCTTCACCTGGCTCGTCGGCTACGGCAGCCTCCTCGGGGCCATCGGGGCCGTGATGATAGTGGACTACTGGATCGTGCGCGGAAGACAGCTCGACCTCGCCGAGCTCTACAAGATGAACGGCAGCTACTCTTACTCGAATGGGTGGAACTGGTGGGCCATTGTGGCCGTCCTCGTGAGCGTGGCCCTCGTCCTACCGGGTTTTGTCAAAGCCGCCACCACCGCCGGACTCAACGGTGGTCCCTTCCCCAATCCCACGTTCATAGAGAGCCTCTACAACTACGGTCTGTTCCTCACCTTTACGGTATCGGCACTGGTGTACCTGGGATTGTCGATGATCGGGGGCCGTGCCGCGGAACCGGCCCGCGAACCGGAGGCTACGTAAAGGATGCCTGACGCCTCCACTTTCGCACTTTTCGTAGCAGCGGCGCTGGTGTTGTTGCTCGTGCCAGGGCCGGCCGTCATCTACGTCGTGGCCCGCAGCGTGGAAGGAGGCCGCCTGACGGGGCTAGTCTCCGTCCTCGGTGTGGAGCTCGGAACCCTGCTGCACGTGGTCTTCGCCGCGGCGGGTCTCTCGGCCATCGTGGTCGCTTCGGCGACCGCGTTCTCGGTCGTGAAGTGGCTCGGCGCGGCCTATCTGATCTGGCTAGGCCTCAGGCAGATTCTAGGAGGCGACGGTGGTGATGAGGAGGCGCCGTACGGGGGCGAAGGTAACCGGTTCCGCGTCTTTTCGCAGAGCGTGCTCGTGCAGGTCCTCAACCCCAAGGTCGCGCTGTTCTTCCTGGCCTTCCTGCCGCAGTTCGTCGATCCTTCCAGGGGCGCGGCCTGGATTCAGGTCGTCGTTCTCGGCACCACGCTCGCCATTCTCGGGTTGTTCACGGACGGTCTCTACGCGCTGCTCGGCGGCACGGCTGGTGATTGGATCAGGAAGCAAAGTGTAGGCGCGAGCTTGCGGCGGGCCGGACGCTACGTGACGGGTGGTGTCTACATAGCCTTGGGCGCCGTGGCAGCGGTCTCGGGGAAAGATTAGGAGGGGTGTTTGGACCGGGCAACGTTCGAAAGCTGGTTGGACGCTTACAAGCGGGCCTGGGAGACCAGAGACCCGGAGGCCGCAGCAAATCTATTCACCGAGGGCGCGACCTACCAAGAGACCCCGTTCGAAGACCCCGTGAGGGGTCGGGAGGACATCCGAGATTACTGGTCGGACGTGACGCGTTACCAGGAAGGAATCGAGTTCTCCTACGAGGTCCTCGCAACCACCGAGACCGACGGCATCGCCCACTGGCGCTCAGGGTTCACGAGGCTGACTTCGAATACTGCGATCGAGCTCGACGGCATCTTTCTGGTGAAGCTCGATGCAGTCGGCAGGTGCACCGAGTTCCGTGAATGGTGGCACAGGATAGGATAGGAGAGAGCATGGAATTCGGCGTCACGCTCCAGACGAACCCGCCGGCG
Source organism: uncultured Rubrobacteraceae bacterium (assembly GCA_963811295.1). Classification (GTDB taxonomy): domain Bacteria; phylum Actinomycetota; class Rubrobacteria; order Rubrobacterales; family Rubrobacteraceae; genus Rubrobacter_D. The sequence goes on along the minus strand of CAWEQZ010000002.1, from coordinate 92,063 downwards.
AGCCGGGTCGTCGAACTGACCAAAATGGCCGAGGATCTCGGCTTCACGTACGCCTGGACCTTCGACTCGCACATCCTCTGGCAGGAGCCCTACGTCATACACTCGCAGATGCTCTCGGTGACGGAGAAGATCATGGTCGGACCCTTCGTCACCAACCCCGTCAGCCGCGACCCATCTGTGACCGCATCGACCTTCGCCACCCTCAACGACATGTTCGGCAACCGCACCATCTGCGGCATCGGGCGCGGCGACTCCGTCGTGCGCGTCCTCGGCCGCAAGCCGACGACGCTCAGGCAACTCGAAGAGGCCATGCACGTCATAAAGGAGCTCGCCGAGGGACGCGAGGTCGACTACTCCGGTGCCAAGGTCCGTATCCCCTGGGTCAGCGAGGGCAAGCTCGACGTGTGGATGGCCGGCTACGGCCCCAGGGCCCTCGGCCTCATCGGACGCAAGGCCGACGGCTTCATCCTGCAACTCGCCGATCCCGTTATCCTGGACTGGACCATAAGACACGTGCACGACGCCGCGAAAGAGGCCGGACGCGACCCGAAGGAAGTAAAAGTTTGCGTCGCTGCCCCGGCCTACGCAGGAGACGACCTCGCCCACCAGCGCGACCAATGCCGCTGGTTCGGGGGCATGGTCGGCAACCACGTCGCCGACCTCGTCGCCCGCTACGGTGAAGACAGCGAGGTGCCGCACGCCCTCACCGACTACATAAGGGCCCGCCAGGGTTACGACTACAGCCACCATGGCAGGGCCTACAACCCCTCCACAGACTTCGTCCCCGACGACATAGTCGACCGTTTCTGCGTCCTGGGCACCGTCGAGGACCACCTAAAGAAGCTGAACGAACTAAGGGATCTCGGCGCGGACCAGTTCAATGTCTACCTCATGCACGACGCCATGGAGGAGACGCTCGAAACTTACGGAGAGGAGATCATCCCGGCGTTAGGATCGAAGACCTTTAGCTGAAGATCGTTGAGCAACCTCGAGAACCCGCTGAAAATACCCCTTCTCAGCGTTGCCCTGTTCATCTGACCAAACAACAGAAAATGCTCTAAGATCCATGCAAGCAGTCTACAGTGCCACAGCACTCATCACGACCACCTTATGTGGCATGCGAACGTTGCAAGGGTAGCGCTGGGTGCCCTGATTGTCATATTCTTCGCGGATGGGGAGGTGCCAAGGATAGATGAAACCCGAGGTTAGCATCGAGGGGCTGGTCTACCGTTACAGGGGTCAGCAGAAGCCCGCGCTCGATGGAGTGGACCTGGAAGTAGCCGAGGGGGAGTTCGTGGTCGTGATGGGACCATCGGGGGCTGGGAAGAGCACGCTCTGTGTCTCCTTGAACGGTCTGATCCCCCACTTCTTCAGGGGCAAGATGGAGGGGGAGGTGCGCGTCGGGGGACGATCCACCCGCGAGGGGAGGGTCGGCGAGTTCGCCCAGGAGGTAGGTCTCGTCTTCCAGGACTTCGAGGCCCAGCTCTTCTCCACGAACGTGGCCCTGGAGGTCGCCTTCGGGCCCGAGAACTTCGCCGTGGAGCGTGAGGAGATGGTCAGGCGCGTGGAGAGCGTGCTCGGACAGGTGCGCCTCGAAGGGTTCGAGAACCGTACGCCGGCCACCCTCTCCGGTGGCCAGAAGCAGCGCCTCGCCATAGCGTCGGTGCTCGCCATCGAGCCGCGCATTCTCTGCCTGGACGAGCCGACTACGGACCTCGACCCCATCGGAAAACTAGGCATCTTCGAGATCGCCGAAGACCTCAAAGACCGCGACGACGTCACCCTCATCGTCGTCGAGCACGAGACCGAGGAGACACTCGACGCCGACCGCATAATCGTCCTTAGAGAAGGCCAGATAGTCGCCGACAGGCCGGCCAGGGAGGTTCTCCGAGACGTAGAGCTCCTGCGGGAATCCAGCGTCATGCCGCTGCAGGTCACCCGCTTCTTCCACGAGATGGGATTGTGGCAGGGACAGTTGCCCCTGACACCGGAGGAGGGGGTCACTGAGTTCAGGCGGCGGGGTTGGCGGGTGAGCCCGGAGCGCCACCGGAAGCTGGTGGAGGCCGACGCGAAGCGGGAGAAGGCTTACGGAGAACCGGTGATCGCGGCCGAAGGTCTCACCCACCGCTACCCGAACGGGGTCGTCGCGCTCGAGGGCGTAGACCTTTCCGTCAGGCGGGGCGAGTTCCTGGCCGTTCTTGGCCAGAACGGGTCGGGTAAGACCACGCTCGTCAAGCACTTCAACGGGTTGCTGAAGCCCACCGAGGGCACGGTCATGGCTGGCGGGGAAGAGACTGTAAAGCAGGGGTTGCGCCAGCTGGGCCAGACGGTCGGATACGTCTTCCAGAACCCTGACCACCAGATCTTCTCCGATACCGTCTTCGACGAGGTGGCGTTCGGGCCGAAGATCAGAGACATGGAGGAGGATGAGATCAAGGAGCGGGTCGAAGAGGCCCTCGCCGCGGTGAGTTTGGAGGGGAGGGGGGACGAAGATCCTTTCGGTCTCACCAAGGGCGAGCGCCAGCGGGTCGCGGTGGCGAGCGTGCTCGCCGTGCGTCCCGAGGTCCTGATTCTGGACGAGCCGACCACGGGCCTGGATTACGCCGAACAGCGCAGCATGATGGACCTGGTCAAGGGCTTGAACGAGGCAGGCTCCACGATCATCGCCGTCACCCACACCATGTGGGTCGTAGCCGAGTATGCCCACCGGGCTGTGGTGATCAGGGAAGGGAGGGTCGCCCTGCAGGGCACCGTCAGGGAGGTCTTCGCGGAAGAGGATGACCTGCGGGAGGCCTCGCTTCGGCCCCCGCACATCGTCTCGTTCGGGAACGCGTTGGGATACCCTGTGTTATCCGTGGAGGAGATGTTGAATGTGACGGAGGAGGCCTAGATGGACCCTTCTCTGTACCTCGACAGGGACACTTTCGTACACCGCCTGGATCCACGGACGAAGATATTCTTGCTCTTGGGGATGTTTGCACTGCCGTTCGTTTTCTTGGATCCGCTTTACGAGCTGGCCGTGCTCGCGCTGGTGCTCTACTTCGGGTATCTGGCGCAGTCTTTGGCGAACCTCGGGCGCATCTGGTTCATCCTGCTCGCGATTCTCGTCATAACTACCATACTATGGTCCATCGTCGGGAGTGGGCGGACGCCGCTCTTCCTCTTCGTGGAGCGGGAGGCCTTGCTCTACGGGTTCAGCACCGCGTTGCGCATAATTATCACCGTGGTCGCGGGCATGATCTTCCTCTCCACCACCCGCAACGAGGAGGTGGCGATAGGGCTGGTTCGGCTCGGGATACCATACCGCTTCGCCTTCGCCGTCTCGACGGCCCTGCGGCTGGTCCCGACGATAGTCGCGACGGGCCTGACTATCGGCCAGGCCCAGAGATCCCGCGGTCTCGACTTGGACTCCGGAAACGTCATCCAGCGGATCCGCAAACACCTGCCGCTCCTGGTACCTGTCTTCGTCACGACGGTCCGCTCGACGAATGTCTTTTCCATGGCGTTGGAGTCCAAAGGCTTTGGGGCCGGCTCCGGGCGCACCTTCTTTCTCCACACCGCCATGGGAAGGAGGGACGCGCTGGTTATGGTAGCGTTCGTGGCACTCCTGGCCGGGTGCATCGCGTTGCGGTTAGCAGGGTACGGTGGACTGGAAGGATTCACCAGATAGCGTAAGGGAGCGCGAGGAGGTACGAAAATGAAGGAAGTCTTCACGATGTGGCGGCACACCCAGCTGGTGGTGCTGGTGGCGTTGAGCGCGGCGATCTACGCGGCGGTCCTGATCCCGTTCAAAGGTTTTCCCATCGTGCCGGGATATATCGAGCTCCGGCCGGCCAACGCGTTCCCCGTTGTCTTCGGACTCTTGTTCGGTCCGGCTGGCGCCTGGGGGGCGGCGATAGGAAACCTGATCGGGGACTTCTTCGGCACGCTCACCCTCGGGAGCGTCGGAGGTTTCGTGGGTAACTTCTTCCTGGCCTACCTGCCCTACAAGATGTGGGGCGCTTACTTCCGAAGTGACGAGAACATAGAGACAAACGTGGACTCTAGCAAGAAACTCGGAGTGTACATACTCGTGACCATCCTGGCCTCGGTAGTCTGCGCCCTCATCATCTCCTGGTGGGTAGCCCTCCTTGGATTCGTCCCGTTCCAGGCGGCGCTTCCCCTCATAGTATTCAACAACGCCATAATGGCCGGCGTGTTGGGGCCGCTACTCCTGCTCGCCCTCTACCCGCGAGTCAAACAGTGGGGGCTCCTGTGGACGGAGATAATGGAGCCCGAGGAGGTCTCGGCCTCCCGACTCCAGAAAGTGGGTAATGTCCTGGTCTGGGTGGGCGGCATCGGCGGCGCGGTCGTCGGCCTTATCCTCTCGCTCACCCGCGCTTCTCCTATGGGCGCAGGCGTCGGGCTCGCCCTGATCCCGTTCCTGATCGTTATCGTGGTAGGCGCCTTGATGCTCGGCGGAAGGGAACAGGTCGAGGCAGCGCAAGAGATGATAGCCGGCGAAGGGGACGAATCGGAGGCTTGAGGTAACCGTATGCAAAGATCCATGGTCAGGGACCCGGCGCTCGCCCCCGATGGCCACAGAAAGATAGACTGGGCCGCCGACCACTCTCCGGTCCTCAACACCGTCCGCGACAAATACCTCAAGGACGGTGCCTTCGAGGGGCTCGGCGTCGGCGTCGCCCTCCCTGTAGAGGCCAAGACCGCCTACCTTACGGTCGTGCTCGCCGAGGCGGGGGCCGACGTCGCCGTGGCAAGTCCTGGTCCCTTCTTCGTGCAGGACGATGTGGCTGCTGCGCTGTCCGAGCGTGGCGTGACGGTCTACGCCTCGTCCGAGAACGACCCAGAAGACGCCGACAGGGAGCTGGAGCGGGTGCTCGACCGGGCCGCGGGCGCCAGGGAGGCTGTCTTGATAGACGACAGGGCAGGCCTTGTGCGCCTCGCGCACACGACGCGCCGAAACCTGCTGGGGCATATCCGCGGGGCCTCCGAGGAGACGACGAGCGGGGTGGCGAAGTTCAGGGCCATGGAGCGGGAGGGAGTCCTCGAGTTCCCTGTTATCGCGGCGAACGACGCCAGGTGCAAGTACCTCTTCGATAACCGCTACGGGACGGGCCAGTCCACGCTCACGGCGATCATGCAGAGCACCAACCTGATGGTCGGCGGCAAACGCGTCGTCGTGCTTGGCTACGGATGGTGCGGCAAGGGCATCGCCCGCTACGCCGCGGGACTCGGCGCCCGCGTCTCCGTCTGCGAGGTCGACCCCGTGCGCGGCCTCGAAGCCTACGCAGACGGCTTCGACGTGCTGCCGGCCCTGGACGCTGCGGAGATCGGGGAGGTCTTCGTCACGGCGACGGGGAGCCGCGACGTGCTGACGTCCGCGCACTTCGAGCGGATGAGGGACGGTGCGATCCTGGCCAACGCAGGCGGGGTGGACGTGGAGATAGACGTGGACGGCCTTACGACTGCGGCGACGGGCGCGCGCGAGGTTCGTCGTAACGTCGAGGAGTTCACCACCGCCGACGGCCGTAGATTGCACCTCGTCGGGGGCGGCATGGTCGTCAACCTGACGGCGAGCGACGGTCACCCCATCGAGATAATGGACCTAACCTTCGCGATCCAGGCCCTCTGCGCCTACCGCCTCGCGAACGAGCACACCTCGATGGAGAACAAAGTGCATCTCCTCCCCAGGGAGATAGATGACGAGGTGGCCGCAATGAAGCTCGACACCGTCGGCATGGGCGTCGACACGCTGACGCCGGAGCAAGAAGAGTTTCTGGCCGGCTGGCGCGAGTGAGCAGCGTTTGGATCGGCCGTATTGAGCAGGTATCTTCGTTGCTGAAGGAGCGGTGACGTAAAGCTCACACTATACGGCTTGCAAGATGTATTAAACTAGAGAGGCTGGAGATTTTGCATTCAAGAGGGGTGTTTTAGATGGCTCAGAGAGCATATGATGTTGTGATAATCGGCTCGGGTCCTGCGGGGTACACGGCGGCCTTGTACGCCGCGCGGGCGAGCCTGAACGTGCTCGTCTTTCAGGGTTTCGAGAGCGGCGGGCAGCTCATGCTGACCTCCGACGTGGAGAACTACCCTGGGTACAGGGATGGTGTGATGGGTCCCGAAATGATGGACGACTTCGAGGCCCAGGCCGCGCGTTTCGGGGCCGAGATGCGTCCCGAGAACATCGAGAGGGTCGATCTCTCGGAGCGCCCGTTCAAGTTGTGGGCCGAGGATGAGGATGAGCCCATCCTCGCAAAGGCCGTGGTGATCGCGACGGGCGCCAAGGCCAAGTGGCTTGGGCTCCAGAGCGAGCAGCAGTTGATGGGCAAGGGCGTCAGCGGCTGCGCCACGTGCGATGCGTTTTTCTACAGGGGCAAGAAGGTCGCCGTAGTCGGCGGGGGGGACACGGCGATGGAGGAGGCCGGCGTCCTCGCCAAGTTCGCAGACGAGGTCTTCTTGATCCACCGCCGCGACGAGTTCAGGGCGTCCAAGATCATGCTCGAAAGGGCGCGTAAAAACCCCAAGATCACGTTCATAACGGACACGGTCGTCGAGGAGATCCTGGGCGAAGACGCCGTTGAGGGGGTGCACGTCAGGAACACGAAAACTGGCGAGGAGCGGACCATCGAGGTCAGCGGCTTCTTTACGGCCATCGGGCACTCCCCTGCAACCTCTCTCTTCGAGGGGCAACTCGAGATGAAAGAGGGCGGCTACATCGTGCAAAAGGAAAACACCATGACGAGCGTCCCCGGCGTCTTCGCCGCCGGTGATGTCTCAGACACCCGTTACCGCCAGGCCGTAACGGCCGCCGGCGACGGCTGCCGGGCCGCCATCGACAGCGAGCGTTGGCTCGAGGAGCAGGGCGAGGCGGAAGACGCCGAAGACCCCGCGGTATGGACCGCCAAGAAGGACGTGGCGAACTTCTAGGATCCTACCCAAGCCGTTCGATGCGCCCCGTCGAGAACGGCGGGCGTAGTTTTCCCTGACCAGCGGCCTCTTACAGCGAGGGGCGGAAAAATTGACCTTCCGCAACTCGCGCTCAGTTCTCGGCTTTTCGTCTTTGGTGATAGCTTATGGTTGACGGCTCCTTTCTCGGAGAGGTTCATCCTTTTCGAGAAGGGCTCTAGATGGAGGGTTACCGAGCTCCACCAACGCAGTCGTAGAGCAGCACGGTAGAGTCTGAGGATCGCCCCATTTCCTGCCGAACCTGCTCGCAGTTGTCCGTTATCCACCTCACCGAGTTCTCTCTGCGGTCACGCCCCTCTATCAGGAAGAACCGCACGGCGCCTTCTCTTACCAGACCTGCAAGTCTCTCGTCGCTAAAGACCGGGTCGGCCCCGTTAAATCCGCCCAACGACATAACAGGCTCGTCTGTGTTCAGGATTAGTGGGCTGGCAATCCGGGAGCGTATAGCGGCGACCAAGTACTCGGCATCTCCTTGGTTGGCCTCTAGGTAATCCACCAGGGGATCGACCTCGCTACCCTCGCTACCAAACCTGCTGGACGTTTCGCTGGGCTTTACCTGAGGACCGGCGGTCGGCGAGCGGGTTTCGGCACCGTACCATACCGTAGAGGCGGCCCAGGTCGTCGGGGCGAGCAGGAGGGCCAGTACCCCTACGCTTGTCGCGGCCAGCGGAAGGCCATTGCCCCTCAAGCGGGGCTTCAGGCGTGCTACTGTGAGGCTCACGGCCGCACCCAGGCCCAGGACAACGATCGCGGGAGTCAACCAGTGGCTCCAGTCTGGGTTGAAGAGGGCCAGGATATGCGATTGCAAGCCTGCTGTACCCGCAAGCGTCAGGGGCAATAGCCACCCGCGCCAACCCGGGCTCCGGTAGTCGTGCCACAGCGCCACCACCCCCGCCCCAACAAGCGCGGCGACGGCCGGGGCGAGCATAGCCAGATAGTGGGGATCCCAGTCTCCGGCGACGCTGAAGAACATCAGCAGCGAGATGAGCCACGTACCCCACAGCACGAGGGCCCGTTGTCGGCGGTCGAGGAGTGGGAGGCTAGGATGCCCATGCCAGCTCTGCCAACTTGCGGCCACCAAGCCAACGATGGCCAGCGGCAAGAGCCACCCTATCTGCCCGCCAAGCTGTGGGTTGAGTAGCCTCAAAGGTCCGGGATCTCCGACATCCTTGTCGCTGCCCACGATGCGCCCCACACCGTTCCAGCCGACGGTCAGATCCGTTACGGTGTTGAAGGAGCTAGACCCGACGTAGGGACGCTGCTCGGCCGGCGTTAAATCCACCGCCAAAACCCACGGTAAGGATGCTGCGACGATCACCACCGTTGCGAGCCCAAGATGGATCATCCGACGCCGCCAGCCTACCGGGGCTGCCACTAAATACAACAGGTAGAAGGCGGGCAAAACCACGAATGCCTCAAGCATCTTGATGTTGAAGCCCACAGCCGATCACGAGCCCGCCCACTACCAGCCAGCGCAGCCTACCGGTTTCCACGGCGAGTATGAAGGCCCAGGCCGCCAGGAGCACAGTAAGGGCCAGCAAGCTCTCAAGGTTGTTGTTGCGGTTTGTGGCGACGCTGATCGGGGTGAGTGCCAAGGCGAGCGCTGCTAGCAAACCAGCCACTGGTCCGAAGCTGCGTCCCACCAGGTGGTAGAGCAGGGCCACAGAGAGGACTCCAGCGAGCGCCTGGGGGAGCAGTAGACTCCACCCGTGGAATCCGAACAGATAAGCGCTTGCGGCCTGGATCCAGAATCCTAAAGGGGGCTTGTCCACCGAGACGAAGCCCGCGTCGTAGGAGGCGAAGAAGAAGTTGTGCCAGCTGGCGAGCATGTTCTTGACGGTGGCGGCGTAGTAGACGTTGGCGTACCCCTCGCTCGTCAGCCGGGAGAAGTCCAAGAAGGCGGACAGGGCTAGGATCGCACTCAGGAGCAGAAGGTGGGGGCCGCGGTGAAGGCCCTTCTCCTCGCGCTTGTTAGGGGCGGAGCTGGCGAAAAACACCCTCTTCTCCAAAAACCACTTCGTAGGGCACTGTCCTTCTGTTACCTACGTGCACTTCAAGATCGCAGTTTTCGCACTCTACTTGCTTCTGGTGTGGGCTGCCTCCCAAGCTCTCGGGCGGATCAGTTCGGTACGGAGCGTTTTTGGAGCTTGCGAGAGTGCCTGAGGACCAAGACCAGGGCAAAGCCTAAAGCCAGGACGCCGCTTACCAAGAGGTTCCCGCGGACGGAGCCTACGACGAAAGCCGCATCTATGCGGAGGGTCTCGACGAGGAAGCGCCCCACCGAATAGAGGCATACGTAAAGCAGGAACACGTCGCCGATTTTCAGTCGCTCGGAGAAGCGGCGGGCCACCCAGAGCAGGACCAGGCACACAAGCACGTCCCATAGTGCCTCGTAGAGGAAGGTGGGGTGAAAGGAGCTGGCATCAGCGAACTCTGTCGGACGGTGCAGGGGCGATATGCGTATGGCCCACGGCAGGGCGGAGGGTTCTCCGAAGAGCTCCTGGTTGAAGTAGTTTCCCCACCGACCTATGGCCTGGCCTAAGGCGAGGCCAGGAGCGGCCGCGTCGGCGAAGGTGAGCACGTTTATGCCACGGTACCAGCTGAAGAGGAGCAATCCCAGGAAGCCGCCCGCAACGGCGCCGTAGATCCCTAGGCCCCCGTCATAGGTCTCCAGGACCTTCGGGAAAGGATTGCGGATGTATCGATGGTACTCGGTTGCGACGTGGTAGAGGCGTCCTCCGGCGACACCCAACGGTACCACGAGGAAGAGCGAACCCCACGCCAGGGCGCCGTCATAGCCCTTGCGCCCGAGCTCTCGTCCCGTGAGCCAGGTACCTACGGCTATGCCCAGCGCGATTAGGAGGCCATGGTAGCTCAGGACGATCGGCCCGACCTCGAAGATAATCGGTGAGGGGGGGCTCGGCAGCGAAAAGAGTGCCGGGAATATCTGAAACAACGGGACCACCTCTACCGCTGAGGCTCCGGCGTACCGGAGGACGCTGTGTCGGTCGTTATGCGGGCTCCGTCCGGGAATAGCTTCTCCTGGGTGCGGGGGTCGATCATGTTGTAGTAGTAGCCACGGTTCTTGTCCGACGCCACCACCAGAAGCCCTGTCACCTCGTCGAGGTTCTGTTTTGTGGAGGTGGCGTCGCCGACGTTCGTCCCTTCGGGGCCTTTCATGAACAAGGTCCCGCGGCCTTCCTCGAAAGAGATGTCGTCCAGGTCCGTGCGCTTGTAGTAGACCTTGCCGCCGGCGCAGGTGGGGGACGAGGCGAACATGTAGAGCCGGCGCTGCTCTTCGTCTATAAGCGCGAGCGAGCGCGTGTGGGAGTCTGCCACCGTGCCAAAGACGTGGCTGGTCCAACGCCCGTCTCGGTCACGCACCCACAGCATACTGTAAGGTGCGTCGAGATCCCGGTTTATGCGGTCGCGGCGCGTCTTTAGGGTGGCGAAGACCCGCCCCTCTGAGTCGGCCTTGAGGTTGATGTGGTCGTTGGCCATACCAGCTCCCATTACCGGGTTGTCCTGCCGCCACGCGTCGTCGGGCTCTCCATCTTCATGCATGGCGAAGTAATATCCGGACTTGCCTGACTCGTCGTACTGGTTGCTCCACGCCAGGCCGATCTTGGAGCCGAAGGCGACGATACCCGCGACGTCGTCGGAACTCACGGTCGTGCCCCTTAGCGGCAGGACGAAAGGCTTCACCCAGGTCGAGTCGCCCCTACCAGAAGTATGGGTTACGAAGACGCGGCGCAACTCGTCGCCTTGGGTATAAGTTGCCCAGAGCTTGCCTGTTGTGTCCTTGGCGACCGTGATTGCCTCCATACCGCCTTCGGTTATGGTCACCGGAAAACCATTGTCAAGTGAGTAGCGAGCGGTCGCGGGATCGTAACTGTAGCGCAAAAAGCGGGCGCTGTCCTTGTCCAGGCTCGCCTCTGTACCGGCGCTTACCACGTAGAGGTGGCCGTCCTCCCATAGGGCGTCGGCCCTTGAGGTGTTGCGCGCGTCGACGAGCACGCCGGTGTCTTTCCAGGTGTCCTGTGTCCGATCGTAGCGGTAGATGTGGTACTCCTCGGAGAATCCGTCGAAAGTATCCCCCACCAAGCGCCGTCGTTGAACCACAGCTTGCTTTGCGTTTTCGAAGCGGTGGGACCCTGCGTGCACCTGACCTCCGGCTTGAAGGAGCGAGGCAGGCCCAAGGCTACCCCGGCTAGAAGGACGATCATGCCGAAGACCACCAACATCTGAATCCAGATTCTGTGCCTTTGGGTTACGCCTGCCATCACTTATTGCATCCAACTCTTTTCGATCGCTCGGCGTACGCGTAAATCACGCGGCTGGACAACCGGGGCACCCACCCTGGCGACCTTTTCAGATGATTACGAACCAACAAGGATACTAGCAGATCCTCGATACTTTTTGACCCGAAACGACTCCGATTTGCACCCTCGGCACGCTAGAGTGCTGCGGTCGCCTGCCTGGCGGGAAGGTGATGTCACGCGAACCTCTCGGGCTGAGCCCGGCGTCGCCCGGCCCAACTATCTCAAGCGATGCGTCTCGATCGATCCGACTCGAGGTCCTGCCTCCCAATGCGCGAAGGAGTCCGTCCATCGCGCATTGGGGCGGGTCGAGGTGTAGGCTCTAGAGCGTGAAGCGGGCCAGGTTCGTCTGCGGCACCTCGGTGACTCCGTTGCCGGTGGGCTGCGGATTGTTGGAGTCGGAGACGCCGATGAACCCGCCGCCGACCCACAGGTAGGAGGGGGTCGTGATCAGAGTCCAGGTCCCTTCGTAGCTCGGGCGCCTCCTTTGGTCCAGGGAAGGGATCCAACTGCAGCGGATCCTCCCGGTCGCCGGGTTCACGGAGGCGAGCCCGCGTAGGAGCTTGCCATCACAAACGCTCTGGCCGTACTCGTTGATGCCGAAGTGCCCGCCGAAGAACAGCCGCGAGTGGTCCCGCGTAAGCGCCACGCTCTGCACGTTCCCGACCGTGGCACGCCGCCAGATACGCGTACCCATGTTGCCTTTGTCGAGGCGGAACGCCGCTAGGAAATTCCGCCTGGTCCCGAAGCCACCGTAGAGCCTGGTGCGCGTTGCGGTGAGATCCCACGCCGTCTGAGGTCCCTGGATCGTCCAGCTTGGAATCTTCCACGGGTGCAAGTTACCAGTAGCGGTGTAAAGGCGCGCCACGCTCTGTCGTGGAGCCCCTCTGCCGTTGGTGCCGCTCACGTGGCTGAACGAGCCCCCCAAGAAGATCGACTTCCTACCGGGGGCGAGTTCCAGGGATCGCACCTTGTGGGAGCACTTGGGGTCCTCGCACGTTGGGGCCCTGGTAGCCTTCGGCTTCCAATGGCGGTCGAGCGCCCCGGTCTTGAGGCTGAACGCCGCCAGATTCTTGCGCGGCGCACCGTTGATCTTGGAGAATCCTCCGCCGGCGTAGAGTTTGCGGTCGCCTGCTTCGAGCGCGAACACGTAGGAGGAGTCGCTTCCCACCTGCGGCTTGAAGGGCGACAAAACGACAGATTTGGTGTACATGCCGACCGCGGCCAAGTTCTGCCTCGGCTCGCCCTCAACGGCCGTGAACTTACCGCCGATGAACACTTTGCCGTCCCTGACGGCGAGCGAGCGAACAACGGCGTCTTTCCCGCTCACCTTCGGACGCCACGTGCTGATGGCGGCGCCGGTCTTGACGTTGATGGCCGCCAAGTTGCTTACCTTGTGGCTCGTGCCCGACTTCTGCTCCACCTCGGTGAACTCGCCCCCTATGTAGAGGACCTTGCCGTCTCCCGAGAGCGCTGAAGCGTAGACTTTTCCGTTCGTCATATACGTGTTATCGGGGATCTCAGACAGGGCCAGGGCGGGGGAGGCGCCGAGGATGGCCTGTATCACCATCACCGCGGCCAATACCGAAAGGGCTAACAAGAGCCGCCCGGCCGAGGTTTCAGGGACCAGTATCAATCGTCTGCTCATCTGTATCGCGCCCTCCACAAACACTCGCTGGGCAACTACAGGGATGAATAATAGCGACTGTCGCGATCCCGTACGTGGGCCATCCGGCACATTTTATCGTAGTTGCCGCCCCCGGTGTCGCAAAATGCTTGGGCAGCAGATAAACTCATGCATCGGCGGAAGACCGCCAGCACACGAGTTTGTACGATCGCCAGAGGGGTGAGACCGTTGTACAAGTCTGTAACACCAACGAATGGCTCACAATCACCGGCCGCCTTCACCAGGGTCTCCGAAGACGAGGGATCCTTCTCCCTGAGCGACCTCATGCGAGTCATTGTAAAGCGACTTTGGGTAATTCTTCTGGTCGTCTGTGTCGTGGTCGGGGCTGCTGTAGGGGCAAGTCTGTGGCAAACGCCGATCTACGAGGCTTCCGCCCAGGTATGGGTGGATCAAAAGCAAGGCGATCAGCAGACGAACCTGGCCGGAACCGTCGAGGGGTTGCAAACCATTATCCTGACGATGATACACGCCATAGATAGTCGCCCCGTAGCCGAAGAGGCCATCCAACGCTTGAATTTAGATATGACCCCGGCCGAGCTGTTGGATAACCTGTCCATCGAGCAGGTCGAGAGCACGAGTTTCATAGTTCTCACCTACGAAAGCAACGACCCCGTGCAAGCCGCACATATCGTCAACACGGTCGGGGAGGTCTCTTCGGAGCTCATCTCCGAAAGGAGCGCGGCTGGCAGCCAGTTGACGGCCAACGTGTACGAGGAGGCGATAGTACCCGAAAGCCCGGTAAGCCCCAAACCCTTGAGGAACGGGCTCCTGGCGGCCATGTTTGGCGTTATGCTAGGCATAGGCCTGGCTCTGTTGATGGAATACCTGGACCGCAGTTGGCGCTCGCCAGAAGAAGTGGAACAAGTCTCGGGCGTACCCACTTTTGCTACCATACCGGAGTTTAGTCTTACGAAGAGCAAGAGGAACAAAAGGACGCTAGCATGACCGATCCACAAAGTAAGACCATCGCGGTTTCTTCGCAGAAGCACAGAAGGCGTGAGGATGCTACCCTGGATCTGGTGACCGTCTACGATCCCACCGGATCCGCTTCCGACGCTTACCGGATGCTACGCACCAACCTCTTCTACGCCTTGATCGATTCCCCTCCCAAGATAATAGTGCTGACGAGCGTTAGCTTCGGTGAGGGCAAGAGCACCACCGCCGCCAATTTGGCCGTGACGCTTGCGCAGACGGATAAGAATGTCCTGATCCTGGATTGCGATCTTCGTAGACCTCGTCTGCATAGCATGTTCGACGTAAGCAACACAAGCGGTCTGGTGGACATCCTGGCCGGCGGCAGCAGGACGGAAGAGGTCTGGCGTGAGCCGATACCAGGATTGAAGTTGATATGCGCTGGTCCCCCGCTGCCCAACCCGGCCGAGCTTCTGAGTTCGAGGCGTCTGGCGGAGTTTCTTGCCGAAATGCGACCGAGGTTCGACTACGTCCTGGTAGATGCCCCCCCTGTAGGTGTGTCCGACTCTGTAGTACTGGCGGCCACGGGGGACGGGGTTTTGCTGGTTCTGGATTCTCAGCGTACGCGCAAGGGCCCTCTGCGACAAGCATTGCGCAGCCTGCAAGGCGTCGGGGCGAACGTGCTGGGAACGGTTATGAACAATTTCGAGACTTCCAGAGGCGGAACCTCCACGTATAGCAACCTCTAATAGAGGAGCAAGATCGCTCTAGCCTCGGCGGTTACTCGGACAGCTCGAAGATGAATGGCTTGGCATGTGGTGGGGGGCGCTGTGAGATCAAGGGAGTGATGCTATGAGGATCGTGGCCAACTCCATCCCCAAGAGCGGCACCCATCTCCTCGACCGCCTGCTCGTGCTGCTCGGGTTCGAGCTGATAGACCTGGGAGGGGCGAGACCACACCGCGCGAGGAACAACTACCGGTTCCCCGTGATCAACAAGCGCCTCAAGAGCATCCTTGGACTTACGGGGACCAGAGGACGTTATGGGGATAGGCCCGCACCTCGTAGAAGGCGGTCGGTTCCGGCCTGCCAGGCGGTTGTTGCGGGGTCGGGGGGAGAAGGTCACCGTCGGGGTGGTCTCCCCGCAGCCCATAGGCCGCCGCTGGCTCACCAGGCGCCTCTCCAAGGTCCCCGATGGTGGCTTCGTCAACGCCCACTGCATCTACACCCCCGAACTGGCCGACCTCTTCCGCCAGGAAGATATGAAGACCGTGTGCATCCTGCGCGACCCACGCGATGTGGCCGTCTCCCAGATGCACTACATCAAACAGTTGGAGAACCATTTCGCCTACGAGGGATACCTGGCCCTACCCTCTGATAGCGAGCGGCTGCTGCTCGCCATCCGCGGCGGAGAGCTAGGCGGGCGCAGGCTCCAGTCCCTCGCCGAACGCTACAGGCAGTTCTTGAGGTGGGAGCGCGATGGAGGGGCTGCGGTGGCCAAGTTCGAGGACCTGGTGGGGACTAAGGGAGGGGGGAGCGAGGAGGCCCAGCGGCTGGCGGTGGAGCGGGTGGCTAGGCACCTTGGGGTGGAGGTTGACGAAGCAACGATGGGAGCGGTCGAGGAGGGGCTCTTCGGGGTGGGGCGGACGTTCCGGAAGGGGCAGATCGGGGGCTGGCGGGAGGAGTTTTCGGCCGAGCATGAGGTGGCGGTTAAGGAGGTTTTGGGCTCGCTGTTGGTGGAGTTGGGATATGAGGCTGGTCCTGACTGGTAGTGTACGGCGATCACTTCGGCGCCCAGAGGTGAGCAGCGAATTCCTGGAGAGGTGGGAGCGGGTCTCGCACGCTGCTCGGGCCGGATATGTATAATGCGCTGCCGTACAAACACGCTGCAAAGGATGGCATGGAACGGCTCCCAAAAATAATCGCCAGTACCGTAGTGCGCTCCGCCCATCAAGGCGAGAACCACGGAGGTGTCTACATAATAGACCTGCATACCGAAGCGGTCGAGCAGGTCGTACGCTACGACGAACCATCGATAAGCTGGGAAGGACGAGGCGGTCCCAGGGGACTGCGCGGCATAGCCTTCTACGAAGACGAAGTCTACCTCGCAGCCAGCGACGAGATCTTCGTATACTCCAAAAACTTCCGCTTCGTGAGGTCCATTCGCAACGAATACCTCAGTCATTGTCATGAGACGTACCTGAGCGACGCTACACTGTATGTAACATCCACCGGGCGTGACTCGGTGCTCGAGTACGATCTGCGTACGTGCTCGTTCGTAAAGGGTTACCATGTGTGGTTTCAAGGCTCCAAGCGACAGCTCAAGGCGATGGGATTTCGCCTTCGGGGTCCCGAGAAAAAGTTCCATATGATGGGACTCCGCGAGGCGGTAGGTATTCTGGAGCCCATGCCTCGGTTGCAGGCTTTCGATCCGAACTCCGAAGAAGGTCCTCCCGTCAGCAGTAACACCTGCCACCTCAATAGCGTCTCTTATGAAGGTGGGCTCCTGACCGTCGCTGGGACGCGCTGCGCCCACCTTCTAACCATAAACGGATCGAAGCTGGCCAGCTACGCTCGCATCCCCTACGGGACGCACAACGCCCGTCCTTTCGGTGAAGGCGTGCTGCTCAACGACACGAGCAGCAACCGCGTCAGCTACCTCGGACGCGACGGGGAGACCGTCTCTTTCCCGATCAAGCACTATGACGAGGGGCAACTCCTCAACTCACACCTTCCCGAGGATCACGCCCGCCAGGCGTTCGGACGGGGTTTGTGCGTCTTGGGCGAGGGTTTGATCGCCGCAGGCTCCTCCCCTGCAACCGTCTCGGTCTACGATCTCAACAACTCCAAGACCCTCAAGACCATCAACATGACGATGGATGTGCGCAACACTATACACGGCCTGGAGATCTGGCCTTTCTAGCCGCGCTAGCGCTGCCTAGCGTATCCTCTTCTGTGGGAGAGAAGGATCTTTCCCTGATCTCCTGCGAAAACGGCGGAGGCTGGAGGAAGGTCCGACCCGCCAGAAGTACAGACCGCCAGTAGATGTGAGGCCCTTGCACAGTGGCACCCGGTAGGCGATTATGTGCCGGTGATGAAGGATCCAAGCTGGGAGAGTGGGCGGTGTCGGTAGCGGCGAGGGCCTCGGCGTTGGCGGCTCTGGCGCTTGTGGGCGGCGTGGGCACGGTCTACGCTCCGGTGCCCACCTTCACCGCCATTGCGGTTCTCTTCGCGCTGGGTTTGTGGGCTTTTGCCGGTGGTCGCCAACTGGTTCCCGCGGGTCCCAAGGTCTCGGGGGAGGAGAAGATCAAGCCGCGCAGCACCCTGACCACCAGGCTGGTGTCGGGGTACTTGCTCCTCTTCTGGATCGCGCTTATCGCCCCGCTCCTCGCTTACAGCCCGCGGGGGCCATCGAGTCTCGGCGTCTCCCAGGGATCACTGAGCAACCAGATATTGATCTCCACCTTCGGGCTCGTCGGGGCCCTGTTCTTGCCCGCTGCGATCAGGCGCTTCGATGGGGCGTTCCAGTGGCTCGCAGCCCTGTGGGTTCTGTACCTGGGTTGGGCTGCTGCCAGCTTGATGTGGAGCATCTACCCTCCGCTCACCATCCGCAACGTCATCGCTTTCATCCTGGTGTCGGTCGGCTGCTTCGGCCTAGGCGTCGGTTTCTACGGCGGCCTCCCGAACGGCCGAGACCTCTTCCTGCGCCACGTCTTCTGGGCCAGCATCCTTTCGGCCATGGTGATCCTGTTGCCCCTGCCTTTCCGCTTTCAACAGTATGATCTTCTCGATCCGTCGCAGCGCCTGGATATAGGCGGCAACTTCTCCGCATACGTGACGCGCCCCATAATGGCCGCCCTGCTAGCCCTCGCCGCGACCCACGTTCTGGGGGTTCGCCAGTGGCTGAAGCGCGACTGGTTCTGGGTTGCGGTCCTTGTTCTCCCTTTGCTGGCGCTGAAATCGAGGGGCCCTATCGTTTGGGGGATGCTAGCGTTCGCCATCTTCTACCTCTTCTACAAGACCAGCATCAAGGACAGGGTGCTGCAAGCCGGGGTACTGTTCATGATCGGCGTCGGTACCTACATCTACTACACCGAGAACGTCTTGGAGAGGATCTTGGGCCCGTTCGTTCCGTACCTGACCAGGGGGAACCTCGAGGCAACCCAGAACCTGACAGGGCGGGTCCCGCTCTGGCAGGCTCTGGTCGAGCAGGTTTGGCAACATCCGTGGCTGGGTGCGGGTTTCGCGGCCTTCTGGAGCCCCGTGCACATCTCCGAGCTGGCATCGACCGCCGTTTCGGGGCGGGCGTCGGCCCACAACGGATACCTGGAAGAGCTGGTCAACACGGGATTGGTGGGGCTCGCTATCCTCTTGGCGTTCTGTCTGGGCACCCTGACGATGGCGCTGAGCCGGGCTCGGAGGGGTGATCCTCTAGGATGGCTGTTGTTTTTGTTCATGGTGTTCTACCTGCTGCTCAATCTGACCAACGCCCTCACGCAGGAGTATTTCCAGCCTCCGTTCGTGATAATCTTGATCTCCCTCGGGTTGCTGGCGAGCGGACCGGCGCCGGACCCGGCGAGGCCGCCGAGTACGGCGGAATCACCGCCTTAACCGCTGGCCGAACGGCCGATGAAAAAGCGAAGGATACAAAGCCGGAAATGTCCAGTCCCTAGTGTTCGACACTTGGCCACTTGAGGCGAAACTTCTCTTCACCACGAGGCCGTCTACATCCTGCGCCTGGTAGGCATCGAACCAAGCACCGGGGCATGCGGGGAAAGAACGGGTCAAGTCCCGCGTGTTCCGTAGTTTCATCCAAGCCCGATCCTTGGCTTCACTGCTCCATGATCATCGCCTCCTCGAAATCGATAAGGAGCTCCTCCAGGCGCCAATGCTCACACAACTCCTCTATATCCAGGTAGCGCCTCCCCGTTACCCACTCCTCGAGACCTCGACCGCCAAAGCCGTCACGAGACGCAGGCACGACTCTCGGTTGGGGAGGATCCTCCCCATCCTCGTGCGGCGCTCTATGTTCTGGTTGAACCTCGCAAGTGTGTTGGTGGTGCGGATGCGCCGACGGTAGCTCTCCATGAAGCCAGGCACGCCAGGCACGCTCCTACGTGCTCGCTCATTCTCGGCTTCCAGCAACTCCTGTAGCACCCTCTCTACAATCCCCTTGAGGAAGGAGGGGTCGTCCAACAGTATCCTCTGCGCGACCTCCTCGCCCAGGCTACGATGATCTTTGGCCATCCGCTGCTCCTGTAGGTAGCAGGCTTCGAAAACCGACTATCCTGGAGGAAGATGCCCTTCCTCGTTAGTGGTTCACTACTTTGCTGAACTGTACGGCACAACCCAGTTATGATAACCTCGGCAGCCGATCTAGTGTTTTATGGAGGGCTCATCCAACGGAGGAATACGGTGACGAGAGAAGAATGGGCCTTCTGGCCGATGTGCCTTACCCGAGCGGGGGCTTATTCTGCGATCGTTACCTGAACCAAGAGGAGCGCAAAGGGTCTTTCAGAGATGGTTCTAAGTCGCAGGTTTTGGGTGCGTTCGGTGGCGATCGTTGGCGTGATCGTCATGCTAACGGGCGTGGGTTTCAGCCAACAACTCTCCTTTAGGCCGCATCCCAAGTGCCCACAGGGCACGACCGCCGCGAAAACGCAAAGCAAGCTTTGGTTCAACGACGGCGCTTGGTGGGGGATACTTTTCGACCGTTCATCCGAGCAGTTCCGCATCTACCGCTACGATCAGGTGAAAGACGTCTGGAGCGATACCGGCACGCTCGTCGACGCGCGCAACACCTCAAGGGCCGACGCCCTATGGGAGGACGGCCACCTCTACGTGGTAAGCGCCGGTACAGAGGCGAGCCTGGACAAGGACAGCGCCCGCTTTTTGCGCTACAGTTACGATCCCGCGACCGCTCGCTACTCGCTCGATAAGGGCTTCCCTGTAACCATAACCGAGGGTGGTATGGAGGCAATCACGGTCGCCAAGGACACAACAGGCAAGCTCTGGGCAACTTATACCCAGAATACGCAAGACGGCAAGCTGCGTCGCGTCTACGTAACCCACACGTTGGGAAGCGACGCTTCGAACTGGATCAAGCCTGTCGTCCCATCTCTTGAGGGCACGACCGTGAGTATCGATGACGTCTCGGGTATCGTCGCCTTTGGCTCCAAGATCGGCCTGGCGTGGAGCAACCAGTACGACGAGTCAGGCAAGTCCGGATATTACTTCGCCACCCGCACCGACGGGGATCCCGATAGCGCGTGGCAACCAGACAATATCGTTCTCGGATCTCCATGGCCAACGACCACATCAACCTCAAGGCCGACTCAGAGGGGCGGGTCTTCGCCACCCTAAAGACGCGCCGCGACCGCATAAACCGGGATCTCGACGCACCCTACAGTATGCTGTGGGTGCGTGACCGAGACGGGCGTTGGACCAGCCACGTCTTTGGCACGGTGGCAGACTCCCACACGCGTACGCAACTGCTAATAAACGAAGAGCAGCACCTCCTCTACATGTTCGGCACGTCCCCCACCTGCGCCGGCGGCAAGGTCTACTACAAGCGCACGGACCTGGACGACATCTCTTTCGAGGAAGGCCGCGGGACCTTGTTCATGAAAGGCCCAAACGGGAAAAAGATCGGTGACGCCACCTCCACGAAGCAGACCATCGACGATACCACAGAGGCTTTGGTGGTGGCGTCGGACACACTGGGCGGCACCGCGGGTCTCGATTACAACTACCGCAACCTCTACTATAATGTAATCGACACCCGCACCCAGAGGAAGCTTTTCCCGGACGGAGCCCGCATAACGACCGGTGCCTCGCCCCTCGCCGAGGTTCCGCCGGAACGCGGGCAGAGGTGAGCCCGTCGTACCAGGCACTCCTCTCGCTGCCGAGCCCGTCCTCGCCGGTTATCTTCGAGGCTGGGCCGTTCGTCCTGCGTTACTACGGGCTGTTCGTCGTGCTGGGCATAGCGGTAGGCACCTGGATTACGGGACTAGAGCTCGCGCGCAGGGGCTACGACGGTGCCCTGGCGCTCGACTCGCTGTTCTTTGTCGTTCCATTAGGCCTCGCCGGAGCCCGCATCTACCACGTCGCAACCGACTACGATCAATACAGCGACCGCTTGGCCAAGGTCTTCTTCTTCTGGTTCGGTGGCTGGGGGATCTACGGCGCGGTAGCCGGAGGTTTCCTAGGCTTGCTCCTCTTTTGCCGCTACCGCGACATCAACGCGCTCACCTTCGCCGACGCGGCCGCTCCGGGCCTCGCCCTGGGCCAGGCCATAGGTCGGTGGGGCAACTACTTCAATCAGGAGCTCTTCGGAGAGCCGTCGGATTTGCCCTGGGCCATACGGATAGCGCCGGAGAACCGAATCGCACCGATTGGGCCCACGCGGTTCGCCGACGCCACCTCCTTCCACCCGACCTTTTTCTACGAGTCGGTGTGGGACCTGCTTGTGTGCCTGGTCCTACTCTGGGTGGCTCGCCGCTTCGCGGACCGTCTGAAGAACGGCGACATCTTCGTGCTCTACGTGAGTCTCTACTCGGTGGGGCGCTTCTTTGTGGAAACCCTGCGCATCGACCCGGCCTTCATCATAGGTACCTCCTTCCGTGGCAACCTCTTGGTCAGCGGCGTCCTGGCTGTGGGCTTCGCCCTGATCCTGATCCTGAGGCATCACCGCACGCCCCGTGCACGCCCCGACCCGAAGTGATCGGCCGGAAAGCTTGGGAGGCAGCCCACAGCGGCAAGCGCAGTGGTGACTGGACGCTCAGTGGCACCCGGCGCTCCCGGAGTCAGTGACGCTCTCGCCAGCCACGGGGACGAATCGCCACTCGTGGGCGTTATCCTCAAGCTTTAGTCTCAGTACGCCATCGGTCTCGTCGTTGTAGATCTCAGTGTTTTCCATGGGGTCACCGATGGTGTAGTTTTCCGCCGCTCCGCGGGTGCCCACCACGAACTGGAGGATGCTCCCCTCGGAGTCGCCCGCGGCCTCACCGAAGTACTCGAAGTAGCCACTGGCCCCTTCGGTGAAGTACTCGTGGTTGCCGGGGACAGGCCTGGTGCGCTCCTTGAACCGCCCCCACGACGGCTCGTAGCATTCCTCGAAGTTCGCCGCCGAGCCTCGGGGGTACGCCTCATCGCCCAGGGCCAGGACCGTCTCGTCGATGCCCTCGACCAACTCGGCGGTAGCCTCGTCGCCCTCGGAGCGGCAGCTGGCTATGTCGCCCGCCGCGACGACCTCCTTGGCTGATGGTGTCGGTTCCGAATCGCAGCCTCAGGCGATGAGAAAGACTGCGCCAGGGTTAATCATCCCGATGCTACGAGCCTCTCAAGAGGCTCTCGGACTCGGAGGACATCGCGCTGGCTCTGTTGATCTTCTGGCACCTGTTCCCGGGAGTCGTGGGCCTCCACCCTGGCCGAAAGATCCTCGCAACGCTCAATCTAGGATCCCAATCACTCTCACGGCCTGTATGGTTCGGGGTTCCTCGGGCCAGAAACGTCCTTGGTCCCCGGCCCGACGCATTCTAACCAACACTACATGTTGTGGCTCTGGATAAAGATGCTGCATGAAGTACGCATTTTATGTGTTAGGGTACGTTTTGCGTCCATAAGGCGTTGGAGGCCCTGTCTTTAGGCCTCCCTGACTGTTAAACTGTTACCATACGGCTCTTGATACAACTGCCAGAGGTTCCGAGTTATGTATAATCCGATACATAAAACAACAGCGAGTGCGCGACGCTGAGAGGCTTTACGCAACAACGGGGTGGCAACGAAGGGCACGTCCAGAGGGGGTTTCTGAGGTCGATCGGAACCAAGTATTTCGGCGGCTCTATGTTAAAGAAACGCCTTCTCCGAGGTAGCAGCTGGGCCTTTGGAGAAAGGCTTGGAGGAGACGTGATCGGGCTTATCACCAGCGGCTTGCTAGAACGAATGCTCTCAGCTTTTTATCGTCGGAGCCCTGCTAGTGGTGTGAGACTACGGACCTATAGGGGCCGCTGCGGAGACGGCCGTAGCCACCGTACTGCGAAACGTGATCATTGTGCTGACCGCCAAGAGGATGGCCGGGATGTGGACCCGCGTGAGCTTCTCCCTCGCGTCGTTCCGGAAGGCCCTCTCGAGCCTGTTAGCGACCCGCGGAGTTCGACGGAGGATGGTAGCCAGGAGGTTCGGCTAGGAGAGACGCTCGGATGAAGGTCGTGGCTAACTCCATCCCCAAGAGCGGGACCCATCTCTTGGATCGCCTGCTTACCCTGCTCGGGTTCGATCTTATGGACCTCGGGGGGATCAGACCGCAGCTCGCGCAAGCTGGCAAGAATCTCACCTCGACGCGCCGGCGCCTGAGGACTCTTGTGGGGCTTCGCAGGCACGAGGACGTCATGGGGATAGGCTCGCACATGGTGGACGGTGGCCGATTTCCCCCGGCTCGCAGGCTTCTTAGGACGCGTGGGCCGGAGAAGGCGATGATCGGGGTTGACTTTCCCCGGGAGATAGGGCGCCTGTGGCTCGAGCGGCGTCTCTCGCGGGTGGCCGAAGGCTACTTCGTAACGGCCCACTGCGTCTACAGCCCCGAACTCGCTTCCCTCTTTGCCGGAGGGCGGATGCGTGTCGTGTGCATCTTGCGTGACCCGCGCGATGTGGCCGTATCCCAGATGTACTACATCAAGCAGAAAAAGAGGCATCCCATCCACCATGCGTTCATGGCCCTGCCCTCTGATAATGAGCGTCTCCTGGTCTCTATCCGCGGGGGACTGCTGGGCATGCGCGAGTTGCTCTCGTTGGACGAGCGCTACAGGCTGTTTCTGGGGTGGCAGGACGATGAGAATGCCATGATGGTCAAGTTCGAGGACCTGGTCGGCCCGAGGGGCGGGGGGAGCGCCGGGGCCCAGCGGCTGGCGGTGGAGCGGGTGGCCAGGCACCTTGGGGTGGAGCTGGATGAAGCTACGATGGGAGTGGTCGAGGAGGACCTATTCGGCCTAGGCCGAACCTTCAGGAAGGGGCAGATCGGAGGTTGGCGGGAGGAGTTCTCTGAGGAGCACGCGCAGTCGGCCAGGGAGATCGCAGGCCCACTGCTGGTGGAGCTCGGCTACGAGGCGGACCCCGAGTGGTAGACACGTGACGTTTCTTTTGGAAGACAGCCTCTTGCCAAAACCGTCACCTCACAAAGATCTGAGGATTGTTGGATGAGGATCGTGGCCAACTCCATACCCAAGAGCGGTACGAATCTTCTGGCGCGCCTGCTAACCCTGCTCGGGTTCGAGCAGACCTCCGAGATGGGCATAAGATCGCGCCTTGTAGCGGGCCCATTCTCCCCTGCCAGGAAGCTCCTGAGGGCCCGGAGCAAGGAGAAGGTGACCATCGGGGTGGTATCCCCCCAACGGATAGATCGCCGATGGCTCGAGCGGCGTCTCTCGCGGGTGGCCGAAGGCTACTTCGTAACGGCCCACTGCGTCTACAGCCCCGAACTCGCTTCCCTCTTTGCCGGAGGGCGGATGCGTGTCGTGTGCATCTTGCGTGACCCGCGCGATGTGGCCGTATCCCAGATGTACTACATCAAGCAGAGAAGTGAACACTTTGCCCACGAGGCATTCCTGAAGCTGCCCTCGGACCACGAGCGGCTGCTGCATTCGATCCGGGGCGGAGAGCTCGGGGGACGCAGGCTCCAGTCCCTCGATGAGCGCTACAGGCAGTTTCTGGGGTGGCAGGATGATGACAGCGCGATGATAGTCAAGTTCGAGGACCTGGTCGGCCCGAAGGGCGGGGGGAGCGCCGAGACCCAGAGGCGCACCGTCGAGCGGGTCGCACGACACGTCGGCCTCGAGCCCGACGAGCGGATGATGCGCACGGTAGAGGAGAACATCTTCGGGGTGAGCAATACCTTCAGGAAGGGGCAGATCGGGGGCTGGCGGGAGGAGTTCTCTGAGGAGCACGCGCAGTCGGCCAGGGAGATCGCAGGCCCACTGCTGGTGGAGCTCGGCTACGAGGCGGACCCCGAGTGGTAGGCATCCCGCTGCTAACGACGACGTGAGCGCCAGACCGACACCCATCTTTCTTCTCTCGCTGCCCCGCTCCGGCTCCACCCTGGCGCAGCGGATCCTGGCCGCCCATGGGGGGATCGCGACCACCTCAGAACCCTGGATCTTGCTGCCCTATCTGTACACCCTGCGACAGAACGGTATCTACGCCGAATACAACCACCTGTCCATGATCTCGGCGATCGAGGACTTCTACGAGAAGCTGCCGGGCGGACGGGAAGATTACATCGCGGAGATCCGCGAGTTTGCCCTCCGCCTCTACGATAGAGCATCCTCTGAGGGCACCCGCTACTTCCTGGACAAGACCCCGCGCTACCACCTGGTCTCGGATGAGATCGTGGCCGCGTTCCCGGAGGGGAAGCACCTCTTTCTGTGGCGGAACCCCCTCGCGGTAGTGGCCTCCGTCATGGAGACCTGGGGAGACGCCAAGTGGAACCTCTACCGTTTTAAGGTGGATCTTTTCGACGGGGTAGAGAACCTGGTCCGCACCTACGAACGTCACGGGGACAGGATCCACGCGATGCGCTACGAGGAGATCGTCACGAAACCCGAGGAGGCTTGGGGCGAGGTGTTCCGCTATCTGGAGATGCCCTTCGACCGCTCGGCCCTGGAGTTGTTCGGCGCCGTCAGGCTCGGCGGCAGAAAGGGCGATCCCTCTGGCGTAAAGAGATACGGCAGGGTGAGCAGCGAGCCCCTGGAAGGGTGGAAGCGAACCCTCGACAACCCAGTACGCAAGAGCTGGTGTCGCCGCTACCTGCACTGGATCGGCCGGGACCGGCTGGCTATCATGGGCTACGATCTGGACGACCTCGTAGCCGACCTCGATTCACTGCCAACGTCATACAGGAGGGTCGGTTCGGATGTGGGACGTGGTTGTTGGGGACTCGTGCGCGACCTCTCGGAGCCCCAGATCCTCAGGCAGAAGCTACAGAAGCTCCCGGCGTGGAACCGCATCCACGTACACAAGTAGCCGGTTGGAGGTCCCAAGGTGACGAAGGACGACGCAAGGGAATGGGCGCGGCGCTACATCGGGAGACGCCCGTTCCTGTTCTACAACCTCTACAGGCTTAGGCCGAGCTACCGGGACCTGTTGGTGGATCGGAGGACCCAGCTCGTCATAGAGGGGTTTCCACGCTCGGGCAACACGTTCTCCGTGGTCGCCTTCGAACAGGTACAGCGAGAGAGCGTGCGGATTGCCCATCACATCCACATGCCGGCGCAGGTGATTCGAGCGGCCCACTGGGGTATACCGATCCTCTTGCTGGTGAGGAAGCCCACGGACGCCGCACTGTCCTGGGTTGTAAGGGAACCGGAGGTCCCAATCCGACAAGCTCTCAAGCACTACGTATCTTTCTACGAGAAGGTCGCCGAGTACCACGACGCCTTCGTCGTGGGGTTCTTCGAGGAGGTGACCCGAGATTACGGAATGGTCCTGGAGCGGGTCAATGCCAAGTTCGGCACCGGGTTCTCGTCCTTCGTTCACTCCGAGGACAACGTCAGATGCGTCTTCGACCGTATAGAAGAGTTGCACCGCGCCAAGCGCGGCGGCAGGCTGGACGAGAAGGTGATCGCGCACCCCTCGGTCGTCAAGGCAGAGCTGAAAGACGCGCTAAGGAAGGAGCTGGATGCCCCTGAGGTGAGGGAGCTCACCGCCCAGGCCGAAGCCGTCTACGAGAGGTTCGGGTCTATAGAGAGCCGGTGCAGCGTACTCTAGGATCCCCGCCCCACGTCGTCTTATTTCAGTCTACGACACCTCCGAAGTAGTGAGGACGCTCAACCTGACGATGGATGTGCGGAACACCATACACCGCCTGGAGGTCTGGCCTTTCTAGCCACGCGCGCTAGCGCGCGTGGCTAGGGCCCGTCGCCGGCTTTTACCCCTCTGCGCCCTCCAACCAAGGTGAAAGATCCCTACCGATAAGATCCTGGAGCCTCAGGATATCCTCCGTATACGAGTCGAGCAATTGCTCCCGAATCTCCGCCGGGAACGGCGGGGGCTGGACGAAGATCTGGCGCTTTACGTACCGGCGCGGTCCGGCAGGGAGACACCGCTCGAGGATCGCGAGCTTGAGGCCCGAGTTCCGACCGGCCAGTTTTTTGGCCGCCCTGTACAAGGTCTTGTTCCTTGGCAAAGCCGAGGTGTTGTGCTCGATGGACATGTCTGGGGCGAACGTGTCGTCCACCTCCAGGAACTCCAGTACATCCCGCAGCACATCTAGGGGTTTGGCTCTCAGATCCTCGTAGAGCCAGACCCTGAACGGGTCCCGACCGAACGTGTCGAGGTACCGTTTTACCTGAGCGTAGTAGAAGCCCTTCTGCTTATAGTGCCAAAGTGGGCCCCAGTTACCCTTGATGCGCCCTTCCTCCACCCGCAGGGCTTCGGCGAAGTCGACGATCGACTCGCGCCCGCCCCGGACGCAGTGCAGAAAGTTCGAGTACGCCCTGTCCGCCGGGTTGCGTAAGATGGCGATGAGCCTGGCGTAGGGGATGGAGCGTTTTATGAGGGTCGGGGCCTTCGGGCTGTAGAGGTACGAGGCTGACGCCTCGCCGATGGCCTTCTCGTCTGTGACCCCTTCGAACAGCGCCTGGTAGTCCGCGAGGTCGGTGACCGGGAGGGCCATACGCCCTGGTCTGTAGAAGTCCCAGTGCATGCCCTCGAAGAAGTGCGGCTCCTTGCGGGGGCTCATGTAGATCTGCGGATGCTGCTTCAGGTAGGAGTAAAGTGAGGTCGTCCCCGCCTTCTGCGCGCCTACTATGAAGAAGTTGGGCATTGTCATTGGACACCTCGCCGCACACCCGATACATAAAACAATTCTTCGTGGAGCTCGCTTCGGACCAGTCTAACGTCGACGACCTAGGATGCCACCCTTCTCCTGTTGTGTCAAGGATGTCGTGGGCGTCGCGGGGCGAGCCCCGCAGCCTTGCACAGTGGCACCCGGTAGGCGATTATGTGCCGGTGATGAAGGATCCAAGCTGGGAGGGTGGGCGGTGTCGGTAGCGGCGAGGGCCTCGGCGTTGGCGGCTCTGGCGCTTGTGGGCGGCGTGGGCACGGTCTACGCTCCGGTGCCCACCTTCACCGCCATTGCGGTTCTCTTCGCGCTGGGTTTGTGGGCTTTTGCCGGTGGTCGCCAACTGGTTCCCGCGGGTCCCAAGGTCTCGGGGGAGGAGAAGATCAAGCCGCGCAGCACCCTGACCACCAGGCTGGTGTCGGGGTACTTGCTCCTCTTCTGGATCGCGCTTATCGCCCCGCTCCTCGCTTACAGCCCGCGGGGGCCATCGAGTCTCGGCGTCTCCCAGGGATCACTGAGCAACCAGATATTGATCTCCACCTTCGGGCTCGTCGGGGCCCTGTTCTTGCCCGCTGCGATCAGGCGCTTCGATGGGGCGTTCCAGTGGCTCGCAGCCCTGTGGGTTCTGTACCTGGGTTGGGCTGCTGCCAGCTTGATGTGGAGCATCTACCCTCCGCTCACCATCCGCAACGTCATCGCTTTCATCCTGGTGTCGGTCGGCTGCTTCGGCCTAGGCGTCGGTTTCTACGGCGGCCTCCCGAACGGCCGAGACCTCTTCCTGCGCCACGTCTTCTGGGCCAGCATCCTTTCGGCCATGGTGATCCTGTTGCCCCTGCCTTTCCGCTTTCAACAGTATGATCTTCTCGATCCGTCGCAGCGCCTGGATATAGGCGGCAACTTCTCCGCATACGTGACGCGCCCCATAATGGCCGCCCTGCTAGCCCTCGCCGCGACCCACGTTCTGGGGGTTCGCCAGTGGCTGAAGCGCGACTGGTTCTGGGTTGCGGTCCTCGTTCTCCCTTTGCTGGCGCTGAAATCGAGGGGCCCTATCGTTTGGGGGATGCTAGCGTTCGCCATCTTCTACCTCTTCTACAAGACCAGCATCAAGGACAGGGTGCTGCAAGCCGGGGTACTGTTCATGATCGGCGTCGGCACCTACATCTACTACACCGAGAACGTCTTGGAGAGGATCTTGGGCCCGTTCGTTCCGTACCTGACCAGGGGGAACCTCGAGGCAACCCAGAACCTGACAGGGCGGGTCCCGCTCTGGCAGGCTCTGGTCGAGCAGGTTTGGCAACATCCGTGGCTGGGTGCGGGTTTCGCGGCCTTCTGGAGCCCCGTGCACATCTCCGAGCTGGCATCGACC
Organism: uncultured Rubrobacteraceae bacterium; assembly: GCA_963811295.1. Taxonomy (GTDB): domain Bacteria; phylum Actinomycetota; class Rubrobacteria; order Rubrobacterales; family Rubrobacteraceae; genus Rubrobacter_D. The sequence continues at coordinate 62,980 of CAWEQZ010000002.1, read as the reverse complement.
GCCGTTTCGGGGCGGGCGTCGGCCCACAACGGATACCTGGAAGAGCTGGTCAACACGGGATTGGTGGGGCTCGCTATCCTCTTGGCGTTCTGTCTGGGCACCCTGACGATGGCGCTGAGCCGGGCTCGGAGGGGTGATCCTCTAGGATGGCTGTTGTTTTTGTTCATGGTGTTCTACCTGCTGCTCAATCTGACCAACGCCCTCACGCAGGAGTATTTCCAGCCTCCGTTCGTGATAATCTTGATCTCCCTCGGGTTGCTGGCGAGCGGACCGGCGCCGGACCCGGCGAGGTCGCCGATACGGCGGAATCACCGCCTTAACCGCTGGCCGAACGGCCGATGAAAGAGCAGAGGATACTTTGGTGGGCGGGCATCGACCTGAGCACGGGGATATACAGGGAAGAGAGAAACATACCTCTCTGTGAACTTGTGGAGAGCGCAGGTTCTGTGCTGGATGAGGCAAGTGTTCGTCCGCCCAATGTACTACTATAGAACGAGGTAGTAGGAGAGATCGAAGTGAAGAGGCCCTCATGGTACTTGCCATCTATGCCAAGACGATAGTTCGGATCATAGTTATAGCGGTGCTGTTGATCACTCTAGCAGGCCTTGCCGCTAGATTTGCTCTGTACATGTGGGGTGATGTAAAGCTCCTGGAGCCACTGAGGATATTCGATGTCGGCGAGGAAAGGAGCATCCCTACGTGGTTTGAGTCGGTCCAGTTCCTGCTCTGTTCGTGCCTCCTCGCCGTAGTCGCAGTCGCCAAGAGACAACGCAACGACCGCTATAGCTTGCACTGGAGTGCACTTTCCATCATCCTTTTGCTCTTGTCTCTGGACGAAGTAGCTTCGATACACGAGGCCATAGGGCAACAATCCGAACGCTTGTTGCATGCCGTCACGGGCTTCACCCCCGGCGGCGCCATTTCTTTCTTTTGGGTGGTGCCGGGTGCCATCTTCGTGGTCGTCGTCCTGCTGGCATACTTAAGGTTTCTCGCGGATCTTCCTCAGAGTACTCGCCGCCTATTTCTCTTTGCCGGAGCCCTGTTCGTGCTGGGCGCTCTTGGTATAGAGATGCTCACCGCACAAGTAGTCTCCTCCTCCAGCGGCATAGCTAATTGGATAGCATCCGCCTCAGGCGGCATAGTTGGTCAGGGGAGCGCGAGCGCCATTCCGACTATCCTCAAAGGTTTGCAGACCTCCGTCGAAGAGATGTTCGAGATGTTGGGCCTCACGGCATTCGTCTACGCACTGTTGGCGTACATAGGCTCCTACGTGGAAGATGTAAGCGTACGAGTTCACATCGACAAGTCTGCTTGAAGTACGAAGCCGAGTTAACGGTGTGTCCTCGGTGGCCGACATAGTCTCCCGTGTAGATGGCCTTCGTGTCAACCGTAATGGTAGAAGCGGGCAGAGTGTGTAGAATGGGACGCGTCAAAGCGGAAAGGGAAGCGTAATGAGGGCTATCGAGGAGCGGTTGAGACCACATCTGGACGAAAACGTCGCTTCCTTGTGGCTCGAAAAGTGGCTCCAGATCCACGCGGGCGGCAACCCTACGGTCTTCTTTCCTTTGTATCGTTTGTTGCGCACACGTAAGGATCTCACGCGCGCAGTATCCCCAGACAAGCAAGTGGTAATAGAAGGGTTCCCGAGGTCTGGCAATTCGTTTGCCAGGAGAGCCTTCATTATGGCGCAAGACGAGACGTTCGACGTAACGAGCATCGCTCACCACCTTCACGTTCCTGCGCAGATAGTCCGGGCCGCGCAGTGGCGTATACCAACCCTGGTGCTCATACGAAGGCCCAAAGATGCCGTGCTCTCCCTGGTGATAAGGGACCCGATCTCTGTAGACCAGGCCCTCAGATACTACATTTCTTTCTACGAGACCTCCGAGAAATACCGCGATGCGTACGTCCTCGGACTCTTCGAGGAGGTAACCGAGGACTTCGGACAGGTTATCGAACGCATAAACGACAAATTCGGGACCACGTTCTCACTGTTTCGCCACGATGAAGAGAACGTCAGCAAACTGTTTGCCGGCATGGAGGACCAAGCCAGAAGAAAGTACGGCGAGACACTGTGGGAGCGCAAGGTTCAACGCCCGGCTGCCGTTAGGGAGAAGATCAAAGACGAAATAGAATACGACCTGGAGAACCCGAAGCGCAAAAGGCTCATCGCCAGGGCCGAGGCTGTATATGAGCGTTTGACGAATCCGATGCGCGAACCGGCGTCAAGGGAGTAACGACCTCTGCCCAGAGACGCTACACGCCTAACCGCGTGCCCCAGGCGAGCGCTGTATCAGGGTGCGCAGTTTAATCAAAGCAGGATTTGTCGTGGTAGAAGCGCACCAGGAGACCTCCCCGCAAGGTCTTCACGGTGCGCCATGCTTCCTCCTACAGTGAAGCCGGCGATAGCCGCGCGTATGAGTTCTGTACCACCCCGCTGACCTTCTTGAACTCTCCGCCGGTGTGCAGCCTGGGCCCTTCGACGTGCAGCTCCCACACCAGGCTGTAGCTGCCCGAGTAAGCCGGGTCCCACGGGTCGAGTTGCCCCCCAAAGGAGTAGGCGGCTATGCCCTGCCTCGTCTTGCACTCGCCGTAGGGATTGAGGATAGGATTGCCTTTCTGGTCGAGGTCCCCGGGGCGCCCCGCCCCGCAACGGTCGCCGCCCTGATCCCCGACCGCGTAGAAGTGTCCCCCGACCACGAGTTTATCGTCCAAGACCTCCAGCGCCTGACCCGAGCCTGAGGTGTCGCGCACCCAGCCGCGGGCGCCATTGGTCCCGGGCCCCTTAGCGTACTCGGCCACAAAGTCACTGCCCCCTGCCGCGAGATAGAGCTTGCCATCGTGGTCAACCACCGATAGGCCGAATGCCCCTTTCCCCGCCTCGGTCAACCACGAGGCGTCGTGGATACCCTCGATATTGAGTTTGACCATGGCCTTGGCCGGGGCAGCGTTCACCGCGTCGCAGATGCACGCCGCCCAGATCGTCTCGCCGTTGGCGTCGAGCTCGAGGTCGCGATAGGCCGGCTTGCTGTCGTGGGTGCGTATGGTGGGGTCTACTGTGGTCTTCGCTTTGGTCCATAGCTTCTTGCCCGTGGCGAAGTCGAACGCCGTGAGGCTCACCCCCCCACCATAGACCCTACCATCTCCGCCGGACGCGGACAGGTTAGGCGCAGCCAGAACCGACTTCAGCGAAGGCGAGTTGTACCACCGTATCACTTCTCCGGTAGCGCCGTTGACCAGGACCAGGTTCTTGTGCTTAGTGTTGGTAGGTTCGTCGGGATCGACGAACGTGCCGGCGATCAGCACGTCATCGGCGTGCGGACCCGTCCCCCCGTACACCATCATGTCCCACACCTCGGCCCCCGTGCCCCCGAGGTCCGGCGCGATGGGCTTGTACTGTTCTGTCTTCGAGTCGAAGACCGCCAGGTTGGACACGTTGGCCAAGACCGTGCCGTCGCGCTTCTTGACCTTGGTGAAACGGCCGCCCACCCAGATGTTGGTGCCGACCTGTTCGATAGCCCTGACGCGTCCGTCGACCATCGGGGTGTCGTCGGGGAACTCGGACGGCAACGCAAGGGCGCTCTGCGGTAGCGCCAGCATTATGGCCGTCAACACCAACACCGCTATGGCGGGCCCGAGCGTCCTTCTTGTGCCGCACTCCCATTTCTTTCCCACCATGTCATCCCCTTCTGGCTGCCGTACAAGCACCGCTTGCTCTGTGTAACACCGCGAAATATAGGACTTAGAAGACAATGCTGCATTCTATCACAATCGAGTACATACTAATCTTTCGCGTTACCGCTGTCTCGCCCCCTCTCGCAGCCCGGGAGACCCCGCGCGAGAGATCTTCGGTCCGGCTGTGGGCCTCCGTGGAAACCTTGCTAGTCCAACGAAGGTTCTCGCTCCTGCCGGCTTCTAGCAGGTTACCAGTAGGCCCTTCGAGTCAACTTCAGGGCAACCCGCAGGCCTTTGGCGAGGAACCCTTTCAAGCTGAGGAGCCACGCGGGGTTCGTCGGGCAGATAACGGCTTCGGATCAAGCGATCCTCCTCGTCGCTCTTTGCGCGCAGACGCCGGTTCTTCTGCTCCGGGTAATAGCGCATCCGGGACCAGGCCAGGGGGACGTGATGAAGGGCTGTGTGTTCGGCGAAGCGGGACCACAGGTCGGCGTCCATGCTCAGTTCCATCCGGACATCCAGGCCGCCCACTTTCTCATAGATACCGCGACGCCAGAACGTGGATGGCTGCGGGAGATAGTTGTGGTCGTACATCCAGATAAAGCGGTAGAAGGGGATCTCCTTCTTGAAACGGATAGGACGGCTATGAGCGTCTATCCAGAAGCTATCACCGTAGACCACCTCCCAGTCGGGATGCTCGACGAAGGTCTCGGCCACCTCTTGCAAGGTGCGGGCTTCGAACAGGTCGTCGGAGCACAGCCAGCACAGGATGTCGCCGCTCGCCCGGTCGAACCCCTTTATCAGCGCGTCGGTCTGCCCTTCGTCTGGTTCGCTCACCCAGTAAGTCAGTTGGTCCGAGTACTTCTCGAGGATCTCTACGGTGTTGTCGGTCGAGCCACCGTCCATAATGATGTACTCCAGGTTGGGATAACCTTGATCGAGTACGCTCTTGATCGTCGCCTCGATGTACTGACCCTGGTTGAACGAAGGCGTCACCACAGATATCTTCGGCCAATCTCCGTTATCGCCATTCATACTAAGATCCAGCTCCCATCTACGATCTCACAGTACTCCACAATATCTCGGTAGGTTCGGTCCAGTCACCCGCTGTCGAATCTCACCCTAACATACCTGAAATGGACATACGTGCCGAATACCAGCAGCCTCCAGCGAGCGGTTCCTGACCCTGTCGACGCCGATCTCAGCGAACCGTGCAAGGCGCGTCTGACCCGAGCGTCCTAAGGTCGAGGAGGATCTGCAAGATCATTGACAGGGCCCAGGAGGGCTGGCATCCTAGCTCGGCGGCATTCCTTGGATAGTATCGAGATCTATGACAACGCATTCTTGCGGGGACTAGCTGGTGAGGTAATCAGATGACGATGCCCAACTTCTTCATAGTAGGCGCGCAGAAGGCGGGGACGACCTCGCTCTACCAATACCTCAACCAGCACCCGCAGGTCTACATGAGCCCCATCAAAGAGCCGTTCTTCTTCGACCACGAGATGGATTCCAAAGGCGGGGTCGTAAGACGCGAGTTCGAGGGGCATCGCCAACCTCCGAGGTTCACCAATATCGAGGAGTACAGCGCGCTGTTCGAAGGAGTAAGGGATGAGAAAGCGATCGGTGAGGCGACCCCCTTGTACATCTACGCTCCGGGGACCGCCGAGCGCATAGAGAGATACGTACCAGGGGCGAAGTCGATCGCCCTTCTGCGCAACCCCGCCGACAGGGCGTATTCGGCTTTCCTATACGCCCTCCGTATGGGGGTAGAGCCGCTCACCGACTTCGCGCAAGCGCTTCGCGAAGAGCCGTTCCGCGTGCGTAACCGCTGGCACTACGTGTTTCACTACCGCAGCAGGGGGCTCTACTACCAGCAGTTGAAACGTTACTACGAGGTTTTCGGGCGAGAGAGGCTCGGGGTGTGGCTCTACGAAGATATGAGAGAAGATCCCGCCGGCGTGGCCCAGGGTGTCTTCCGCTTCCTCGAGGTCGACGACACCTTCGCTCCGGACACTTCCTCGAAGTACAACCCGGCCGGCGTGCCCGCGAGCGGATCCGCCCGCGCCGCGATGAGGGCAACGAACAAGGCGGTCTGGGTCCTCCGGAAAGCTCTTCCGCCCACGTCCGGCATCTTGCCGCTCGCCTTCGAGATGCGTCGAGCAGTGCAGAGCCGGGTCCTCACCGAGCCGCCGCCGATCGATCCGGAGCTCCGCGAGGAGCTGCTCGAGGGCTACAAGGAAGACATCCTGAGGCTGCAGGAGCTCATCGGGCGGGACCTCTCGATATGGTTACGATGAGGCTAGGCTGCGAGCAAGGGGGTTTAAGCGCGTGACGATGCCCAACTTCTTCATAGTAGGCGCGCAGAAGGCGGGGACGACCTCGCTCTACCATTACCTCAACCAGCACCCGCAGGTCTACATGAGCCCCCGCAAGGAACCACATTTCTTTGAGGGCATGCGCTCGGAATACCGCAGGCCGGGCCGCAGGAGCGTACCCGTAAGCGACCTCGCAGAGTACCAGGCCCTTTTCGCGGGCGCCTCAGACGAGAGAGCGATCGGCGAGGCTTCCGCCTCGTACCTGTATAGCCCCAGAGCCCCTGGCCTCATCAAGAGCTCTGTCCCCGACGCCAAGGTCATCGCGATCCTTCGCAACCCTGCCGATAGGGCATACTCCAATTTCGTGTACTGCGTACAGGTCGGTCGCGAACCGCTCGGTAGCTTCGCCGAGGCGTTTGCAAGCGGAAGAGGCGCGTACGCGGGATAAGTGGGGACCCCTCTGGTACTACAAGCAGAAAGGTTTCTACTACGCGCAGGTAAAACGGTACTTCGACACGTTCGGTCGGGACCAGGTTGGAGTCTGGCTCTACGAAGACCTGAGAAACGACCCCTTCGGAGTTCTAGGCGAGGTCTTCCGGTTCCTGGATATCGACGAATGTTTCGTCCCTGATGCGTCCAGCGAGTACAACCCCTCAGGCATACCGCGAGTCGGGAGATTATACGCAGGGGTAAGAACGTTGACCGCGCGGAACCCCGCCCTCGTCGAACGGGTCCTCCCCGCCAGACTGCGCGGGTACGTCAAGCGCCGTATCTTCGTCAAGCCTCCACCGTTCCCGCCTGAGGTGCGTCGGCAGTTGACCGACTCCTACAGGGAAGACATCCTGAGGCTGCAGGAGCTCATCGGACGGGACCTCTCGGTGTGGCTGGAGGACCCGAGAGGGTTGGGAAGTAGGGATTAGGAAAGCGAAGTGGAAGGCCAAGGCCTTCCACCAGCTGCTCTAGGCGGGCTGGGGGACCCTTCCTGCGGTCCTGAGCTCCGACTCGATCCAACGGTAGGTGGGCGTAAGGCCTTCCCTCAGCGGGATCTTGGGCTCCCAGCCGAGCACCTCGCGGAGTCTGCTGTTGTCGCTGTTTCGACCCCGTACCCCTTGCGGCTTGGAGAGGTCGTGGCGCTTGGTGATGCGCTTCTCGGAGATCTCGGCCACCATCTCTACCAGTTCGTTGATGGTCACCAGCTCGTCCGTACCGAGATTGAGCGGGTGGGCATACTCAGAGCGCATGATCCGATAGATGCCCTCTACGCAGTCCTCCACGTGCATGAAGGAGCGAGTCTGTTCGCCGTCGCCCCAGACCTCGATCTCGTCCCCGTCGGTGGCCAGGGCCACCTTGCGGCTGATGGCCGCCGGAGCCTTCTCCTTGCCCCCCTCGTAGGTGCCCAGAGGCCCGTAGACGTTGTGGAAGCGCACCACCCGAGTCTGGAAGTCGTAGTCCTCGTTGTAGTATTTGCAGAGCTCTTCCATAAATAGCTTCTCGGTGCCGTATCCCTCCTCGGGTTCCGCCGGGTAGGCATCGTCTTCCTTGAGGTTTGTAACGTCCGGGCTCTTCTGGAGATACATCGGGTAGACACAGGCCGAGGAGGAGAAAAGGAATCGCTTGGCCGCGTTGATCCGGGCCGCCTCCAGCATGTGGATGTTGATCATGGCGCTGTTGCGGGCGATATCGGCGTGGAAAGCGGTGATGTAGCCGATGCCACCCATATCCGCCGCCAGGTGGTAGACCTCGTCGATGTCCCTGGTGGCTATCAGGCAATTGTCGAAGCGGCGGAGATCAAGTAGCTCGAACTCGTGGCTCGGACTGGGCTCGTACTCGGGGTGTTTGATGTCGACGCCTCGCACCCAGTAGCCCTGATCCACCAGGTGTTTCACCAGATGGTGCCCGATAAAGCCGCCGGCACCGGTTACTAAGACCCGTGTTGCCATGTCTTCCCTCCCAACATCACGAAACGATCACTTCTTATCCTCAATATACTAGAAGATACCCAAACGTTCACATCATATCGTCGACGTACTGGGATTCGCCGATACCCTTTGCATCGGCCACCAGGCACATTCTGCCGCCCGACTTCCGACCTTCCCAAGGGCGTTCGTACGCACGAAAGGGCCTGTGCCGAAGCTACCACAGCATTCTCTAGCTCACCCGCCTTGCTTTCTACCGAGCCGTAGCCCCAGAAGCTGCCGTAAGAACAGCACGACGAATCTCGGGTTGTGTTTGGCATAGCGCTTCCACAAACGCTTGGGATCCATCAGCAACCTGAATAGCCATTCCAAGCCCGCCACCTGGATCCAGCCCGGGGCTTGGCGCACTCGACCCGTATGGAAGTCGAACGCTGCGCCCACACCCAACATCACCGCTGGAATACGATCCTTATGTGTCTCCATCCATCTCTCCTGCTTTGGACAGCCGATACCTACGAACAGGATACGTGCACCCGAGGAGCGTATCTCCTTCGTTACTGTTTCGTCTTCCTCGGGCGTCAAGGGACGGAACGGCGGTGCGATCTGACACACTACCCGCACCCCGGAGTAGCGTCTTTCCAGGATGCGAACGAACGTCTTTAGCAGGTCTGGCGTGCCGCCGTACAGCCCGATCGGTATGCCTTCCCGCGCGGCTCGCTCCACCACGTGCGTCGTCAGGTCCGTCCCCCGAACCTGGGTTGCGTCTCTAACCCCCAGGCTCCTCAATGCCCAAACCAGAGGTCTTCCATCAGGCGTGATCAGGTCCGCCCCGTTTACCACCCGCTGAAACGCCGAGGAGTCAAAGGCCTCCATGGTCATGTGCACGGTCGCCACGCACACGTAAGCTGAGCGCACATCGTGCGCCCATCGTGCTACGCGCTGGGAAGCGTCCTCGTAGGAGGTAGCGTCTACCCGCATACCGAGCACGTGCCTGGAAGCCAGGGTCAAGCCGGCACTTTCTTGCGCTCCAGGGCGGCCTCGTAGATCTCCATCAGCGTCCGGTAATTGCGCTCCGCGGTGTACTTTGCCTCGAACTCGGCCCGGACCTCCTCACGCATACGTCGTAGTTCCGCCGGGTGCGACAGGGCCCACTCGACTTGGGTGACGAGATCCTCTGGGTCGCCGGGGCGGAATTTGAGTCCCGTGCGGCCGTGTTCTACGAGTTCGGCGACCGCTCCGATGTTGGCCGCGATAACCGGAGTGCCCGCCGCGAAAGCCTCTGCCGCTACCCGGCCGAACGTCTCGTAACACTGTGAGGGGAAGACGAGCATGTCGGCTTTCCTCATCAGCGTGTGGATCTCCTCCACCGGCCTGTGTCCCAGCCACTCCACGTTGGACTGTCTAGCGGCGGCTTCTACGACCCGATCCCTCAATGGCCCGTCTCCCACGATCTTGAGCGGGACCCTCGTTCCGAGCTGGTCCCAGGCGGCCAGCATCGTCCCCGTTCCTTTCTCTGGGCGCGAGACGGCCCACGAACAAAGCGTACCCGCCTCCTCCCTGGCCCTGACCAGGATCGGGGCAAACGAAGTTGGGTTTCACCGCGATCTTCCCCGCCGGGAGGCCGCCTTCGATGAACTTATTCCGGGCAAACTCTGTAAGGGCAACGTAGACATCAACCATCTCTGTCCAGGTACGCAAAGCACGGTGGACGGTGAGCATCGTCGCTATCACCCCGCTCGCCGCCCGACTCCCTCGGTAGCACCTGTGAACAACGCCGGGCCAGGGGATCGCCTTGCCCATGCAATCCTCGCACACCCGCCCATCTCGGAAAAACAGGGCTACAGGACACAGCAGACGGTAGTTGTGCAGGGTCTGGATCACCGGCACACCTTCGGCCCTGGCGGCGTAGTAGCCGGCCGGGGAGACCAGGGGTAGGGTGTTGTGAAAGTGGACCACGTCGGGCCGCTCCCGGCGGATCAAGGCCCCGAGTTCACGATACGCCGAAGTGTTCCATACCGTGTCTTTCGCCAGGGTCAGACGGTTCACTTGCTCGACCTGGTCGTTGTGGACCTCGTAACGAAACACGCGGTGATTTCTGGCTTCCAAGAGAGCGGTTTCGTCCACGAAAACCTGGTCCTCGCCGCCGGGTCGCTGGTATCTGTTGTGGACCGCCAGGATCTTCATCTGGCACAAGGTACCATACCCGCATTTTCAGAGCATGATGGGAACCCGAGCTATAGCGGGCCCTCAGCCGCGCCTCGACTACGAGAACGTATCCCCTCTCAGGTCGCTTTCGATCTGCTGCGCGAACCATCCCCACACCTTCTTCTCTCCGACGCCGGGGGCCAGGCTCTGGGCCTCGCTGTAGAGCAGCCCGACGTGTGCCAGGTATGCAAGATACAAATCGGGCAGACGTTTCTGTCCTTCCGGCCACAGGACCTCCAACAACCTCACGACGAAGCGGCGATCCCGAAGACCCCTACGCCGCCCCTGCAGGGCGGCCTGCAGGGCTTGGAAGTTGAACGCGTCGTAGAGGGGACTCATCCCTTCTGAGGCACGCTCCCAATCCAGGACGAAAAGAGATCGCGCCCCAGTCGGGTATTCCAGGGCGCGAAGTCGCCGTGGGCCAGGGACAAAGGCATGCTCAGCGGCCCCAACTCCATCGTGCAGCCTCTCTAGGGCCCGCCCGAGACTGGCGGGCATGGTTTCCGGTGAGCTATCCCGAAGATGGAGCCATATTTCGGACATGCGAGTCCACATCGGACTCTCCGCAAACGTTTCCCTTACCTCGAAGGACCGGAAAAGCTGGGTGCAGAAACGCAGGTGCACGGATGAAAGGCTCTGGGGCCCGGACGTCGGGGGGCCCATCGTAATGAGGAGTATCTTGCCCCCGTGCCAGGGAAGAGAGCCCAAGACCTCTGGTACTGTGCCTTGCAGGCCCGTGCTCTCCGATAACCGCAACAGGGCGCGCCTTTCGGTTTGAGCGCTGCCTGGGCCAGCGACGAAGTGGCGATCTTGGCGTAAGCCAGCGTCTTCCCCTCGGCGGTTAGCACCTGCGCGGTGACTTTCCGGTGTGGGGATGGTACACCCATATAGAAGGCCAAGCGCACCGCCTCCACTCCCATGACGGAGGCCACCATCGATCTCCAAACGCGCTAGAGCGTCTTCTTCCAGCCATACCCTTTCACCCAGCACAGCTCCGGCGCCAATGATCGTTCGGAGTGCCCGCCCCCGGAGACTATTGGGCTGATACAACCCTCCTATGCCGGCCCGGCGCAAAGCGGGCTCCTTCGCCGGGAGCAGCCAGCGGACATTGGCGAGGTTCGGATAGGCCGTGTACGTGCGTCCCGCCGTCTGCCCGGATTCAAGCTGAACTCCCAAGAGCGCGGAAGCATCGGTTTCCTGCACGTAAGGGCGCATACCTAACCTGCTTCTTGCCGGATCAGATGAGCCACGCGACCATTACACGAGAAAGGGACTCAACCACTCTATCCTACTTTCGGCTGCAACAAACCGCAATCCTTGAGGGAGCTTCTCATTGCATGTATTTAACCTCACCCAAGTGCTCGCGCCAATAGGGAGGCGCATAGGCCGCAAGCCGAAGGCTTTGGGGAGGGAGGCCACGAGCTGCGGCCAAGCACAGGAGATGACGCGAGCGCCAAGAGAGATTATACTCGCTATCCTAGAGTGAAAGGTGTAGTTCGAAGGACAGCTATTCGGAGCTGCCGACAAAGTAAGACGCCTCGACGCTTCGTCGGGACGAAGGTGGAGAGTGAGCCGTTTGCAACGTTTGAATCCCGGTAGCAGCCCCAGCGGACATCGACTATCTCAACGTCCTACAGCGAGACAGGCGCTGCCGAGCTCCGAAGAAACTCTGACGTGGCTCTCGACCACCGCCTGGACCTAAGCCAGACTTGTATGGATGAGATGCCTTTTGGCGGACACCATCTCTGGTGTCTTGACTTCCAGAATCGCTTAACCTTCGAGAATGCTCCTTGGGAGGCCCAGCACTCCGCGGAGGGATATCACGCTATACAGGGTGAGAGAACGCACACGTGAGTTCTCGCTGGCCTCCAATACTCATGTACCATGCTGTCGCTGACCCTGCGGGTGATCCCAACATGTTGTGCACCTCGCCGGAGCGGTTTGAGGCTCAGATGCTCTACCTCAAGCAGCGTAACTTGCGGGGGGTTTCCGTGCGGGAGTTGCTTTTTGCAATGCGCACAGGGGATGCCAGGCGGCTTGTGGGATTGACGTTCGACGACGGTTATGATGATTTCTTACACACCGCCGTGCCGATCTTGAAAGAGTTTGACTTCTCTGCCACCGTGTTCGTAGTCGCAGGCATGCTGGGTAAGGAGAGCGACTGGAAACACACCCATAATCCAAGGCCTCGAATGGAACTCCTTCGAGCTCAGGATCTGACCGAGGTCATGGCGTATGGTATGGAGGTAGGCTCTCACAGCATGACCCATGCCGATCTTGCCGCTCTCGACCCGGAAACGCGTGACCAAGAAATCGCCGGCAGCCGCCAGGTGCTCGGCGAGATTCTAGGCGAAGAGGTGGAGGGATTTTGCTACCCGTACGGCAGCTTGGACGGCGAAGCGGTCGTGGCCGCACGTCGTGCCGGGTACGCTTACGCCTGCGGTTGGAGGAAGAGGCGGGGAGAGACGGACGTTCACGATCTGCCCCGAATTCCAATGTCGCACAGGGATAACCTTCTGAGGTTGGCTGCAAAACTCAAGGTGTATGGGCAATATTCACAGCTGAAGCACCTGTTCCGATAGGGTCGCGCAATTTAGTCGTTGGTAGAACCTGTACGACTGATGCATAACTTTTCAGATCAACAAATCGGCCAGGCGGCGCAGAGGACGACCGAGCTGAGAGTTGAGGCACTGCCCGCAGGTGTACGCGGCGATCTTCGCTGCCAAGCGAGCCAGAAGCCCTTCGAGGGTCTTCGCCCGGTGACGCTCCAGGAAGAAGAGGTCCTTGAGCTGGTTTATGACCCCCTCGACGATCTGCCGCTTTCCCGCCGCCCACAGCCTCCCGGCGGCGTCCCACGCCCTCTTCTTGGAGTTCTCCTTGGGGGTGGCGGCCACCAAAGCCCCGTACTCCGAGAGCCAGTGGCGCTCCCACTCCACCGAGGCGAAGCCCTTGTCTGCGAGGTAGGCTGCGTGGCGCTCTTTGTGGATGAGGACCTCTCCAACAGGCCGCTCGTCGGCGGAGGCCTCGGCCAAGCAGAAGGTGGTGATCACGCCCTCCGGGCTGACCGAGAGGCCGACCTTGAAGCCGTAGACCCACTCGGTCTTGGAGGCGCACCGCCCGAAGGTCGCTTGGCCGGCGAAGAGTCCCCTCCGGCACGCCCTGACCCTCACGACGGCCGGTATGAGGGTGGTGTCCAAAACGTGGTATACGGCGGAAGGCTCGGCGAGGGTGCCCGCCAGATGGAGCGAGAGCGCCTTCATCTCGGCCTCCAAAGCCCTCGCCCTCCGGTTGAACTGGCTCTGGGAGGGGAGGGTGGGGAAGTACTCGCGAAGGTGGGCGAAGGCGAACCGATGGAAGTCCCGCTCGCTGCGGAAGCGCGGCCATTGGGCGAGGATGACCAGCGTGAGAACCTCCGGGTCGCTGATGAGCGAGGGGCGGCCCATTCTCGCGGTGTCCGAGGCGTGGGCGGAGTTCCACCAGTCTTCGGTGAGGACGTACAATGAGACGAGGAAGGAGTCGAGGTCCATGTGCCAACACCGCCTTTTGGTCGAGGTACGGTGTCAGCATAAGGTCTCGGCTCCTTCCTCGCTTCTGTGAATTACGCATCAGTCGTCCTGTTATCTCCGAGCGCCGGCCTGCGCGCGAGGGCCGATGCGAAGGCGTAGGAGCTTGGTGGAAGAATGTCGATTCGCGGGTCGAACGACCCACTAGTTGGCGCCTGCCGAGACGGCGATATTGAAGGCGGCTCCCTTGGGTATCGACGCACCATCTCGGTTGTAGACCGCCCATCTTTTCACCTGTGCGTCGTACACGGTATCTACTGGATGGTTGTTGTATACACCCCTTCCACCCCCGGGATTCCAGTTCTGCGTGACCGAGAGTACGGCGTCGGGTTCGCCGTTGGTAAGCCGATCATCGAGGTATGTGTAGTTTCCAGCGGTGTTCAGAAGTTTGGCGTGGTGGACGAACGTCGTGGATGCTTGCGGAACTTCCACCTCGGAAGGTAGCTCCTGCAGGCACCGCTGCTCGATCCTGGTTGAAGATCGCCCACTGTCTGGCCCCACCCTCGTACCAAACACCGATGTTGTGTTCGTAGGAAGCAGTCCCGAGGTTTTCCTGATCCGGAGTCGGTGAGACGAGGACGATGGCGTTCGGATCCCCATTTATGCTCGGGTCGCTGATATAGGTGTAGTCTCCGCGGCTGTTCTCATCCGTAGCGCGATGGACGAAAGAGGCCTTGTTGATCGTAGCGTCGGAGTTCTTGCGATCGCTGGACGACTCGAGGGCCGTGTCTTCTGTGGCTTTGGCAGCGCTGGTCGTCTCCAGCTTGCTGCCTTCGAGTGTACTGGTCTCAGCGGGGCCCGTCGCTACCCGCCCGGACTGCCAGCCGACAACGACCGCAGCCGCCGCGCCTACGCCGACCGCCACGAGAAGCACCACGAGCACACCAGCGACGTATAGCAGATACCTTGATGGCGGTGAAAGCGCCCTCAGCCGCTCGATCATCTCGTCTCCACTCTCCGATCCGGTGAGTACATCCTAGTAGCGCGCGGTCGGAAAGTATATGCTCTTACATGGCCTATCTCAGATGTTACGTGTGGGATCTGGATGAGGATCATCCCTGGATGGGCACTTTACGTCCCACCAGGTGTATCAGCCTGCTACGGACCTGTAGGGTCCGGCCCGTGAATTGTAACGTTCGGCAAGGTCGTGAGAAGGGGTCTTACATCAGGCAGGTCACTTCCCGTTCTTCAGGTACTTCTCGAACTCGTCGAAGGGGAGGCAGTTGATCACACTCCCTTTCTCGACCCAGGCCCGTCTGGCCTGCGAGACGCCGTACTTCATGAAGCCGAGAGCCCGCTCATCGTGGGCATCCGTGTCGATGGTGATGCTGACGCCTGCTCCCACGGCCTCGCGGACGTAGGGAACCGCGAGATCGAGACGGTCCACGTAGGCGTTGAGCTCGAGGGCCGTGTTGGTGGCTGCAGCCTCCCGTATAAGGCGCGACACGTCCACCTCATAGGGTTCCCTGCGGTTCAGGATGCGGCCCGTAGGGTGGCCGATAGTCCGCACGTACGGGTTGTTCATCGCCCGCACGATGCGCTCGGTCATGGCCTTCTCGCCGACCCCGAAAGAGGTGTGCACGGAAGCTACGACGAAATCCAGTTCGGCGAGGATATCGTCGTCGTAGTCGAGGGATCCGTCCCTGAGGATGTCGACCTCGGAGCCGCAGAGGAGGTGGATCTCACCGTATCCCTCGTCGGCCTTCCTCACGGCCTCCAACTTCTCTTTCAGGCGCTCGGGCGAGAGACCGTTCGCCACCCTGAGGCTCTGGGAGTGGTCGCAGAAGACGAGGTACTCGTAGCCGAGCTCGATGGCCGCCTCGGCCATGCTCTCGATGGTGCCTTTGCCGTCGGAGTAGTTGGTGTGAACGTGCAGGTCCCCGCGGACGTCCTCTACGGAGAGGAGGTCGGGCAAACTGCCGTTGTCTGCGGCTTCGATCTCGCCGGCGTCCTCGCGTAACTCCGGAGGGATGTAGGCGAGGCCGAGCCGCGAGTAGAGATCCTCCTCCGTTGGGACGGGTTTGTAGTCGCCGGTCCCTGCCTTGGCCAGGCCGTACTCGGAGATGTTGATACCCATCTTGACGGCCCGCTCGCGCAGCGCGATGTTGTGGGCCTGGCCGCCGGTGAAGTGGTGCAGGAGCGAGCCGTAGGCCTCGGGCTCGACTATTCTCAGGTCTATCTCGGTCCCGCTGCTAAGGATAAACACCTTCTTCGGGCCGTGAGCCAGGACCTCCTCGGCGAACGGCGCCTCCGCGAAGTCGTCGGCGAGCGAGCCTGGCTCCTCGCTCGCGGCGACGATGTCGATGTCGCCGACGGTCTCCTTCATGCGGCGCAGGGAGCCCCCGACCTCGGCCCTCTCCGTCGCCGGATGCGAGCGGACGAACGAGAGGATCTGCTCCCCCAGAGAGGTCGCTTCGTCCAGGAGCATCCGTCGTTCCGTCGCGTTGTACGTCCTGGCGGCGAGCACCATCTTCTCCGCGCTCTTCTTCCCGAAACCCTTGAGGGAGGAGATCCGCTCCGGATCGACGGCCGCGAGCTCCTCGACGTTGGTGACGTCGAGTTCCTTCCACAAGCGTCCGACCGTTCGCGGCCCGACGCTGGGCAGGCGCGTTATCTCGACGAGGCCTACTGGTATCTCGGCCGTCAGGTCGGCGAGTAGTTGGGGCGTCCTGTCTTCGGCAAGGTCTCTTATCACGGCGGCCGTCGCCGCGCCGACGTGGGGCAGCGTTTTGAGGTCATCGACCTCGGTCACCGGTCGGCCTAGGGCGGCAACCGACTCGGCGGCCCGCGTGTAGCCCAGCACGCGGTAGTACGCTTCGTCTTTGATCTCCATGAGCGTCGCGATCGTCTCTAGCGCCCGGACGATGTCGTTGTTCTGCAAGGTTCTCGCTCCTCCTTCTCCGGACCGGCCGTCAGCCACAGAGATTATACGCGCAGCCAGGGTACCGAAACGGGATAGAATCTCTCCATGCTCGGGACCCGCAGAGAGATAGTCCGGTGGGTCACAGAGCGCCTGACGGTGGTCTCCGCCGCCTGGCTTGCTGCAGGGCTCGCATCTTCGGCCTTCGTTATCTGGGCCTTTACCGAGCTGGTCGACGTGGTTGTCGAGGGCGAGAGCCGCGCTTTCGACAGGGCTGCGCTCCTGTGGATACACTCCACCTTCCCCGGCTGGCTCGACGGACCGATGCGTATCGTCACGGCGCTCGGCTACTACTGGTTCGTGGTACTGCTCCTGGTCGTGGTCGTACTTCTCTTCTACCGAATAGGCTGGAAGCTCTCGGCCATACTACTGCTGGTCTCGACCGCGGGGAGCGCCGTGCTCACCACCGTCCTGAAAAGCGTATTCCAGCGGGCGCGTCCCGAGCTCTTCGACTCTGGCTACCACGCCTCCTTCTATTCGTTTCCGAGCGGCCACGCTACCGTCGCCGTCGGGTTGTACGGGATGCTTACGCTCGTCCTGGCTTACCGGCTGCGGGGAGCAGCGCGATGGGCCGTGGTTGTCTCGGGAATATTCGTCGTGCTCCTGATCGGCTTTTCCAGGCTCTACCTCGGGGTGCACTACCCGACAGACATAGTGGCAGGCTACCTCGCCGCCCTCCTCTGGCTGGTCTGCGTCGGTGCCGTGTACGCGCTGTGGCTCTCCGTCCTGAGCTTTAGGGCGGCCGAGTCGAGCAGCGGCGAAGGGTAGTAACGGACCCCGATAGATTGCATTCTCTTCGCTTTGGTTCCTGGCGGGAGATGGCGGATAGACATTGTACATCCGTGACATTAAGTGGTAGCTTCTCATCGTGCTCGAAGCGATCCTACATCCGCTCATAGAGTTCGTCACCGAGACTATTGGCAGCTACGGAGTCCCTGCGGTCTTCGTGCTGATGTTGCTGGAGAGCATGGGGATCCTCATCCCCTCGGAGGCGATCTCACCCTTCGCGGGTTACCTGGTTTCGGAGGGAAAGATGGGGTTCCTCGCGGCGGTGGCCGCCGGGGTCCTGGGGAACGTGGTCGGCTCCTGGATCGCTTACTTCATCGGACTCTGGGGCGGGCGCGAGCTCTGGTTCCACTACGGAAGATACGTGGGTGTCAGGGCGCATCACCTGCATGTCGCCGAGAAGTGGTTCGATAAGTACGGTGAGTTCACCGTCTTCGTCTCCCGCTGCCTGCCGGTGGTCCGCACCTTCATCTCTTTCCCTGCCGGCACGGCCAGGATGAATTTCACCAAGTTCACCGTATACACCCTCCTGGGGTGCATACCCTGGGTCTTCGCGCTGACGTACTTCGGGTACGTACTCGGTGAGAACTGGACGACGATAGGCGACTACCTGCACTACCTCGACTACGCCGTCGCTGTGGCGCTGGTGGCCGGAGCCGTTTATTTGTTCTGGCGCTGGCGACGCTCCGCAGCCTAGCGCGGTGGATTACCTGGAGTTCCTGTTCCTTGGGGCCATCGGGGTCGTTGGGGGGATGCTCTCCGGCCTCGTCGGGGTCGGTGGAGGTATCGTCTTCGTCCCCGGTCTCTTGTACGTCGGCGGATGGAACATCCAGGATGCCGTTGCGGCGAGCCTGGTGATTATAATCTTCAGCTCTCTCTCCGGCACGATTCGCAACGCCAGGAGCGCGGACCCCGTGGACTGGCGGGTCGCCGGCCTCCTCTCCCTGGCAGTCGCCCCTTCGGCTTTGATCGGAGTCCTGATAAGCCGCGTCTCCCCTGAGGTCGTCGTGAAGGTGGCTTTCGCCACGCTACTCATAGCCCTCGCCTACCCGACCGCCCGTGGTGGGGGCGAGTACGATAGTGACCGCAAGAATATACCCCTCCCCCTGGTCATCCTGGCTAGCATCTTTGTAGGGACTCTCTCGGGGCTCGTCGGGGTCGGCGGCGGGGTGGTGATGGTCCCGCTGATGGTGCTCGGCATGGGGCTCACGACCAAGCGGGCCGTCTCCACGAGCCTCGCCGTCGTGATGTTCACGGGCATCGTAGGGGCGGCCGGTTACGTGGCGACAGGCTTCAGGGACGTGCAGGATCTGCTCAGCCTGCCGCCCCTCATCATCGGATCCGTGATCGGCGCCCCCCTCGGAGTACGCCTCAGGGACTGGCTTCCGGAGGGTGTGGTGCGTATCGGCTTCGGCGTGTTCATGGTGATCGTGGCCCTCCACCTCTTCGCCGAGGCACTAGGTATATTCTGGGAACCCAGGATTTTTTGAGTCATTTCCGTCCCGGTGCGATATCCTAGTACTTCATGTCCGAGAAGCCGCACTACCACGACGAGCAGTTCCAGACCTCCAGCGAAGAGCGTCGGCGGGCCACCAAGAAGGGTGGAGGGGCGCTCGAGTACCTGGTCATACTGCTCGTGTCTTTCGCCCTGGTCTTCGGATTCGTCAGGCCGTTCGTCATGGAGGCCTTCTGGATCCCCTCGGGCAGCATGATCCCGACGCTCGAGATCGGCGACCGGGTGCTCGTGAACAAGTTCATCTACCGCTTCACAGACCCCAGTCGCGGAGACATCATAGTCTTCGAGAGCGTCGATAACTCCAACGAGGATCTGATAAAGCGGGTCGTCGGACTGCCGGGAGACAGGATCGCCGTGAGGGGTGGCAGGCTCTTCGTGAACGGTGAGCCCCAGAAGGAGCCATACACGAACAAGAAGCTGCCAGACAGGAGCTTCTACGCCCGGACCAAGGTCCCGAAGAATCACGTCTTCGTGATGGGTGATAATCGCGGCAACTCCGCGGACTCGAGAGTCTTCGGACCACTGCCCGAGAAGAACATAGAGGGCGAAGCCTTCCTACGCTTCTGGCCACCTGACCGTATCGGGTTGCTTTAGAGCTTCTCAGCACGGTCCAGCCTACGGCTTTCGCTTGTCAGCACGCTTCGAGCTTGCGGCTCTCGCTCGTCAGCATTTCAGCTTATCCCGTTCCGACCCTGCTGTTCAGCGCGCGAGGGACTGCTGACTGAGGCGGTCGGTTTCGATGCTCTTGGCGAGGCTTTCAGACGACTTGCTGAAGTGCTGACTAGCTGACAAGCGAGGGCGCCAGCCCGAGCGTGCTGACAAGGCGCCTGCAAGGCGCCGTGCTGATAGCTGCCAAAGGCAGCTATCACGTACGGGGGAGCTCTTCGATCTCGATCCGCTCTATCCTGTCGCCCGGCTCCGGGTCGCGCTGTGGGTCCCGCTCCCTTATGGCGCCGACGACTTCCATGCCATCTACTACCTCCCCGAAGACTGCGTGTCTGTCGTCCAACCACGGCGTCGCCACGTGCGTGATAAAGAACTGCGACCCGCCGGTATTCGGGCCCGCGTTCGCCATCGAGAGTACGCCGGGTTTATCGTGCCGCAGCCCGGGATGGAACTCGTCCGGGATCCTGTACCCGGGCCCGCCGGTCCCCGTCCCTGTCGGGTCCCCGCCCTGGACCATAAAGTCCGCTATTACGCGGTGGAAGGTCGTCCCATCGAAATACCCGTCCCGCGCCAGGAAGACGAAGTTGTTAACGGTCTGAGGCGCCTCCTCGGCGAAGAGCCTCGCCTTCACAGGACCCTTCTCGGTAACGAAATTGGCGTAGTACTCATAGCCAGGCTCTAGCGCCATCTCAGGCGCTCGGTCGTAAGATTTGCTTGCCATCGAGATCCTCTCCGTTGGTATTCGCCCTAACGTCGAACGCACATGCTACCGTATCCGGTGACCCGTGTGGGCGCCGCCTACCCAGAACGCCACTCGTAGAGCCCGATCCTGCAGTATTCCTCGAAGCCCAGTCTACGGTAAACGGGATAGCCCATCTCCGAAGAACCGAGGACACCGACCGAGTAGCCGAGATCCCTGGCTTCGCGCAGCGCCGCTAGTGTGATTCCCGCTCCGATCCCCCGCCGTCTGGCATGTTCGACGGTGCACACGAAGTAGATCCCCGCGACTCCGGCGCTGAAGAAGGACGTGGACGTCGCCACAGGATCACCGGCCAATAGCCCCAGATAGTGGCGCCACGGTCCTTCATCGCCCAGACCCAGCCTGCGGTACATCTCCCCGGCCCACTCGGCCTCGACGGGTCCCGCCCCGAAGCCAGATCCGAGCGCCTCGATCCACGCGGCAAGCCCCGCTTCGTCGCGTACCCGCTCGACGACGAAGTTTTCAGGCACCGGCACCTCTTCCGGTAGAGTCGATAGGTCCACGGCCATCCCGATGTCGTCACCGCCGTACTCGAAGCCGTGCGCGATGAGGCGTTCGCCGAGGTCGGATGGGCGCATCGAGGGCCCTACGTGCCAGGAGCCGGGGACCCCGTGTGCTTGCATTCGTTCCAGTGAGGCTTCGATCTCCCCGTCCGCCTCTTCCCGGATCAGGTCGGCATGCACGACGCAGTTGTGGTAGTCGATGGGGGAGTTCCCGATAACCCAGCGTACCCGCCCGTCGTCGCGTTCCTCGGCACCGGCCGCCCGTCCGAGCGTCAACAGGAACTCGGCGCCGTTCTCCTCGATGGTCTGAATGACGGACGGAGAGTCCGGATCATGATCCTTCAAACAGCCTCCTTGGGGCGTGGAGTTCGGGTGCGAATCGAGGGACCACGCTTAAGGCACAGGGTCCTCATCGCACCGATTCTCTCCAGGGTTACCGTCGCAGGCGGTGGGCGAACGGCGAGAAATGTTGCGCTTTGTGCACCTCGATATCCGCCGCGTCCCGCCTCTTCATCGGCTGCTCCCGTTCGGCGGGCTGCGGCCTGTCTATGTAGCGGTCCGGTACCGCGCTCCATGCCTCGAACCTTCGAAAGGCCATCCTGCCTTTGTCGCTTGGCTCTACGGGTACCCCGGCGTCATTGGCGCCCTGGAGGGCGTGCTCGTAGGTCTCGCGGGCCTTCTCGAAGGTGCCGGCGTAGTCGTGTCGGGCTAGCGCCGCCTTCGCCTCGCCGTAGGCCACGTCGGCTGCCGCGAGCTCGGCCTCCGCCTGGTCGGCATCGGGATCGTTCTGGATCTTGCGCGCCAGGGCGTTGGCGTTGTTTATGTAGGCCGCCGCCTGGAAGCGGTCGGTGTTGTCCCGGTCGAACTGGGAGAAGTCCCAGTTGAGGTCCACATAGCTCATTATCGAGTTGACCTCGTTGCCGACCCCGGTGAAGTAGTACTTTCCGTCCCAGCCGAAGTCCGTCTCGTTCTCGTAATCGAAGCCGTCGAACGGATGGCTGAGGTTGAGGTGGTGACCGAACTCGTGGATCTCGGTGGTCGTGAGCCCGTAGTTCTGCGCTATGTCCGGCGAGATGAAGCTGTAGATAAAGCTCTGGGTACCGTCGCGGTAATTGTCGTCAGCGAAGCCGAGATAGGGGGGCGAGGTCAGGCCCCTCGGACCGTCTTCGACGGCCCAGTTTAGGAGCACCGCCTCGTACTCGCGGGTCGCTTGTTCGTCGTCCAGCAGTTTGCCGAGGTTGTCGGCGCTGTAGAGGAACAGGTTGGCGGTCCCTGGATAGGCAAAGACCTCCTTAGGGTAGCACGGCACATTCGCCAGCCAGAGCAAGTAGCAGCGCTTCGCCCTGCCCTCGTAGGCTACCTCCTGCTGGTCTATGGAGTAGGGCAGGTGGTGTAACTCTCTGATCTCGTCGAGTATCAAGCTCGGGGTCTGGTAGCGTCTCGAGTAGTTCTTGCCCGGGATACCCTCGAGGGTGTTGACGTCTAAGTTGATCTTATCCGGCAAGAGCCGGGGCGTGAACTGCGGCGGGTAGAGCGGCGAACTGGTGAAGAAAAGGTCGATGGCAACGTAACGCGCAACCCTGGATAGGTCGCTGGTGAGCCTAGAGGCCGGGCGGTAGCCATCCTTGGCGTAATACTCCCAAACGGGAGGCAGCCGGTAGTCTTCCTTTTTATCTCCCGTGAGATCGGGGTCGTCTACATTCCAGTTGTCGGTGAACGAGTCTGGTCCTGCCGAGAGGTCGTGGAACCAGACGCGCCGCGTGGAGCCCAGACCGCTCTCCTCGTCGTCTGCTGGGGTGCCACCCCAGGCAATGAGCTTGCGGCTGTCGTCCTTCCTACCAAAGTTGAAGCCTGTGTCGGGGTCAGGCTCATTTGTCTTGGTGTAAACATGGTGCTTGAAGCCTTTGCGGGGCTTCTCCCCGTCGCCCCACCAGTTGATGAAGAAGACGGTGTTGCGCTTTGTATCGATACCGGCCGGCGGATTTGCTGCGAGCCACTTCTCGACGGATGAAGCGCTTATGCGGTAGTTCTTCTTGATATCGCGGACCCCCTGCTTTTGGCAGGGCTTGGGCTCGCCGTTCGGTGGTTTGCAGAACGTGCGCGGTTTGCCGTTGTACAGTTTCTGGAAATCCGTTAGCGGCGCGGGCTTTGCCGCGTTCGACAGGTAGCTAAAGAACCTCCTCTCGTAGGCTCCGTTGGCGAATCTGACGTTATAGTCGTAGGTGTAGTTCAAGCCGAGCAGCGCCTTCTTGACGCTCTTCTTGTAGAAGTACCTGGAGCGGACGATCGGCTTGTAATGGTCTGGAAGCGTGGCGCGGAATCTCCCGGCGCTCACGTCATCCTGGTCGTAGCCTACGAACACGAAGTTCACAGGAGCCTTCTCGTCCAGATCCGCGCGTTGGCCAGGTTCCAGGTTCTGGTAATCGCCGGCCTGACTGAAGCCCGCGGCCGGTACCCCGGCGAGAGCCAGAACGCCAATCCCGAACGCAACCAGGTAACGTCTCAGTCTCTTGCCCAACACCTTTCCTCCTGTCATCGCCTGCGTACCGGTCGCGCGAGCCAGATCTCCAGACTGCGAAGCGCCGCCTTGCGTCTTTCCCCTGGCAGTAAAGTCGTTCCGCGAAGACCAAGAAGCCTACCGCCAGACACCTCCTGAAGCATTGTAGCTAGTCTTGCGCGGCCGGTAAACGCCTTCCTAATGGGCGCGACTCCCTAGAGCGCGTAGTCGGCGTCCGAGGCCTCTTCGAGGTAGCGGGC
Organism: uncultured Rubrobacteraceae bacterium; assembly: GCA_963811295.1. GTDB lineage: Bacteria > Actinomycetota > Rubrobacteria > Rubrobacterales > Rubrobacteraceae > Rubrobacter_D. The sequence continues at coordinate 39,398 of CAWEQZ010000002.1, read as the reverse complement.
GAGGAGCGTTATGGCGGCCTCCACGTCCGTGGCGCTAACCATCTCGTTCGGGGTGTGGACGTAGCGGCAGGGGATGGAGAGCGTGACGGCCGGAATGCCACCGTGCAGGCGCTGGACTCCCCCAGCGTCGGTGCCGCCAGCCGGGAGAATCTCCATCTGGTAGGGTATGTTCTCGCGCTCGGCGATGGCACGAAGATGCTCCACCAATTTCGGGTGAGAGATGGAGAAGCCATCCATGATCTTGATGGCAACTCCTTTGCCTAGCTCGGTTATGGTGTTTTCTTTACCGGCGCCAGGCACGTCCATCGCGAGCGTCACGTCGAGCGCTACGACGACCGTGGGCTCGAGGGCTGATCCACTGGCCTCGGCGCCGCGCAAGCCGACCTCTTCCTGGGAGGTGGCGGCGGCGAAGATGGTCGCCTGATGATCTCCCATAGCCCTCAGCGCCTCGTACATAACGAAGACGCCGACGCGGTCATCCATCGCCTTGCCGACGTAAGTCTCCCCGACCTTCTCCAGGGTGCGGTCCATGACCACGTAGTCCCCGATGCGCACCTTCTCCTTGACCGTCTCGGCGTCCATGCCGAGGTCGACGTAGAACTCGTCGGCCTTCGGCGGCTTCTGCTCTTCGCCGCGCGCCAGGTGCGGTGGCTTGCGCGCCGGCTGGAGCGCGCCGCGGAGCGTCTCGCCATCGGCGGTCGTTACGAGAACCCGCTGGGAGACCATGTTGGCGGGATCATGGCCGCCGAGGGTTTGCAATCGGACGAAGCCCTTGTCGTCGATGTGTTTGACGAGGTAGCCGATCTCGTCTGTGTGCGCGGCGACCATCACGCGTCTGTCGCCGCTCCCCTTCTTCGTCCCGATCACACTGCCAAGGGCGTCGGTTCGGACCTCGTCCGTCAGAGAGCCAAGCTCCTCGCGTGCGATCTCCCGCTGTCGCTCCTCACGTCCTGGCACGCCGGGAGTTTCGATCAACCGCTTCAATAGTGCTTCATTCAGCGCCATGTCATTCCTTTCCAGAAGATAGGCAGTGAGCCTAACAACAGCGCGAAGGCGCGTCAAAGTCCCTGGGATGGCACCATACAGACCGACGTATCTTCGGCTCGTAGGACCTTCTTACTCTGCGGTCTCCTCTTCCAGGCGCTGGGCTTCGAGCAGCTTGCCCGAGAGGTAGAGGCTGACGCCGAAGTAGTAGACGAGGTAGAGGATGGAGAAGGCCAGGATCAGGGGATCCGGGTCGGGCATCTGCCAGAGTATCGCGGCGTAGCTCGCGAGCCACAGGGCCGTGAGGGTAAGGGAGAGCTTGCGGAAGGCGACCGTGCGCGTCGGGTAGACGTAGCGGATGGGGACGAAGACCAGGAACGAGCAGGCCACGAGCACGGCGGCGAGCACCAGCGGGCCTGGATGGAAGACGATAGCGTAGAAGGCGACGACGTTGAAGTAGCTGGGGAAACCGAGGAAGTAGTGGTCCTCGGTCTTGGCGTCGACGCGGCAGAACTGGTAGCTGGATGCCAAAAGCGGCAGCGCGGCGAGAACTATGCCCGCGTTGCCATTGGGCAGGTATCCTCCGCTCCAGAGCAGGACCACGGGAGCGAAGACGTAGGTCATGTAGTCGACGATGTTGTCCAGGAGCGCCCCGTCGAAGAAGGGGAGCGCCTCGCTGACCCTGAAACGGCGGGCGAGGAGACCGTCGGTAGAGTCGATGAGGAGCGAGGCGAGCATCAGCCACAGCGCCTTTACGGCCTCGCCCTGGAAAGCGGCCACGAGCATAAGGAGCGCGAGCACGGCGCCGCTCGCCGTGTACAGGTGCACGGCCACGGCTTTCGACCTGAACCAGGAGGGCGTCTCCGGGTTAACCACGTCGGTAGCTTCCTCTACCTGATGTTCCCTCATCTCCGCCACGCTCAGTACCTAATGATACCAGCCATAACAGTATATCTTCTACATCTTGGGAGCGGCCCGCAGCGGACGCACGCGGTTTGTGGCGGCAGCGACTTCCTGGGCGCGCGGCAGGCTCATCTCACCGGGGTGTCCCCCGTAGCCACCCAGAGAGTCGAGGCCTTTCTCAGAGACGGAGGCCAGCGTGTCCCTGACGAGCTCTCCCACCTCGCGGACATCACCAGCGGCCGCCCACTCCCCGATGATACGGGCCACCGCCTCGGTCTGTCCGGCCTCGGCGAGCTGCTCCAGGTAGGAGAGGTCGACCCGCTCGCGACCCAGTTCGATGGTGTGGAGGCCCCTGCCGCGGGCGGTCTGACGTTTGCCCCGTCTCAGGTCTATCGAGGACGCGTCGATGGCGCGCTCATGTGGGGCATGCACCCCACTTTCCGCGAGCGGGACGCGGGGGGGAACTTTTTGGTCACCTCGCGGGAGCGGGGCGTTGCGTCGGACGGTACGTAGTCCTCCAGCAGGATCACACGGTCGGCCACGTCGAGGTAGTCTCCGACTCCCCCGACCACTACGACCGTCGAGATTCCGAGAGAGCGGTGCAAGGGACGCACCAGGTCTATAAACGGCGAGATGGGCTCGCGCTTCACCAGCTCTCGCATCCTCTCGTCCCGGATCATGAAGTTCGTCGCGCTCGTGTCCTCGTCCACGAGGAAAAGCGACGTCCCTACCTCGATGGCCTCGGCGATGTTCGCGGCCTGCGAGGTCGAGCCCGAGGCGTTCGGGGTGGAGAAGTCCTTTGTGCTCCGGCCGCCGGGGAGGTCCCCGATCATGGCCGAGATGTCCACCCCGGAGACGCTCCTGCCGTCCTCGGCCCTGACCTTGACCGCGTCCCCCCGCGCCACGACTAGCTCCCTGCCATCCCCCGGCACATGATCGTAGACGCCCCACGAGAGCGCCGAGAGCAGCGTGCTCTTCCCGTGGAACCCACCCCCGGCCACGAGCGTGACGCCCTCGGGAACCCCCATCCCCGAAACGAAGCTCCCGTTGGGAAGTTCCACCTCCACCCTGTACTCCACCGGACTCTCGAACGGTACGGCACCATCCCTCAGTGGCCTGTCGCTCGCCCCGCTCTCCCTTGGTAGCACCGCCCCGTCGGCGACGAACGCGACCAGGCCCAGCCCAGGCAGTAGGCCACGCAGGTAGTCCGCGTCCTCGACCGTCTCGACGTGGAGCCTCGCCCTCTCTGCGCCCCCGTTGAGGGCTGGAACGAGTCCCCCACGCACGACCTCGGGCAGTTCTTCGAGCAGCACTGTTTTGGCCGCGTGGGCATCGACGCTTCGGCCCTGGGCGGGGAGGCCTACGGCCATGCGTGCCTCGACGTATCCGGGCTCGACGACCATCGAGGTGCGGGGAATGACTACCTGGGAGGTCCGCTGTATCTCGACCCGTCCGCTCCCGCCCGAGCCCCGGTGCCCGCGCACGGTGTGCCGGATCTCCCTCTCTACGCTCCTGGTGAGGAAGTCCTCGAAGGCGACCCTGCGCACCGGAGTTTCGAAGAGCGTAGGGTCGAAAGCGTTCTCTTTGGTTCGGATTCGGATCAGGGAAGGTGGGGCGAAGGGATCACGCTGCACCCTGTCCACAAACAAGATGAATCGGCCGAAGTCGTGAGTGCCCGAAATATCTTTGAAGGCCCCGTACCCCTTACGGTCTATGCGGTCGAGCGTCGAACGGAGGCGTTGCATCTCTATCCCCGGCGGTAGACGTCTCGCCGGTGTGCGACGCGGAGAACGGTTCTCTCGCGCTGGTCATCATCTATCGTGAGAGCCTGAAGGACCGCCTCCACACGGTCTTGCATCTCTGTGGAGAGGCGAGCTATCCGTTTCTGTGCCCTACGCTCTACACCTACCGAGTAGGCCATCAGTCTCCGGTAACCTTGCCCTCCCGGATCTCACGCATGGCTTGCTCGAGTGGCACGACCTCGCTCTCGCCCCTTTGGAGCGGAGCCTTGCCCTCATCGTAGAGCCTAACGTCCGCCAGATCCTCGATCATGCGCTCGTACTCATCGACGGACAGGATGACGCCCGTGCGCTTACCGATCTCGTCCACTATGTAGCGGGCTTCCATCGGTTCGCCTCCCTCTGTGGTTGTAGGTTTTCTCGGGACTTTCCCTTAGTCTAGCCCCATCCGGGATGCGGCGTCGCGTAGGACGGGACGGGCGACGGCTCTGGCCTTCTCGGCGCCGGATTCCAGAAGGGCGTCCAGCTCTTTCGGATCGTCCAGCAGCTCCAGGGTCCGCTTCCTGATAGGGGAGAGGCCTTCCACGACCACCTCGGCGAGATCCTTCTTGAAGTCCCCGTAGCCTTTGCCCTCATACTGTTCCTCGACCTCTCGAACGGTAATGTTCGACAGCCCGGCGTAGATACCGAGAAGGTTGGAGATGGCCGGCTTATCGGGTGAGGCGGTTACCTCCGTGCCGGAATCGGTCTTCGCGCGGCGGATCTTGCGCCGTATATCGTCGGGCTCGTCGAGGAGCGAGATGTAGCCTCCCGGGGTCGGACGGCTCTTGCTCATCTTGGCGGTCGGCTCGTCGAGGGCCATGATCCTCGCCCCTGTCTTGGGGATCATGACCTCAGGTACGACGAAGGTCTCGCCGTAGAGATGGTTGAACCGCCGCGCGAGCGTCCGGGCGAGCTCGAGGTGCTGGCGCTGGTCCTCGCCTACCGGTACGAGGTGGGCGTTGTACAGGAGGATGTCAGCGGCCTGCAGGACGGGGTAAGCGTAGAGTCCGACGCTCGCGGCCTCGGTCCCGCCCCTCTGTGTCTTGTCCTTGAACTGCGTCATGCGAGAGAGTTCGCCCACTTTGGCGATGCAGTTCAAAAGCCAACTTAGCTCCGCGTGCTCGCCCACGCTGCTCTGGCGGAAGATCACAGCCCTCGAAGGATCGAGGCCGGCGGCAAGGTAGATGGCCGAGATCTCTCGCACGCTGCTCCTCAGTACCTGCGGGTCCCGCGGCGTCGTGAGCGCGTGCAGGTCCACGATGCAGTAAAACGTCTCGTAGTCGTCCTGGAGGGCGACGAAGTTCTTCAACGCCCCCAGATAGGTTCCGAGATGTGACGTGCCGCTCGGCTGTATGCCGCTGAATACTCGCTCTTTGCTTTGCATGGGCGTTATTCTAACGGACTTGTAGGAAGTTGGGCCGGCGTTTCCTCAATACCGGCCCAACCTCCATCTACCGGAGATCTAGAGCATCCAGGCCTATCTCAAGGGAGCGTAGCCCAGCATACTCAGCTCTCCGGCTATGAGCCTGTGCCCGGTGTTGTTTGGATGAAGCCCGTCGAAACTCAGATAACCCTTGGATCTCGGATCCTCTTCGCCTAACGTCCCGTTGAAGTCCAGATACACCGGGGCGTAGGGCACGCCCTCTGTGTAAGAGGTGGTGGCGATGTGACGGTTGACCCTGTCGAGATACTTCTTGAAAACCTCGAAGTCGTTCATCCCGTGGTCATGCTGCCAGGTGTCGGAGACTATGTCGGTCCTGACGTAGGGGTTGTAGATATCCATTGTTCGCACGATTGTGTCGCTGGTCGAACGCAACTCGAGAACCTCCGCCGTGATGGCGGTCCAGTTGGCCTTGAGGGTCGCCACGCTAGCCCGCAAGCAGTCCTGGTTGTCGACCCCACCGCAGGTTCCGTTCTTGTAAGAGGTACGGGCCGCCCTGAGATCGTTCCCGCCGATATCCCAGGTGACGATCTCCGCCTCGCGGATGGCGTGCCGGAACGTCGGATCGCTGTGGAGAGCCGAGAGCAGTTCGGAACTGGTCCATTTGTTGTGGCCGAGGTTTGTGCGTGTGACCGCTACCCCGGTGTCGGTCTCGATGTAGGCTTCGTAGCGGGGCACGTAGCCCTTGATGAAGGCACCGTAGCCCGTGGCCAGAGAGTCGCCGAGGGCCACATAGTCCCACGAGGTAGGTTCGGCGAGAGTGGGTCCCTGCGAAGCACCGACGAGGAGGACCACGACAAGGATGAGCCTCAGCAAGCGCCGTACGGTGCCTGTCATGTCTGGTCGTCGGGCGAAGACCGCGACTCTGCTCTTCTCCGGCATAACCCCCTCCTCGTCAGCCTAAGTTCACTGTGTTGCCTTGGAACTCTACACCATCGAGGAGAATCGGTGTATCCCCAATGTATCATCTTCTTGGAGATCTCTACGAGACCCGGGTACTTTCTATCTTCCTTGCCGCTTCTACGACCAGCTGGGAGAGCCTCTGGCCCGGACTCTCCCCGAGGCGTGAGATCGGACCGCTGACGCTTACCGCCGCCCTGAGCCTCCCGTCCTCCCCGAATACGGGCGCGCTGACGCTGGCCACCCCGGCCTCCCGCTCAGCCACGCTCTCAGCCCAGCCTCTGACCCGGATCCCCCGCAACTGGGCCGCGTCAGGCCTTCCATCGACCCCTCCTTTCGCCCAGGCCAGCAAGACCTTCCCCGCAGATCCCCGCGAGAGCGGCATCACGGCCCCTACGGGTACGGTGTCCCTCAGACCCGTCACCCGCTCCACAGCGGCCACGCACACCCTCTGCTCGCCCTCCCGCACATAGAGCTGCGTGCTCTCCCCACTCTCATCCCGTAACTCCTCCAGAACGGGCCGCGCCCGCTCCACGAGACCTACCCCAGCAGCCCTGTTCCCCCAACCAAGCAACCTCAAGCCAAGTACGTATCGCCCATCCCGCCGCGACACAAGATGGTGCGTCTCCAGCGCCGACAGGAGCCTGTGCGCCGTGGGACGCGGCAACCCAGTCCCCTCGACCACCTCAGGCAGCGTCGCAGGACCACCCCCAGAGAGAAAAGCAAGGATCGCTACAGACTTGTCCAATACCCCGACCCCGCTCTTGCTTCCGGAACAAAGAACTTCTACACTGTCCATATGCTGGTCATTATGTCTCAGAATGTGAGACAATACAAGAAGGTGTGATCCTGGCTCGCGAGTGGGATGCAGGCGAGTATGAGAGGCTTTCTGCGCCGCAGACCCGTTGGGGGGTCGAGGTCCTGGGGCGTGTGGACGTGCGTGGGGACGAGGCTGCGATCGACGCTGGTTGCGGCACTGGTCGGGTGACGGAGTTATTGCTGGCAAAGTTGCCCGAGGGGTCGGTGCTGGCCATTGACGGTTCTCGGGCGATGGTCGAGGCGGCGAGGAGGCGGTTTGCAGGAGAGCCGAGGGTTCGGGTGGAGCGCCAGGATCTCTTATCGCTCGAGGTAGAAGAGCGGGTGGATCTGATCTTCTCCACGGCAACGTTCCACTGGATATGGGACCATGACCGTCTCTTCGGGAACCTGGCGCGGGCTCTGAAGCCGGGTGGGAGCCTCGTCGCCCAGTGTGGGGGCGAGGGTAACATCTCCCGCGCCACGAGGGCGACGAGAGAGACGATGGAAGAGGAGCGCTTCTTGGACTATTTCATGGGCTGGCACGACGACAAGTACTACGCTGATGCGAGGACCACGGCGAGGCGTCTGGAGGCAGCGGGCTTTGAGGAGGTCGAGACCTGGCTGCACGACGAGGTCGCGGCGTTCGATTCGGTGGACGAGCTCGCCCGCTTTCTCGGGACGGTCGTGCTGGGGGGACACCTGGAGAAGCTGCCCCAGGAGGAGCGCGGACCTTTCGCAGCGGCGGTGGCGGAGAAGGTGACTGCGGTGGACGGCAGGCCCGCCCTGGATTACGTCCGTTTGAACATCATGGCGAGGAGGAGTGCGTGACGGTCGAGACACAGTTCGGGCAGGCTGCGTGGGACTACGACAGGACCAGACGGCAGCTCGTGCCGGGTTTCGACCGCTTCTACGGGGCTGTGCTGGAGAGTATTCCTTTACGAGAAGAACAGGAGATCCGGGTGCTCGACCTTGGGGCCGGGACGGGACTCCTTAGCGCGGTGGTGGCGGGGAGGTTTCCGCGGGCGCGGGTGACGCTCGTCGACCTCTCGGTAGAGATGCTCAGGGTGGCGCGCCGACGTTTTTCGGGGGAACGGGGCCGCTTCGAGTTTCGGACCATGGATTATGCGCGCAAGCCCTTACCCCGAACCGAAGGGGGTTACGATCTCGTAGTGTCCGCGCTCTCGGTGCACCATCTCACCCACGGCGACAAGAGGGAGCTGTTCGAGAAGGTCCACCATTCACTCGCTGGTGGCGGCTATTTCGTCAACGCGGATCAAATCTCAGGCGAGACCTCCGAGGAGGAGATGCTCTACAGGGAATGGTGGCTGCGGCGGGTGCGCGAGGCAGGGGTCTCGGAAGAAGACCTGGCCGCGGCGGTCTCGCGCATGAGGGCCGACAGAAACGCGACACTAGGGGCGCAGCTCCTCTGGCTCGGGGAGGCCGGTTTCGAGGGGATCGGCTGTAGATACAAAGATCACAGGTTCGCGGTCTACAATGGTAGAAAGGGATACGAGATCCTGGAACACGGGAAGGACGCTGATGGATAAGTCGAAGACGTTGGTAGAGAAGGTGTGGGAGAAGCACGTGGTACGGAGCGCCGAGGGGGAGCCCGACCTCATCTACGTCGACCTGCACCTGGTTCACGAGGTGACGAGCCCGCAGGCTTTCGAGGGCCTCAGGCTCGCCGGGAGGGGGGTACGCCGTCCCGACCTGACCCTGGCGACGATGGACCACAACGTCCCGACCTCGGCGTTCGGCTTGCCGATCGAAGACAAGGTCTCGGCCAAGCAGATGGAGGCCTTGAGGAGCAACTGCGAGGAGTTTGGCATCAAGCTCAACGAGTGGGGCTCCATCGGGCAGGGCATCGTGCACATTATCGGGCCGGAGACGGGCCTCACCCAGCCGGGGCTCGTGATCGTCTGCGGCGACTCCCACACGGCCACCCACGGTGCGTTCGGCGCGCTCGCTTTCGGCATCGGGACGAGCGAGGTCGAGCACGTCCTCGCCACCCAGACGCTCACCCAGAGCAGGCCGAAGACCATGTCCGTCACCGTCGAGGGCGAGCTCCCCGCGGACGTTACGGCCAAGGACCTCATGCTCGGCATCCTGAACCGCATCGGGACGGGGGGCGGGGTCGGGCACGTCATAGAGTACAGGGGTGAAGCCGTCAGGCAGCTCTCCATGGAGGGACGCATGACCGTGTGCAACATGTCCATCGAGGGCGGGGCCAGGGCAGGCCTCGTGGCGCCCGACGAGACGACCTTCGAGTACCTCAGGGGCAGAGAGTACGCCCCAAAGGGCGAGGCCTGGGAGCTTGCTGTCGAGGAGTGGAAGAAGCTTCCGACCGACGAGGGCGCCGAGTTCGACAAGGAGGTCGTGATCCAGGCCGAGGACCTGGTTCCCTACGTCTCCTGGGGTACGACCCCGGCTCAGACCGTTCCGCTCGACGGAGAGGTCCCGGAGCCGCAGAACGAAGGCCACGAGAGGGCGCTCAAGTACATGGCGCTCGATCCGGGAACCCTTATCCGGGAAATAGAAGTGGACACCGTCTTCCTCGGGTCGTGTACCAACGCCCGCATCGAGGACCTGCGCGCCGCCGCCGGCGTTCTGGAGGGCCACAAGGTCAAGGAAGGCATAAGGGCGATGGTAGTCCCAGGGTCTATGCGCGTGAAGAGGCAAGCAGAAGAAGAGGGACTCGCCGACATCTTTACGGAGGCCGGCTTCGACTGGCGCAATGCGGGGTGCTCGATGTGCCTCGGCATGAACCCGGACATACTGCAGCCCGGCGAGCGGTGCGCCTCGACCAGCAACCGCAACTTCGAGGGACGGCAGGGCAAGGGTGGCAGAACGCACCTGGTCAGCCCCGTGGTGGCCGCTGCGACGGCCGTGATGGGCAGGTTCGCCTCGCCTTCGGAGCTCGGCGTACCATTGGAGGTGGGCTAGTGGAACCGGTCGAGCGCATCTCCGGGACGGCGCTTCCGCTCGGTTATTCGGACGTGGATACGGATCAGATCGTCCCTAGCGACGCCCTCAAGCGCATCGAGCGCACCGGCTTCGGCCAGTTCCTGTTCTCCGGCTGGCGCGAGAACGATGACTTCATAATGCACAGGGAAGAGTACAAAGACGCCGTGATCCTTATCGCGGGCGAGAACTTCGGCTCCGGTTCCAGCCGCGAGCACGCGGTCTGGGCGATACAGGATCACGGTTTCGGAGCGGTGATCGCCCCGTCCTTCGCGGACATCTTCAGGAACAACTCGACCAAGAACGGTCTCCTCGCCATCGACCTGCCGGAGGAGACCGTCGAGAACCTTCTCCGGGCCGTCAGGGAAGACCCGGAGACCGTGATCACCATCGAACTCGACGAGCTCACCGTGACCGCCCCCAACGTCCACGAGACCTTCGAGATGGACGACTTCACCCGTCGGCGCATCATGGAAGGTCTCGACGACATAAGCCTCACGCTAACGCACGAGGACGAGCTAGACGAGTTCGAGAGATCTCGCCCGGATTACTTGCCGACCGTGCAGTAGAGCTACTCGAACGAAGGCTTCGTTGGCGCAATAGTTGCTGCACTCGGTGAATGATTTCCCGTTAGCAGCCCGGCGCTACGATGGCTCGACGTCCGAAGAGGAGGGTTCAGTGCTGGAAATCGCGATCATGGTCGAGGGGCAGGAGGGTGTTGGCTGGGACCGCTGGCGACGGCTGGCGCTGGCGGTCGAGGACCTCGGCTACGCTGGTCTCTACCGATCCGACCACTTCCCCAACAAACAGTCAGATATCTACAGGGATGGCCTGGAGCTGTGGTCTTCGCTCACCTGGCTGGCGGAGCATACCAGCCGCATAGAGTTCGGTCCTCTGGTCTCGCCCGTCTCGTTCCGGCATCCCGTCATTACAGCCTGGCAGGCTTCCTCCGTGGACAACCTGTCCGGCGGACGCCTACGGCTCGGCCTTGGCGCTGGCTGGAACGAATGGGAGCATGGGACCTTCGGCTTCGACGTGCTCGACACAGACCGGCGCTTCGCCCGCTTCGAGGAGGGGCTCGAGGTCGTGACCAGGTTGCTCCGTAACGACGAGCCCGTATCTTTCCACGGCGAGTTCTACCAGCTGAACGACGCCCTGCTAATGCCGCGCTCGCCGCGTCTAGGAGGCACGCCTGTTGTGGTCGGGGGCAATGGCGTGCGGAGGACGCTGCCGCTTGCGGCCCGTTACGCGGACGAGTGGAACGCCGTCTTCCTGAAGCCGGAAGCTTTCGTGGATCTCAACGCCAGGTTCGACGAGTTGGTGCGCGAGGCGGGGAGGGCGCCCGAACAGGTACGCAGGACACTTATGACCCGCGTCATCTTCGGTCGCACGCGGGCCGAGGTAGACCGCAAACTCGAAGGAGAGTTTCGGGATCATCTCCCCGCCGCCGTCCTCGCCGGGACGAAGGGCGAGATCGTCGAGCGGCTCGGCTATCTCTCCGAGTCCGGCGTGCAGCGAGTAATGCTGCAGTGGCTGGAAGTAGACGACATAGATGCCCTGGAGGCCATGGCGCACTCCGTCCTGCCGCAACTCAGAGGGTAGCCGGCAGGAGGAGATAGTTGACTGGCGCGTTCGTCAACGTCGTCTTGCGTGCTGCTTTGCGTTGGGCCACCTATCCTGGGGGACCATCCCGACCATGAAGTCGAAGAGGCTGGCCCATTGGCGCACCGTGAGCATGGAGGGAGGAAGATCCAGAGCGAACCCATTATCTTTCGCGAGCCTGCGGAGTTGGGTTCTGGTGAAGGCCGGCTTGAGGACCCTGCCCACGCTGTTACCGCTCCCTTCGAACGCCCGGCGCACGAGACCCAGGAACAGATGCCTGTGGTAGGGCCGCACGAGCGGCGGACCCCGCTTGGCGGCGACCATCAGGCAGGCGGCGACCTGGGGCTTCGGTTGGAATACATCCGCCGGTAACTCGAGGCCGGTAGAGAACCTGTACCAGGGGCTCCAGTGCAGGGTCTTCAAGGTGGTTGGCTTCGGTCGCGCGTGCTTCAAGGCTACCTGCTTCTGCACCACCAGGTGGACCCTCTCGGGGGGAACAGTCGGGTCGTCCAGAAGTCGGTGCAGTATAGATGTCGTGGCGCAAAACGGAACGTTCGCGACGACCGTGAAAGGCTCTCTGGGAAGCTCCATCTCGAGGGCATCTTCATGGACCACGAGGACATTGGCCTCACAAGAGAACTGTTCTCTCAGGCGCAGGGCCCAGTAAGGATCGTATTCCACAGCCACAACCCGCCCGGCCACCCTCGCGAGCTGGCGGGTGAGCATCCCTCCTCCGGCCCCGAGCTCGACCACGAAGTCGTCCTTTTCCACTCCGGACTCTGCGACTATCCGGCGTGCGATCCGCCTGTCTTTGAGAAAGTTCTGGCCCAGCTCACGCCGGCTCCTTCGCCGAGCGTCGCTCCATTTCTCCTTACCGCGCCCCGTATCTGGCTTTGTATGTCGCCCGCCTCTTCGCTGCATAGTTCGGGATCACCCTTCATCTTCCGCATGTCTTTACTCCACAGGTGACACGTGAAAGCCGGGCGAGATCTAAAGCGACGCTACGACCTGAGATCCTCGGGCAGAACGCTCTACATATTTGGGGTTAGAGCTTGGAAACGCCGTGTGCCGGGAAAGCGAACCGGCAGGAGGACGGCCTTTGCGCTGAAACAGGCGCCCGGCTTAGAAGCCGCGAAGCCTCATGAAAACGAAGTTGGGAGATCCGTTACCCATGTCCATAAAATACCATAGATCCCCGCCGATACGGAGTGAGCCGCGACGTTCGCGGGGTGGCGGAACGGCCCTGACGAGTAGATAATGTCAAGATGGCCGGCCGCGCGAAGCTCATCGGGTTCAATCACATCGCCATCGAGGTCGGGGACATAGAGGAGGCGCTCGAGTTCTACGGACGCCTCTTCGAGATCGAGTTGCGGGGTCGCGGACCCAGGATGGCGTTCATAGACGCAGGAGACCAATTCCTCGCGCTCGCCGAAGGCGAGAACGGCTCCCCCGACCGACACAGGCACATCGGGATGGTGGTGGACGACAGGAGGATGGTCCGCCGGGCGCTCAAGGAGATGGGGGTGGAGATCATGCCCGGCAGGGGCCTCGATTTCCTCGACCCTTGGGGCAACCACTGGCAGGTCGTCGACTACTCGGAGATCCAGTTCACCAAAGCCCCAGAGATCCTCAAGGGCATGGGCCAAGATAGTCTGAAGAAGTCAGAGAAGGCGCTCGAAGAACTGCGCAGGAAAGGCCTCGCCCCCGAGTGAGTCAGCAGCGACTATCCAAGTCTTTGTGCCCGTAGTTGAGGATGATCCACCGGCTGACATACCCCTCCTGGTTCGCTGCGCCGCTGACGCTGGCGAGCGCCCGCTCCGAAGGTGTATAAAGTAGAGTAAGCATCGTGAGTCTGTTTGATGGGCGACTTGTAGAGGGTGGGTCGCAAATGAGGGCAATCTGTGGATGGTCCTGACAAACTGCGGTTGCTCGAAAGGGCAGTGACCGCCAGCACCAACTCCATCGTGATCGCCGACCCCAACCAGCCCGATGTCCCGCTCGTGTACGTAAACCCTGCCTTCGAGAGGACGACCGGCTACGTCGCCGAGGAGGTCTTGGGCCGCAACTGTCGCTTCCTGCAGGGCAAAGACCGGGACCAGCCGGCGATCGGGGAGCTCAGGACGGCTGTCCGCGAGGGGCGACTCCGGAAGGGAGAGCGTAGAGTTGTTGCGCGTACTGCAGGAGGCACTCGCGAACGTGCGGCGTCACTCCACAGCGAGGAATGTCGAGGTGGGGCTGCGTACGGATGACCAGGCGATTCTGATCGGGGTCTCAGACGATGGTAGGGGATTCGATCCCGGGTCGGCCGGGGCAGGCGTTGGGCTCTCGGCGATGCGCGAGCGGGCCGAAGGTCTGGGGGGAGATTTCGAGGTGAGGAGCCGACCCGGTCGGGGTACGGAGATTACGGTCAGGATTCGCCCGGCGGGCGGTACTCCAGATCCCGGACGTCTATGACACCTTCCCTCACGGCGTAGATCACCGCCTGGGTTCTGTCGAAGATGTGCAGCTTCCTGTAGATGTTGGAGGTGTGGTTGCGTACCGTCTTCTCCGAGATGCCCAGAGAACGTGCTATTTGCCTGTCGCTCATGCCCTGGGCCAGGGCCTTTATGACCTCGAGCTCCCTCTCGGTCAGCGGGGGAGCGAGCTGAGCACCACCCTCGAGTCTGCCGCCCTCGAAGGTGTTGAGCATCTTCTGGGCGAGGTCGGGGGCGACTATGGTATCCCCCGCGAAGACCGTGTGGATCGCACGCGAGAGATCCTCGGGCTCTGAGTCCTTTAGCAGATAGCCTTGCGCGCCCGCCTTTATGCCCTCGAAGACGTGCTCGTCTTCCTCATGGCCCGTGAGGATGACGACCGCGGTCCTTGGCAGAAGGGCCTTGATCTCGCGCGTGGCGCTTATACCGTCCATCTTCGGCATGGAGATGTCCATCAAAACGACGTCCGGCTCTTCCTGGCGACAGAGCGCGATGGCCTCCTCGCCGTTGTAGGCCACGCCCACCACCTCGACGCCGGGCAACAACTCTACGAGGCCGGAGAGACCCCTGGCGAAGAGCTTCTGGTCGTCCACTACCGCCACGCGGATGATCTCCTCGCCCAAAACCTTCACGCCCCTTTGCCCCTTCTAAGTCCGGTGCGACCCTAACTGTATCCGCTGTCCACCCGGCGTGTCACGGATGAACCGGTGGAGATCCTGAGTGTTCTGCCCCTCGAATGATCGTCTGTGCTGGCAGCGTTATCGTCGGATATTTGGACCACACCAGGCTGGGTAATTCTGAGTAGGTCACCCGACCCATCGTTGGCATGTACTATAAAGGCTGGAAGATGCGAGCCTGCCAGTTGCTCTTGCCGAGCTGCGGCCGAAAGAGAGGAAAGGCGCGATGACCCTTACGATCGGGACGGGACCGTTCGGCGACCAGGGCGACAAGACGTTCAATTTCGAGGTGCGCCCCCCAGGAGACCACGTACTGTTCTTCGAAGACTCTCCGCGCCGGGTGCGGGTAATGTTCGGCGGCGAGACCGTGGCCGACAGCAGGCAGGTAAAGCTCGTGCACGAGCAGGGACACCTGCCGGTCTACTACTTCCCCAGAGGGGACGTGCGGATGGACCTTCTCGAGGCCACGGACCTCACGACGCACTGCCCGGCAAAGGGCGCCGCTTCCTACTGGTCTGTGCGTGTCGGCGACAGCGTCGTGGAGAACGCCGTGTGGGGCTACCCTGAGCCGATAGACTCCGCTCCGCCGCTCGCTGATTACCTGGCGTTCTATTGGAACAAGATGGATCACTGGTACGAAGAGGACGAGGAGGTCTTTGTCCACCCCCGCGACCCCTATCACCGCGTCGACGTCCTGAAGAGCTCCAGGCACGTCAAGGTCCTCGTCGATGGGGAGATCGTGGCGGAGACAAATCGTCCCAGGATCCTCTTCGAGACCGGTCTGCCGCCTCGCTACTACTTCCCCCCCGAAGACGTCTCAGAAAACGTACTACTCCCTAGCGACAGGAGAACGGAATGCCCCTACAAGGGGGTTGCGTCTTACTACTCGGTGCAGGCGGGTGGTGAGACCAGGGAAGCGATCGTCTGGCACTACCCTGCCCCCATACCCGCAGCCGCCGACATAGAGGGCCACCTGTGCTTCTTCAATGAGAAGGTGGATCTGGAAGTGGACGGCGAGGTGCAGCAGCGGCCGCAGACGCAGTGGTCGTAGCGAATTGCGCCTATCCCTCCTGCGCCGCAGGCGCGGGAAGCTTATACTGACCTTGCCCGGCAACCGGTGCGTCTTCAGAGAGCATGTCCCGCCAAGAGGAGGATAGAACCCTGGCGCCAGGGTGCCACCCTGCGCACTGGAACGGGGTTGCAGGAGACGTAGACGTATCAGGGAAAGGGAAGAGATGCTTCGGGAGACAGGCATGGCCGACGTCAACGGTGCGCGGATCTACTACGAAGTTGCTGGAGAAGGGGAACCGCTGGTGCTCGTACACGCGGGGATCGCGGACAGCAGGATGTGGGAAGGTCAACTCACGGCCTTCGCCGACCGCTACAGGGTAATCCGCCACGACATGCGGGGCTTCGGGATGACCGCGATGGTGGATGGCCCGTTCTCCCACCACGAGGACCTGCGTGGCCTGCTCGACTCTCTGGACGTCGAGCGGACGCACCTCGTGGGCTGTTCGATGGGGGGCGGAGCCGTGCTCGACTTCGCGCTCGAGTACCCGCAGAGGGTCGGTAACCTCGTGCTCGTGGGGTCTGCCGTAGGCGGTTTCGCCCCTGACTTCGACCCCCCGAGGCAATGGGACGAGATCCTCGCCGCAGATGAGGCGGGGGACCTGGAGCGGGTCTCCGAGCTGGAGGTCCAGGTCTGGGTCGACGGCCCAGGGAGATCCCCCGAAGATGTAGACACCTCTGTCAGGGACCTAGTCAGGGAGATGAACCTGATCGCCCTCAGGAACGAAGCCTCAGGGCTGGGCGATGAGTGGGCACCAGAGCCGCCTGCGGCGGACAGGCTCCCCGACGTCCAGGCCCCGACCTTGCTGATAGTCGGAGAAGTGGACCAACCGCGCGTCTTCGCCGCAGCCGACCTTCTCGAGAGGGAGCTACCGAACGTGCGCAAGACCGTTATGCGCGGCACGGCACATGTGCCTAACATGGAGCAACCTGAAGAGTTCAACCGACTCGTGCTCGATTTCCTGAAAGACCACCCATAAGGGCAACGCAAGTCGCTGTTAGACGCCTCTTACTCGCGCCGGCGCCTCGACCAGCTGGCAGGATCGTTTGCACGATGTACAACGTTGAAAGCGCAACTCCTTTCTCCTTGCCCTACGAGCGTGTCCGTCATCCCCGAGGTCCCCCACCCGTCATTCCCGCGAAAGCGGGAATCCACTGCGACAGACGCTCCGCTTAGAGAAGCGGAGCGATCTACCGTATGACGCGCGGCGAAGGAACTTTCTGGTGGCTGGCGCGTAGTAGGTGGGCGTGTCAGGGAAGTGGAGGTGGCGTATGGCCGGTGAGGACGAACTTTTCCAGATGGAACTCAACCTGCACCCGAACGAGGCGTCGGGGCTCATGACGATCGGGGACGAAGAGTTGCTCGGGGAGCACGGCTGGGACCTCGGGTTCTGGGCGTGCCTGGATGAGGGTGAGATCCAAGACTGTATCGCCGCCATCGGTCACCGTCGCGGCTCCCCCGATGAGGAGGGCTGGGAGATAGAGCGGTTGCGCGCCGAGACTAGCGCCGCCGCGGGCAAGACGGAGGACGCCGAGGCGATCACCCGCGATGAGAGCACGGGCTACGTCTACATCCTCGGCTCTCACTTCGGCGGCAAGGACGGGCCTCTCCAGCCCAAACGCGGCTTCGTCGCCCGCTTTCGGGAGGCCGACGTCGGGCACGTCACAGAAGACCCCGCTATGAGGCTCGATGTCTCCCGCCGGAGTTTCGCCCTCCATCGCCTCATCAACGATGCCCTCGAGGAGAGCGGCCCTGAGCCGATCCCGCTCGGCAAGCAGTCGCACAAAGCACTGATCGCGGCGACGATCGAACGCGGTGAGAAGGAACACAAGAAATGGGCCGGCCTCGTGCGCGTGGACGACTACCCGATCAACATAGAAGGCGCGGCCTTCAGGGAGAACGGCGCCCTCCTCCTCGGCCTCCGCTTCCCCACAACGGCAGAAGGACGCCCGATCCTGGTAGAGCTGGAAGGCATCGACCGCCTCTTCGATCCGGACGGCGCCCTGCCTGATGTCCGCGGTTTCTGGACGGTCGATGCGGTCGGCAGGGACGGCGAGATGGCCGGCGTCCGCGACCTCGCCTTGCTCAAGGCGGGAGAAGGCGAGGAGCTAAACCTCGTAACCGGCAACGTCGACAGCCGTGACAAACGGAGCGTCCTGATCCAGGACTACCCCGGCGGCAGGGAGACCGTGGCCACCCACTTCCGCTGCGCACTTCCCAAGGACGCCCACTCCGGCTCCCTAAGGGCCGAGTTCGTCCGCGAGTTCCCCAGCCTACCGCGCGTCGAGGGCATGGCCGTTACGACAGAAGACCGAACCTACTACGTCACGGACGAGGACGAAGGCGTGCATCTGCGCCTTACTCGACTCCTGGTGGGCTAAATCCCGTCCCCCACCTCAGAAGCTAGAGTGAGGCGGCGTCTTCCAGGATCTCCTCGGCGTGGGTCTCGGGGGAGACTTCGGGGTAGACCTTGGAGATCCTACCTTCCGGGTCGAGCAGGAAGGTGACGCGTCTGGCCATGCCCCGGTCGCCAAGGACCCCGAGAGTCTCGGAAGCACGGCCCTCCTCGTCCGTGAGTAGCGGGAAGTTCAGGCCGTACTTCTCGCGGAACTCGCGGTGAGATTCAGGTGGGTCGAGGGAGACGCCGTAGACCTGTATATCCGCCTTCGCGTAGTCGTTCATGTGGTCCCTGAAGGCGCAGGCTTCCTTTGTGCAGCCCGGGGTATCGTCCTTGGGGTAGAAGTAGAGGACGGTTTTTTGGCCCGTTAGCTCTCCCGTACCGATGTGCTCCCCGCTCTCGGTCGTGAGTTCCAGGTCGGGCAGTGACTGGCCCTGCTGCGGTAGATCTGCCATGAAGTTCCTCCTCTTTCGTGATATGTACCCGCAAGTCTACGAAGTCTTACCCAGCTCGGTGCAAAAGGAATCCGTCCGGATGACAGAACTTGCGAGCGTTGTGGACAGGCGGTGGTCCGTGTTGCATAGTTACGGGTAGACGAGATCGTCCCCGGCGGGAGAGGCGTTGCGGGGTAAGGATTCGGCAGAGAAACAATCCGGTAGAAGGCTCCGTCGCGCCATCTACCTCGTGTTGCTCGCGGTACTGATCGGTTTGCTCGTCTCGTACTGGTCGTGGGTGGACGCGCAGGCGCGCGCCGTCATGGTGATCTCCTCCGTTCTCGACGCGCCGGTACTGACGCCTGCGGCCGAAGCCGTCAGTGGCGAGCCTGGTTTCGAGGACGTCCCCGTGGCTGGCAACCCCACTCTCGTCGCGAGGCCTGCGGGAGAGGGACCGTGGCCTGCTATATTCCTGGTCAACGGGACCGTACGCGAGGGAAGGAAACTGCCCGAGGTGCGGAACCTGGCCGAGGGCTTCGCGCGGGCCGGCTACCTCGTGGTCGTGCCCGACCTGCCTGGGATGATGGAGGGTGAGATCACCCCCGAGACCGCCCGTGAGACCGTCGAGGTCGCCCGCGAAGTCTCCACACGACCGGACGTCGAAGACGGAGGGGTGGCCCTGGTCGGGGTCTCGACCGGCGCTACGCTAGCCCTCCTCGCGGCAGAGAAGTCGAGCCTCGAAGGGCGGATCTCGGTCGTCGCAGGCATCGCGCCTTACTCTGACATCCGCACCGTCGTGAACATCGCAACGACCGGCCACTACCGCCGGTCCGACGGAGAGCTGATCCCCTACGAAGCGCACTCGTTCCTCCCTTACGTCATCGCCCACTCCCTCGTCGCCGCGCTGCCGCCCGGCGAGGACCGGCGTACGCTTTCAGGTGAACTCGCGGGTATTGACCGCGAGGACCCTGACCCGCTCGATGGTCTACGCTCGCGCCGGACACAGGACCTGGAGCCTGAGGCCGCGAGCGTAATTCGGCTGCTCGCCAACGAAGACCCGGAACGCTTCGAGGAACTCTACGGGGAGCTGCCTGAGGGGGTGCGCGCCGATCTCAGGGAGCTCTCGCCACTCGCTGGCACTGGACGGATCCACGTCCCCGTCGAGCTCGTCACTGGTCCCCACGACAAGTACTTCCCTCCCTCGCAGTCGTACGCGCTGGAGCGCGTCGCGCCAGGGCGCAGGGTGACGGTAACAGGGGCGCTCGACCACGCCAAACTCAAAGCCTCACTAGGGGATATTCCGGCCTTCGCAACGTTCGACGCCTTCGTGGTCCGCTCGCTGCGCACGGCCCGCGCCCAAAAGTAGCATTTCAGCACGCCTGCTTCGCATGCTTGTCAGCACTTCAGCTTGTTCGTTTGTGCACCGGAGCATACCGTCCAGTATCGCCGGTTGTAGAATGCGCAGATGGTCCCGTCTCCTAGCCGCACGCTCCGGAGCACTGCCACCCTCTTGCCGATGGTCGCCTTGATCTTGCTCGTTCGCCTACCAGGGCTTCATCGGCGACGACCTCACCCCGCACCTGTTGGAGAACCCCCGGCCCCGCGAGGACGAGTTGCCCCTGACCCAATCGGTCGTGGACTTCGGCGCGTCACGAGGAAACTAGGAAGCCCCTGTCTAGCCCGTGTGCGGGATGCGCTCTTCCCGCACACGGGCGCGGGGTTGGTGGCATCGTTCTCTAGAGGGTAGCTGCTGTATTGGCTAGGAAAGGAACGGGTAAATGCGCGTTTGCGGGATAGGCACGTTGGGGCTAGCAGCCTTCATAGCGGCGCTTGCGCTCTGGCCCCTACTGTTCGGCTGCGGCGGTGGAAGTAGCAGCGGCGAAGAGCAGTCCTCCTCTCACGCTACACAGCAGCCGGGCCAGCGCGCGCAGTCTGGGACCGAAAAAGCAACCAGCGACGATGCTCGCTTCTCCGCCGAGAACCTGCACAAGTTGGATCGCACTATCGCACAAGTTAGGAAAGACAAGAACCTCCCCGGGGTGTTGGTCGGGGTATCGGTCCCCGGGGAAGGTGAATACGTCAGCGCCCAGGGCTCGGCGAACCTCGACACGGGAACGAAGCCGCAGTCGGGCGATCAGTTCCGCATAGGCAGCGTCACCAAAACGTTCGTGGCGACGGCCATCCTGCAGTTGGTAGAAGAAGGTAAGCTGCGTAAATCGGATACGTTGTCCACATGGTACCCCGATTTCCCCAACGCCGGCGAGATCACCGTAGACGACCTCTTGAGGATGCGCAGCGGTATCCCCCACTACTGGAACGAGGAGACGCTAAAGCACTATTACGACAACCCCCAGCAAAACGTCACGAACGAGGACATCATCGAGGCCACGGCGGCCAAGGCGGATCTGTTCAAGCCGCCCGATCAGGAAATGGAGTACTCGGACACCAACTACAACATCCTCGGAGCGATACTGGCGAAAGTCTCCGGCAACGACATCGCTACTCAGCTCGATCAGAGCATCATCAGCCCACTG
This sequence comes from uncultured Rubrobacteraceae bacterium, assembly GCA_963811295.1. Classification (GTDB taxonomy): domain Bacteria; phylum Actinomycetota; class Rubrobacteria; order Rubrobacterales; family Rubrobacteraceae; genus Rubrobacter_D. The sequence continues at coordinate 18,442 of CAWEQZ010000002.1, read as the reverse complement.
GGGTTGGAGAACACCTTCTACCCGACCGACGACGAGTTGCCCGGCGACCTGCACGGCTACGGCCTGGACCCAAAGAGCGGAGAATTCGAAGACAAGACCATCCTCAACCCCGCACCATCGGACGGGGCGGGGGCGATGATCTCCGACATGTCGGACCTGGCAGTTTGGTCTAGAGCCCTCTATAAGGGCGACCTGCTAACCCCCAAGACGCAACAAGCGCGGCTGGAGATACAACGCGGGGAAGGGGTATCCGAGTCTTCGGGGTATGGCGAGGGGATCGCGAAATTGGGCAAGCTTTGGGGTCATGGCGGTACGATCGCCGGGTTCAGCACCGACATGTGGTACTTGCCGGAGGAGGACGCAACCATCGTTATCAGCGTCAACCGCTGTGACGAGACGTATGTTAACCGCTCAAACTATGTACTACTACCCGTTCTAAAGAGCCTCTTTCCAGAGACCGTCAAGGACCTGTGATCGACCATACCCCTCGGGTTGAGATTCACCATCAGGAATCGTACCCGAACGGCAAATACAATGGTTAGGAGCGACGTGACCAAGGCGGGTACGGATCAGCAAATCGCTGCCAGGTTTGGCTAGGGGGGATTGCCGATGTGTTCGCCCCTGGCTGACTTGGACGGTTGCCGTCGACAGGAAGCACCGACAGTAACGAGTTTCTCTATGCGCCTGATGCTCGCCACCGTCCTTGCGCTCGCACTCGGCGCAGGCCTGCTGATCGCAGGGTGCGCCACTTCCACGACGAACTCCACGGCCGACCGTGCCGACACCACGGTAGCAGCCTCCGCGCCACGCGCCGATGTCGCCGGGCTGGTCTAGCTCGGAGGTGTCGTACTTCGCCACGTTCTCGAAGCCTGCGATCTCGCCGTCCCTGTAGTTGGATGCGGAACCCTCCATACCCCGCGCGGACTCATCCCATCCGCGCACGAGAGGACCGAAGGGGTTGGCGAGGCTAACGTCGCCTCGATTAGAGTAGATCTCTTTGAGGGGCTCGGGGTTGCCATTGACGAGCTCGCGTAGCGCTTGGTGATATCGCTCGATGAGTTCGTCTACATCGTCGACAGAGGCCAACTGGAGATCACCTCCATCGTGTAGGTGCCCTGTCCTTCCCCAAGGACACTCTCTGAGTACATCCTACGCTATTGACCGTAGCGCGTGGAGAGGCTGTATGAAAAGTGGCCTCGGGTGGCTCCGTACTTCTATTATCTCTTTCCGAGCACCGCGTACAGCGCGACAGAGAGGGGCCGAAGGGCGCATCAAGCCCGTCATGAGCCGGCCGAAGCAGTCGACGAGCGGCGCAGGTTCTCGTCCCGGTAGCACGGTGAAGAATCTCACCATCGACAAGAATCAATCGGGTAAGATCACAGGAAATTGGGGAGTAGCCACCCGCTGTTGCGGGGGGGACCGGTCGTCATTACGGAGCGAGGCTCCCGGCCGGTTACCAGCGCCAAGGCGCATAGAGCGAGACCATCGGCAGGCAAACAGGCCGCGTTGGCTCGCTCTTTCGTGTCTCGCGGCCCGTCTGAGAGAGGAGATGGGTATTGGCGACGGTTATAGAGTTCGTGGTGGCGCTGGTTGCGATCATTTTGGGGGCCGCTTTCTTTACGAATGCCATAGAGATACTGGGAGGACGTCTCGGGATGCGTCAGGGGGCCGTGGGAAGCCTTCTCGCAGCCGTAGGCACCGCTTTGCCAGAGAGCATGATCGCCATAGTCGCCATCCTCGAACCCGTCCTCACAGGCCAAGCATCGGAAGAAGGAGCCCTTATCGGTATAGGGGCTATACTCGGCGCGCCGTTTATGCTCGCGACCCTCGCCATGTTCGTCGTCGGCGTCTCGGCGCTCTTCTTTCGGCGACGCAGAGACCAGGGGATGAGGTTGCGCGCCGACGCGGCAACAGTGAGCAGGGACGTCGGGTTCTTCCTCGTCTTCTTCGCCGTGGCCGCGGGTGTTGGACTGGTGGAGTTGCCGCTGTACTTGAAGGTCGCCTTCGCCCTCGTGCTGGCCTTCGGCTACGGTCTCTACGTCAGACGAACGCTATTCTCCGGCGAGCATCTCGAGGAAGTACCGAAGAGGCTTCTAATCCTGCCGCGCAGGAAGGATCCGCCGCACTTCGCCGTCGCCTTCCAGACTCTCGCGAGCCTAGGGGTCATCGTTGCGGGCGCGCACTTCTTCGTCGACGCGGTCGAGCACGCCGCCGCGGGCCTGGGATTGCCCGCCGGCCTCATAGCCCTGATACTGGCGCCCCTGGCGACCGAGCTCCCCGAGAAGTTCAACTCCATCTTCTGGATAAGGGAAGGCAAGGACACCCTTGCACTGGGCAACATTACGGGCGCGATGATGTTCCAGAGCACCGTACCCGTCGCTTTCGGCATCCTTTTCACGCCGTGGAACCTCGCCCCGCTCGACCTCTTCGCCGGAGTGCTCGCCCTGGCTTCGGGAGGGCTCGTCTACCTCTCGCTCAGGCTCTCAGGGAAACTGCGGGCCGGAAGGCTGATGCTCGGTGGCCTGTTCTACGTTGCTTTCGTCGCTGGCGCGATGATAACCATCTTGTGATCCCGGACCGGGGCGCGACTTTGGGGCTGACGAAGCGGGGTACGGGCCGTAGAATATCTTCATGCTTGGACGTTACGCGGAGCTGAAGGCGCAACTTCCGCCGGAGACGATCCTCCTGTACCAGGTCGGGACGTTCTTCGAGACCTTCGAGGAGGACGCCAAGAGGATCTCGCAGGCGCTCTCGATCCGGCTGACGAGCCGCGAGGCGGCCGGCGAGGGCCGCGTCCCGTTGGCCGGGGTCCCAGGACACGCCCTTCAGGAGCATCTGGCTACCCTGCTCAGAAAGGGTTACACCGTCGCCGTCGCCGAGCAACGGCAGCACCCGACGAAACCCAAGCAGTTCACGCGTGAGGTCACCCGAGTTCTGACACCAGGCACGGTCATAGAGGACAACGTCCTCTCCGCGGGGCAGGCCAACTACCTGGCCGCGTTCGTCGTCAGGGACGGCCTGGCCGGCATAGCCGTCGTCGAGGCTTCGACGGGAGAGTTCACGGGCACCGAGGTCCCTGAGGAGCAGCTCCCCGCCGAGCTGGAGCGGTGGTCGCCGCGCGAGATTGTCGTCCCCGAGCGGACCGCGGCCGAGAGACTGCCCAAGGTGCGTGCCGCCGTGAGCTCGGCCCCACGCTGGACTTTCGAGCCCTCCGCGGGAGAGCAGGCGCTGAAGAGGCACTTTGGCGTCTCCGGCCTCAAGGGATACGGGCTCGACGGGCACCCGGCGCTCGCCGGCGCGGCAGGGGCTCTGATCCAATACCTGGCCTCTCTGCGCGGCGGAGGCCCGCCCGAGCAGGTGGTGACCTTTCGCCCTTACGACCCCGGCTCGGGGATGGTCCTCGACGCGGCTACGAGGCGCAACCTGGGTCTGGACGACCTGGTCGAGACCGTAGACCGGACCCGCACGCCGATGGGCCGGCGCGCGCTCAGGCGTTGGCTGGAGCGGCCCCTGCTAGAGGTGGGCCGCATCAGGCAACGTCTCGAGGCCGTCGACGTGCTAGCCGGAGACTACATGTTGCGCGAAGATGTGCGCGAGCATCTGGGACGCATCCCCGACGTGGAACGCATCGCCACGCGCATCGTAAGGCTTTCGGCCTCGCCCAACGACCTGCTCTCGCTCAAGGGTGCGCTGGAGGAGATCGGGCCCCTCAGGGAGACGCTGGAGCCGGCATCTTCTGGCTCCTCTCTGCTCTCGCGGGTGCTAGGGGCGATGGAGGAGCCACCAGGGGTAAGGGAGCTGGTCACGGCGGCGATCTCCGAGGAGAGCGGTGAGATCATCCGTCCCGGCTACTCGGGGGAGCTCGACGAGGCGCGCGAGTTCAGGGACGGCGCCCACGAGTGGTTGACACGCTTCGAGGCCGAGGAGCGGCTGAAGACGGGCCTGAAGACCCTGAAGGTTGGTTACAGGGACGGAGAAGGCTACTTTATCGAGGTGGCGGGCAAGGAGACGAGCGCTGTCCCCGAACGATACCAACACCGCAAGGCGCTCAAGCACAACGCCCGCTACGTAACGGTGGAGCTAAAAGAGCATGAATCGCGGATGCTCGGGGCCCGCGACGAGGTCGAGCGCATCGAGCGGGGCATCCTCGCCGAGATACGCGCCGCCGTCAAGGAGGCGGCTCCGGAACTGCAGAAGGTCTCGCGCGCCATAGCCGTCGTGGATGTGATCTCCTCCTTCGCCGCCGCGGCGACCGAGCTACGCTACTGCCGCCCCGAGCTCGTAGAAGGGCGGGGCATCAGCATCTCCGGTGGGAGGCATCCCGTCGTCGAGCACAACCTGGAGATGCCCTTCGTCCCCAACGACTCCGAGGTGAGCGGGGAGACGCGGCTCCAGATCATCACGGGCCCCAACATGGCCGGCAAGTCCGTCTACCTCAGGCAGGTGGCCCTCATCGCCCTGCTGGCCCAGACGGGCTCCTACGTCCCCGCCGACGAGGCCTCTCTTGGCGTCATCGACCGCATCTTCACACGGGTCGGAGCCGAGGACAGGCTGGCGAGCGGTGAGTCCACCTTCATGGTGGAGATGACCGAAGCGGCGAGTATTTTGAACAGCGCCACTGAGCGGTCGCTGGTCATCCTGGACGAGGTAGGTCGCGGCACCTCGACCTACGACGGGATGAGTCTCGCCTGGGCCATCGCCGAGTATCTGCATGACGACGTGCAGGCTCTCACGCTCTTCGCCACCCACTACCACGAGCTTACGCGGCTCACGGAGATGTTGCCCGGCTGCCGGAACTACAAGGCCAACGTCGAAGAGGTGGGGGGTGAGATCGTGTTCCTGCACAGGATCGAGGCCGGCGCTGAGTCCTCCTCCTACGGCGTCCACGTGGCGAAGCTCGCCGGGCTGCCCCCCCAGGTCACGGACCGGGCGGGTGAGATCCTCACCCGCCTCGAAGCCGAAGGCGTCAAAGACTTTGCCGGGTGAGACCGGATGAAGCTCTTTCCTACGCTGGTCTCTGAAGATGCCGCCGACTATGCCGGACGGGTCCGGGTGCTGTCGCCCGAGGTGGCGCACAGGATCGCCGCCGGGGAGGTCATCGAGCGTCCGGCGTCTGCGGTCAAGGAGTTGATCGAGAACTCTCTCGACGCGGGGGCGAGCAGGGTCGAGGTGGAGATCGAGGACGGTGGGGTGGCCCTGATCCGGGTCAGCGACGACGGCTCGGGGATGTCGCCCGAAGACGCGGGACGCTCGGTCACGGAGCACGCGACGAGCAAGATCCGGACCGCGGACGACCTCGCCAGCGTCGTCTCTTTGGGCTTTCGCGGCGAGGCCCTGCACGCCATCGGCGCGGTCTCGTATCTCACGCTCACGACCCGCGAACGCGGCACAGTAGATTACCTCGGCGCCCGTGTGCGGGTCTTCGCCGGAAAGACGGTCGAGTCGGCGACGGCTGCCCATTCTCCTGGCACGACGGTGGAGGTGCGCGACCTGTTCCTGAATCTTCCCGTGCGCCGCGGCTTCCTCGGCACGTTGCGGGCCGAGGCGAACGCGGTAGCGACGGTGGTCGAATCGCTCGCCTTGAGCCGTCCCGAAGTCGGGTTCTTCCTCCGCTCGGACGGGCGGCGCTCCCTGGCGTTCCCCGCGGCGGCCGATCTGAGGGAGCGCATCTCACAAATCCATGGCCTCTCGCTCGCGCGAAGCCTGGTGGCGCTCGAGGACTCCGTGGTGTGGGGGTTCGTCAGCCCGCTCGCCGTCAGCTTCCCGACCCGCCGCTACCTGCACGTCGCCGTTAACGGCAGGGTCGTGGAGGCCGACTCCTTCGCGCCGGCGGTAGCCAAAGCTTATGCTGATCTGTTGCCCAAGGGACGGCATCCTGCGGCATTCTTACGACTCGAACTCGGGCCCGGCGAGGTGGACGTCAACGTGCATCCTGCCAAGAGCGCCGTGCGGTTGTGCGGTGGGCGCTCGGCGTACCCGCTCGTAGTGGGGACCATAAGGGCGGCGCTGGCCCAGGAACGGGAGATGGGTGGCGGAGCACCGCCCGCGGAGAGCAGCGACGGGCTAACGCTCGTCGGGCAGTTCGCAGGAAGGTGCATCGTTGCCCAGGAAGGCGAAGAGTTAATTATTCTCGACCAGCACGGGGCTCACGAACGCATCCTGTACGAGCGACTCTCCGAGAACCCCAGGGCGGAGGCCATCCCGCTTCCGAGCCCCGTCGTCGCCCGGTTGCCCGAGGACCTCGCGCCCGAGGTATCGAACTTCGAGGTAGAGCTGCAAGCATTGGGGTTCCGGTTCGAGCCTTTCGGAGAGGGTGCCGTGCGGATCTCGGCCGTGCCCGCGACCGTCACCGACCCCGAGACCGCGCTGCTTGCGGCACTCCATGCTCTCGCCGGCGGGGAGGATCTCGCCAAGGCGCTCGCCTGCAAAGGCTCGACCAGGTTCGGCGAGAACCTCTCCAGCGAAGAGATGGAGGTACTCTTGAGAGAATGGTCAGCGACCGAGTTTAGAGAGATCTGCCCCCACGGAAGGCCGATCGTGAAGCGTCTGACGCTAGTCGATCTGCTTCGTGAGTTCGGGAGAATATGAAGCTAGTCAGCACGCCGCCAAGCTTCGCCAGGCGCCTTGTCAGCACTTCAGCACGCGCCCTTTCGGGCGCTAGTCAGCATTTCAGCTTGTTGGTTTGTGTGGTCTTTGGCTGACAGGCGGCGCAGCCGCCGTGCTGAGGAGCGAAGGCCTAAAGGCCTGAGCGTGCTGACTAGCTGAAATGCTTGCAAGGAGGTTCAACCTCCTTGCAACAACCCTAGTCTTCGTCTATCAGGCTTTGGCCCAGGTTCAATATCGTGGGGGCCCAGAGTCCGACGAAGATCGCCGTCTCGCGCCTGCCAGAGAAGTACAGGGCCAGTGAGAGGAGGATGGAGATCAAGGTCCCACCCACGTAGATTCCTTTGCCGCCGTCCATATTGGTACCTCCTGTAGGTCTACTCGCGCCAATATACCTGCCGTCCCTTTCTATAAACTGTAAGAGCGATCATAGTCCCTACAGGAGGTCCGCAACACGTGTCCCGAAAAGTGAAAGTCGCTACAAGGAGGCCAGACCGGGGAGGCCGTTCGACGGTCTTCGGGATGAAAGGGACGGTCGCCTGTGAGCACCCGAGCGCCGCCACCATCGGGCTCCGCGTCCTCGATAGTGGAGGGACAGCCGCCGACGCGTGCGTCGCCATGGCCGCCGCGATGGCCGTTCTCTCGCCGATGCAGACTGGTATGGGTGGCGACGCGTTCCTGCTGTACTATGAGGCAGAGACCGGGCAGGTATTCGGGGTGAATGGCTCGGGCCGGGCCCCGGCGGCAGTCGACGTCCAGAGACACATGGATCTGGGCGAGATGCCGGAGCGCGGCGGCCTCACGGTTACGGTCCCGGGCGCTGTCAGGCTGTGGGAGGACGCCGCGAACCGCTTTGGCAACCAGGCTCTGGCGCGTCTGCTCGAGCCCGCCTGGGAGCTCGCGGAGAACGGCTACCCCGTAGCCGAGGTCATCGCTCGCTATTGGGATGAGCACGAAGGCATACTCCGTACAAACGAGGCCGCCACCCGGACTTTTCTGCCGGAAGGCCGGCCCCCCGCTGCGGGGGAGATCTTCTCCCAGGTGGACCTTGCGGCCACGATCTCGGCCGTCGCCGAACGGGGCGCCGACGCTTTCTACAAAGGCGAGATAGCGGCGAGCATCGCACGCTCCACGCAGCAGGCCGGCGCTTACCTCTCGGAAGAGGATCTCGCGTCACACGAGTCGACCTTCGTCGAGCCGATCTCGACCGACTACAGGGGCATCCGGGTCTACGAAATACCGCCTCCTGGTCAGGGCGTAGCTGCGCTCGAGATGCTAAACATCCTCGAAGGATTCGACCTGGCCTCTGCGGAGCCCTCGAGCGCGGATCGCATCCACCTCGAGGTCGAGGCGAAGAAGCTGGCCTTCGAAGATCTCCACAACGAGATTGGAGACCCTGAGTTCTGGCTCCACACGGAAATCCCGACGAGACGCTTGATCTCGAAAGACTACGCCGAAAGCCTGCGCGGGCGCATCTCACCGGAGCACGCCGCAGAGCGTATGGCCGAGCCCGCACCAGGCGGGGAAACCACCTACCTCTGCGCCGTCGACGCGGAGGGCAACGGCTGCTCGTTCATAAACAGCCTCTATAAGGGTTTCGGTAGCGGTATCGTCGCCGAAGGAACCGGCGTCTGTCTCCACAACCGCGGCTATTCATTCCGGCTGGAACCCGGCCACCCGAATGCCCTCGCTCCAGGGAAGCGCCCGATGCACACCCTCATCCCCGGCCTCGCTACCAGCGACGGAGCCCTGTGGGCCGTTTTCGGCGTGATGGGCGCGGCGATGCAGCCCCAGGGCCACGCGCAAGTACTGGTCGACCTCATAGACTACGGCATGGACCCTCAGGAAGCGGTCGACCATCCCCGTCACCGCCACGAGAACGGCGTCCTCCTCATCGAAGGACGCGTCCCTGAAAGAGAGATAACCCGCCTGCGCGACCGGGGTCATGGCATCGAAGTCAGGGAAGACTTTATGATCCCCGCAGGAGGAGCCCAGCTCATCCGCATCCTGGATAACGGTGTCAGGGCCTGCGGCAGCGACCCGCGCAAAGACGGTTGCGCGCTCGCCCAGTAGGGGAGTAATGACGCCGGCCCAGGGTCCAGCCAGAACGGTTGCTGTCGCGGGGGTTGTGGGAGCGCTCTACGTGGTTCTTAGCCTTCTCGTGGCGCCGCTCGCCTACGGGCCGATCCAGTTCCGGCTCGGCGAGGTATTGAAGCCGCTGGTCATCAAGTATCCTGCCACCATCCCAGCCTTCGCAGTTGGGGTAGGGATCGTGAACCTCTTCTCCCCGCAGGCCGGTGGCCTGGAGTTGATTCTGATGCCGATAGTGAATCTGGTGGGCGGGACGCTCTGCTGGTTCGTGGCACGGCGGATAGGCGGCATGGCCGGCACCTACATCGCAAGCCTGGCCTTCGCCCTCGTAATCTCCGCCGGTGTCGCCACGGTGCTCCACTATACCGTCGGACTCCCATACCTGCTCGCGTTAGGGCCCGTCGCCGTCTCCGAAGTCGTGTTGCTGTTGCTCGGCAACGCCGTGCTGGTACGCCGGATCTAAGCAGGGGCCAAAGGCGACTCTGGATCATACCTCGCCGACCGGCTCTCCGTACTCCTGCGGTAACATAGCCTCGTTGCCAGAAGTCCCAGACGACAAGGAGAGCTTGTGGGGCAGAGTAGAGAGCAGGTACTCGGCCGGGACGTGCGGGGTCCGATCGGGGCCGAAGGGCTCGACGCGGTGCCGTGGAGCCACGGGAATACCGACGCGGTGGTCGAGTTCACGACGAACGAGTTGACGGCACTATGCCCGATCACGGGCCAGCCCGACTTCTACGAGCTTACACTCACCTACCGTCCCAACGAGTCCCTGATCGAATCCAAATCCTTGAAACTCTACCTGTGGAGCTTCCGCAATAGGGGAATCTTCGCCGAGGACCTCGCCGCCACACTCCTGAAAGACCTCGCCTCAGCGTGCGACCCGGTAGAGATGACCGTGGACCTGACCCAGCAGGTGCGCGGAGGACTCCGGATCCGGACCGTGGTCCGCCACCCTCCCAGAATACCAGACAGCTAGCCACGAGCACCTGCTCGTCGTGGCGTCTACCACGAATGAGAGTATTGCCTCGCTTCGGTGAACCGCCCTGTCTGCCGCAATAGCCCCGCCTGGCGCTCTCGGCCTTAACAAAACTTAATACAACTTTAAAGCTATCTTCCGAGTAGTTGCTGGAATTAACATGGAAGCGGGTTAGTATGTCTGGCAACGATTCCGGACCGCTTCGCTCCGGGTGTTCGACCGGGGCATGGTCCGCAACATCTCTACTGCGGCGTTCTGCCGCGCCCCGTACGTTTCAAAGCAACGCGTTGCTATTGGAGAAAGAACAAGGAGTGGTTGATCTTTATGCGAAGGGCGTCAGGCTCGACGGTGGACGTGAACCCATCTGATATCTGTGCAGGCATCTCGGTACCTTTGGGATGCCTTGCTGGTGGGCGCTAGCATGGATGCCCCAGCCGACCACTGCCTGCACGAGCTCTTCGAGGAGCAGGCGCGCCGCACGCCCGACGCACTCGCGCTCGAGGACGCCAGGATCTCCCTGACCTACCGCGAGCTGGACACGCTCGCTGACAGGCTCGGGGCGTATCTCAGGAGCAGGGGCATCGGACAGGACGATCCCGTCGGTGTCTATATGGAGCGTCGGGCCGAGTACGTGGTCGCCTGCCTCGCCGCCATGAAGGCCGGCGGCGCTTACCTGATCCTCGAGCTCGCCTACCCGCCGCCCCTGCTCGCCGACGTCGTGGCTGACGCGAGCCCGCGCGTCGTACTCACGCAGGAGCGGTACACGGAGCGCCTGCCGGAAGGGACAGAGACGTTCTTCCTGGATGAGGGCTGGGAGGAGGGACTGGAGGACGTTCCGGCAGGGGATAGCAGGCCCGAGGTCGATCAGGACAACCTGGCTTTCGTCTCGTACTCGGCAGGGACGACGGGGAAGCCGAAGGGGATAGCCAACCCGCACAGGGCGCCGATTCTGTCTTATTTGTGGCGCTTCGGCATCAGCGACTACGCTCCGGGCGACAGGGTCGGGTGCAACGTGTTCTTTATCTGGGAGATGATGCGGCCGCTGCTACGCGGGGCTACGACGGTCGTCATCCCCGACGATGTCATCTATGACCCGAAGGCCCTGATACGCTTTCTCGAAGAGTATGGGATCACGGAGACGCTTGTCACGCCTTCTCTCCTCGAAGCCGTTCTGAACTCGAGCGGCCCAGATGTAGGCGAGAGGCTCTCGAAGCTAAGGAACCTGTGGCTGAACGGCGAGGTCGTCACCCGCACGCTCGCGCGGCGCGCCATGGAGCTGTTGCCGGATGCGCGCCTGCTCAACGTCTACAGCTGCAGCGAGACCCACGAGGTGGCCGCCGGGGATCTGGGCGAGCTGGTCGAGAACGCTGAGTCTACGTACTGCGCCGTCGGCGCTCCCATGGACCCGGAGCACCTTTATCTACTCGATGCTGACGGTGAACGTGTGCCTGAGGGCGAGGCCGGGGAGCTCTTCGTCGGTGGCGAATGCCTCGCCCGCGGCTACGTCGAACTGCCCGAGAAGACCGAAGAGAGCTTCCCGGAAGATCCCTTCTCCTCGAAGAACGGCGCAAAGATGTATCGCTCGGGCGACAGGGCCCGCATCCTCTCCGACGGGAGTCTGGAGATCCTCGGCCGCGTGGACTTTATGGTCAAGATCCGGGGCTACAGCGTCGAGCTGGGCGCCGTCGAGGCCGCCATCGAAGAGGGCCTCGCCGTAAAATCTTGCGTCGTGGTCTCAGAAGGTGAGGAAGGGGAAGACAAACGCCTCGTCGCCTACATCGTACCCGATCCCGAGGACGACGAGCGCTACTCGGGATGGGGCCTCGACCCGAAGACAGGACGGAGCAAGGAGATAAGGGGCGTCCTGCAGGACAGCCTGCCACACTACGCGGTACCTTCCGTCTTCGTCGAGCTCGAGGCGCTCCCCATCCAGGCTACCTCGGGCAAGGTCGATCGTTCCGAACTCCCGCCCCCGCCGCCTCGGCCTGCACGCAGAGACACAGGTGACTTGGCCAGGCTCCCCGAAACTGCCTCGCGCCCGGAGAAGGAGGCGCTGCTCGTGGGGGCCTGGGAGGACGTGTTGCGTCTGGACAAGGGCGAGGTCGGGCCCGAGGACAACTTCTTCGATCTCGGCGGACACTCGCTCGCCGCCGCGCAGCTCTCCAGCCGCGTCGAGCAGGGCTTCGGCGTACACGTCTCCATGCCGCTGTTCATGGAGGACCCGACGCCGGGAGGGCTGCTCGACAGGATCGAGATGCTGCAGGGTGACGGGACGGCAGGCGAAGTGGCGACCGCCGAGGACCTCACAGCCGAGGCCGTACTCGAACCCGAGATAGCTCCGCAGCACGCCGAGGAAAGCACGCCGACCCTGCAGGACGCCGGCGACGTCTTCCTTACCGGGGCGACCGGATTTCTGGGGGCCTTCCTGCTCGACGGGCTACTCTCTTCGACAAACGCCCGCGTCCACTGCCTCGTCAGGCCCCGTGCGGACGCAGTTGGCATGCAGTCCATCGAGACCAACCTGCGGCGCTACGCATTGTGGCGGCCGGAATGGGAGGAGCGCGTAGTGCCTGTCGCCGGAGACCTGGGGGAACCGTTGTTCGGTTTGAGCGATAGAGGGTTCAACGCGCTGGCTGCAGAGGTGGATCTGCTAATCCACGCGGCCGCTATGGTGAACGTCGTCTACCCTTACTCGGCGCTGAAGGCGGCCAACGTCAGCGGCACGCGCGAGGTCTTGCGCCTGGCGTGTCGCCAAAAGGCGAAACCTGTGCACCACGTCTCTACGAACGGCATCTTCCCGCCAGGCATGGGGCTGTGCGAGGAAGAGACCGACCTCGACGAGCTTTCCGAAGCCCGCGAGGACGGTTACGGTCAGTCCAAGTGGGTCGCCGAGAAGCTCGTGCGGGAGGCTGCCAGGCGCGGTCTGCCAGTCTGCATATACCGTCCAGGGAACATCTCGGGACACAGCGAGTCCGGGGCTTCCAACCCGCGCGACCTCCTCGGCGCGGTCATCGTGGAGTCTACGCGGCTCGGAAGCGCCCCCGAGGTCGAGGGGTGGCACATGGAGATGACCCCTGTAGATTTCGTCGCCGCTGCGATACTGCACCTCGCATCGGAGAAGGTAGCGCAGGGAGGTACCTACCACCTGGCGAATCCCGACCCCCCGCCCGCTGACGAAGTCTTCGACCGCCTGGAGGAGCAAGGCTACCAGCTGGAACGCCTACCCTACGACGAATGGCTGCAGAAGATAGACGCCGCTCCACCCGAAGAAGGCTCCCCAGGAGAGGTCCTTCAAGGAGCGTCGCCCTCAGCCGATGAACTCTGGGAAGGAAACACCTACGAAAACCACAACGCGCGACGCGCTCTTGGTGACAGTGGGCCTACTCGGCCCGCCATCGACGCGGATCTCATGCAGACCTACGCCGGGTACTTTGCCCGTCAGGGTTGGGTGGAGGCGTCACGAAATAGGCAACAAGCATCAGCGGGTTCGCGTCGCGGTTCGTAGGCCAATACAAACCCTCACAAGCCGGTCTGAATCTGTTCACCGCATAACCCTGCGCCCCGACGCCGCGGTTCATAAAATCCGTGCAGGGGCAGGTTTGAAACCCGCCCCTACCCTACGTCGACGTCCGTGGTGTCGACCTCGAGGACTTCGTCGAGGCCCATGATCTCGTGTTCGACTTCCTTGAGGTCCTCCTGCGAAGTAGCCGCGCCGGTCAGCTCCACGACCCCCTCCCTGACGGTGCCAACCTGGAGGTTCGTACCGTCGAGCAGATCTGCCACGTCGTGCTCGACGCTCTCGATGTTGCTGAGAAGTGGGTCTACCTCCTCCTGGCCGGTATCGGGGTCGATGTAGACGTCGTTGCGGGGGTATCCTGAGTCCGAGGTGTAGGACTCATCCTCCCAGTCCTCGCGCGACTCCAAGTCCTCATCGGTCCCGGCGTCTTCGTTGTCCTCGGGCTTGGTGACGAACTGGCCCTCGTGCTCATAGTCTTCCGCGCTCTCCTCGTCGAGGTCATCGGGGGCGTAGCCCTCCGGTTCTGCCTCGTCGTCCGTATGGTCGCCCGGCTCATCGTCCGAGGCGTCGGCTTCGAAAGTCGCGAAGTCCGCGTCGGGGTCGAGGTAGAGGCTTGTGATCGGAACCTCCAGCCATTCCCCGCCCTCCGTCTCTACGACGACGTGCGTAACCTCCCCGCTCTCCTCGTCTTCGACCACATCGGCGATGCGGCCGACCTCAGTACCGTCGGCGGCCCGCGCTTCGAGCCCGACAAAACCTCGTTCTTGCAAGTCGACCTCCAGAGTATCTTCTGCCTGATCTGAAGAATATACCCTGTCCCCGAGACCTTACTCCGGCAGCTCGGCCAGGACCTCGGCCATCCTGTAGAGATCGGAGTCCAGGGGTTGCTCTTTGCTTACCACCTCATCGAGCGGCATGCGCTCGATGCGTGGGCCCTTGATCCCTACCATCACCCCGGTCTCTCCGTCGGCGAGCGCCTCGACCGCAGCTGTCCCGAGCCGGCTTGCGAGGATCCTGTCCGATGCCGTCGGGATCCCACCGCGCTGGATGTGGCCTACGACGGTGAGCCTCGAGTCGTAGGTGCCCTCCGACTCGTTTATGTACTCGTGCAACTCCTCGGCTGAAAACGGCGCCCCCTCGGCGACCACGACTATGAAGTGGGATTTCCCCTGCTCGTAGGCCTTCTTGAGGAAACTCAACAGCGCCTCGGGCCTCGGCTCGAACTCGGGCACCACGGCGGCCTCGGCCCCGCCGGCGATGGCGCTCATGAGCGCCAGATAGCCTGATTCGCGGCCCATCACCTCGACCACGTGCGCCCGCTGATGGGAGCTGGCCGTGTCCTTGATCCTGTCGATCGCCTCGAGCGCCGTGTTGAGCGCCGTGTCCACCCCAATGGCCGTGTCGGTGCCCCACACGTCGTTGTCTATGGTCGCCGGAATGCCGGCCACCCTGACCCCGAGCTCGGCCAGCCTCAAACTCCCGGTCAGGCTCCCGTTCCCGCCTATGACCACCAGCCCCTCGACCTCGGCCTCGGCGAGCTTGCCCGCCGCACTCCTCTGCCCCTCGGGCGTCGCGAACTCAGCCGAGCGTTCCGTCCCGAGCACGGTGCCCCCACGGTGGATGATGCCCCCGAGCCGGCGCCGGTCCATCGGGTAGATCCTACCGTCCAATAGCCCCCTGTATCCGGCCCATACACCCATAACCTCCCAACCCCGGAAAAAGGCCGTCCGCGCCACCGCCCTTACCGCCGCGTTCATCCCCGGCGCGTCGCCCCCACTGGTCAAAATTCCTATCCTCATAACCAACCTCCTCTCGCCCGCGTCGAGTCCCATTATGCAGGAACCCGGCGTAGGACATGCCCTCCCGGTCTACCTTGATCTCCCACGAAGTAGTAATAAAATATGAGCGTGCCAGGCTTAGATTTTAGAGGTTACGTTTATCCCGGCACGGGGAACGAGGGAGTACGAGGATTTTATACAGGAGGCTTCGATAGATGATATGTGAGAACTGTGGGATCAGGCCGGCGAGCGTACAGGTATTACAGCAGGGTGACCGGCGGGCGACGAACTATCTGTGCACCCAATGTGCGCGGCAGCTCGGCATGATCGGGGGCGAGCAGGGCGGGTCGGACCCGTTCGCGATGCTCCAGAACCTCATACAGCAGCAGCAAGGGGGGCAGGGTAGTCTGTTCGACGCGCTCTCGGGTGAGGCGCAGCAGGCTGTCATGCGGGCCCGTGAGGCGTCGGCCGGCACCACGCGGACGGCTGCCATTGGCACGGATCACCTGCTCGCCGGCATCGTGACCGGCGACAACGTGGCGACTGAGGCGTTGCAGCGCGCCGGCGCTGACGTCGGTGGCATGCGCGCGCGCTTCCAGGAGTTCCGTGGCGATCCGGGGGAAGAGATCTACACGTTCACCCCGAGCGCCAAGCGCGCCTTGCAGCTCTCCTTCGCCGCGGCCAGGCAGATGGGCGCGGGGCAGGTGGGGAGCGAGCACCTGTTGCTCGGGCTGCTTGGTGAGGGCGACGGGAACGCATACAGGATATTGCAGCAGCACGGCGCCAGCGACGCCGAGGCGTTGAGGCGTGAAATCCTACGCCTCATGCAGCAGCGGGGCGCGCAGATGGGACCGGGGATGCCCGGTGCCGCCGCGGGGGGTCCTGGTATGGGCGGCGGGCAGCAGGGTCCGCCTAGCCGGACGCCGACCCTCGATCAGGTAAGCAGAGATCTTACGCAGCTCGCGCGTGACGGCGAGCTCGACCCTGTTATCGGGAGGGCCGAGGAGATCTCACGCGTCATTCGCATCCTCTCCCGCCGCACGAAGAACAATCCCGTACTCATAGGTGAGGCCGGCGTCGGCAAAACGGCGGTGGCCGAGGGACTCGCCCAGCGGATCGTCTCGGACGACATACCCGAGTCGCTCAAGGGCAAGCGCGTACTCGCGCTCGACGTGGGCGGGCTCGTCGCGGGCACCCGTTTCCGGGGGGACTTCGAGGAGCGGATGCAGCAGATGCTCAAGGAGCTCCAGCAGGAGGAGAAGGACATCATCCTGTTTATCGATGAGCTGCATTCCATCGTAGGGGCCGGCGGCGCCGAGGGCGCCGTGAACGCTTCGAGCATGCTCAAGCCTGCGCTGGCGCGCGGCGAGCTGCAGGTCGTCGGGGCCACCACGCTCGACGAGTACCGCAAGCACGTGGAGAAGGACCCGGCGCTCGAGCGGCGCTTCCAGCCCGTGCTCGTCGACGAGCCGACGGTGGATGAGACGATTTCTATACTCTTCGGCCTCAGGGACCGCTACGAGGCGCACCACAGGGTGAAGATCTCGGAGGAGGCGGTCATCGCAGCGGCCCAGCTCGGCGACCGCTACATAACGGACAGGTTCCTGCCGGACAAGGCCATTGACCTCCTCGACGAGGCGGCGGCCGAAGTGCGGCTACGCTCGACGGTGCCGCCCGTCGACGTCAGGCGCATCGAGGAGGAGATAGCTAGCCTCGAACGCGAGAAGGAAGACGCCGTGAGGGCCGAAGACTACGAGACGGCCGCAGGCTTCAAGCAGCGTATCGAGCAGCTCAAGGCCGAGCTCGACGAGCAACACGAGGGCTGGGCCGGACGCCGCGAGACCAACGCCCCAGAGGTGACCCGCGAGGACATCGCCAGCATCCTGGAGGAGTGGACCGGCGTTCCTGCGACCAACATCGTCAAGGAAGAGGCCGAGCGTCTCCTGAACCTGGAGGGTGTGTTGCACGAGCGGGTGGTCGGACAGGAGCCCGCGGTCAGGGCGGTGGCCCAGGCCATCAGGCGCGCCAGGGCCGGTATCAAGGACCCCAAGCGCCCCGTCGGCAGCTTTATCTTCCTCGGGCCTACAGGAGTCGGCAAGACCGAACTCGCGCGTACGCTCGCCGAGTATCTCTTCGGTGAGGAGGACGCCATGATCCGGATAGATATGTCCGAGTTCCAGGAGGGCCACACGGTGTCGCGCCTGGTCGGAGCGCCTCCCGGCTACGTCGGTTACGAGGAGGCGGGACAGCTCACGGAGCAGGTCCGCAGGCGCCCTTACTCGGTCGTCCTCTTCGACGAGATCGAGAAGGCCCACCCCGACGTCTTCAACACGCTCCTGCAGGTGCTCGATGACGGGCGCCTCACGGACGCCAAGGGCAGGACGGTCAACTTCGAGAACACGGTAGTTATCATGACCTCGAACGTGGGCAGCCAGCACCTCGTCTCCACGAGGCAGTTCGGCTTCACCCCGAGCGACGGTGTGGACTTCCGTGAGACCGAGCGGCGGGCGCGCGAGGCCCTGGAGCGGGCTTTCAGGCCGGAGTTCCTCAACAGGGTAGATGAGATCATCGTCTTCCAGCCCCTCACCAAGGAGGACGTGCTGAAGATCGTGGACATCATGCTCTCGCGCCTGAACAAGCACCTGGAGAGCCAGCGCGTGCAGATCGAGGTGACGGCCGCCGCGAAGGAGTTCCTCGCCGAGGAGGGCTACGACCCGAAGTTCGGCGGAAGGCCGCTGGCGCGGGCCATAAGGCGCTACGTCGAGAATCCCCTCTCCAGCCGCATCATCGGCGGCGAGTTCGGCTCCGGCGACACCGTAGTCGTCGACCGCGCTGACGAGGGACTGACTTTCGAGGCGAAAGTGCCCGCAACGCGGTAGGGTTACATATAGCTGGCCACGAGGAGGCTCCCCACATCGGGGAGCCTCTTTCTTTCCTATTCGGGGAATTCAAGGCCGCGCCAGCGGGCGAGACGGCGACTATCATCAGGGTACCCTTCCAGGGCCGGGAAAGTGAGGCGCAGGCCGCACTGTCCTTACTTCGAGTTTACAGCGGGACCCCACGCTGGCGGAGAGAGCCGAGAGTGGTAGGTACTATGAGCGACGCCAGGGACGGAGCCGTTGCGCTGAGCGGCTCCGTCCCCACTATTACTACGGTATGTTCGTTCTTGAATCTACCTCCCGGTATCGGCGAGGACTGTCACATCCGACCGTCACGGGAGTTCTTGGGAGCAGGGAGACATCGTGTTGTGCTAGGTTTCCCACCATGATGGGGCTGCCAGAAGGCTACACGACGAGGACGCCCGAGCGTGGGGACGCGGAGGCCGTTGCGGCTCTGATTTCGGCCTGCCAGATCGCAGACACCGGCTCCTCGGACATGAGCCTGGAGGAGATACTCGACGACTGGCACACTCTCGACCTCGCGGCGGAGGCCGTAGCCGTTATCGCACAGAACGGCGCCATCGCCGCCTACGCGGAC
>CAWEQZ010000001.1:0-44266 GCA_963811295.1 uncultured Rubrobacteraceae bacterium | reverse complement strand
CTTCTTCCTGTTGCTCGAGTTGAGGTTCGGTCTTGCTTACCTGCTGGCCTGGCCGGAAATGCTCCTCGTCGAGGACGTAGGGTTCGAGTTCGGCATCGTGGAAGTTCGGCTCTTCGGGCAGCTTCAGGCCGGCCTTGTCCTGCCCTCCCTGGACACGGCACCCGCCCTGGTCGGAGGTCCCTTCCGGATCTTCGTCTTCGCCGCGTTGGGGAGAAACCTTGAATCGCTCGCGCAGCACGCGCAGGATCTTCTCGTTGCACGCGTAATCGCCGGGCGCGATGTCCTTTATGGCGCGCCCGAAGCGAAGGCCCCAGGAGAGCAGGTCCTCCCCTTCTGCTACGGGCTCGACGGCGAAGCGGTGGCCTTCGAGGACCGTGTGCCCGACGGTAAACTCTGAGTCTTCGTATGACACGCGCGTCCCCGCCTCCAGCCTGCGCGTCGCCATGGCCACGTTGTCGCCCGGCAAGGGGAGACGCCCGACTTCCTGGAAATCCCACACTCGTTCCTTCACAACGGTCCCTCCCTCTCAGAGATACGTTCGCGTGACGAGTGTATCGCAGCGTGCCCTAATGCTCAGGATGGTAGCTGGCAGGTCGCGTGCCCGGAGGTGTCGGATGTCCGGCGGGGCGGCGGGCCAGGCGCCTGTTGTAGACGTGGGCCATGTTCTCGGCCCATTCGCGGGCCGGGAAGTCTCCGTCTTTCTCGAAGCGGGCCAGCCAGTCGTCCGGATCCTCCTCCCTGACTACCAGGAACGCTGCCACTTCCTCACGGACGGCGAGTCTGCCTTCTACCTGGAGGACTTGCTCGTCCATTGTGCCTCTACCTCGCCGTGCTCGATGAGCCATCCCAGCGACTCCCTCACGGCCTGCAGCGAGCTGTAGCGAGGCTGGTAGCCAAGCAGGCGCTCGGCTTTAGCGATGCTGCAGTTGGGACTGTGGGCGATGTGGTCCCAGGTACCTTCGGCCTCTTTCTCGGATACGTCCTCCCGCCACTCCTCCCAGGGCACGAAGCGCAGGCGGGCCGGCACTCCGAACCACCAGGCGACCGCCTCGGCGTAGCCACGCAGGGTCAACGCGGCGGGAGAGACCACGTGGATGCTCTCCCCCACCGCGACGCTCCAGCTGTCGAGCGCCAGCCCGAAGGCCCGGGCCACGTCGTCGGCGTGGACGTGATGCACCGTCTCCATCCCGAGGTTGGGTAGGGTCAGTTCCTCCCCCTTTGCCAGCCGTTCGAAGACCGTGAGGTCGAAGTTCCCAGCGGGGTTGACGGGCGCCCAGCCCGGTCCCACTATGTGTCCGGGATGCAGGACGGTAGCGGGGAATCCACCACGCCGCGCTTCGTCGAGCAGGTACGCTTCGATCCTGGCCTTCTGCACACCGTACTCTCCGAAAGGACGGCGCGCCTGATCCTCGGTGGTCGGTACCTGTGTGCTGTGGCCGTGCACCCAGATGGTCCCGCAGTGCAGAAGGTGGGATATCCGCCCCCGCAGCGCCTCGACCAGTTGGCGGGCGCTCGCGGGCGTAAAGCAGATCATGTCTACCACGACGTCCGGATCCAGCCCGAGAACCCGCTCCCCGAAGGTTCCTTCGGCCTCCTCGGCCTCGCGGTCCAGCGCCACCTGCTCGACGCAATGCCAGGCGGGATGGACCCGGTAAGGCTCCCTCTGTCCGCGGCTGATCGAGACTACCTCGTGTCCCGCCTCGACCAGCCGGGGCACGAGGTAGGTGCCCACGTGCCCGCTACCCCCGATCACCACGATGCGCATCGGCTACCTCCTTCTAATCCCGACCCAAACCTCGCCAGCTAGAGCCTGACCTTCACTTTACCCCCGTCCAGGAGTACCTCGTAGGAGCGAAGGACCACGTTCGGGTAGGCGAGGCATCTTCCGGTCGGCACATGGTATTCGAGACCGTGCCAGGGGCAGGCCACGATCTCCCCCTCATTCACCCACTCGAACTTCCAGTCGTTCTCGCTCCTGGCGATGAGGGTGCCTAGAGCGGACTTGCCCTCGCACAGCGGACCCGTCTGGTGCGGGCAGACGTTGGGGAGGCCGTAGAGCTTGCCGCCGATGTTGAAGACCCCGATCTCCCGCCTCCCGACGTTCACGACCCTGAGGGTACCGGGCGGGAAATCCGAGGGGTCGCCTATGACGTGCTCCCTACTCATCACCCCTCCAGGCGGTTGCCGCCAGCGTCGATGTTGAAGAGTCTCAGGGCGTTCTCGGGCGAACACCACTCCTCGAGGAGCCAGGCGTTGTAGGCGCGGGCGAGTGCCGAAGCGTAGTCCACCTGGGAGATCACCGGTATCTTCAGGAAGTGGTCGGGGAACAGGACACCGATGTCCACGTGGATCTCGTCGAGCTCATCGCGCATCAGGGAGGCGGAGTGG
This sequence comes from uncultured Rubrobacteraceae bacterium, assembly GCA_963811295.1. Lineage (GTDB taxonomy): Bacteria > Actinomycetota > Rubrobacteria > Rubrobacterales > Rubrobacteraceae > Rubrobacter_D. The sequence goes on along the minus strand of CAWEQZ010000001.1, from coordinate 41,878 downwards.
ACCATGCGGGTGCCCTCCTGCCCCGAAGGGAACTTCGCCTCGTAGACGGTCGTCCCCGGCGAGAAGCCAGGGATGTCCAGGTAGAACTCCTTTACGTCCCTTATCGTCTCGAGCGCCTTCTGCCAGGGCATCTCGCAGTAGGGCATGATCGCCCCCGGCGACTCGTGGACGTGTACGTCGCAGTCCACGACGAGGATGTCCTCGAGCTTCTCCTTGCGTTCCCGCATTTCCGTTGCGGCTCCGCCCACGGTCCCTCCCCTAACGCATCATCCAGCCACCGTCGATACCGATGGTCTGGCCTGTTATGAAGGAGGATGAGTCGCTGGCGAGGAACGCGACGAGGTTGCCGATATCTTCCGGCGTGCCGCGGCGCTTGATGCTCTGTTGCTCGAGCACCCAGCGATTGTAGCCTTCCTGGTCTGGGTGGATCTTCTCGGCGTCCGTGGGGAAGGCGCCGGGCGCTATGGCGTTCACGTTGATGTTGTCCGGGCCGACCTCGCGGGCGAGCGTGCGCGTAAAGCCGACGATGCCACCCTTCGAGGCCACGTAATCGAGCAGGAGCGTCCACCCGATGAAAAAGGTGATCGAGGCCACGTTCACGATGTTACCCCGTCCCCGCTCCTTCATGTGAGGATAGACAGCCCGCGCGCACAGGAAGTAGCCTTTGAGGTTGACGGCCATCACCCTGTCCCACTCCTCTTCTTCGATCTCCGTCCACGCGCGCCGCGGGTAGACGGCGGCGTTGTTGATGAGGATGTCCACCCCGCCGAGCCCGCTCACGACTTCGTCGACCATGGCCCCGACCGAACGGCGGTCGGAGACGTCGGCCTCCACGGCCACTGCGCTGGTACCATTCGCCCTGACTTGGTCCGCGACCCTCTCCGCCTTCTCGCGCGAGACGTCGACCGCGGCGATGGCCGCGCCGTCCGAGGCGAGCCTCGCGCAGATGCCCTCGGCGAGGCCCCCACCCCCGCCCGTCACGATAGCGACCCGCCCCTCCAGAAGACCTGCCACGAAAACCAACCTCCTAGAGCGTCGCGCATAATGGTCGATCCATTATGCACGATGAGAAATTCAGCATTTCAGCTCGCGCCTGCCCGAGCCTTGGCTGACTGGCTGACAAGGCGCCTGGCGAAGCCGGGCGGCGTGCCGACAAGCGAAGGCGTAAGCCGGAGCGTGCTGACCAGCGCGGGTTTGGGAAGTGTCTTCCCAAACCCGCTATCAGGATCTGAACAGCCGCCGCACGAGGATGGAGGCCAGGATGGTCGAGGTCGCGGTCGTCGCCCCTTTGAGAAAGGCCTCTATGGCGTCGTCTTTGACCCCGCGCTCATCGGGTAAATCTATGAGCCTCTCCACGACATACTGGGTAATGAGGTAGGCTATCGCGGCCGCCAGTATGGATACGATCCGCTTCTGCATCGCGTCGTTCATACGCTCCCTTCCGCCTCTTTCGGTCTGCTCTGGTCGGTACCCAGGATAGGCTCTGCGAAAACCCTGCGGGTTCTGGACTTCGAGCCCGGCAACTCTCACGCGCTCTCGTCGCTCAGGAGTCTCAGGTAGAGGGATCTGGTCTTTGGCGAGGGTAAGGTACCGTATTCCTGTCCGAGAATCTGCTCGCACATCCTGAACTGGTGCAGCGCCCTGGCCCGCAGGCCGAGGCTGGCGTAGCACTGCATCAGGAGGCGGTAACTGTCTTCGTGGCAGCGATACTTCTCCAGTACCCTGTAACAGGCGCGGATGCTCTCCTGGTGTTGTCCGACTTCCATGTAGTGGACGGCCAACCGGTCCAGAACATCTATGTAAGCGTTGGCCAGCCGCTCACGCTCGACCATGGTCCAATCCTCGTACAGGTCCTCTACTAGGTAGTCGTCCCGATACAACTCGATGGCCTTCTCGTACTCGATGGCCGCCTCCCCCATCCTGAGGCCCTTCTCCAGTCTTCGCCCTCGCTCGTGGTGTTTATCGAAGTCGTCCACGTCCGTTGTCACCCCGACGTCCGGAGACAGACGATAGTATCCGTCTTCGAGGGAGACGTAGTTTATTGAGACAGAGGCCGAACACCCGCTCAATAGCTTGCGCAGGCCGTGGATAGCGGAGTTGAGTGACCACCGGGCTTTCTTGAGGTTGGAATCGGGCCACAACCAGCCCATCAAGTGATCCTGCGAGACAGGGCGGGTATGGTTGGCCAGCAGATATTTGAGTATGGTCAGCGCTTTGCCGTTACGACCGAGGCGCATGGTCTCACCCTCGCAGAGCATCTCGAAGTGTCCGAAGAACCGGACCCGCAACGTAGGCTGAACAGCGGTGGAATGTTCTCCCTGGACGGTCTCATCGACCATCCGCCGCACGGCTTCGAGGGCGGCGCCACGGGCCGAAAACGCGCCGACTATGGACCCGTCGAGCCGTCGTAGAGTCAATATATCCGGATCTCTTTCCAGATAGTAACCGGTCGGCAGAACTAACGATGATCCCTGCATTTCTATCTCCAGATCGCTGTCCTCGGCCCGAAGGCCTCGGTTCGACTCTCCCTAAACTTGTGTGCAGTCATTACGCGCAGACTTTCTGTGGACCAACCGCTACGGCTCCTTTCCGACAGGACGAAACCTCAAAAGCTTTGGCTCGCCCGAAACCACATAGCCGGTTCAGCATATAACAGAGAAGGGGGTGCCCGTATCACTCAAATGAGTGATTCTTCCTCCGTTCGAAGAATTTTTTGGTAGAGGCGCCGGTCGGGGCAAACCTGGCGTCAGGTAAGCGTCGCTAACCGGCGGAACCGACCCTACGCTCGCCGGGAGCGTATACGATCTCCACAAGCACCCTTACGATACGGGGATCGAACTGGGTCCCCGAGTTCTCCTCGATCTCCCTTAGAGCGGCTTTGCGAGAGACGCCGTAACCGTACGGCCTGGCACGGATCATCGAATCGAACGCGTCGGCCACCGAGACTATCCTTGCTACCAAGGGAATGTCCTTGCCGCGCAGCCCGTCGGGATATCCGTTGCCGTCGAAGCGCTCGTGATGGTGTTTGACGACCGGCAACGCGGATGCGAGCTCTGTTGCAGGGGTGAGGATCGAGACCCCGAGTACCGGATGCTGCTTTATCTCCGCGTACTCATCCTCGGTCAGGCGACCGGACTTTTGCAGGATGCGATCCGGTATGCCTATCTTGCCTACGTCGTGCAACAATGCCCCGCTGGCCAGGGCTTCCATCTGTTCGCCCGACAAGGAGATCTCGCTGCCGATGCGCAGGGCGAGACCTGACACGGCCCTCAGATGCTCCTTGATGTAAGGATCTTTTGCCTCCAGGGCCTCCACAAGCGTCCAGGCGATCCCCAAGACTCGGCCTTCGAAGAATCGCTCGGTGTCCTGAACTCCCGCGGGTAACCCGGAGATCCGTTCAGGCCGTCCCTTGGCTCTCTTCAGGGCGCGCAGGGCCGCGTCGAGGACCGAGCCTTCGTCCCCCTCCTCGGCGAACACCCAGCCTACGGCGGCGGTCGCGTCCCCGTTGTCAGGACTACCGGCATCCTCCGAGAAATGTTGCTGTAACGCGAGCGCTGCCTGGCGGGCCCTGCTCTCGCCCGGCCCGCTCAGGAGGACGACGAACACCTCGTCCCCATAGCGAAAGGCGCGCTGCCTGCCATCCGCAAGCCGCCTTCCGATCTTCTGGAGGATGGCATCACGTGTGGCCATGCCGGGGTCACTAACGACGGCCGGTTGCATCGCCAGAACGGTAAGCGGCCTGCTGTAGGAGAGTTCCTGGCGCAGAACTCGGTGTAGCGACGCACGGTTCGGCAACCCTGTGAGCTGGTCCAGCCCGCCGGGGGCGTCCCCGGCGCCTTCCAGGGCGGGGCCTATTCCTCCGGCGAGGAGCTTCAGGACACGCTCCTCCTCGGTGCCGTACTCACCGCCACCGACGATCACCGCTCCCCACTTCTCGTCTTCGTCAGAACCCAGGGGTATGGCCATGAAACCCTCTATCCCGTGGATCTCCTCCTCGCTGCGCACGGTGGCGCCCTTGCGGCAACTTTGCAGCACGAGACGCTGGATCGAGGGATGCCACCAACTGGGGCAGACGTCGAAGTCACCCTCCAGTATGGTCGTGTGATGGTTGCCTTTCAGGGCGGCGACGTGCGCGTACGGCCCGCCACCCACCGTGTGGGCCGCCTCGACGGTCCATCCGAGTATGCCTTCCAGGCTCAAGACCTTCATCACGGGTCCGAAACTCGAGATCAGACGCTCGTCGCTCTCCACGCGATCTATTTGGTTTGCCAGGTTGGAGGAGAGTCTGCTAGCGTGCTTCCTGAAACCCTGCATCTCGGAGCCCAGGAACGCAACGGTCGCACAGAAGAGCGCGATGAGGCCCGTCCTCAAGATCACAGTGGTAGAACCGAGCGCACCGATACCCTCCGAGACTGCGACTGCGGCCGGATACCCGGCCACCAACGCGGCCGTAGCCGCCACTACCTTCGGCCGCGATTCGATCCAGGCTATCCCCAGCGCCGCGAGGAAGTAAAGGGAGAAGTAGGGTGAGCCCGCTCCCCCGGTGAACACCACCAGCACCCCGAGGATGGCGGAGTCGAGAAAGACGCGTACGAGCCTCTCCCGCACAAAGATCGCGGGCCGCCCAACGATCAAGAACATCCCGAGGAGCAGCGCGAGTCCTGGAGCAAGATAAGCAACTGAAGCCCCGGGAATGGCCAGGGCCGACATCAAGGCTACGGCCCCCGCCAGCGCCACACGGATCAGTCCGGCCCGGGGGGAGGCCACCGTTGATGCCGACTTGATCTGGCGCATTCTCCTGCCTCACTCCCCTCTATCTGAGACTACTGACTGTTTTGGGGGAGGATCTGGGGGAGGCCATCCTGGGCGCGCAGATCGGGTGCTTCGAGTCTCGCGCCTCCCTTGCTCTCCGGTACAGGGAAGACGAACCGGTGGTCGTCGGCCCTGCGGTATCCTTCGGACTCCGTATCGAGGAGCCTCAGCAGCGCCCGCACCACCACCCCGTCGAACTCGGTGTCTATGCCCGCGCTCAACTTCTCCCTGGCCTCCACGGACCCTATGCCGGGGCGGCGGGGTTGGTCGAGCACCATGGCGGCATAGGCCTGCGCCACGGCGAGTATCCTGGCTTCCAGCGGTATCCAGGGACCGCGCAGTTTGTCTGGGTATCCCCTGCCGTCGGGACGCTCGTGGTGCCACCTGACCCAGGAGGCCATCTCTTCGAACTCAGTGACCGCAGCGAGTGCCTCCTCACCGCGCGCCGCGTGTTCGGCCAGCCGGCTCTGGGCGATGGAGTTGAGCTTGCCGGTCGCCAGGAGCAGATCCTCTGGCAACCCGAACAACCCGATGTTGTGCAAAAGACCTGCCATCCGCAGCCGCCCTACGCGGGCATCGTCCAGCTTCATCTCGCGGGCCAGATCCGACGCGTACGTCGCCGTGGCCGCCGCGTGGCGGTCGGTGTATCCATCCCTCGCGCCAAGGTCCCTTATGACCATGGTCCCGAACGTCGTGTTGGAAGTCGTGAGAGCCTGCTCCAGAGACCCCACCCGCGCCCGTAACTCGCGGTTCTCTTTCGCCTGCTCCCGGGAGCGGTACACGAGCACCTGACTCACGAGAGAGCCGGCGACCACGACCAGTGCCGCTACCGGACCACGTGTAAGCAGGATCAGTATCCCCAACCCCACTGTAAGAACTGCTACGGCGTGCGGGAGTAGATAGGGTTCTATGAATTCTTTCCAAGATTTCTCGAATCTCTGGCCATACTTCACCTTCAAGACACCCGCGTTGATCGTAACATTGACGCTCAGCAGCATTATCCCTGACGCAAGAGTTGCGTAGACGACGGGTGCCGTAGGTCCAGGACTACCTGTTATCAGTGGTCCAGACGCGAATGAGAAAACCAAGCCTGCCAGATACGCTTCTATGGTAACGGAACTCGTCTCGTAAGCCGTGCGTAGCCAATCCCTTTGCCCTCCGCGCATAGCGTAGGGCAAGGCTGATATCGTAGCCCAGAATGGGCCTAGCATGACCACCGACGCTATGAAGCCGATTTCTACGGTGCTCAGGTCCCAACGCTCCCCTAACCTTACGGGAAACAAATCAGCCAGAAGGAGCAATACGGCAAAAACCGCCGCTCCCAAAATGAAGCGTGGCTCAACCGCTACGTCATACCAGTAGATCCAAGACGCAGTAAGTGTTACGGCGAGAGCCGCCAGAACAGCGATATATCTTTTGAGGTCGGTCTCGCCCAACTCTTCCAACATTATGTAGAGCCTACGTCTTAGTGCCTACATTCTCGCACACGACGCGGGCCGGACACAAGTGAGAAAAACATGCTACCAGGCGCGGGAACGTCCAATGGTCATCTCTGCACCCCCCCTCTCTGCTCATCGTTCCGTTCATCTTCCTTACTCCGGTCTCGGCCTACCAAGCGCGGGAACGTCCAATGGTCATCTCTGCACCCCCCCTCTCTGCTCGTCTCATTTGGATCATTGCTGCTTGATTGTGCCAGATAATCCCCGTAATCGAAAGGATTTAGGCACAAAAAGAGCATGCTGCCACTATTCGCTCCACCTTGCTTTGCAAGGTGTCTACTCTTGCTTCTCAGCACGATGTCGAAGCATTTGATCGGCTTGTGCACCGCCCTTTATGGGAATCGCAATCATAGCAAGCAGAACGAGTAGACCAGCTGCTGCGGTTGCGATGCCCGCAAGGATGTAAGTGGAACGGGGCCCGACCGCATCCACGAGCAAGCCGCCCGCGGGGTAAGCGAGGGCCTCTCCGGCGCTATAGCTTAGAAACCTGATGGAGAATACACGTCCCAGGAAGGCTTCGGGCACGCGCTGTTGCAGGATTGTATCGGTCGCGACGTTGTCGATGCCGGTAGCGGCACCCTCGACGGTCAGGGCAACGAGGGCGAGGACGAAGGCGGGGGCCAGACCCGTTCCCACCAACGCGGAGGCCCCGACGAAGATGCTCAGGAAGTACATGAGAACCAGGTTGATCCTGTCCCCCAGCACGGCCATCATGGCGGAGCCAAGCACCATGCCTCCCCCCCAGAGGCTCACCAGCAGCCCGTAACCCGCATCCCCGGCTCCGAACGTCTCCTTGGCGAGGAACACCTCGGCTGGCACCGTCGCGTTGATCGTAAGTATGGTGAGGAAGGCCCCGACGACTATCGCCAGAGGTATGCGCGCACCGACGAGGTAGCCGAACCCTGACCGCAGGTCGTGCACGAAGCTTGCTTCTTCCTCGCTCTCCCGGCGGGGGCGGGGTAAGGGTACCGTGAAGAGGAGGATGGCGGAGACCAGGTACGTTACGGCGTCTGCCAGGAAGGCGGCGTCGACCCCGATACTCGCGACCAGCAGGCCCCCAAGGGCCGGACCGACCATTATGGAGGTACTGAACGTGCCGCTGATGATGGCGTTGGCCCGTGTTAGATCTCCTCCACCAACCACGCTCGGGAAGGCGGCCCGGACCGTGGGATTGAAGACCGTACGGGCCAGGCCCATGAGGAAGACGAGGACGTAGATGGTGGCCAGATCCCTGGCGAAGACCAGCCCCAGGACGAGAACCGCCCGCGCAAGGTCGCTGGCTACCAGGACGAACCTGCGGTCGACGCGATCCGCGATGACTCCGGCCAGGGGGCTCGCTATGGTGGGCAGCAGACGGGCGAAGAGCGCACCTCCCACGGCCGAGGCGCTGCCCGTGATCTCTACTACGAGGACCACGAGCGCGACCATGGAGACCGCGTCGCCCACGAAAGAGGTCCCCTGGCCGATCCAGAGCCGCAAAAAGCGAGAGTTCCTTAAGAGAGAGTCGTTGGTGGAGTCCATCCCCTGTCCTCGGCAACGAGACTCATCGCCCGGCTCCGGTCGAATGCACTCCTGGCGCGGGAGCCACCATCTAGCTTAACCGATGGTGCTGCTACGTGCCTCTAGAGCGGTCCGTGGAAGGTCTTATACGACCGGGCATCAGGCTACAGGTTTCAGGATTTGCTGGGAAAAGCCACCCTGCTGGAGATACCTGCCCTCCACTCTTGTTATGTGGACTTTATCCGGAGGCGGACGCCATGGGCGAGAAGTGGATCCAATTAACCCTACGGCCAACATCAGGAACTGCCAGATCTCCGACGCCGAAACCTTCTACTCTACCCTCGCGACCGTTGCTGTGCAGGATACAGAAAGAGTATCTCACGGCACAGGGATAGATCCTTCGCGCCGGCCGGCGGTTCCGGCCCACCGAACCTCTACCCTGACAACGTGCACGGCGTCCGCCCAGTAGCTATGATATGTCGCTTACACGAGGGAGACGACCGAGGGCCGCTTTGCTACTGGAGCAGGGCGGCACCGGTCGGCGGGATGACACTTCTGTCGGGATCGGTATGGGGATGTCGCAACATCGTAGAAGACAGGCACAGGTAGACAACAAGACTACAAACACTACTGTCAGAGAATCCGAGGTCTTGAGGATAGCGCTGCTCGGTGGCTTCCGTGTCTCGGTAGGGACCAGGACCATCGAGGAGAACGCCTGGCACCTGAGGAAAGCAGCGAATCTGGTGAAACTGCTCGCTCTCGCGCCAGGTCACCGGCTGCACAGGGAGCAGGCAATGGACGCGCTCTGGCCTGACCTCGTGAAGAGAGCCGCCTCCAATAACCTGCGCCAGGCCCTCCACGCCGCCCGCCGCACCCTCGATAAGGCAGAGGGTTCACGATACCTGATTTCCGAAAACGAGGCACTCACTCTGGGCCGGGAAGGGTCCTCGTGGGTGGACGCGGAGGCTTTCGAAGAGGCGGCTATCGCCGCTCGTCGCACACAGGTTCCCTCCGCATACGAAGCGGCGATCGAGCAGTACGCCGGAGAGCTGCTCCCGGGAGACCGTAACGAGAGGTGGACGGAAAGCAGGCGCGAATCACTGCGCCGCCTGTACCTCACGCTGCTCCTGGATCTGGCAACACTCTACGAAGGGCGCGAGGAATACGAGAGGGGCATCGGGGTGCTTCGGCGAGCGCTCTCCGAAGATCCATCCAGGGAAGAGACGCACGCCGACCTGATGCGCCTGTATGCCCTTTGCGGGCGACGCCAGGAGGCGCTTCTGCAGTACGAGCGGCTTCGGGAGGACCTCTCCAGAGAGCCCAGTACCGAGACCAGCCGCCTCTACGCAGAGATAAGGGCCGGAAGCTATCCGCAGGCTCCTGCGTACTCTGTCGGGAGGGAGTCTGACGGCGCCGGCGAGCACAACCTGCCCGTCTCATCGACCAGCTTTGTGGGGCGGGAGCATGAGATCGCCGAGGCCAGGAGGATGCTCTCCGTGACCCGTCTCTTGACACTTAGCGGCGCGGGCGGCTCGGGCAAGACACGGCTGGCCGTCGAGACGGCGCGCGGCCTCGCCGGGGCCTACCCTGATGGAGTTTGGCTGGCCGAGCTGGCGCCGCTCTCGGAGCCTGGCCTCGTGCCGGAAGCCGTGGCGCGTGCCCTCGGGACGAGCGAGCAGCCTGGCCATCCGCTTCTCGGCACCCTCCTCGAAGGGCTGCGGGGCAAAGAGCTGCTGCTCGTTATGGACAACTGCGAACACCTGATCCGGGCTTCCTCGGACCTCGCGGAGGCGCTCCTCTCCTCGTGCCCGCGCCTGCGAATACTCGCCACAAGCAGGGAGCCCCTTGGTGTGGGTGGAGAGGCCGTCAGGCAGGTGGGCCCCCTCTCCTTGCCGGAGACCAGAAACGGTGGATTGTCCGCCAAAGACTTGATGGGCTGCGAAGCCGTGCGCCTCTTCGTGGAGCGCGCCCGCCTCACAGTACCGGACTTCGGGCTGACGGAAGGGAACGCCGGTGCTGTGGCGAGGGTGTGCAGGAGGCTCGACGGGATACCGCTCGCCATAGAGCTCGCCGCGGCACAGCTGGTAACCCTGGCAGTCGATCAGGTCGCAGGAAAGCTAGAACGATCCCTGGATCTGCTACAGAGCAGCAGCCGGACCGTCGAACCGAAGCAGCACACCTTGAGGGCCACGCTCGACTGGAGCCACAAACTCCTGGGCGAGGACGAGAGAGCGTTGTTCGGACGACTCTCGGTCTTTGCCGGGGGCTGGACTCTGGAAGCAGCGGAACAGGTGTGTTCTGGTCGCGGCATCGAGCAGTACGATGTCCTGGATCTTCTCGGCGGTCTGGTGGACAAGTCACTCGTGGTAGCCGCTCCGGTAACGGACGGCGCGGTGCGCTACCGGATGCTCGAACCCGTTCGCCAGTACGCCAGGGAGAAGCTGGAAGAGAGTGAGCAAGCCTACGCGGCAAGAGGCCAGCACACCGCCTTCTTCCTCGCCTTAGCCGAAGAAGCCGAGTCCGAGCTAGACGGGCCGCAGCAGAGACTCTGGGTGGAGCGGTTGGAGGGGGAACACGACAACCTCAGGGAGGCGCTCTCGTGGGCACTCGACAGTAGTGAGGGCGAACTTGGCCTCCGGTTCTGCGGAGCGCTCTGGCGATTCTGGTTCGCTCGAGGCTACGTGAGCGAGGGGATCAGGTGGCTGGAGCAGGCACTCGCTGGTAGCGAGCCTGCAGCCGCACGGGTAAAGGCGCTCGAGGGAATGGGATGGCTGGCACAGTACCAGAGCCACACTGAGCGGGCCGAAGCGGCATACGAAGAGCTGCTGGAATTGTCCCAAGATCTGAACGACAAGGGGAAGGTCGCCACAGCCCTTAACAGTCTCGGGACCCTCGCCGTGACGCAGGGTGATAACGAGCGGGCGAGGGCGCTGCTCGAGGAGAACCTGCAAGTGCTTGCGCAGTTGGAGGAGGAAGGAAACGCCGCAACGACCCTCAAGAGATTCTACGTACTCAACTTGCTGGGGGCCCTGGCGGTCAACGAGGAGGGCGACTACGCCCGTGGGGCAGCGCTGTGGGAGGAAAGCCTGGCATCGGTTCAGGAAGCGGGAGACACCTTTCAGGTAGGGGCAACCCTCTCCAACCTGGGGTACACAGCGCTGATGCAAGGTGACTACGAGCGTGCGACGACGCTTTGCGAAGAGGCACTGGCGCTCGCCCACGAACTCGGGAGTGCTGGCAGAGAGATCGTCCCCGAAACCCTGGTCAACCGGGGCCTTGTAGCGCTGCTGCAAGGTGACTATGACCGCGGGAGGGTGTCCCTGGGCGAGGCGCTGGTGATGAGCCAGAACGCAGGAAGAAAGGCGACGGTCATCAACTGCCTGGAGGCGATAGCCAGCCTGGCCGGAGTCCTAGGGGAGCCTGCCAGGGCTGCACGCCTGTGGGGGGCAGCGGAGGCAGCACGAGACGTCACCGGCATCGCGCTGCCACCCCCCGAGCGGGCGCTACACGAGCCCTACCTGGTCTCAGCCCGCTCCCGGCTCGGAGAGAGGAAGTGGAACGAAACGTTGGCCGAGGGACAGGCGATGTCGCTCGAAGAGGCCTCCGAGTACGCCCTCTCCGCAGAAAAGACCGCTCCACCCACCGCACCTGTGCCGGAGAGGCCACCGGCCGGCGAACCCATAAGCACGCTTACCCGCCGAGAGGAGGAGGTGGCCGTCCTCGTCGCCCTGGGCTTCACCAACCGCGAGATCTCCAGCAGGCTCTCGATCTCCGAGCGCACTGCAGGGAACCACGTCGCCAGTATCCTCAAGAAGCTGGGACTCCGTTCACGGGCCCAGATCGCCACCTGGGCCACCGAACACGGTCTGCTCACCCCACCTCAAACGGATTAGTACTTTCCGCACCTTCAAGGTGCTCCGTAGGCGAACGCGTTTCTCGAGTTGGAACCGGAAATGAGTAGAAATACTCACGCCTCGTACCCTTCCAGCTAACGTCCAGATAACGCCAGGCTCCTACTCTGGTGCTCGTTGGCAAGTAGACGCGGCCTAAAGGAAGTAGGCCGCCAGCGAAAGGAGTGAGGAAGTGAAACGTATAGTGTTGATGGCGCTCAGCGTCGTTCTGGCGTTGGTCCTGGCTTCGCCGATGACCTTCGCGCAGGTCGGGCAGGACGCGAAGGCGTCCGGGGAGACCGCGGAACTGGCCGCTGACTGGTGGCAATGGGCCTTGTCCAAGCCCGTAGAAGCCAATCCCCTTATCGGCGGCGACCCCAACTACAGCGAGGGACAGTGCGACGGTCAGCCCTTGACCAACATACCACGCAACACATGGTTCCTGGCCGGAACGCTCGACGGAAGCGAGGTGGAGCGCACCTGCACCGTCCCGGTCGGGACGCAGCTCTTCTTCCCCGTCGTGAATTACGTGTTTCTGATCACCGAACCCGAGGAGACCGAGGATGTAGCGCGCCAAGCGGTCAATGATTACATAGATGGTGTGCTTGCGGATCCCAAGTTCAAGATGAGGGTTACTGTCGACGGTAAGAAGATCAAGAGCAACCAGGTAATCCGCGCGGATTCTCCCCTCTTCACCGCCACGGTCCCAGAGGGTGGGCTTTTGGACGCGGGTTCGTACGATGGGGTGGCCGATGGGCTCTGGGTAACGCTGCCGCGCTTGTCGGTGGGCGAGCACACGATTCACTTCGAGATGAGCGCCCCGAACGCCGGCTTCTCACAGGACAACACCTACTACCTGACGGTGGAGTAGGTTTAGGAAGCCCCCTCTATAATCTGAGGGAACATCTCAAACGGCCGGGCCCTGGAACATGGGCCCGGCTAGACGCGCCGTCCTTTGGCTCCCCAATCAGACGCACCTTAAGCCGGTGCAGACCGACTCTAGGAGCGGGTGAGAATCCACCGCCCTTCGACTCCGGCCGCCGATTCATCGGCTGTTCATTGACGCATGCCCCAATTTTGTAGGAGAATTGTTAAGAGCGATTCAGGGGATGGGATGTACCCTCTTGCCGAAGATAAAGACGTAGCAAGATCCGAGCCCATGCGTATCCGACTGCTCGGCGGCTTTCGGGTCTCGGTAGGACCCCGGAGCATCACAGGCGACGCATGGCGTCTCAAGAAGGCAGCGAGCCTCCTCAAGCTGCTCGCCCTCACTCCGGGACACCGCCTGCCAAGGGAGAGGGTGATGGAACTCCTCTGGCCCGGCTCCAGCAAGAGCGCCGCCTCCAACAACCTGCGGCAAACTCTCCACGCCGTCCGCAAGGCTCTGGGTGCAGGAGGATCGCGCTACCTGGTGTCGGAGGATGGATCTCTCCTGTTTTGTCCCGAGGACGAACTCTGGGTCGACACTGAGACGTTCGAGGAGGCCGCGCTCGCCGCCCGGCGCTCCCGTGAGCCCGCGGCCTACCGTATGGCCATCGACCTCTATGCCGGGGAACTTCTGCCCGAGGACCGTTTCGAGGACTGGGCGGAGGACGAACGTGCGAATCTGCAGCGGACGTACCTGGAGCTTCTCAAAGGACTGGCCAGGCTCTACGAAGAGCGCGGAGTATACAGCCCCGCTGCCGAGACACTCCAGCGCGTCGTGGCTGAGGAGCCGGCCAACGAAGGGGCGCACACCTCCCTGATGCGTCTCTACGCCATCTCCGACCGGCGGGGAGATGCCCTGGCGCAATACGAACGACTCAAAGAGATACTCTGGAGGCAGCTGGACGCGGAGCCAGCTGTGGAGATCCGGCGGCTCCGCGAAGACATAGTCGCTGGCAGATGTTGGCCGGTCCGGCCCACCGTTTCTACGTCGGAGGAGACGTCCGGAGCGGGAACCCATAACCTGCCCGTCTCGCTGACGAGTTTCGTGGGTCGCGAGCGCGAGCTCCTGGAAGTCAAGCGCGCGCTTGCCATGACGCGACTCCTGACGCTGACGGGCACCGGCGGATCGGGCAAGACGCGACTGGTGCTGGAGGCGGCCGCTGACCTGGTCGGCGCGTACCAGGATGGGGTGTGGCACGTCGATCTCGCGCCACTCTCCGAGCCGGGACTGCTGGTTCAAGAGGTGGCCGGGGTTCTGGAGGTGCCAGATCGTCCCGGGGAACCGCTCCTCGATACGCTGGTCGACGCCTTGCGGTCCAGGCAGATGTTGCTCGTGCTGGACAATTGCGAGCACCTGGTGGATGCCGTAGCGCGGCTGGTGGAGGATCTGCTTCTCTCATGCCCAGAGCTGCGGCTCCTTGCCACTAGCCGCAAGGCCCTGGGCTTCAGGGGCGAGGTCAATCTGCCTGTGCCGCCCCTCCCCCTGCCCGACCCGGGCCGGCTGATGAAGGTCGAGGATCTCGAAGGCTATGGGTCGGCGCGGCTGTTCGTGGAGCGGGCGCTCTACCGGCCCTCGGCCTTCGCGCTTACGCCTGAGAACGTGGGAGCGGTGGCCGAAGTGTGCAGGCAACTCGAAGGCATACCACTGGCCATAGAGCTTGCGGCGGCGAGGGTGGGTGTGCTGGCGGTAGAGCAGATCTCCGAGCGGCTCTCCGACTCCCTCGGGCTCCTAACCGGCGGCGGGCGCACGCTCACTCCCAGGCAAAGGACGATGCGTGGCTCGCTCGACTGGAGCCATGCGCTACTGGCCGAGCCGGAGCGGAAGCTGTTCGGCCGGCTCGCCGTGTTTGCAGGAGGTTGGTCCCTGGAGGCCGCCGAGACGGTGTGCTCCGCGGACGGCATCGAGCGCGGCGACGTCCATAGCCTCCTCGGCGAGCTGGTGGACAAGTCGCTCGTGACGGTGGGTCCGACGGCGAACGGCGCCACACGCTACCGGATGCTCGAGCCCATCCGCCAGTACGCCAGGGAGAAGCTAGAGGAGAGCGGTCAAGCCGACGAGGCACAGGGCCAGCATGTCGTCTTTTTCCTCGATGTAGCGGAACAGGCCGAACCAGAGCTGGCCGGATCGCAGCAAAGCCACTGGGTTAAGCAGCTGGAGAGAGAGCACGACAACCTGCGGGCGGCGCTCTCGTGGGTCCTCAAACGTCGAGAGGCCGGTCAGGGCTTGCGGTTCGGGGCGGCACTCTGGCGGTTCTGGTTGGCCGAAGGCTACCTCAGCGAGGGTCGAAAGTGGCTCGATGCGATACTCGCAGGCGGCGAACAGGGGCCCGAACGCGCGAGGGCGCTCGAAGGGATGGGATGGCTGGCACAGTACCAGGGCGATATCGAGCGGGCGAAAGCAGCCTACAGAGAGATGCTGAAGCTTTCCCGTGAGTTGGATGACAGTGGAAACGTTGCGACCGCCCTCAATAGCCTGGGTACGTTGGCCGTGTCGACGGGAGACAACGAGCGGGCGAAGCGGTATCTCGAAGAGAACCTCTCGGTGATCCAGCAGCTGGAGGAAGAAGAAAACGCCGCCACGGAGATCAAGAGGTACCACGCGTACAATCTGCTCGGAATCCTGGCGCTCAACGAGGACGGAGATCCCGCACGGGCGACGGCGCTGTGGAAGGAAAGCCTGGAGCTGGCCAGGGAAACGCGGGACGCATTGCGCATCGGCGTGTCCCTGTGCAGCCTGGGGTACGCGGCCGTGTTGCAGGGCGACAACGAACGGGCTACGGCGCTCTGCGAAGAGACTCTGGCGTTCGCCCGCGAACACGAGGATGCGGGTGAGGAGGTCGTCCCCGAAACCCTTGTCAACCTGGGTCTTGCCGCCCTGGGTCAGGGTGAGTATGAGCGGGCCATCTCTTCCTTCGACGAAGCCCTGGCCCTGAGCCGGAGGGCCGGCAGAAAGGCGAGCCTTATCAACGCCCTGGAAGGTATGGCCGGCCTGGCAGGCGCCCGGCGGGAGGCCCCATTGGCAGCGAGGCTGTGGGGCGCTGCGGAGAAGGCGCGCGAGGTGACCGGCATCGCTTTGCCACCAGGGGACCGGACCCTGCACGAGCCCCGTGTGACCTCAGCCCGTTCCCTGCTAGGTGAAAGGGAGTGGGACGAAGCTCTGGCCAAGGGGCGGGCGATGTCGCTCGACGAGGCCGCCGATTACGCTTTCTCCAGGGATCAGGTCGATCCACCCTCGACGCCTGTGCCCAGGGATCCATCGGCCGGCGAACCCGCTCCCCATCTCTCCGGTCGCGAGCGCGAGGTGGTTGTCCTCGTCGCGCAAGGCCTCACCAACCGCCAGATCTCGGCCCACCTCGGGATCTCCGAGCGCACAGCGGGCAACCACGTCGGCAGAATCCTCGGCAAGCTGAGACTCCGCTCGCGGGCCCAGATCGCCAGCTGGGCAACCGAACACGAGCTACTCGCGCCCGACCCGCAATAGAGCTTCCCGCTCTCAGCGATCCCAGAAAGGCGGATCGAAGACCCTGGGAGCCCAGATCTTCGTATATTCTGGCCAAAGCATCGTGTAGTGATTCGCGCCTTCGAGCACTATCTCTTCGCGGATGTCAAGCGCTCCTGCCATCATGTCGCGCGTCTCATCAGAGATGAGCGGTTCGCTGCCGGGGAAGAAGCCTTGCGAGGCCCTGACCAGCGCGACAGGACAGGCCACGCCGCGCATCTCCTCTGCGGTCGGGCTGGTGGAGGACACGGAAGGTGAGTCCTCTTCCGCCGCCACCCGCGAGGCTTTGGGATTGTAGCCGCCCTCGACCTTACCGAGGTCGTAGAGGTAGTAGTCGGCGAGGTCGGGCGGCAGGTCGTCCAACGTCAGGCTCCGATCCGGGAACCAGAAGTCGAGGTAGGCTTCCGGGCTTTCGAAGATCATGTCCAGGCGCCCGAAGGCCCGCGCGAGTCCCTCCTCCAGCGCCGCCGCCTCCTGTTTTTCCTCTTCCGTCATCTCCTCGGGCCCGGTCTCGACGCGGGGCCACCCGCCGTCGAGCAGGACGAGGGCGCGGACGCGCTCGGGGAATGAGAGGGCCGTCTTCAATGCTACGAAGCCGCCCATTGAGTGTCCTGCCAGTACGGCGCTCCGAAGACCTAAGTGGTCGAGGACGCGGACCACGTCGGCCGCGTGCGCTTCGAGGCTGTATCCCGACTCGGGTTTGTCCGAGTCGCCACGGCCGCGCAGGTCGACACCGACGAGGCCGCGCGAAGCATCCAGGTAGCGCGCCAAGGCGTTGAAGGCCCTGTGCTGGGCCGTGATGCCGTGCAGGCAGACCACAGGGTCTGGACCTCTTCCGGCGCGGTGTATCGCGAGTTCCACTTCGCCTGGGACGCGTTCTCTTTTCCAGGGGCTCTGTTCCATGGGCGGGGATTATACGCGAAGGCGTCCGGAGGGGCGGGTGATGGTAATCTACCGGGATGAACTATTTCGAGAACGTGCTCGAGTCCGTCGGGGATACACCCCTGATCCGTATGGGCAGAATAGAGCGTGACGAGGGCATAGAGGCCACCCTCCTTGCGAAGGCCGAGTACCTGAACCCCGCCGGCTCGGTAAAGGACAGGCCGGCCGTCAGGATGCTCGAGATCGCCGAGAAGGAGGGGCTCCTCGGGCCCGGCGGGACCGTCGTCGAGCCGACGAGCGGGAACACGGGAGCCGGCCTGGCCATGGCCGCCGCGGTCAAAGGCTACAGGTGCATCTGCGTGATGCCGGATAAGGTGAGCAAGGAGAAACAGGACCTGCTGAAGGCTATGGGCGCCGAGGTAGTAGTCACGCCGACTGCGCCGCCAGACGACCCCGAGAGCTACTACGCCGTCGCCGAGAGACTGGCAGACGAGATCCCTGGGGGCTTCAAGCCGGGTCAATACGAGAACCCTGCCAATCCGCTCTCCCACTACGAGACGACGGGACCGGAGATCTGGCGCCAGACCGAAGGCCGCGTAACACATTTCGTCGCCGGGATGGGGACCTGCGGAACCATCACGGGAGCGGGCCGGTATCTCAAGGAGCAGAGTCCCGAGGTCAGGGTCGTCGGCGTCGACCCCGAAGGATCTATATTCTCAGACCCCGACAACATACACCAGTACGCCGTCGAGGGCGTGGGGGAGGACTTCTATCCCGGCAACCACGACCCATCCGTGGTGGACGAGGTGATCCAGGTAGACGACCGCGAATCGTTCCTCATGACCCGCCGCCTGATGTCTGAAGAGGGCCTCTTCGTCGGGGGCTCGTGCGGGATGGCCGCCGTGGGTGCGGTCCGCGCGGCGAAGGGACTGCCCAGGAGCGCCATGGTCGTCGTTCTGCTGCCGGACACCGGGCGCAACTACGTCTCCAAGGTCTTCGACGACGAATGGGTGCTCGCCAACTCGGACGCTACACAGGAGGACCTCAAAAGGTCCTACCGCATCTTCGAGGAGGGATCATGAAGCTCGAGGGCAGCGGATTCTCCACGCGCGCCATACACGCTGGGCAGGACCCAGATCCCACGACCGGGGCGACGATAGTTCCCATCTACCAGACCTCCACCTACACCCAGGAGGCGCCTGGCCAGCACAAGGGCTACGAGTACAGCAGGACGGGCAATCCGACCCGCACAGCCCTGGAAGAGTGCGTGGCGGCCCTCGAAGGAGCCGAGTACGGCCTCGCCTTCGCCTCGGGGCTCGCCGCGACGACCGCGGTGATGAGTCTTCTCTCGCCGGGGGATCACGTCGTCGCCGGAGACGACCTCTACGGCGGCACCTATCGCCTCTTCGATAAGGTCCTCCCTCACTCCGGTGGGCTCGAGTTCACCTATGTGGATACCACCGATGCTACCTCCGTGGAAGAAGCGCTAAGGCCAGAGACGAGGCTGCTCTGGATCGAGACCCCGACCAACCCGATGCTGACCCTCTCCGACATTGCGAAGCTCTCGGAGATGGCGCATGAGCGGGTCGCCTTCGTCGCTGTGGACAACACCTTCGCATCGCCTTACTTCCAGAACCCGCTCGCCCTTGGCGCCGACATCGTGGTCCACTCCACGACCAAGTACATGGGCGGCCATTCTGACGTGGTTGGCGGGGCTGTCGCGACCTCGAGCGAGGAGTTTCAGGAGGGGATCAAGTTCTACCAGAACGCCGCCGGCGCCGTACCAGGCCCGTTCGACTCCTGGATCGTACTCCGCGGCCTCAAGACCCTCGCCGTCCGCATGCGCCAACACGAGGAGAACGCACTGGCGGTGGCGCAGTTCTTACAGGACCATCCCGAAGTCGACAAGGTGTACTACCCGGGCCTGCCTGACCATCCCCAGCACGAGCTGGCTAAGAGACAGATGAGCGGGTTCTCGGGGATGATCTCGTTCACCCTCAGGGGCGGCGCCGAGGCTGCTCACGCCGCTGTACAGAAGACACGGGTCTTCCACTTCGCCGAGAGTCTGGGCGGGGTCGAGTCCCTGATAACCCACCCCGCCACCATGACCCACGCCGCCATCCCGCGCGAGCAACGCGAGGCGAGGGGCGTCACAGACGGCCTCATGCGCCTCTCCGTCGGCATCGAGGACAAAGAGGACCTCATCGCCGACCTGGATGGTGCGATCAGCTCGCGATAGTCTCTCCGTTGCGCTCCCTGTAGTCGTCGCGCCAGGCGATGAGGTCCTCGAGGGGGCTCAGGTCGTAGTCGGGGCCGCCGAAGCCCAGGATGAGGTGGGTGATGCCTCTTTCGACGTAGCGATCGGCGTTCTTGATGTGTTCCGGGCTGATCGATATAGAGCGCTCTATCTCTTTCGGATCACGCCCGACCTTCTCGCACCAGTCGTCGAGGATGCCGCTCTTGCGGGCGGCCTGTTCAGGGTCCCCGAAACCGTTCCAGATGTGGGCGTGCTCGGCGACGATGCGTAGCGTAACCTTCTCGCCTCCGCCACCGATGAGGATGGGGATCTCCCGTGTGGGCGGTGGGTTCAGCTTCCCTAGCCGCTCTTCGATGACGGGCATTGCGGCGTCGAGGTCGCAGAGCCGGCTTCCCGCGGTCCCGAACTCGTAGCCGTACTCGTCGTAGTCCCTTTCGAACCAGCCCGAGCCGATCCCGAGTATCAGGCGTCCGCCCGAAATATGGTCCACAGTACGCGCCATGTCCGCGAGCAGGTTCGGGTTCCTGTAGGAATTGCACGTGACGAGCGCCCCGAACTCTACCCTCTCCGTGACCTCGGCCATCGCCCCGAGGAGCGTCCAGCACTCGAAGTGCTTGCCATCGGGGTCGCCGTATAGCGGGTAGAAGTGGTCCCAATTGTAGAGCGTGTCGGCCCCCATCTCCTCGACCCTGACCCACGTGTCGCGCATCTGCGCGTAACTGGCTTGCTGCGGATGAATCTGCGCCCCGACCCTTACGGTCATTCTTTGCCTCCTGTTTCTGGCCAACCGAGAGATTATTCCACGCCAGCAGTTGACGGAAACGTCGCGATAGCTTCACCAGCATCGACGCGAGGCCCGGACGCCCGGTGCGCTCCTCTGCGTCCGATTACCAGAGAGTCCATGCTGCGGTACTAACGCCAAGGGCGCCGGTCAGGAACACGAGACCCAGGGTGATCGTCCGGAAAGCCCTCTCGGAGACGTGCCTGAGGAGCGCCGTGCCTACGGCCTTACCCGCGATGGCGGCAGGGATTAGCAGGATCCCCAGAGGGATCTCCGAGTCTTCCACGAGACCGCGGAGGGCCAGGACGGCGAGCCCGGCGACGCTCATGGGCAAGAAGTACAGCGCGCTCGTCCCCCTGAACTCGTGCTTCGGGAGGTCGCGCGAGGCCAGGAGCAGCACGATAGGGGGGCCGGCGAGCCCGGTCGAGGTGGAGAGCGCCCCGCTCGCCGTACCGGCGACGAGGGTCCCCCACCGCGTATCCGCCCCGGGCAGCCTGACGTCCCTGACCAGGAGCAAGGCCGAGAAGATCACGATTACGCCGACCCCGAGGCGCACGTAGTCGGGGTTGATCACGCTCAGCACCCAGGCGCCGGCCACGATGCCGAAGAGGGCAGGGATCAAGAGCGCCAGCGCGAGCCGGCGCCTCGCCTCTTGCCAGGAGTCCCATACTACGGCACTGTTTATGACGATCGAGAAGATGGTGGTCAGCACTATGACCGTACGGGGCTCGTAGACAAACAGGAGTATGGGCGTGCTGATAAGGGCCAGCCCGAAGCCCGTAAGCCCGGTGACGATCCCGGCGAGCAACGCCGCAAACAGCGCCACGAGTAGCGCCACACTCAACAAGGAAGGGTTCCTCCCCCAGAACCTGAAGCCTGTAGCCTGATACCTAAATCAGCGCAGGATGCCGGCATAGAGGCGTTCCCAGGCCTCCATCTCGGGCGTGAAGTAGCGCACCCGCGTCTTCTTGTATTCGCGGGTTGAGTAGAGGGAGGTGTAGTCCGTAAGTCCCGTCTCCTCGGCCATCGCAGTGAGTACGTTCTCACATTCTTCTACGCTGCGGCCGTGGACCATGGAGAAGACGGAGTACGGCCAGTCTTCGTAGGTCGGCCGCTGGTAGCAGTGGGAGACGGCCTGGTAGTGGGCGAAGGCGTTGCCCACCTCGTCGATGCGCTCGTCGGGCACCCTCCAGACCCCCATCGCGTTGGCCCTGAAGCCGGCCTTGCGGTGGTAGAGAACCGCAGAGAAGCGGCGCATGATTTTGCGGTCGCGCAGATCGTAGGCCCTCTCCAAAAGCTCCTCGTAGGAGAGACCGACCTGCCTTCCCCACAGGTCGAAAGGACGCGGCGTAAGCGGGACATCTTCCTGGAGGGCCCTGATGGCCGCCTTGTCGTCCTCCGAGATGTTCCTGTCGGCGCTCTCCCTGTCGGACTCGCCGTACTGGGGGGCCTCCTTCTTCACCGTGGCGCCGGTATTCATATCCAGGGTCACCCCGATCTTGAAGAGCTTCAGGGTGGGCAGGATGCGGGTCTTCTCGGCGCCGCTTATGTGGTGCAGCACGTCGACGGTGCCTTCGAGTCCCAGGCGGGAGTCGGGCGGGACGGCGACGGTGTACCAGAGGTTGAACTCGTTGTTGCGCTCGTAGTTGTGGGAGACGCCGGGGTGGGAGTTTATTGCCTTGGCGCCTTCGCCCAGCCTGTGGGCCGGGATCCTGGCGGCGACCAGGCTCGACTCGTAGCCGAGGACGCGCGTGTCGAAGATAGCGCTGATCTGGCGTATCACGCGCCCCCGCTTGAGAGACTCTATCCTCCGGATGACCTCGTCGCCCGCGATTCCCAGCTCGCGCCCGATGGCCTCGAAAGGTTCCCGCTCCAGCGGGACCTCGCGCTGGATCCGGTTGAGTATCTCTTTGTCGGTGCTGTCCATCATGCGACTGCCGGTAGTTGTGCTGACCACGCTTTAGGTGCCCTTCTCGACGATTTTGTTCTACAGATTTGCACTATAGCAGGCGCAGCCAAAACTCGGTATGAGAATGTTTACGTTGTTTCGTCCTGGAGGAGCAGGGCTGCGCGAAGCACGCCCACCTCTATGACTCTCGCGCCTCCATCGCCTTTTGGTACTCGGCGTAGACGTTCTGGATGTCTTTCCAGACCAGGCGCTTGGCATTGTTCAGGTCATCACCCCGCTGCCTGAGGACGTAGGCGGGATGGAAAGTCGCCATCGTCTTGATGCCTTCTATCTCGTACCACCCGCCGCGGTCCTTGGTGATCCTGAAGTCCTTGTCTATGATCGTCTTCGCGGCGGGACCGCCGAGGCAGAGGATGATCTCCGGCTTGACGGCCTCGATCTGGCCCTGCAGATAAGGGTTGCAGGCCCTTATCTCCCCGGTCTTCGGCTGGCGGTTCTTGAGCCTGCCGCCCTCTTCGACGGCGGCACGACACTTCACGATGTTCGTCAGGTAGACCTGCTGGCGGGTCAGGTCCACAGCAGCCAGGATGTCGTCGAGGAGCTTGCCAGCCCGCCCGACGAAAGGCAGTCCCGTGGCGTCTTCGTTCTCGCCTGGCCCCTCGCCGACGAGCATCAGGGGCGAGTAGGGATCTCCTGTGGCGAAGACCGTGTTGGTGCGGCTCTTGGCCAGGTCGCATTTGGTGCATACGGAGACCTGGCGGGCGAGTTCCTCCAGACGTCTCTCGCGGTCCTCGCCGCCCTCAGCAGTATCGAAAAGACTATCCAAAGCTCCTCCGCGGGCTGTCCTGGTAACGTTCCGCCAATTATACCTCGGCGACCCCGGCGCCGACCGCGCGGGCGTCGCACTGCGGGCGTCGCGTTGCGGGGGGCGCTCGGGTGCACTATCTTCTCTTGCAAAGTTGTTTGTCTCTCGGAGAGGAAGACTGATTTGAAGCTAAGGGCCGTGCTTGAAGAGATACGTCCCTACCACCCGCCGCGGCTGGAGGAGGAGATCTCGGTCGACCGCGGCTCGACGGATTACGTCAAGTTGACGATGAACGAGCTGTCCTTCGGTCCGCTCCCCGAGGCGAGGGAGGCGGTCGTCGAATCCCTCGCAAGGGCCGGACGCTACCCCGACCGCGACTCGGACCCGCTACGCGAGGCGATAGCCGAGGCGAACCCTGGCGTCGGCATCGATAACGTCGTCGTCGGGAACGGCACGAGCGAGGTGCTGGTCGACCTTATGCAGGTGGTGGAACGCCCCGGTGAGCTAGTCATCGCCTGGCCCTCGTTCCCCTTCTACGTCTCGGCGGCCAGCGTAGTCGGACTGCGGACGCGCAAGGTCCCGCTCGACGAGCACCACAGGGCCGACCTGGGCGCCATGCTCGACGCCGTCACTGGCGAGACGCGCATCGTGATCCTCTGCAACCCGAACAACCCGTCGGGCACGTACCTGCCGCTCGAAGAGGTGCGCTCGTTCGCGCTGGCGTTGCCGGAGGACGTACTCCTGATCCTGGACGAAGCCTACTACGAGTTCGTCGACGATCCTCTGTACGCCGGCTCGCACCAACTGGCCCTAGGCTCCGAGAACGTCGTCTCCACCAGGACCTTCTCCAAGGTGCACGGTCTCGCGGCCCTGAGGGTCGGCTACGGCATCGCCTCCGAGCGCCTGGCGGATCACGTCTGGCGCGCCCACGTGCCGTTCAGCGTGAACCAGGCGGGGCAGGCGGCCGCCACGGCCTCGATGCGGCTGCAGGGAGCCATCGCTCGACGCTCGCGTCTCATGAAGGAAGAGCGCGAACGCGTCCAGGCTGGTTTCGAGGCTGCGGGTCTGGAGTACGTGCCCTCGCACACGAACTTCGTCATGGTTCGCGCCGTCCCCAAGGTCTTTGAGAAGACCGGTGTGCTGGTGCGCGAGGGCGAGGCCCTCGGGTATCCCGTCGGATGGAGCAGGGTCACAATCGGCAGCCCCGAGGAGAACGGGCTTCTGATCTCCGCGCTCTCCTAGCCCGGGGACCAGGATCTCAGACGGTTCGGCAGACATTTCTCGAGCCGGTCGTTATCAGATATCGCCGACGGCCTGCATCGGGAATAGAAAATCGCTATATGGTCGCCCGCCCTTACGCCTCTCGCGCCTCCATCGCCTTTTGGTACTCGGCGTAGACGTTCTGGATGTCTTTCCAGACCAGGCGCTTGGCATTGTTCAGGTCATCACCCCGCTGCCTGAGGACGTAGGCGGGATGGAAAGTCGCCATCGTCTTGATGCCTTCTATCTCGTACCACCCGCCGCGGTCCTTGGTGATCCTGAAGTCCTTGTCTATGATCGTCTTCGCGGCGGGACCGCCGAGGCAGAGGATGATCTCCGGCTTGACGGCCTCGATCTGGCCCTGCAGATAAGGGTTGCAGGCCCTTATCTCCCCGGTCTTCGGCTGGCGGTTCTTGCATCCTGCCTCCCTCTTCGACGGCGGCACGGCACTTCACCATGTTCGTCAGGTAGACCTGCTGGCTGGTCAGGTCCACAGCAGCCAGGATGTCGTCGAGGAGCTTGCCAGCCCGCCCGACGAAAGGCAGTCCCGTGGCGTCTTCGTTCTCGCCTGGCCCCTCGCCGACGAGCATCAGGGGCGAGTAGGGATCTCCTGTGGCGAAGACCGTGTTGGTGCGGCTCTTGGCCAGGTCGCATTTGGTGCATACGGAGACCTGGCGGGCGAGTTCCTCCAGCCGTCTCTCGCGGCTCTCGCCGCCCTCCGCAGTATCGAAAAGACTATCCAAGGCTCCCCCAGGATGCTAGCTTGCCTGTAGGCTATTCTACACCGCAAGCCTGGGTCCTCGGGGGCACTTGCTCCGGGCCGACCGATGGCCCACAATGCCGAAAATCTTGCAACGAGAGGGAAGGAACAAACGATCATCGCCGAGAAGAATTACGCGACGTGGCCATGATGGGAGGCGTCGGCGCGGTTACATACCGATGTCGGAGAATAGTTGGAGGACGTAAATCATGGATGTGTGTTGACGGATCTGCTGGGTCAGCAAAGGAGAGTACGTAGTGGCTACACAAACGCAAGAGCGTGGAGGGGCGCAGACTGAGCGCAAACTACAGAGAGAGGTAAGCACGGTAGGGCTGCTCTTCTTCTCGCTAGGATCGATAATCGGGTCAGGGTGGCTGTTCGGGTCGCTACTCGCGGCGCAGACCGCCGGCCCCGCGGCGATAATCTCCTGGGTGGTAGGAGGATTGGTGATGCTCATCCTCGCGCTCGCTCATGCCGAGCTAGGGGGCATGTACCCGGTCGCGGGGGGATCGGCCCGCTACCCACACTTCTCTTTTGGGAGCCTGGCTGGGTTCTCGATCGGCTGGATCGTGTGGATCGGGTCCGTCACGGTCGCTCCCATCGAGGTCCTGGCTGTGACCACGTACCTGATTCAATGGTTCCCGTGGATGATGGTCGAACAAGGAGGCACGGAGGTCCTGACGGGGCTCGGTATCGTCTTCTCCGTGGCATTGATGGGTGTATTCACCATCGTAAACCTCCTGGGCGTGGGCAGCCTGGCGAAGTCCAACAACGTGATCATGATCTGGAAGATTGTGATCCCCTTCCTAGCCGTCATCGTCCTTATAGCCGTGGCCTTCACCCCCTCCAACTTTACCGCCCAGGGTGGCTTCGCCCCGTTCGGGATCACGGGCATTCTGAGCGCCCTTGGCGTCGGCGGCATAATGTTCTCCTACCAGGGCTTCGAGCAGGCCATCCAGCTCGGAGGGGAGACTCGTAACCCTGGGCGCAACATCCCGCTGGCCGTCATCGGGTCGATGTTGATCGGGGTCATCCTGTACATCGGGTTGCAGCTCGCCTTCATTGGCGCCCTCCATCCCGCGGAGCTCAAGAACGGGTGGGCGAACATCTCGTTCCCGCAAGACGCAGGTCCCTTCGCCGGGATTGCGACCGTGGTCGGCGTCGGTTGGCTCGCGACGCTCATCTACATAGACGCCATGATCTCCCCGGGCGGGACCGGACTCATCTACATAGGGGCGAGCTCGCGCCTGTCCTTCGCGCTCGGCCGCAACCACTACATCCCGCACCAGGCCGGGTACCTCACCGAGGGGGGCGTCCCGATCGTGAGTATCCTCGCCAGCTTCTTAATCGGCTGCATCGCGTTCCTACCGTTCCCGGCATGGTCGTCGCTCGTCGAGTTCATAATCTCGGCGACCGTGATGGGGTACGCGACGGTGCCACTCGCCCTCGGAGCTATGAGGCGCCAGGAGCCTGATCACCCGCGGCCGTTCAAGCTGCCGGCCGGTGAAGTGGTCGCGGTCGCAGCCTTCGTCGTAGCGAACCTGATCATCTACTGGACCGGTTGGGACGTCCTCTGGAGGCTCTATATAGCGATCGCTGTCGGTTACGTGCTCCTCGGTATTGGCCACATAGTCAACCCATCGGAGTTTCTCCCGAGACTCGACTGGCGGGGTGGTTCATGGCTGTGGCCGTACTTTATCGGGCTGGGGGTGCTCTCTTACCTGAGCCCAACAGACTTCGGCGGCACAGGACTCCTCCCGTTCGGCATTGATGTCGTTCTCGTGGCGGCCTTCAGCATCGCCATCTACTATTACGCCATGTCGGTGCGCCTTACGCCCGAAGAGGTGCGGGGCCACGTCGCGGACGCGAGAGCAGAGTCGCAGGAGGAAGAAGACATCACGATCTGACGCTAGCAGGAGGGGCCAGGGGCGCGGTACCCCTGGTCCCTCTTCCATCTAACCCTTATCCACGCCGCACCAGTCGACGAGAAGGCAGGCGACCGTGCTGGCCGCGGTCAGAAGATCCGTGACGCTGATGTGCTCGTCGGGGGCGTGGGCCACGTTCACATCCCCGGCGCCGTACATCACGCAGGGCATGCTCCCCGAAGCGGATAAAGAGGCGCATGTCCGCGCCGTAGGGTACGCCTTCGACAGCCGGCGCCTCACCCGTTACCCGTTCGTGGGCCCTCTTTACGGCCTCGCAGATCGGGGCGTCGGGCTCGACTTCGGCGGGGGCGAACTGGCCGCCGAACCATGTCAACTCGGGCGGATATTCACGTAACCACGGATCGCGTTCGGCGACGGTGGCGATGCGTTCGGAGAAGAGACTCTTGAAGGGGTCCACCTCCTCGCCAGGGATCAGGCCGACGCGGCCCTCGGCCACGAGCGACTCTGGTACGGTCGAGGCCCAGTTGCCGGCCCGTACGACGCCTATGTTGATGGGCACCTTGTTACGTAAGTTACCGTAGAGCGGGTGGCTGAGGACGCCGTTGCGTTCTTGCTCAAGCTCGCGCAGGTTCTCGAAGATGGGGACGAACTTCTCCAGCGCCGAGACGCCCTCATCGCGGACGGCGGCATGGGCCGAGCGGCCTGGGATCTTCAGCCGGAACACGAGCGAACCACCCTGGGCTGGCACGAGGGCGAGACGGGTCGGCTCGGTGATGAGGGCGGCATCGGCGCGGTAGCCACGCAAAACGGTCGAGAGGGCGCCAAGCCCCCCGTTCTCCTCCCCTACCGTCGCCGCCACGGTGACGTCGCCGCGCAGCCCCAGACCGAGGTCAGAGAGGGCGTCGAGCGCGATGAGGTGGGTGACGAGCCCGCCCTTCATGTCGCAGGAGCCGCGTCCGTAGAGCAGATCTCCCTCCAACTTGCCCGAGAGTGGATCCCCTTTCCACGCGGCCGGATCTCCCGGGTCCACGGTGTCGGTGTGGCCATTGAGCAGGATGGAGCGTCCGTCCCCCGTCCCTCTCCTTATGCCGACGACGTTCGGTCGATTCTCGTAATTGCTCTGTTGCCCGACGTGCTCGCGGTACGGTTCAGTCTCCTCGCGCGTGGCCTCCCACGTGTCCACTTCGAGGCCGCGCTCCGAGAAGGCGCGCCCGACGACCGCCCCCACGGCACCCTCTTCGCCCGTAACAGAAGGGACGCGCACAAGCTCCTGCAACAGGCTCACTGCGTCCTCGCGCCTGGCCTGTACGGCGCCGCGTATGGCCTGTGCGAGTCCGTCATCGAACCCTACCATGAGTCGTGTCTTCCCTCTCTAGTGCCGGTAGGGCGGCACCGTAGCACGGGTGTCATTTCCGGGCAACACCCGGCCTCCTTGACCAGATGCCGCTGCGTAATTAGTATTGTCGTTCTGGAGCGGGGCTCCGACCCTGTGCAAAGAGATGTCGTACCCAGCTAACTCGCCGGCGGCCGGGTCCGGCCGCATTCATCCTTTCCACCGCGGCCGGGTCAGACTAGAGGGCAGAAAACAGGAGGATAAGTTCACGGTGACGAGACGGTCGAGGAGCCACCTTCCGGCGGTGCTCGTCCTGGCCTTTGTCATGGCCGTTACGCTGGTCCTCCCGGTCGGCTGCAGCGCGGGAACCGACGAGTCATTCGAGGGAGCCGCTCCTGGCGAAACCACGGGCCCGATAGGGATAGTGGGCGGGAAGATCACCGTCGCCTCCAACATCGCCTATCCGCCCTTCGAATCCTCCCCCAAAGGTAGACCGAAGGGGTTCGATATAGAACTCATGAAGGAGATCGGGAAGAGGGCCGGCTTCGAGGTCGAATACGAGAACGTCCGCTTCGACAGTATCCTGCGGGGTCTGAACACCGATCTCTTCGACGCCGCTATCTCGGCGATGACCATCACCGAAGATCGCGAGCGGCAGATAGACTTCTCCGATCCTTACTTCAACGCCGACCAGGCGCTCCTGGTAGCGAGCGAGTCGGAAGTCCAGTCTATCGATGACCTCGCCGAGGCACCCGTCGGCGTCCAGGCCGGCTCGACGGGCGAGATGAAGGCCGAAGAGCTCCTGGACGGCGAGCAGATAGGGGAGATCGCGCCTTACAGAACCATTGGGGAAGCCTTCGCGGCGCTCGAGCATGAGAAGGTCGAGGGGGTGATCTACGACCTCTCTGCCGTGCACAGGAAGATCGTAGAGAGCGACGGGAAGATCAAGTTCGTCGAACCCATCTCGACGGGCGAGCAGTACGGGATTGCGTTCCCCAAAGGCAGTCCGCTCGTCGATCCCGTCAACAAGGCCCTGGCCGAGATCAAGGACGACGGCACCTATGAGAAGCTCTACAAGAAGTGGATCGGGATGCCTCCCGAGGACATACCGTAGGGAGCTGCGCTCTCAGCACGCTTCGGCTTCGCCTCAGCTTATCAGCCCGGCGCTTCGCGCCTTGTCAGCACGCTTCGGGCCTTGCAGCCCTCGCTTGTCAGCACTTCAGCTTCTCCCGTTGCGGCCTCGCCGAGCCGCGTACGACGAACCGCTACCAGCGGCAGTATGGTTTTGCGCCAATAGTGAGCCCACGAGACGACTTGCTGAAATGCTGACTAGCCGCCGACCGGAGCGAGGCGGCGGGCTGAGAGCGAAGCCGGAGCGTGCCGACAAGCGCCCGACAGGGCGCGTGCTCTAATGGCCTCCATCCTGAGGTCCGTTCTCTCCATCTCCGTGGCGACGGTCCTCTCCAGGGCGACGGGGTACGCGAGATGGATGGCCCAGGCCGCGGCCCTCGGCGCCGGGTACGTGGCCGATGCCTTTACGGCCGCTATCCTTTTGCCCGGCCTGATCTACGAGCTTTTCCTGGGCGGGATACTGTATTCGATCTTTATCCCTGTCCTGGTAGACCGCATTACGAAGGTGGGAGAGGAAGACGCCAGGCGGCTTACGAACGCCCTCTTCACCCTGGTACTGCCGCTGATGGTGGTGCTTTCGGTCGCGGGCATCGTGTTCGCCAGGCCGCTGGTGTTGCTCGTCACCGACTGGCAAGCGGGGCTCTCCCCCGCCGAGGCCGGGCGGACGCTGGATCTCGCGGTGCTGTTCTTCCGGATATTCAGCCTGCAGATGCTCTTCTACGGCATAAGCACCATCGGCACGGGCGTCTTGCAGGCCCACAGACGCTTCTTTTTGCCCACCTTCGCCCCCGTGCTGAACAACCTGATGGTCATTGCCTCGTTCGTCGCCTACGCCCTGCTCGTCGACACTGACCAGACCCTCGCCTTCTACGTGCTCGCGGTAGGGGTCACGGCGGGGCTCGCGGTCATGGCCCTGGCGTTGGTGCCGACGATGTTGAGACTCGGATACAGGCCGCGCCCGCAGCTTGGCCACCCCGCTCTGCTCCCCACGGCCAGGCTCGCAGGGCCGATGGTCGTACTGGTTGCCGCCTCCGTGAGCTTCCAGCTCTTCGGCGCCTACCTGGCCACAGGGTTCGAGGCCCTCTCCGAACTCAACTACGCCTTCACTATCTTCTCGCTCCCCTACGGCGTCTTCGTGGTCGCCATCGCTACCGCGCTCATGCCCGAGCTCTCCGAGAATCACTCCCGCGGGGACGCCGACGGCTACCGCGAGACGTTCTCCTTCGGGCTGAGAACGATGATCTTCGTCGTCGTACCGTCGGCGGTGGGCATGATCTCGCTCTCCGAGCCCATCGTCGGGTTGCTCTACGAGCGCGGAAACTTCGATGCCACAGATACCGTGACGGTCTCCGGGTTACTCGTGGTCTACGCGGCGGGACTGCTGGGCTACTCGGTGTACTTCTTCCTCGTGCGGGCCTTCTACTCGCGGCAGAACACCAAGACCCCCGCCCTGTTGAACGTCGCCATCTTCGTGCTCTACGTGGGTCTCGCCTACGGCCTCTCCCGCGTCTGGGGCGTGACGGGCGTGGTGCTCGCTCTTTCTATCGCCTACGCCGTGCTCGCCGCTCTGGGCCTCGCGGCGACGCGCCGGGAGATAGGCCGGATAGAGGGCCGGCGCCTCGTTCGCTCTCTGCTCAAGATCCTCGCGGCAGGGACGGTCATGTACGTCGTCGCCAGTATGGGAACCTTACTCCTCGGGACCGGCTCGGACTTCACAGGGCGCCTCTTCGTCCTCGTTACGGTGGGCGGCGTCTCGCTGGCCGTCTACACGGGGGTGGCGTTGTTTCTGAGGACGGAGGAGCTCGAGTCCGCCTTCAGCCTCCTGCGGCGGCGTTCCGCCGGGAAGGGTGCTGGTTAGGACCCTTCCTGGAACTCCCAAACGGCGCTCGAAAGGTTCTTGATCAGGTCCTGTCCCTGGTACACGTCGGCAGCGCCGTGCTTGCTGAGGATCGCTATGACGTAGCGACGGTCGTCGTTCTCGACGATCCCCGCCTCATCGTAGACCCTGTAGAGCCAGCCGGCCTTGTTTGCCGCATCCACGCCTGGGGGTAGGCCGGCGTCGAGCCACCAGTCGAGCTTGTCCTCGTGCATGAGGTCGATCATGTACCCGCAGCTCTTCTCGCTCGCGGCCTTGCCTTCGGCTATCTGTCGCATCATTGTAGCCATGTCGCGGGGCGTGCTCCTGTTGTCGAGGGCAGGAACGACGCCCCTCTCACTACTCACCTTCTGATAGAGCACCGTATCCTCGGCCCCCATAGAACGGGCGACCTCGTTGACGTGGTCGGCCCCTCCCACGGTGCGCACCAGGGCGTTGGCGGCGACGTTGTCGGATTGGGTCATCATCAAGAGCAGCAGGTCCCCCACGGTCTGCTTGGTCCCCGCCTTCTCCCACTGCAGCCATCCTGCTCCGGCGGCCCAGTCTTCTTCCTGGATCTCGACCTCCTGCGAGAACTCGAGCTCACCCTCGTCCACCTTGCGGTAGACGGCCACCATGATGGGTATCTTTATCGTGGAGGCCGCGAAGAACGGCTCGTCTGGCCTTATCCCGTAGCCCGAGTCCCCTTCGAGGTCCCACACGTAGAGACCTGCAACACCGTTGTAGTCCTCGATCTCCTGCCTCGCCCCTTCAAGAACCTTCTGCACGCGTTCGCGGTCGGATTCGGGCACACCATCCATAACCGTATCCGTAGATGAGAACTCCGCCGGTCCTGCATCTGGCAGGTCATCGAGGTCCAGCTTTTCGTCTTTCGGTTCGGGGCCTTCGGCCGCGAACACGTTCTCGGCATAGAGGTACTCGATGAGATCCTTCGGCACGCCGGAGAGCGGAACCACGTCGTTCTTCGCGTAGTTCGGCTCGTCGGCGCGCACGGACTTTTCGGCCCTCCACGACTCCCCATCCTTGTGGGTAAAGACGACGAAGGGCTTCCCCTCGTCCTCGGGCTGGACGCGTACGGAGGCCCACGACTCGTCTATCTTGCTCCGGTACACGCCCTTTATGCTCTGGGGGGTCGTCCCTGGCAACTCGGGGGCGAGGGCGACGTAAGCCGCGGCCTCGGGCGAGTCCTGCTTGGGATCTGGCACAGGTTCCTCCGGTGGAGGCTTCCCCTGGCCAGACCCCTTGGAAGGGGCCGCTTCGGATTTCGCCTCCTCGCGGGGATTTGAAGGGGTGTCCTTTTCGGAAGGACCGGAGAGGTTGGCCGTCCCATCCTGAGTACTGGTTACGACGTATGCGGCTCCGACCAGGAGCACCAGGGCGACCAGAACGCCGACCGGCAGCCGGCGACGGCGACGCTTGTACCAGGGCTTGCGGCGTGGGAACAGATTCAAGGCGCGCTAGTGGGGGCTTGCCCAACCGGTGGTGTTCGTGGGGTCGGACCACCCGGCGACCCTGGGGGCGGTGGTCTTGTAGTGCGGCGCGTTCTCCGGGGGTGGCGGGTTGAAGCTGTAGCGGTACGTGTAGAGGAAGCCGTCGCGGATCACCTCGCCGTTTTCGGTCACCTTCTTGTAGGTGGTCCACTTGATCCCCTTGACGGAATCCTCGTAGATCTTCTGCGTGTTCATCTCTACCTTCTTGCCTGTGGGCCGGCCGAGGATCTGGGCGTTGAGTAAGCCTTTTTCGTCGACCCACTCGCGGATGACTATGTAGCCGTCGGTAGTGTTCTTGAACCGCATATCCAGGGCTCCCCAGCCGTTCTCCCCGAACCATACCGTCGCATCAAAGCCAGGCTTTATGTAGGGGAGCACGGCGTAGTGCGGGTGACGCTCCACGATCTGGAGCCCAGCGTAGTTGGCCGCCATGTACAGCGTCGAGGACACCTGGCAGAGCCCACCACCGTTGGCGACGCCGACGCCGCCGTTGGAGAAGGTCTTCGCCTCCTTGTAGTCGAGTGACCTGGTCAGGTCGTTGAACGAGAACACCTCGCCGGGTTCCAGGACGGTGTTGTTGACGGATTCGGCGGCCAGCTTCATGTTGTACTTGCGGTTCGGGTTCGAGTCCCAAAGGAAGTCGGTCTGGTACTCCCCGATAACCTCCTTAGGCCTGTGACTCTGGACCTCGGCCGTGGAGACCTCCGGCTCTGGAGCGGCCCCTTCGGCGATGGCCACCTGACCGCTCATGTTCTTCAGCGCCCCTTCGAGGTTCGCCAGGGTCTCCTCCTGATCCATTGCGCGACCGTTTTCGGCCTCCTCTACCGCTACTTTGCCGCGGTCGGTGACGCTGAAGGAGGCGTTCTGGGGCTCCTCGTTGAACTCGCCCGCCCGCTCTTCCAGAACGCTCCTGGCCATGTCTCCGTCGTACCCGGCGTCGAGGTCTACCCTCACCCCTCCAAGATACGAGCGTGAGGTGTCGGAGAGGTGCTGGAATACGTTCCCCCTGCGGCCGACGGAGTAGGCTTCGTCGACCGCAGAGGCCGCGTCCACCTTTATGCCGAGGGCGTCTCCGCTTACGGAGAACACCTCTTTACCGGTGCCGAAGGAGATCTGCTCGAAGGTAGTCGAGGCGTCATCCTGCACGGCCTCGCGGGCCTCGTCTCTGGTCATCCCGCCAACGTCGACGGAGCCGATGCTGACACCGCGGCTTATCTCGTCGTCTCCCCTGGTCAGGGAGTAGCCGATGAGGGTCCCGATCAGCAGGAAACACGCGATCAGGGCTAAACTCGCAGTCGTGCGCCTGCGCGCGAAGGTCGTCCTCCTGCGCTTGAGCTTCACCGCCCGTAGCGTATGGTCACTGTACCGCCGGGCGGTGCCCGGTCCACCCGTCTTGCTCATCTCTTTCAAGCAGTAGCCCCTCCTGCGATACCAATTAGCGCCACCGAGGTCGCGGCGGCACACAGGCGCCAATTATCTGGGATTTTTCTCGAAGCTTCAACCTCCCTGGAGTGAACGCCGTGAAATCACTCCTGCTTATCGGAACACTACCACAGAGGGCCGCTCCTGTTCACGAGAGATCCCCGGCCAAGAGGTGCCTGGCTTGGCTTTTTCGAACGGCTCCATTACACTTTGCCTTTTGGATCTGCACCGTGAAACCCTACAGAGTGGATGGGCCCTTGCGTCACCGATCGGAAGGTAAGAGAGCAAGCCATGGAGCACGTATGCCGGAAGGATCGGCTTGCCGGCTTCCCTTTTTGAGGAGCGCCGGATCGGGGTTCTGCCGATGAAGGCGGCGGTGGAGCCGGTCGAGGGGCCAGGGCTGGAAGACAAGATCGGGCAGTTGCGCATTCTCGCGTTCCCGGATTTCCCCGAGGTTCACGAAGTGGACTATTACTCTGCCCTCTACCGTTGGTATGCGGATCATCCTCTGTCGGGAGAGTTGTACCGTTGGGTCTCTGTGACGCAAGAGGGAGAAGTCGTCGGCCACTTGACGGCGTTCCCGCAGTACTACAGGATCGACGGCCGGCGGGTCGTCGCCCACACGCCGGGAGACTACATGGTGCTTCCCCAGCACGGTTTCCAGGCCATCATGCTGATGCGCTCATTCTTCCGCTCGACCGAGAACTGCGTGGTCTGCGACATGGTACCCGCGGTGATCGGCATCGAGACGCGCCTGGGGGCCGGGGTGGTCGGCGACCTGCAGTACGGGGCGAAGCTGATGAACGTCTCGCGCCTACCCATGCCCTCCGTCCCTGCGCCGCTCAGGAGGCTCCTCAAGCTTCCTGAGCAGTTCGCGCCGGCCCGAGGGTTCACCCACAGGCCCGGCGCCGAGGCGCACGAGGTGGAGGAGCACGTCGCGCCGCCGGCCCCGCGCCCGCGCGCGCCGATCCCCAGGCCGCTGCAGGGACTGCTGAACGGGGGCCTGCGGGCCGTGGACGAGGCACTAGGCAGCAGCCTCGCTCGCGACCTCGAAGTCGAGGTGTTCGACGGGTTCGACGATTCCTTCGACGACCTGTTCGAGAGGGTCGCGGCGGTAGTGCCCTGCACGGCCGAGAAGGATGCGGCGTTCTTGCGCTGGCGTTATGGTCCCGGTTCCCCCCAGTCCCCCGTGACCGTGCTCGGGGTGAGGTCGGGAGGGAGGTTGCTCGGCTACGCCGTGCTCAAAGCCGCCTACCACGGCCAGGACGGCTACATACTCGACCTGACGGCGCTTCCCGGGCGTCAGGACGTCGTGCTGGCCCTGCTCCGCGAGACGGTACGTTCCTTCAGGCGGATGGACGTCCAGATAATAAGGTACAGGTTCGTAGAGGCGCCTTCTTCGCCGAGGTCCACCGACCTGCTGCGTCTGGGCTTCTTCTCCCGCAGGGGAAGACGCCACAAGCTGCTTGTGAAGTTCACGGATACCAACCTGCGTGATACGACGGGCGACCTCGCCAACTGGTCGCTGTCTTTCGGCGACGGCGAAGCAGGCTTCTGGCTCAGATAAGGAGGCTGACACATGGTTTCTGGCAATGGAGATGCGAGGGCCGCCATACGCGGTTGGCTCCAGGAGAACGTGACCGGCGGGCGCGACGTCCCGAACGACGAGCCGCTCATAGACAACGGCGTAATGACGTCGCTGCAGACCGTCGAGCTCGTCGTGTTCCTCGAGGACACTTTCGGTATCGTCGTAGAGGACGAGGAGTTCGACGAAGAGAACTTCGGGTCCGTCGAGTCCATCGCCAAACTCGTGGAGAGCAAAGAGGCGTGAGACCGCCTCCAGAATTCACGCTCCACGATCTGCTCTACAACTCCGTGGCGCGCGACCCGCAGAGAACGGCGGTCGTGGACGGCGATACAAAGTACACCTACGAAGATCTGGAGCGCCAGAGCGGTTCCCTCGGCGCCGCGCTCGCCGAAGCGGGCGTAGGGAGGGGCGACAGGGTCGGCGTCTACCTGGAGAAGTCCTGGGAGGCCATCGCGGCGATGCTCGCCGCATCACGCATAGGCGCCGCCTACGTCAACGTGAACCCCCTGTTCAAGGCGCCCCAGGTCGAGTACCTCGCCGGCGACTGTGACATAAGGGTCATGATCGGGGACACCCCGAAGCTCGAGGAACTCCAGCCGAAGACGGTCCAGACCGCCTTCTACAAGGGCGCGAAGCCGGAAGGACCGGCCGCCCGTACCTACCTGGACGTGGCGGAAGCCTTAGCGGGCGAAGGTTTAAAGGAGGACAGGAACGTCTCCGAATCCGACCTGGGAACCATCCTCTACACCTCGGGATCCACGGGGATGCCAAAGGGCGTCTCGACGAGCCAGCGCAACGTGGTCGCAGGGGCCCAGATCGTCTCGACGTACCTGGAGAACACGCCGGAAGACCGGATACTCTCGGCGCTCCCCCTGAACTTCGACGCCGGGATGAGCCAGTTCACGACCTCTCTCAGGGCCGGCGCGACCCTGTACCTGCTCCGTTCCAGGTTGCCCGGGGATCTGCTCAAGGCCTTGCGCCGGCATGAGATCACTGGCGTAACCGGCGTGCCGCCCCTGTGGGCGCTCCTGATCCGGGGCGCCAGGTCCATCAGGGAGAAGCCGCTTACCCACCTGCGCTACCTCGCCAATACGGGAGGTCGCATACCCCAGGCCAACCTCGACGAGTTGAGGAATCTACTGGAGCCCGCGGGGACCAGGATCTTCCTCATGTACGGGCTTACGGAAGCGTTCCGCTCGACGTACCTCGCGCCCGAGGAGATCCACCGTTCCTCGCCCGAGCAGGGTAACTGCATCGGTAAGGCGATACCGAACACCGAGATCATGGTGATAACCAAAGATGGCAAAGAGGCGGCGCCGGGCGAGCCGGGCGAGCTCGTCCACCGGGGCCCCACCGTGGCCATGGGCTACTGGGGCAACGAGGAGGCGACCCGGAGGGCCTACCGCCCGAACCCTCTGGCCCCGCCGGAGCTCCTAGACGTCGAGCGGGTCGTCTACTCGGGCGACACCGTAGAGCGCGATGCGGAAGGATACCTGTACTTCCTGGGACGCGAAGACGCCATGATAAAGAACCAGGGCTACCGCCTGAGTCCCGAGGAGGTCGAGAACCTCCTCCTGAGTTCCGGGCTCGTGCACGAGGCCTGTGCCTTCGGGGTGGAGAACCCTGCCGTCGGGCAGGACGTGATAGCCGTGATCTCCTTTGGGAACGGCGGCGAGGAGGGTGCCGTGGACAGGGTCAGGGAGTACGCTATAAACAACGGGCCTCCCTATATGGTACCCAAGGAGATCCTCGTCAGGGACGAGCTGCCCAAGACGGGTTCCGGCAAGATCGACCGCAAGGGGATAAGCAGTGCTTACTCAAACGGATAAAGCCAACGACCTGGCCTGGCGCTTCGGCGGGACGAGCGGGGGCGAGTTCGCCCCCGCCGGCACTCTCATCTCCGGGCTGGCCCAGGAGTTCGGTACACCCTTCTACCTCTACCACGGGGGGATGATCTCGGAGAGGGTCAGCCGCGTCAGGGTGGCTCTGGGGACGGAGATCTCCTATTCGGTAAAGGCTAATCCGAGCCTCGGGGTGTGCCAGCTCATAGCCTCGGAGAGGGAGGCCGGGGCCGAGGTCGCCTCCTCGGGTGAACTCGCGGTGGCTCTGGCCGCAGGGTTCGAGCCCCAAGACATCGTCTTCGCTGGTCCGGGTAAGACCGACGATGAGCTCAGGCGCGCCGTCATGGAGGATATCTTCGCCGTCAACGTCGAGTCCGTACACGAGATCGACCGCCTCGCCCGTATAGCACGAGAGGCGGGCAAGAGCATCGGTGTGGGACTCAGGATCAACCCCGAAGCCCAGCTCATGGGCTCGGGGATGCGCATGGGCGGGACGGTCGGACAGTTCGGCATAGACCAGGCGGAGCTCGGGGAGGCGGTACGGAAGACGCTCGGTAGAGCCGAACTCGTCCTGCGCGGCATCCACGTCTACACGGCGACGCAGGTCTTCGAGGTGGGACCCCTCCTGGAGCACTGCCGCAATATACTGGAGATCTCGCTGGAGGCGGCAGACCTGGCAGGCCGTCCGCTGGAGATGATCGACTTCGGTGGCGGCTTCGGGGTCCCCTACTTCGAGAAGATGAGCGAGTTCGACCTCGACGGCTTCGCCGACGGCTTCCGCGACCTACTCTCCTCCTACCGTCAAGATCCGTGCCTCGAAGGATGCCGGTACCTCTTCGAGTTGGGGCGCTACCTGGTGGCCGACGCTGGCGTCTACGTCACCAGAGTCGTCGACGTGAAAGAGACGAGGGGCAAGACCTTCGCCGTCACGGACGGCGGCATGAATCACCACCTCACGGCGACGGGGAACATGGGCCAGGTGTTCAGGAAGGCCTATCCGCTCCTCAACCTCACCCGCATGGGCGGGGTGCCCGAGGAGGGCATCGCCGTAGCCGGCCCCTGCTGCACGCCGCTCGATATGTTCGGCAACAACATACCCCTGGCCACCCCCGAGGCGGGGGACCTGATCGGCGTCTTCTACAGCGGGGCTTACGGCTACTCCGCTTCCAACCTGGGCTTCCTGAGCCATCCAGCGCCAGCCGAAGTGCTGCTGTGGCGGGGTGGGGCCCACCTCCTGCGTCCCGGCGGCAGGCCCGAGGACGTCTTGAGCGGCCAGAGAGCGCTGTCAAAACCGGAGTCCGGCGTACCAGGCTAGCTGAGCATTTGCGTCGCGCCTTGGCGCGTGCTTGTCAGCAGCTTGGGTTCTGCGTCGCTTGTCAGCAGGTCGGGTTCTGTTCAGCCTCGCCCTGGCGGGACGACGAACTGGTAGAGGCGGCGGGCGGGTTGACGGTCTTGGTGAGGTTACGAGAGAGTTGGGTGAAATGCTGACTAGCAGCCGAGGGAGAGAGGGAGCGGGCTGAAATGCTCTAAAATGCTGGCCCGAGGTAGGTTCCGTCTATCTCGGCCACGGGCACTTGGGGGGTCGGGATCTTCTTGCCTTCGTCGTCTATAAGGGCGCCGTAGGCGGTCTCCCATTGGTCGCTATAGACGACCTTGCCGTTCCTCGTTCTCTCGTAGTAAGTTACCCATTTGGAGGCATCCTCGACCTTGAAGATGGGCTCGGACGACATCTCCACCTCGACTTTGTCGGGGACACCGTATACGTTGGCGTAGATGTAGCCGTCGTTCGAGACATACTCCTGCAAGAGCACGTAGCCGTCCGAGGTGTTCTTGAACTTCATATCCAGGTCGTCCGCCGTTCCAGGACCACCGTACCAGACCGTCGCGTCCATGCCCGGCCTGATGTAGGGCAACTGCGAGTAGTGGGCGGTGCGATCCGTCACTTCCATACCGGCGTAGAGGGCCGCGTTGTAGAGCGTGGAGGTAACCTGGCAGAGACCGCCTCCCTCGTCCACGGTCTCCGCGCCGTTCACGATTACGTGCGTCTGGAAGTAGTCGAGGTTGGCGACGTGGTCCAGCATCGAGAACGTCTGACCCGGCGCCACGAACGTACCGCTTATGGCCCCAGAAGCGATCTTGAGGTTCTCCACCCGTGTCTGACCCTGGTCTGTGGTCGCCGTGTAGTTGGTCCTGTAGGTGCCCTGCAGCTCGGTCGGCTTCTTGGCCTCGAGCTCGGTCGTGGTGAATTGCGGTTTGGCCACCATAACGGGCACCTCGTACTCGCGCTTGCCTTCGAAGAGGCCACCCTGTATGGAGTCGATTAGCTTCTCGCCTTCGACGCTCCGCCCTTCGTGGCTGGGCTTGACGAATATTTCGCCGTTCGCGTCGAAGTCGTAGCTGGCCTCGACGGGCTTGACCGTAAGGTCGTTGTAGACGTTGGTGAGCCGGCCGTCCAGAAGGTCGCGGTTGAGGCTTACATCGATCTTACCGTCCTGCTTGGTGACGTCGAGAACCGACCCCAGATCCACCGGTGAGAGGGTCCAACTCTTCCCCTCGGCTTTGAGCATTAGCTGCTCGGAGAGGGCTTCCCTGGCCTTCTTCGCCGCCACCTCTGCCTCAGCCGTCGTGACCCCAGGGTCGAGCACGTCGCCCCTGAGGTGGGTCTTCCCGCTCATATCGTCGATGGCGCTGTCCACGCTCGCCATGGTGGCCGCGAGGTCTAACTCGTAGCCGTCTGGGACCCCGTAACCTCCACCTCCGAGCCGTAGATCTTTACGTTGGCCTCCCTTGGGAGGTGGTTTACCTGGGAGGCGATCTCGCGCACCTCGCCCCGCGCTTTCGCAGCACTGTAGTCGATATCAGGAGCTATCGTCGCCCCGCCGAAGGAGGCGCGCAGACGCTCGGAGAGTCGTTCGAGGATGTTCCCTTCTCGTCCGACGGCGTAGGCTTTATCAACTGTCTCATCTATGTTGAAGCTAACACCCATCTCGCCGGCCTTGCGCGAGAAGTGAGCGGGGCCGTCGAAGTCGATATCCTCGAGCGGACCCATGGCCTGATCCCTGACGATCTCGCGCGCCTCGGCGGGTGTCTTGCCGCCCAGAGAGACGCTGCCGACCTCCACGCCGCGGTGTATCTTGCCCGAGTTCAGCCAGAAGTCCGCAGCCACTAGTACGGCGATGATGGCGC
Organism: uncultured Rubrobacteraceae bacterium; assembly: GCA_963811295.1. Taxonomy (GTDB): domain Bacteria; phylum Actinomycetota; class Rubrobacteria; order Rubrobacterales; family Rubrobacteraceae; genus Rubrobacter_D. The sequence goes on along the minus strand of CAWEQZ010000001.1, from coordinate 1,344 downwards.
AGATAATGATTACGGGTCCCACTATACCCCGTCGCCGGCTACTCTGCTTGCCCGAGTCGAAAGGATTCAAGCTGGACAAGTAATGGCCCCGAGACGCGCTGTCATGTTCGTTTCTCCCGCGCCTGTCCCGCTTTCTTCGGTTCTTGAGACTCAAGTATCCACCCTCCACGAGCGGCCCTTCATGCGCCCGAATGACAAATTTCTGGAGAGGTTCCCCCTCACCCTCTTGGCTGGCGACACCGCGTCCTGGCCTCCCCCCGAACGAGCGCCGCCCGGAAAGCCTAACACGGTAAGGGTGAGTACGCCACCTCTTTACCGATGTTCGCGAGACCGGACTACCAGATCAAGGAGTCGCGTCCGGAGGAGCCTGTTCCTCCAGCGTCACCACTGGGGTTCCGAGGGTGGCGCCCTGGCTCTGGATCAAGCGCCGCTCGGTGTCGTACGCCTGGACCATCATCGCGAGCTCGAGCCTGTCGCGCTCGGCGGGAAGGCTACCCGCCTGCTCCTGCCTGGCAAGCTCCGTGCCCTCCACGCCAAGGACGCTCTCCAGCTCCCCGATCCTGCGACGCATCTTGAGCCGCCCTCCTGGCGTCAGGCGCAGGTAGGTGCGGTCGTCCGGTCCCTGGAAGGGATAGACCCACGCGCTTTGCAACCAGGACTGGAGGATCTCGCTCCTGAGCTCCTCTTTGTTCTTAAGCTCCATTTGGCTCTCTTCCGTCTTTCGCGTAATTTAGCGTCTTCTATCCGGAAACTCCACCGCTTTCCCGGCGTATGGAAGGGTATCATGAGGCAGAAAGACCCTACTCCCTGGAGGAGGCTCGGAGAGACCCTCGAAGGCTCCTTCGGCGCCCGCGCGCGCGGACTCCTCGCCCCTGAGTTCGCAATCCTCGGCAGGGAGGGCGGGGAGATCGGACGTCTGCAGATTCACGGGGCCGAGGGAGCGGTACTCGGAGCCGGGGACCTGGAGGCGCGGATCGAACGCTCCGCCCTCTCCGGCTACACGATGCTCACGGACGGCGTAGAGATTCTCGCGGCAGATCCTCTCGGAGCCTGGAATGCGCCCGAGATAGAGTGCCTGGACCGCCCCTACAGAGGACGGCTGTCCCTCCTGCGCAACACGGCCGAGGCCGGACCCGCTGGGAAAGAGCGACGATACGCATCAGCGGAGGCCTCACGAACCGAAAATACGAGGCCGTCTTCGACGCCGGCGACGAAGGCTCGCTACCCGTCGCCCTCTTCCTCCTCTACCTTACCGTCGCACTCAGACGCAAGGCCTACCTTACGGAATGAATAAGGGGTGAATCCTTAATGACGACCAGCTATTAGCTCTTAGCCAAAACAAAA